>JAWVFK010000042.1:0-18478 GCA_033856175.1 Solirubrobacterales bacterium | reverse complement strand
GGCGTTCGCGCCGGCGGCCGCGCAGAGCTGGGTGGCGAACACGCCGAGCGCGCCCGCGGAGCCCCAGATCAGCACGTTGTGGCCGGCCTGTAGCTCGCACTGGTCGATCAGCATGCGGTAGGCGGTGAAGTAGACGAGGCCGTAGGAGGCGGACTCCTCCCAGGTGAGGTTCTTCGGCTTCGGGATGAGCTGCTGGGCCTGGACCTTCGTGAACTGCGCGAACGAGCCCCAGGTCGTCTCGTAGCCCCAGATCTGCTGGCTTGGCGCGGCGAGCGGGTCGAGGCCGTGGACCTCGACGTCCTCGTAGGAGGCCTGGTTGCAGTGGATCACGACCTCGTCGCCGGGCTTCCAGCGGGTGACGCCCTCGCCGACCTTCCAGACGACGCCGGAGGCGTCGGAGCCGCCGATGTGGTGGCCGTACTCCGGATGATCGCCATAGCCGAAGACCGACACCGGCTCGCCGAGCGCGGCCCAGACGTTGTTGAAGTTGACGCCGGCGGCCATCACCCGGACGATGACCTCGAAGGCGCCGGGCTCGGGGACCTCGATCTCCTCGAGCTGGAAGGCATCGGTGGGCTGGCCCTCGCGCTCCTGGCGGATCACCCATGCGGCCATCGTCGCCGGCAGGGTGCCGGGCTCGACGTCGAGCTTCGTGAGTTCGGAGACATCCACTGCCAAAGCGCGCGAATCCTAATCGAGAACGCCGGTCAGGTTCCTGTCCGAGGGCGCGACTACCTTGACAAGCTCTCATGGAAGCGTTTGCACAACAGCGTCTAGGCGAAGGCGACGGCTCGGTCCGGGTCCTCGACGACCGCCTCGTGATCGAGGCGCTCGAGGTGGTCGACGAGCGCGCCGCCCGAATCGTCCGCGAGCGGTTCGAGGCCGGCGAGCGCCCGGCCGAGACAGTGGTCAAGGCCGTCGAGATCGGCGCCCGCGTCCTCGATGCCGAGGGCACCGCCGTCAACGTCGACTACGTCCGCGCTGAGCTCGAGCGCGGCGTCGGCGATCTCAACAAGGTGCTGGCGGGAACGCTGGAGAGCGGCAACGCCGACCTCGCCGAGCGGCTCGCCGCCGCCTTCGGTGCCGACCGCAGCGATTCCGTTCAGCAGCAGATCAAGGAGATAGTCGCCAAGGCGAGCGAGGAGCAGCGGACCGCGATCGGCCGGCTCTTCTCCGCCGAGGACGGCGCCAACCCGCTGACCGACTTCAAGGCGGCCGTCGTTCGCGGCCTCAAGGAGCTCGACGCCCGGCGCCAGCGCGACCGCGAGGCCGACCGCGTCCAGATCGACGAGTTGACGAAGGAGGTCGTGACGCTGCGCGAGCGCTTCGGCGCCAGCGAGGAGCTCGACGCCGAGCGTTCCCGGAGCACGGCCAAGGGCCGCCCGTTCGAGGAGGCTGTCCACGAGGCCATCGAGCGCATCGCATCGGCGCGTGGCGACGTCGCGACCCATACCGGTCTCGAGAGCGCCGAAGGCGGCGGCAAGAAGGGCGACACGCTCGTCGAGCTGGGCGCCTGCGAGGGACCGGCCGGCGCCCGCGTGCTCTTCGAGGCCAAGCACAGCAAGCTGAGCAAGAACGAGGCCTGGGCCCAGCTCAACGACGGCATGGCGGGCCGCGCCGCCGCCTTCGGCGTTCTGGTGGTCGCCGGTGAGCAATGCGTACCTGCCGGCCGCGAGTCCCTCGTCGAATACGAGGGCAACAAGCTGATCGTCGCTGTCGATCCGAGTGAGCCCGCGAGCCTCGCTCTGGAGGTCGCCTACCGCCTTGCGGCGGCGCGAGTCCTGATGACACGCGACCGTGAGCTGGAGGTCGACGCGGTGGCGGTGCGCGACGCCGCGGCAGAGGCGATCTCGACGCTGAAGCAGGCGCAGGCGATCCGCTCGGCGCTGACCGGGATCAAGACGAGCTCAGACAAGGCCCGCGCCAACCTCGACGCCCTCGTCGAGGCGGTGCGCGCCAGGCTGGAGCGGATCGAGTCCCTGGTCGAGACTTCGGACACCTAGGACACCGAGACCAAGCAGGTCGGTGGACGCAGTCCGATCGGCGAAGCGAGCGTACTCAGTACGTGAGCGAGGCGATCGGGCGAGGACGCCGAGATGCGCCGGTATCGGCGGCCTAGGGGAGGAGTAGGTCGTTCTGGGAGGAGTGGCGCGCTGGACCGATGTCCATCGAGCCCGCCTTCGCGCTCTTGAGGCCGAGGGCGGTGACCCGGTACTTGCCGGTTCGCAGCGCGACCTTGAGGCTGCCGGTCTCGCCGGCGGCGATCCGCGCGCTCGTCGCCGTCGTCGGGCCCTTGATCGCCAGGGCGATCGGGTGGTTCGAGAGGTTGACGATCGTCAGCACGACCGGCTGGTCGGCGAGGGTCGGCGGCGCCGTCTGGGTGTGCGGCGGAACCTTCTCGCCGCGCGCCTCGGCCTGCGCCTCGACGATGTTCGCCGGTGTCGTCAGGCCCTCTCCCTGACCGTAGTCGAAGCGGTTGGGTGAGACGAGGACCTCCTGGTCGTTGACCTTGACCGTGGTCTCGACGGCGATCGGCGGCCGCGGGTCATTCGCCTTCTGGTCGCCGCAGCCGATGCCGGCCAGGGCAACGGCGCACGCGCACGCCAAGCTCACGGATCTTGCGGCGCCGCGGGACATCTCGACGCAAATCTAACCGACGCGCCGGAGGCGGCGACGCGTCAGGCCGCTGCGAAGGGCAGCTCGACGACCTCGGCGGTGACGCCAGCGTCTCCAACCGCGACGACTGCGCCGGGCTCAGCCTCGCGCCGGACGATCGCCAGCGCAATCGGCCCGAATGCCGGTGACAGGCACGCGGTGCCGACGACGCCGACCTCGCGATCGCCCAGGGTGAGGGTCACTCCCGGCTCCACCGTCGCGCTCAGGCGCAGCCCGCGCAGATGGCGGTTTGGCCTGCCCTTGTAATGAAGGCGGGCGACCGTCTCCTGGCCGATGTAGCAGCCCTTGCTGAAGCTGACGGCCCGCTCGACGATGCCGGCTTCCGCGGGAATCGTCTGCGTGCCCATCTCGGCCCCGAAGCGCGGCTCGCCGCTCTCGACTCGCACGATCTCCGCTGCTGCAGGAGTCACTCTCGTGGCGCCGCCGGCCTCCAGCGCAGTGCTCAGGGCGACGGCGGCGTCGGGATCGATCAGGACGTCGATGCCCTCGGCGGTTCCGATCAGCCGGCAGGGGACGCCGCCGACGCTCGCCGGCCTGTGGCGGTGCTCGGCCGGTGGGGGGTCGGCCCCGAGGGCCCTCGCAGTCGCCGGGCCGATCGCGGAGACCGTCGCCAGGCTGCCGCTGCGATCCTCGAGCTCGACCGCGCGGCCGATCCGGTAGGTGTCGAGGTGGCTGCGCACCGCGGCAGCCGTTGCGGCTTCGGTCTCGATCAGGATCTCGCCCTCGCCGAGGCACAGGACGCGCATGTCGGACTGCATGTGGCCCTTGCGGTCGAGCAGCGCCGCGTAGCAGCCCTCACCGTGGCCGAGAGCCTCTATGTCGTTGGTCAGCTGGCCCTGCAGGTACTCGGCCGCATCGGCGCCGACGACGGCCAGCCAGGAGCGTTCCTCCCGCAGGAGGTAGCCGGCACCCTCGCGCAGCTGGCGGTACTGGGCGTCGAGCTCGGGCAGGGTGGTGGTCTCCACCTCTGTGATTCTAGGAGCGCGGCCGCGGCGGCCCGGGGCAGTGCCTGCGGCTGGACCGGCGATTCCATAGGCTCGACGCGTGCGCCGCCGTGTCCCCAGCTCTCCGGGCGGAGAGCCGCAGCCGCCGCATGGGCGCCGTCCGCTGGGCTCGGCGAAGGTCGAGGATGTCCTCCCCGGCGAAGCTGCTGTCGCCCGCGCCGCCCGCCGTTCGCTGGAGGGCGACACAAAGGGAATCGCGCGGCTCTGGCCCTTTCTCGGCCCGGCGTTCATCGCCGCGGTCGCCTACATCGACCCGGGCAACTTCGCCACCAACGTCGCCGGCGGCGCCAAGTTCGGCTACCTGCTGCTCTGGGTCGTCCTCGCCGCCAACCTGATCGCGATGGTCGTCCAGACCCAGTCGGCGAAGCTGGGGATCGCAACCGGCAAGAACCTGCCAGAGGCATGTCGCCAGGTCTTCTCGCGCAGGACCTCGATCGGGCTCTGGCTGCAGGCCGAGGTCGTCGCGATGTCAACCGACATCGCCGAGGTCGTCGGCGCCGCGCTCGGGCTGAACCTGCTTTTCGGCATCCCGCTCTTTCCCGCCGGCCTGATCGCCGGCGTCGCCGCCTTCGCGATCCTCGGCCTGCAGCAGATGGGGTTCAGGCGGCTCGAGGCCGGCATCACCGCGCTCGTCGGCGTCGTCGTCGCCGGCTTCGTCTACGAGATGTTCAGCGCTCACCCCGATGCGGGGCAGATCGCCAAGCATCTCGTCGTGCCGGGGTTCAGCGGCACTGAGAGCGTGCTTCTTGCTACCGGCATCATCGGCGCGACGGTGATGCCGCACGTCATCTACCTGCACTCGGCGCTGACGCAGCGGCGGATCGTCGGCCGCGACGACGGTGAGCGACGCCAGATCCTGCGCTTCGAGCGGATCGACGTCGTCATCGCGATGGCGCTCGCCGGCGTAGTCAACCTCTCGATGATGGCGATGGCGGCCGCGCTCTTCCACGGCAGCGGCCTGACCGGCATCGACAGCATCGACGGCGCCTACGACGGGCTCCGCACGCTGGTCTCGGACCACGCGGCGACCGCCTTCGGCATCGCCCTGCTCGCCTCGGGGCTCGCCTCGTCGTCGGTTGGCACGATGGCTGGACAGGTCGTGATGCAGGGGTTCATCGAGCGCCGCATCCCGATCTTCCTGCGGCGGGCGATCACGCTGGCGCCGGCGCTGATCGTCCTCGCGATCGGCCTCGACCCGACCCGGGCGCTGGTGATCAGCCAGGTCGTCCTCAGCTTCGGCATCCCCTTCGCGCTCGTGCCGCTGCTGTTGATCGCCCGGCGCCGCGACGTCATGGGCGTGTTCGCCAATCCTCGCTGGCTCTCGATTCTCGCCGGGTCCCTGGCGACAGTGATCATCGCCCTCAACGTCTTCCTGCTGGAGCAGGTCTTTCTGGGCGGGTAGGGTTCGGCGATGGCCCTCGCCGAGGACTTTCGCGGCATCGTCGACTCGCTGCCGACCGACTGGACCGACCTTCAGGTCGACCTGCGGATCGCCGATGAGTCGCGCTACATCGACGCCGCCGTGCGACTGGCTCAGGTCAATGCCCAGCCCTATTCCAAGGCCGACTGGCACTGGCGGCTGCTGGTCGCCCACACCTTCGGCCACGCCGCCGCGGCGGAGACGGTCGAGGGCTGTCTGGCCGGCCTCGACGGGGAAGGCATCGAGGGCGAGCTCAACGTCCGCAGCGTCCAGGAGGGTCGCGTCGAGATCGTCCAGATGTGGGGGCGGCCCGAAAGCGTTCGGCGCGAGTTCCGCGAGCGGCGCGGCCTCTAGATGACTGATACCGATCGCGGCTGATGGCGACGATCGTCGCGATCGCCTCCGACCTGATGTTCGGCAGCCGGATCGTCGAGACGCTTGGCGGCAGCGGCCATCGGATCGAGCTGGCGGCCTCTCTCGGCGAGGCGCCGCTCGAGGCCGCCGACCTGCTGATCGCCGACCTCGACACCGAGCCGAGCGAGGCGCTGGTCGGCCTCGGGATCCCGGTGCTGGGCTACTACTCCCACGTCGAGACCGCGACCAAGCAAGAGGCCGAGGCGGCCGGGGTGGACCTGGTCGTGCCGCGCTCGCGGATGGCCCGCGAGATGCCCCAGCTGGTCAGCGGGCTGCTCGAAATGCCGCGCTGACCTCGATCTGTCTTTCGAGGATCCCGTGCTTGATCTCCCAGCGGCTCCAAGCCATCAGCTGGTCGCGCTTGAACTGGCCAGCGGGAGCGAAGGCCAATCGCAGACCGGCCAGCGAAGCCCGCTCGAGCCGGGGGTCGAGCCCGCGGACGGACGTGGTGAGATCGCGGAGGCTGGCGGCCGGATCCTTCGCTGCGTCCCGATATCCGTGGGCCGTGGCGCTGACGAGTGAGTCGACAAGCGCCGGCTCGCGGTTAAGCAACTTGCGGGTCGTGACCAGCACGAGCTCGGGGTACGCCGGCGCACCGTAGTCATCGACACGGAACTCCCGCGTAGGGACGCCAGCTCGCCTGAGCGCGACGCCCTCGGCGTTCCAGAAGGCCGTCGCGGCGTCGACCTTTCCGGCCCGCAGGTCGGCGACGGCGTTGAAGCCGATCGTCACGCGCTGAACCGCTTTCGGGGCAACGCCGTCTGCGGCAAGCACCGAGTCTAGGACCGCGTCGTCAGAGGGCAGCCCCGTGACGCCGACGCGGCGGCCGGTCAGATCTTTGGGCGAACGAATCGTCGTGCCGTCGCGAGCGATGACCGCGGCGAGCGGCCGCTGCACGATCGGCGCGACGGCGACGATGTCAAAGCCCTTCTCGCGGGCGATGCCGAAGTCGTGGATGTCGAGGATCGCGAACTGGGCGCGGCCGGCTCGCAGCAGCTTCGGCGCGTCGGTCGAGTCGGAGGGCTGGCGGACGCGGAGCCGCACGCCCTCGTCGGCGTAGTAGCCCCGCCGCAGCGCCGAGTAGATGCCGGCGTGGACCGCGTTGGGCTGGAAATCGAGGATCAGGGTCGCGTCTTTCGACGCGCCCGGTTCAGCGCCGCCTCCGCCGCAGCCGCCCCAGGCGACCGCAAGCAGGACGGCCGCCAGCAGCGCAGCGACCCTCTTCACGATGCCGGCAGCCTAGATGACGCACCCGCCGCTGCCCCTCTCGAGGCGGCCATCGCACGCGGGACGCCGGTCGAAAGGGATAGACTGCCGCCGCCCTAGACCCGCACTGGTGGGTCACCCCCGGAGCTTCAGAGGAGGTTCTTAGTGAAGGATCGAGGACTTGCCGCCTACATCGCCGAGCTCGTCGGCACGCTGTTGCTCGTCTTCTTCGTCACCTCGGTGGTGACCCTTTACGTAGCCAGCGGTGCAACGGCCCAGTTCGGCTCCGACTTCGCCGTCGTCGGCCTCGTCCACGCCTTCATCCTCTTCGGGCTGATCATCACCCTGGGCACGGTCAGCGGCGGCCACTTCAACCCTGCCGTCACCGCCGCAGCAGCGCTGCTGCGGCGGATAGACCCGATCGACGCGATCGTCTACGTCCTCGCTCAGCTCTCCGGCGGTGTCCTCGGTGCGCTGCTGACCAAGGCGCTACTCGTCGACGAGGGCCGTGCCGGCAACTACGGCGCCGTCAAGATCGCGCCGCTGCTGGGCGGCAACCTCCAGGGCTTCATCGTCGAGGGAATCGGCACCTTCGTCCTCGTGCTCGCGATCGTCGCCGTTGCGATGAACGTGCGCGCGCCGCGCGACTGGGCGCCGCTGACGATCGGCACGACCCTCGGCATGCTGGTGATGGTGCTCGGACCGCTGACGGGCGGCAGCTTCAACCCCGCCCGCTGGTTCGGCCCGGCGCTGGTCGGTAACGAGTTCGGCGGCGTCTGGCCCTACATCGTCGGCCCGCTCGTCGGCGCCGTGCTCGCGGTCGGGCTGTTCAAGCTCGTCATCGAGGGCGGGCCCGCCGTGGTCGTACCGCCTCCCGGCGGCCAGATCAAAGACGACTGACCGGCCGCGGCCAGGGCTGCTGTAGCTTGCGCGCGTGAGGCGCGTCACCTTCTCGCGCAACTACACGCTGTCGCTGTCGCGTACGTGCCAGTGCTACTGCAAGTACTGCGCCTTCGCCACCCGCCGCGCCCACCTCTACGCCCCGGCTGAGGTCGAACGGCGCCTCGACGACGCTGTCAAGCGCAACTGCAAGGAGCTGCTGGTCCTGACCGGCGAGCGTCCGGAGGTCAACCCGGAGGTCGCCCGGCGGCTGGCCGAGTGGGGCCACGACGACTTCACCTCCTACGTCGTCTGGACCTGCGAGCGGGCGCTGGAGCGCGGCCTGCTGCCTCACACCAACCTCGGCGTGCTCTCGCACGAGGATCTCAGTCGGTTGCGCCAGGTGACCGCGTCGCAGGGGCTGATGCTGGAGTCGATCAGCGAGCGGCTGATGGAGACGGTCCACGCCGGCTCGCCGACCAAGCATCCGCAGCAGCGCCTGGCGACGATCGCCGCCGCCGGCGAGCTGCAGATCCCGTTCACCAGCGGCATCCTGGTCGGCATCGGCGAGACCGAGGAGGAGAGGGTCGCCTCGCTCGAGGCGCTCGCTGCGCTGCACGAGCGCTACGGCCATCTGCAGGAGGTGATCCTGCAGAACTACGTGCCTCACCCGCGCTACTACGGCCGCGAGGTCGCCGAGATCGCCGGCGAGGCCGCGCGGCAGCGCTGGGCGCCCGAGAGCAACGGGAACGGGAATGGGAATGGGAACGGGAGTGGGGGCCAGGCCGAAGCGCCGGCCGAGCCACTGCCCGAATGGGCATCGCCGGTGAGCATCGAGGAGATCAAGCGGCTGATCGCCGAGTGCCGCCTGCTGATGCCGGACGTCGGCGTCCAGATCCCGCCCAACCTCGCCGACTGGTGGCCCGAGCTGGTCGAGGCCGGCGCCAGCGACCTCGGCGGGCTCTCGGCCAACGGCGACCACATCTCGCCCGAGCATCCCTTCCCGAGCCCGCACGAGGCGCGCAAGGCGCTCGCGCCCCGCGGCTATGCGCTGACCGAGCGCCTCTGCGTCTACTCGCACTACATCGATGCCGCTTGGCTGGAGCAGGGCGTGCTCGACGTGATCAAGCTCAAATACTGGAGCTTCATCCCCCGCCGCGGCTCTGGCCGGCGCCAGCAGCGCGCGGTCGCCGGCGATGTCGCGCCGCGGGCCATCGTCAAGGGCCAGCGCGGAGAGGAGCTGAGCGAAGAGGAGCTGACGGCGCTGTTCAGCGAAACTCGGCCCGAGGTCATCGAGGAGATGCGCGCCGCGGCCGACGCGCTGCGCTCCGAGCTGGTCGGCGAGCGAGCGACCTTCGTCGTCAACCGCAACATCAACTTCACCAACGTCTGCATCGTCGGCTGCGCCTTCTGCGGCTTCGGCCAGGGAAAGCGCTCGCCCGACGCTTACGAGGTCGCCGAGGAGGACTTCGTCGCCCGCATCAACGAGGCGGTCGAGTTCGGCGCCACCGAGATCTGCATGCAGGGCGGGATCCACCCCGACTACACGCTCGAGGAGTACGGGCGCTGGTTGCGGCTGGCGAAGGAGACGGCGCCGCAGCTGCACCTCCACGCCTACTCGCCGATGGAGGTCAACTTCATGTGCGAGCGCTCTGGCCTGCCGCCGCGGGAGGTCTTCGAGTATCTGATCGACTGCGGTCTCGGCTCGACCCCCGGCACCGCCGCCGAGGTCCTCGACGACGGCGTCCGCCAGCGGATCTCACCGAACAAGCTGCCGGTGGCACGCTGGGTCGAGATCATCGAGGCGGCGCACGGCGCCGGCCTGCGCTCGACCTCGACGGTCATGTTCGGCCACATCGAGGAGCCGCTCGAGCTGGCCCGCCACATGCGGGTCATCCGCGAGCTGCAGCAGCGCACCGGCGGCATCACCGAGTTCGTGCCGCTCAGCTTCATCCCCTACAACACGCTGCTCGGCCGGACCCATGGCGTCGAGGAGATCGGCCAGGCCGAGAACCTCAAGCACACGGCCGCGTTCCGGCTGGCGCTCGGGCGGACGATCGTCAACCTGCAGGCGAGCTGGGTGAAGATGGGCCTCGACGCCGCCACCGAGAGCCTGCGCTGGGGGGTCAATGATCTCGGCGGCACGCTGATGGAGGAGAGCATCTCGCGGATGGCAGGCTCGCGCCACGGCGACCGCCTCGAGCCCGAGCAGCTCATCGCAGCGGCGCGGCGCGCAGGCCGCCAGCCCGCCCAGCGGACGACGCTCTACGAGATCGTCGAGACCTACTAGGCTGGCGCTGCAGTCGTCCATCCCACGGACGGCGACGAGAGGAGGTGCTGCATGGCCGATGTGACCGTCAAGAGGCTCGAGGACTTCGAGTCCGTGTTCGGTGGCGGGATGAAGCGAGTCCGCGCCGGCCTCGGCGTCACCTCGTTCGGGATGCAGGTGATCGACCTGCCGCCGAAGTTCAGCGGCTATCCCGAGCACACCCACTCGCACGACGAGCAGGAAGAGGTCTACGCGCCGCTCAGCGGATCGGTGCGGCTGCGGGTCGGCGACGACGAGGAGCACGAGCTCGAGCCGGGCGTCTTCGCCCGTGTCGGTCCCGGGCAGAAGCGCAAGCTGATCACCGGCGAGACCGGCGCCAGGCTGCTCTGCCTCGGCGGGGTGCCGGGCAGGGCCTACGAGCCGCCCGAGTGGACCGAGGAGGGCGCCAGCGCGCCCACGCTCGGGATCGACAAGTCGAACGTAGCTTCCTAGTCGAACAGGTCTTCTGAGGCGGGCCGTCGCAGCGCGGCGGCACCGGGCCCGTCCTCGTCGCTGACGCCGGCGTCGAGGCCGCGAAGAACGACGACGGGGACGCCGTCGTCCTTCGAGCGCGCGAGATCCGCCGCCGCGGCGATCTCGTCGGCGATCGCGATCACGGTTGCCTCGAGCTCGCGGCCGGCGCGGTCGTGCCGTCCCCGCCAGTCGTCGATCGGGACCAGGCCGGCGCAGCCGATGGCGACGTCTGCCTGGCCCAGCCGCCAGGGGCGGCCGAAGCTGTCGGCGATGACGACGGCCGGGCGCAGGCCGGCGGCCTCGCCGATCTCGGCACGGATCCGCCGGGCGGAGCTGTCGGAGTCGACTGGCAGCAGCGTCACCGTGCCCTCGTCGGCGACGTTGGAGGCGTCGATGCCGGCGTTGGCACAGCGCCAGCCGTCGACGGTCTCGACGATCAGGACGCCGCGCTCGGCGCGGATCACCCGCGCGCTCTGCTCGAGGATCAACTGCACCATCCGCGGGTCCTTGCCCAGCTCGGCGGCCATCTGCCGCGCTCTCTCTTCCGGCTCGACATCGCTCAGCCGGCGCATACGTCCCTCGGCCTTGGAAACGACCTTCTGGGCGACGACGACGACGTCGGATTCCTCGAGCTCGGCGCCTGCGGCGATCAGCTCGCCGAGGCGGGCACCCGCGGCGATCTCCGGCAGGCCCGCGACGGGGATCAGCTCGAGCCGCGCCACAGCGCCAGGTCCTCCGCGGTGTCGATGTCGAGGGCCAGCGAGCTGAGTGGCCGGATCGAGTGGGGCATGCCGGCTGCCTCCGCGAGCCCGGCATGACGGGCGCAGCTGCCCTCGCCGAAGGCCGGCTCGATCGCATCTGGCGGGGCGATCACGAGGCCGTTGGTGCCGGTGCCGTGGCGGTCGGGGATGACGGCCACATGGGGGGGCTCGATCGCTGCGAGCAGCTCGTCGATCTCGGCAGCGCGCAGCGCCGGGCAGTCCCCGGGCAGCAACGCCACGGCGCCGGCGCCGTGCTCGACCGCCCTCGCGATCCCGAGCATCGCCGCCTGAGAGTGGCCGGCGTCGGCCTCGTCGGCGACGACCTCGTAGCCGAAGCGCTCGGCCAGCGCGACCGCGCCGGGCTCACCGCTGACGACGATCGTGCGAGCGATCCGGCGGGCTCGGCCGATCTCGGCGAAGACGGCTTCGATCATCCGCTCGGCAAGGGCGGTGCGTTCAGCCGTCGCGATCTCGGGCTGCAGCCGCTGCTTGGCGGCGGCGAAGCGCTTTACGGGGATCACCGCTGTCGCCTCCACGCTCAGGTGACGGCTCGAAGCTCACGGGCGAACTCGAGCGTGCGGTCGGCCAGCTCGACCCGCGTCTCGGCGCTGTCCATCAGCGTCTCGCAGACCAGGGTGGGAACACCGCTCGGCGCCGGGCCGGGGTCTGCCGGGTCGTGGATCAGGCCGTCGAGCAGCCCGGTGTAGAGCTGAGCGATGCCGGCGGCCGAGCAGGGGGCGCCGAGGGCCGACATGAAGGCGTCGGTCGGCCCCTTGACGGCGCGGCCGGCGATGAACGGGCTGACGGCGACGACCGGCGCGGGCGCCGCGGCGATCGCTTCGCGCAGACCCGGCACGGCGAGGATCGGCCCGATCGAGATCACGGGGTTCGAGGGCCCGATGACGATCGCCTCGGCGGCGGCGATCGCCGTCAGCACCTCGGCGGTCGGCCTGGCGTCGCCGATGCCGTCCAGCTCGACCGCCTCGACCGCCGCCGCGCCGTGGTCGAGGATCAGGAACTCCTGCAGCGGCCGCCAGCCCTGCTCGGTCCGCACCCGCGTTCGCACCGGCTCGTCGGACATCGGCAGCACCTTCGCGGCGACGCCCAGCGACCGCGCGATCTGGTCCTGCGCCGCGGTGTGCCGGCCGCCCGCCTCGAGGAACTGCCTGCGATAGAGGCAGGCGGCGAGGTCGCGATCGGAGAGGCTGAACCAGTCGGGCGCGCCCAGCCGTGTCAGCTGCTCGAAGACGGTGAAGCTGTCGCCGCGCAGGCCCCAGCCGCGCTCCTCGTCGATCTCCCCGGCCAGCCAGTAGGCGACGAGGTCGGGGTCGGGGGAGACGTGGACGCCGAGCGTCTCGATGTCGTCGCCGGTGTTGGCAACGACGCTCAGCCGCTCGCCGACGATGCCCTGCATGCCGGCAGCGAGCTTCGCTCCGCCGGTGCCGCCGGCGAGGACGACAACGCCCCCGCTGGTCGCGTCGGTCATCGAGGGACTAGCTCCAGGGATCTGCGTCGGGCAGCCCGGTGACCCGCAGCCCGGCGTGCGCCTTGTAGCGGGCATTGATCGCGATCAGCATCGGCGTCAGCTGCTCGACGATTCGCGCCATCTCGAGCGTGCCGGCGTTGACCGCGCGCAGGCCGGGGATCAGCTCGATCAGCTGGGCGACCCGCGCCTTGTCGGCCTTGCGGTCGCCGCAGATCAGGATGTCCTGGTCGAGCGGCGCCTTCTCCTCGGCCAGTCGCTTGGCGCTGACGGTATGAAGGGCCGCAACGACGCTGACGCCCTCGGGCACCATCTCCGCCGCCTGCTGGGCCGCCGATCCCTGCCAGACGCCGAGCGAGCGCGTCGCCTTGCCGCCGACCGCGGCCGCCATCGGCACCGTGCAGTCGACCAGCAGCTGGCCGGGCTCGAGGGCCTCGCGGAGGTTGTTGAGCGTCTCCGACTGGACGCGGAAGGGCACGGTCAGGAAGACGATCTCGGCGCGGCGCACCGCCTCCTCGTTGGCGAGGCCCTCGATCTCGGCGCCGGGAACCGCGTCGCGCAGGCGCGCCGCTGCCTCCCCGGCGCGACCGGCCTCGCGCGAGCCGATGACGATCGGCACGCCGGCGCGGGCCCAGCGCAGGGCGAGGCCGTAGCCAAGCGCCCCGGTGCCGCCGACGATCGAGACCTTTGGCCATTCGGTCATTGGCGGCGCAGGTTATCCGCCAGCGACGGCTCGGCCGGACGGGAGTCGAGCCGCGGGCGGATGAGGATAGGCTGGCGCCCGTGAGGCTCGAGGGCAGAAAGGCGCTGGTCACCGGCGGCGCCAGCGGCATCGGCGCGGCGATCGTCCGCCGCCTTGCCGCCGAGGGGGCGGCGGTGACGATCGGCGACGTCAACGAGGAGGCCGCCGGCAGGGTCGCGGCCGAGGTCAGCGCCGAGGCGATCCACCTCGACGTCACCGACTACGACTCGGCGCGGGCCGCGATCGAGCACACCGGAACCCTCGACATCCTCGTCAACAACGCCGGCACCGACGAGTTCGCCTTCTTCACCCAGACCGATCCTGAGCTCTGGGGCCGGGTCATGGCGGTCAACCTCGGCGGCGTCTTCGCCTGCACCCACGCGGCGCTGCCGGGCATGCAGCAGGCCGGCTACGGGCGCATCGTCAACATCGCCTCCGAGGCTGGGCGGGTCGGCTCGAAGGGCTCGGCCGTCTATTCGGCGGCGAAGGGAGGCGTGATCGCCTTCACCAAGGTGATCGCCCGCGAGAACGCCCGCTACGGCATCCTCGCCAACGCGATTGCCCCCGGCCCGATCCAGACGCCGCTGCTGATGGGCGCGCTCGAGGCCGGCGAGATCGGCGAGAAGATCGTCGAGACGATGAAGGCCGCCACCCAGCTGCGCCGGCTCGGGCAGCCCGACGAGGTCGCCGCCGCCGTCGCCTTCCTGGCCTCCGACGACGCCTCCTATGTCACCGGCGAGACGCTCGGCGTCTCCGGCGGCCTGGGGATGGTCTAGTGGAGCCTGCTGAGCTCGATCTGGAGCCCGGCGCCGAGCGCGTCGACGAGTTCGTCGTCGAGGGGCAGCTGGTCACCGACGTCGGCGGCACGATCGGCGTCAGCGTGCTCTCGACGCCGGGAATGATCGCGATGATGGAGCGCAACTCGACGATCCTCGCCTTCGAGCAGCTGCCCGAGGGCAAGGCGACGGTCGGCTTCGAGGTCTGCGTCAAGCACGTCGCCGCGGCCGCCGCCGGCTCGACCTGCAACGTGCGCTCGACGCTGCGCGAGATCGCCGACGGCCGCAAGCTTCGCTTCGACGTCGAGGTGACCGAGGGCGAGCGAACGATCGGCGTCGGCACCCACGAGCGCCGGATGATCACCGTCGGAGAGGTCAAGAGCGAGTAGCGACGGGCGGGCCCAACCCGCCTGCTCCTACTGTTCGTCAGATGATCGAGTCGCTCCAGCAGGTCCAGATCCGCGAGGTGGGGCCCCGCGACGGCTTCCAGAACGAGCCCGAGGTGATCGCGACCGCCGACAAGGTGCGGCTGATCGACCTGCTTGCGGCGAGCGGCCTGCGCCGGCTCGAGATCACCTCGTTTGTGCGCCCAGACGTGATTCCCCAGCTCGCCGACGCCGACGAGGTGCTCGACGGCATCGGCCGGCCCGAGGGCGTCGCCTACTCGGTGCTGATCCCCAACGAGCGCGGCCTCGAGCGCGCGCTCGAGCGTCGCGACCGCTTCGACGAGATCAGCGTCTTCCTCTCGGCTTCGGAGACTCACAACCGCAAGAACGTCAACCGCTCGATCGAGGAGTCGCTCGCGGGCCTGGAGCGCACGATTGCCACGGCGCGCGAGGCCGGCCTGCGCTGCGAGGGGGTGATCGCCGTCAGCTTCGGCTGCCCCTACGAGGGTCAGGTGCCGACCGATCGCGTTTTCGAGATCGCTGAGCGCCTCGCCGCGGCCGGCTGCGAGGAGGTCGGCTTCGGCGACACCACCGGGATGGCCAACCCGCGCCAGGTCGGAGAGTTCTTCGCCATGGCGGGCCCGCGCCTGCCCGGCGTCGAGCTGACGGCTCATTTCCACAACACCCGCGGCCAGGGCCTCGCCAACGTCCTCGCCGCGCTCAGCGCCGGCGTCAGCTCGTTCGAGTCCTCGTTCGGCGAGCTCGGCGGCTGCCCGGTGCCGCCGGGCTCGACCGGCAACGTCTCGACCGAGGACGTCGTCTCGATGCTGCACGAGATGGGAGTGGAAACCGGGATCGACCTGGCGAAGCTGCTCGAGGTGTCGCACGCCGCCGAGCAGATCCTCGGCCGTCAGCTCGGCGCCCACCTGCTGCGGGCGGGTCCTGTCGATTGGCGCCGCGGAGCCGCCCAGCCCACGCAGCACTAGTAGGCTGCCCGCTTCACTCGCGAAGAGCGCCCTGCAAACGGAGGACTTTTCCGCAATGGAGATCAACAAGGTTGGAGTGGTGGGCTGCGGCCTGATGGGCCACGGGATCACCCAGATCTGCGCCCAGGCGGGCTGGGACGTTGTCGTCCGCGAGGCCGACCAGGACAAGCTCGATGCCGGCATCGGCAAGATCGAGAAGCAGCTCGCCAGGGCCGTCGACAAGGGCAAGCTCGAGCAGGGCGACGCTGACGCCGTCCGCGGCCGCATAGCCCCGACCCTCGACTACGCCGACCTCGCCGACTGCGACCTCGTCATCGAGGCGATCACCGAGAACCTCGACCTCAAGCTCGAGCTCTGGCGTGAGCTCGACGGGATCGTCAAGGACGAGGCCTTCTTCGCCACCAACACCTCGTCGCTGGCCGTTGCCGACCAGGCCGCCGTCACCGATCGCGGCGAGCGCTTCCTCGGCCTTCACTTCTTCAACCCCGCCCAGGTGATGCCGCTGCTCGAGGTCGTCCGCGCCGACGCGACCGGCGACGAGGCCGTCGAGCTTGGCTTCGCCCTCGGCGAGAAGCTCGGCAAGACCAACGTCGCCGCCCGCGACAACCGCGGCTTCATCGTCAATCGCCTGCTCGTCCCCTACATGCTCGACGCCATCCGTGCCTACGAGCAGGGCGTCGGCTCGATCGAGGACATCGACAAGGCGATGATGGCCGGCGCCAGCCACCCGATGGGCCCGCTGACCCTCGCCGACTTCGTCGGCCTCGACACGCTCGCCTCGATCGCCGATGTGATGCTCGAGGCCTACGGCGAGGAGCGCTTCGGTCAACCCGAGGCTCTCAAGAATCTTGTCAACGCCGGACACTTCGGCCGCAAATCCGGCCGGGGCTTCTACGATTACTCCGGCGATCATCCGGTTGCCGTCGATCCAGGCAGCTGAAACCAGCTCGAGGAGAGGAACCAGGTGGAGAACGACAGCATCGATCGAATTCGCAGCGCGACGTTTGCCGTGGCCCGTCGTGGCTACGACAAGCGCGAGGTCGACAACTTCCTGTCGCGGCTCGCCGACTGGCTCGAGGCCGGCGGCGGCGATCGCGCCCGCTCCGACACCGTCAAGCGTGAGCTCGAGCGCGTCGGCCAGAAGACCTCCCGCATCCTCACCGACGCCGAGGAGACCGCGCAGCAGCTGCGCGAGGAGGCCGACCGCGAGGCCAAGGAATCGGTCCGCAACGCCAACGCTCAGGGCGATCGAACTCGCAAGGAGGCCGACGAGTACGCCCGTCAGACAACCGGCACGGCCGACGAGTACTCGAAGAAGACCCACTCCGCCGCCGATCGCTACGACGCCGAGCGGCGCCGCGAGGCCGACGCCTACTCGACCGACACGCGGACCAAGGCCGACGAGTACTCGGAGACGGTTCGCTCGGAGGCCGATCGCCAGGCGATCGAGACCGTCAAGGCCGGCGAGGCCAAGGCTCAGCGGATCGTCGACGAGGGCAACAAGCGCCGCCAGGACATCGAGACCGTGATCTCGGACCTGGCGCGACGGCGCGACGGCGTCCTCGCCCAGATCGACAAGCTCAGCGGCGAGCTCCAGGCCGCCGTGGCCCAGCATCGCCCGGCGCCCGGCCAGGATCAGTTCGCTCCCGCAGCGGCTTCGGGCGGAGCCGGCTCTCGCGGCAAGGTGGCCGATGGCCAGCCGACCGCAGCGACTGCCCAGGAGCCGGCCGAGGAGCAGGCGACGAACCGCCAGCCCAAGCCGCGGGCCAAGTCCTCGAGCTGAGCCAGCGATAGAGGGGTCGCGGTGACTGACATCACGCCCGCCCTCGAAGCGGCCCTCGGCGGAGGGCCCGAGCGCCACCACCAGAAGGTCGCCGAGCAGGAGAAGCTGCCGGTGCGCGAGCGGGTGGCGCGGCTCGTCGATCCCGAGTCCTTCGCCGAGGAGGGCCTGCTCGCCAACTGGGAGAAGGAGGGCCTCGGCGCCGATGGCGTCGTCACCGGCCTGGCGCTGCTGGGCGGCCGGCGAATCGCCCTGATGGCCAACGACCCGACGGTCAAGGCCGGGTCGTGGGGCCCGAAGACGGTCGAGAAGATCCTGCGGATCCAGGAGCGAGCGCTGAAGCTCGAGGTGCCGATGGTCTATCTCGTCGACTCGGCGGGGGCGCGGATCACCGACCAGGTGCAGATGTTCCCGGGTCGCCGCGGCGCCGGGCGGATCTTCCACACGCAGGTGAAGCTGTCGGGACTCGTGCCTCAGGTGTGCGTCCTGTTCGGCCCGAGCGCGGCCGGCGGCGCGTACATCCCGTCGTTCTGCGACATCGTGATCATGCGGGACGGCAACGCGTCGATGTACCTAGGCTCGCCGCGCATGGCGGAGATGGTGATCGGCGAGAAGGTGTCGCTCGACGAGATGGGCGGTGCGCGGATGCACACCGGTGTCTCAGGCGTCGGTCACTTCCTCGTCAAGTCGGACGAGGACGGGATCGACACCGCCAAGCGCTACCTCTCCTACTTCCCGACCAACTGGCGCCAGGATCCGCCCGCGGCGCCCCCTGCCGATCCGGTCGCCGACGCCCCGCCGATCCGCGAGCTTGTCCCCGACGACGAGAACAAGCCGTTCGACGTGATCAAGCTGATCGACGGCGTGGTGGACGAGGGATCGTTCCTCGAGGTGCACACGCGCTGGGCCAAGGAGCTCGTGGTCGGCCTCGCACGCGTCGAGGGACGCGCGGTCGGAATCGTGGCCAACCAGCCGAAGCAGCGCGGGGGAGTGCTGTTCGTCGACTCCGCCGACAAGGCCGCGCGCTTCATCTGGACCTGCAACGCCTTCAACGTCCCGCTGCTGTTCCTGGCCGACGTGCCGGGCTTCATGATCGGCACCGCGGTCGAGCGGCAGGGCATCATCCGGCACGGGGCCAAGATGATCTCGGCCGTCTCGGAGGCGACGGTCCCGAAGCTCTCGG
>JAWVFK010000041.1:0-189074 GCA_033856175.1 Solirubrobacterales bacterium | reverse complement strand
TCGATCGTCTCCATCCGGTCCAGCAGCGGACTGGGGATCGTGTCGAGGATGTTGGCAGTGGCGATGAAGACGACGTCGGAGAGGTTGAACTCGAGGTCCAGGTAGTGGTCGCGGAAGGCGGTGTTCTGGGCCGGGTCCAGCACCTCGAGCATCGCGCTCGCCGGGTCGCCGCGGAAGTCGGCGCCCATCTTGTCGATCTCGTCGACCATGAACACCGGGTTGCGGGTCTCGGCATCGCGCAGCGCGCGGATGATCGTCCCCGGCAGGGCGCCGATGTAGGTGCGGCGGTGGCCGCGGATCTCGGCCTCGTCGCGGACGCCGCCGACCGAGATCCGCTCGAACTCGCGGCCGAGCGCCCGCGAGATCGAGCGGCCGAGGCTCGTCTTGCCGACGCCCGGCGGGCCGACGAAACAGAGGATCGGGCCGGGTGAGTCCGGATTGAGCTTGCGCACCGCCAGGTACTCGAGGATCCGGTCCTTGACCTTCTCGAGGTCGTAGTGGTCCTCGTCGAGGACGCCGCGCGCGTGGTCGATGTCGAGGTTGTCGTCGGTCGCCTTCGACCAAGGCAGCTCGACGAGCCACTCGAGATAGGTGCGGATGACGCCGTACTCGGCCGAGGCCGATGGCAGCTTCTCCAGCCGGGTCAGCTCGCGCTCCGCCGCCTTCGCCGCCTGCTCGGGCAGCTCGGCGGCCTCCAGACGCTCGCGCAGCTCGTTGGTCTCCGCCTGCTGGTCGTCGACCTCGCCCAGCTCCTCCTGGATCGCCTTCAGCTGCTGGCGCAGCAGGTACTCGCGCTGACCCTTGTCGATCTCCGACTGGACCTGCGACTGGATCTTGGTGCCGAGCTGGATGACCTCGAGCTCGCGGGCGAGGATCTCCGAGAGCCGCCGCAGCCGCTTGGCGACGTCGACCTCCTCGAGCAGCTCCTGCTTTTCCTCCATCGAGATCCGCAGCGCCCCGGCGATCAGGTGCGAGAGCGCTGAGGGCTCGTCGATGTTGGTGACCGCGAGCTGGAGCTCCTCGGGCAGGTATGGGATCTGCTCGATGATCTCCGAGAAGGTGCTCTGGACGTTGCGGGTCAGCGCCTGCAGCTCAGCCGACTGGACGATGATGTCGGGCATCTCCGAGATCCGCGCCACCAGGTACGGCTGCTCGGCGACGAAGTCGTCGAGGCGGACCCGCTGCTGGCCCTGGACGAGGATCCGGATCGAGCCGTCGGGGATCTTCAGCATCCGCGCGACGACGCCGGCGACGCCGACGCGGTGGACCTGGTCGGGGCCCGGCTCGTCGAGCTCTGGATCCCGCGAGGCGGCCATCACCAGCTGGCGATTGCCGTTGAGGACGTCGTCGACGAGCTTGATCGAGCGCGGCTGGCCGACCGCAAGCGGGGTCAGCGTGTCGGGGAAGGTCACCGTCTCGCGCAGCGGCAGGACCGGCAGCGCGTCGGGCAGCGGTCCGATGGCGCGAATCGCGTCCTCGACGTCAGGGGTCTCGATGACGTCGAGGACCGCGGCGCCGCTCTCGGTCGGCTCAGCCATCGGCGTCGTCGGCGCGCTCGACCGGGACGGTCCGCGTCTCCGCCTCCTGGTCGCGCAGCGGCAGCTCCACCCGCAGGATGCCGTCGTCGTAGGTCGCCTTGGCCTGGTCGGAGATGACCTCGACGCCGAGCTCGACGAGCCGGCGGAACGGCCCCGTCGGTATCTCGACCTGCTGATAGACACGGCCCTCGGTGTCGCGGACCGGGCGCTCGCCCGAGATCATCAGCTCGCGGCCCGAGACCTCCAGGGTCACGGCGCTGGTGTCGACGCCGGCGAGATCCACCTTGACCACGGCTCGGCGCGGGCTGCCGCAGTAGTAGACGTCGACGCGGGGCGAGAAGCCGCCCTCGCCCTCGCGGCGGGGCGCGTAGCCGGCGCGCTCCCAGGCGTCGCCGAGCAGCTGGTCCATCTCGCGGCGCATCCGGGCGAAGTCTGCAAAGGGATCGCGACTGGGCACGTCCTACACCTTAGCTTCGCTCCCCAGGCTCAAACCGAGTAGACGGCACCCTCGCGGGCGACTTCGACCGGGCCGCCGAAGGTCTCGCTGGCCTCGTTGCGCGCCCAGCCCTCGTCGAGCTCGTCGGAGATGTGGGTCAGAACGACGCGCCGGGCGCCGGCGCGCTTGGCGTGGTCGCCCGCCTCGGCCGGGGTCATGTGACCGCGGACGCCGGTCCGCTCGGGGCGCGGCAGTGTCGCCTCGACGATCAGCAGGTCGGTGTCGCGGGCCAGCTCGACCAGCTCCTCTCCGGGCCGGCAGTCGGCGCCGTAGGTGAAGCGGCCGCCCCCGTTCGACGAGCTGATGTCGCAGGCAAAGGTCTCTGTGAAGTGCGGCACCTCCTGGAAGCGGATCTGCAGCGGGCCCACCTCGACGGTCGCGTTCGGCGCGTACTCCTCGAGGGCGAAGGCGTTCTCGATCAGGTCCTCGTTGCCCCAGGCGCCGACGACGCGGCGGAAGGTCTCGGTGGCGCCGCCCGGGGCGATCAGCCGCGGCCGCGCCGGGTGGTCGGTGCCCGGCCACTTGGCGACCGGCACCGGCTGCTGCTTGGGGGCGTAGGTCAGCGCGTAGGAGTAGGGAACGAGGTCGAGGAAGTGGTCGGCGTGCAGGTGGGAGATTGCGACGGCGTCGACGTCGACGTAGTCGACGTGCTCGCGGAGCTTGGCGAAGACGCCGTTGCCGCAGTCCAGCAGGAGCGTGACGTCGTCCTCCTGGACCAGATAACCGCTGCAAGCGCCGCCTGCGTCCTGCCAGGACGGCGACTTTCCCAACACGGTGACTCGCATACGCCGGCGACTATACGCCGGCAATTCCCTGAGCGAGGCGGCGCCGCGAGCGCATCAGCAGCGCCGGCTGGCGCGGGGGCACGAGACCCTGGGGGCCACCGGGGCGAAAGGTGGAGCAGGGCTCGTCGAGCTGGAGGGCGCAGAGCAGGTTCTGGCGGAAGAAGCAGTCGGCGCAACGCGGCGCCTTGGCCTTGCCCTTGGCCGTTCGGCGCACCGTCTTGCGGCCGCCCCCTTCTCCGTCCCCGATTAGTGCGCTCAACTCGCCGGCGATGATCGCACCGCCAAACCTCGGCCGCAGCCGGCGAATTCGCAAATCGCAGACTCTTTGGTCACAGCCCCGTAACACCGACGCCGCATTTCGCAGGAAACCACGGCGGCGTCGGATCGGCGGAGGCGGCTATTAGAATCCTGGCCGATGGCCCACGAGCGAACCGACCAGCTGGCCGCCTCGCCGGAGATGTTCGAGAGCGACCTGCTCAACTTCTTCAGCCGGGTCCACCCGATCCTGCCGGCGCTGATCTTCGTGCCGGTGATCGTGGCGATGTGGCTGCTCGGCTCCGATCGCGGCTACGGCGCCGGCCAGCTGCTGGGGCTGATGCTCGCCGGGATCGCCGTCTGGACGCTGACCGAGTACTGGCTCCACCGGCTGCTCTTCCACTGGCAGCCGAGCTTCCGCGGCGGCGACCGCCTCCACTTCATCATCCACGGCGTCCACCACGACCACCCCAACGACAAGCTGCGCCTGGTGATGCCGCCCGCGGTCAGCATCCCGCTGGCGACGCTGTTCTTCTTCGGCTTCACGCTGATCTTCGGCGCTGCCGCCGCCTATCCGATCTTCGGCGGCTTCATCCTCGGCTACCTGGCCTACGACTACACGCACTACCACGTCCACCACCACGCGCCGCGGACGAAGCTCGGCAAGCGGCTGCGCGAGCAGCACATGCGCCATCACTTCCAGGATCACCACTTCGGCTTCGGCGTCTCCTCGCCGCTTTGGGACGTGGTCTTCGGCACCCTGCCGCGGCGGCGCCGGGCCGAGTAACGCCGGCGCGCTCGGCGTGGGCAGGGACGCAAAGTAGGATCAGCGTGGGGTGAGCGAGAGAGAGACAGAGGGCAGCACCGCAGGCGGGGCGGAGCGACGACGGACGGTCTACTGCGTCGTGCCGCCGGAGCTGGCCAAGATCCACGACCTCCTGCGCCGCCATTTCGCCGAGGAGCCCGACATCGAGGTGATCATCGAGCGCCGCGGCGGCGAGGACCGCCGTTGCGGCAGCGAGCGCCGCACCTACGAGCGCGGCGAGGGGCGTCCCGCGGCGGTCGAGCGGCGCACCGTCCGCAGCGCGACGGGCCACCGGATCGGCGAGCGGCGGGCCAGCGTCGCGCCGATCGAGCCGCCGAAGCTGCCCCGCCGGCTGCGCCGCCACGCCGGCGAGCTCGTCTTCATCGAGCGCCAGGAACCGGTGACCCAGGAGAGCGAGGACATCGACAGCGCCCGCCTGATCACCCAGTTCCAGGGCGGCGACCGCGGCGCCTACTACGACCTCTACATGCGCTACTTCGACCGCGTCTACAGCTATCTGAGGATGGTCCTCAAGGACAACAAGGAGGCAGAGGACGCGACGCAGCAGGTCTTCCTCGAGGCGATCGACGAGCTGCGCAACTTCGACATGCACAGCCCCCGCGCGGTGCGGGCCTGGCTCTTCGCCGTCGTCCGCGACCATGCCCTGCGGCGGCTGCGCGAGGAGGCTGACGTCGAGATCCGCGAGCACGTCGAGCCCAGCGCGGCCGACGTGGCCGCCGACGACCTGCCGGCGCTGAGCTCGCTCGACTGGGTCTCCGACAAGGATCTCGGCTTTCTGATCGAGCGCCTGCCGGCCGTCCAGCGCCAGGCTCTGCTGCTGCACTACCAGCTCGACCTCAACGCAGCGGAGATCGGTGAGATCCTCGGCCATACGCCCGAAGAGGTGCGACGGCTGCAGAGCCTCGCCACCAGCGACCTGCGGACCCATCTCGCCGCCCACGGCCGCGCCCGCTCGCACCACCGCCTCGACATGCTCCGCCGGCGGGCCGAGCTGCCAGTGCTCAGGGCGCGCAGGCTCATCCTCAGAAACCGCTAGCGGCTCAACATACGTTTCAACGTTTCCACTACATCGCTCCTCGGCAGCGAGGTGTGTATACACTGCCGCTTTCGCAAGGAGGGGTTTCACCATCTATCGAAAGGAACGTAATGCCGCCTAAGGCAAACGTGCTTGGACAAGCTCAGTCACTGATTCAGAGTCGTATCAGGGAGCTTGATGCAGAGAAGGCTCGGCTCGAGCGGGCATTGAAGGACCTCGGTGGTTCCGTCAGCAGTCGAGCGAGTGGCCGCGTTGGCCGCCCCGCCGGCAGTGGAACCGCTCGCCGCGGCCCCGGTCGCCCCAAGGGCTCGAAGACCCGGCGCAGCCGTCGTGGCGGTACCCGTCGCGAGCAGGCGCTGAAGGTCATCGGCGAGAACCCCGGGATCACCGTCTCGGAGATCGCCAAGCAGCTGAAGATCGCCCCGAACTACGTCTACCGGGTGATGGCCGAGCTGCAGCAGGACAAGTCAGTAACCAAAAAGGGCAAGGGCTTCCACGCCCGTTAGCCCCACCCTTTAGAGCAAATTTAGAGCTCTAACCGCGTCTCGCTCTTCGGCGAGCTCGGCGACACTCGCGTCGATTCTCTGGCGCGAGAAGTCGTCGATCTCCAAACCGGAGACGATCGACCAGGCGCCGTCAGCGCAGGTGCAGGGGAAGCTCGAGATCAGGCCCTCCTCGACTCCATAGGAGCCGTCGGAGGGAACCGACATCGAGACCCAGTCGCCGTCGGCGGTGCCGAGCGTCCAGTCGTGGACGTGGTCGATCGCCGCGTTCGCGGCCGAGGCGGCGCTCGATGCGCCGCGCGCCTCGATGATCGCGGCGCCGCGCTTGGCGACCGTCGGGATGAAGTCGTCCTCGAGCCAGCTCTGGTCGCCGATCAGCTCGGCGGCGTTCTGGCCGCGGACCTCGGCGTGGAAGATGTCCGGGTACTGGGTCGTCGAGTGGTTGCCCCAGATCGTCATCTTGGCGATCTCCGAGACGCCGGCACCCGTCTTCTTGGCGAGCTGGGCGATCGCCCGGTTGTGGTCGAGCCGCGTCATCGCCGTAAAGCGCTCTTGCGGCACGTCGGGGGCGTTGGACATCGCGATCAGGGCGTTGGTGTTGGCGGGGTTGCCGACGACGAGCACGCGGATGCCGTCATCGGCGTGCTCGTTGATCGCCTGGCCCTGGGGCCGGAAGATGCCGCCGTTTGCCTCGAGCAGGTCGGAGCGCTCCATCCCCTTGCCGCGCGGACGAGCGCCGACGAGCAGCGCCACCTCGGTGCCGTCGAAGGCTTTGTTGGGGTCGTCGCAGATGTCGATGCCGGCGAGCAGCGGGAAGGCGCAGTCGTCGAGCTCCATCGCCGTGCCCTCGGCGGCCTTGACGGCGTCGGGGATCTCGAGCAGCTTCAGCCGCACCGCTGTCTCGGGGCCGAGCATCTGGCCGCTGGCGATTCGAAACAGCAGCGCGTAGCCGATCTGGCCGGCGGCGCCGGTGACTGTGACGTTTACGGGGGTCTCGCTCACTTCGTGCCTCCTGGGGGCTTGGGGCTCGTTGCCGTCGAACCGGCCGGCGCGGTCAAGCCATCGCCGCCCTGAGATTCTCGTCAATCGAGCCGAGGAACTCCTGGGTCGTTTGAAAGCTCTGGTCCGGGCCGACGAGCAGCGCCAGGTCCTTGGTCATCTTGCCGCTCTCGACGGTCTCGATGCAGACGCGCTCCAGCGTCTCGGCGAACTCGATCACGTCGGGCGTCCCGTCCAGCCGCCCGCGCGCCGCGAGGCCGCGCGTCCAAGCGAAGATCGAGGCGATCGGGTTGGTCGAGGTCGGCTTGCCCTGCTGGTGCTGGCGGTAGTGGCGAGTGACCGTGCCGTGCGCCGCCTCGGCCTCGACCGTCTTGCCGTCGGGTGACATCAGCACGCTGGTCATCAGGCCGAGCGAGCCGAAGCCCTGGGCGACGGTGTCGGACTGGACGTCGCCGTCGTAGTTCTTGCAGGCCCAGACGTAACCGCCCTCCCACTTCAGCGAGGCGGCGACCATGTCGTCGATCAGCCGGTGCTCGTAGGTCAGCCCCTTGGCCTCGAACTCGGAGCGGAACTCGCTGTCGAATATCTCCTCGAAGAGGTCCTTGAAACGGCCGTCGTAGGTCTTGAGGATCGTGTTCTTCGTCGACATGTAGACCGGATAGCCGCGCTCGAGGCCGAAGCGGAACGAGGCGCGGGCGAAGTCCCGGATCGAGTCGTCGAGGTTGTACATCGCCATCGCGATGCCGCCCCCCTTGGGGAAGTCGAAGACCTCGAGCTCGATCGGCTCGGAGCCGTCGTTGGGCTTGAAGCTCAGGGTCAGCTTGCCGTCGCCGGGGATCCTCGTGTCGGTGGCGCGGTACTGGTCGCCGAAGGCGTGGCGGCCGATGACGATCGGCTTCTTCCAGCCGGGCACCAGCCGCGGGATGTTCGAGATCACGATCGGCTCGCGGAAGATGACGCCGCCGAGGATGTTGCGAATCGTGCCGTTGGGCGAGCGGTACATCGCCTTGAGGCCGAACTCCTCGACCCGCGCCTCGTCAGGCGTGATCGTCGCGCACTTGACCCCCACTCCGTGCTGCTTGATCGCGTTGGCGGCATCGACGGTGATCTGGTCGTCGGTGGCGTCGCGGCTCTGGATCGAGAGGTCGAAGTAGACGAGCTCTACGTCGAGGTAGGGCAGGATCAGCTGCTCCTTGATGAACGCCCAGATGATGCGCGTCATCTCGTCGCCGTCGAGCTCGACGACCGGGTTCTTGACTTCGATCTTCGCCACGGGTCCGCGGCAGCCTATTCAGCTGCGAGAATGCTCGCCGTGGCGACGACTGAGCGAATCGACACCCACGAGACCCACGAGGTCTTCAACCAGGCGCCGCCGCTGGAGGGCCACAACGTCTTCGAGAGCGACCGCCCGCTGGTGGAGGCGTTCAGCCGCGAGGGCGCCGACTGGGCCGTCGATCGGGCACGCCAGCTCGGCGAGATCTGCGGCCGGCCCGACGTGCTGAGGCTGGGCTTCGAGGCCAACGAGAACCCGCCCAAGCTGCGCAGCCACGACCGCCTCGGCAACCGCATCGACGAAGTCGCCTTCCACCCCGCCTGGCACGAGCTGATGCGGCTCGGCGTCTCGCACGGCCTCCACGCCCTGCCCTGGCGCGAGCCCCAGCCGGGCGCCCACGTCGCCCGCGCCGGCATGTTCATGCTGCTGGCCCCGGTCGAGGCCGGCGTCGGCTGCCCGATCTCGATGACCTACTCGGCGGTGCCGGCGCTGCGGACCCAGCCCGAGCTGGCGGCGGAGTGGGAGCCGCGGCTGACCTCGCTCGAGTACGACGGTGAGCGGCTGGTGCCGGCGCCCGACAAGAAGGGCGCCCTCTGCGGCATGGCGATGACCGAGAAGCAGGGCGGCTCCGACGTCCGCGCCAACACGACCTCGGCCCGGCCGCTGAACGGCGGCGGGCCCGGCGCCGAGTACGCGATCAGCGGCCACAAGTGGTTCTGCTCGGCGCCGATGTGCGACGCCTTCCTCGTCCTCGCCCAGACCGACGGCGGGCTCTCCTGCTTCCTGCTGCCGCGCTTCACGCCCGACGGCGAGCGCAACCGCTTCCACATCCAGCGGCTCAAGGACAAGCTCGGCAACCGCTCCAACGCCTCCAGCGAGGTCGAGTTTCGCGACGCCTGGGCGCGGCTGATCGGCGAGGAGGGGCGCGGCGTGCCGACGATCATCGAGATGGTCAGCCACACGCGCCTCGACTGCACGCTCGGCTCGACCTCCGGGATGCGCACCGGCCTGGCGATGGCGATCAATCACACCGCCAACCGCTCGGCCTTCGGCAAGACGCTGATCGACCAGCCGCTGATGCAAAACGTCCTCGCCGACCTCGCCGTCGAGTCCGAGGCGGCGACGGTCGGCGCGATGCGCCTGGCGCGCGCCTTCGACGAGGCCGCCGCCGGCGACGAGACGGCGACCGAGTTCCGCCGCATCGCCACCCCCGTGCTCAAGTACTGGACCTGCAAGCGGGCGCCGTACCACGCCGTCGAGGCGCTCGAGTGCTTTGGCGGCAACGGCTACGTCGAGGAGTCGGGGATGCCGCGCCTCTACCGCGAGAGCCCGCTGCAGTCGATCTGGGAAGGCTCGGGCAACGTCCAGTGCCTCGACCTGCTGCGGGCGATGGCGCGCAACCCGCGCGGCGTCGAGGTCTTCCTCGCCGAGGTCGACGAGGGCGCCGCGGCCGAGCCCCGGCTCGCCGCCCACGCCGCCGGCCTGCGCGAGGAGCTCGGCAACCTCGAGCAGATCGAGGCGCGGGCGCGCCGGGTCGTCGAGCGGATGGCGCTGGCGCTGCAGGCCTCGCTGCTGGTCCGCCACGGCGACGAGGCCGTCGCCGACGCCTTCTGCGCCAGCCGCCTCGGCGGCGACTGGGGCAACGCCTTCGGCACGCTGCCGGCCGGGACCGACTTCGGCCGGATCATCGAGCGCCACCGGCCGCAGGTCTAGGCCAGGAGCCATGCGAGGGTCGCTAACCCTGTTTCGCATCCGCGGCATCCGCATCGCCGTCGACTACAGCTGGTTCCTGATCCTCTTCCTCTTCATCTTCTGGATGTCGAGCTTCTACCGCGACGTCCTCGGCGCCCAGCAGGCCGATAGCGGGGCCTACGCGCTGGCGGTGGCCAGCGCGCTGCTGTTCTTCGCCTCGATCGTCCTGCACGAGCTCGGCCACGCCCTGGTGGCGATCCGCAACGGCATCGGCATCAAGGGGATCACGCTGTGGATGTTCGGCGGCATCGCCCAGATGGACCGCGAGAGCGAGACGCCGGGCCAGGAGTTCAGGATCGCCGCCGCCGGCCCGCTGGTAACGCTGGCGATAGTCGTCGTCCTCGGCGCGATCAGCCTGATCGTCGACGGCTCGGGACAGTCCGCCAAGGCGCTGCGGATTCGCAGCGACTCCGGCGTCTCGGGGCTGATGGCGATGGTCGGCTGGCTGACGAGCATGAACATCTTCCTGCTCGTCTTCAACCTGATCCCCGGCTACCCGCTCGACGGCGGCCGCATCGCCCAGTCGATCGCCTGGCGGCTGACCGGCGACCGCAATCGGGCGACCCGCTTCGCGGCGACGCTGGGGCGCGGCTTCGCCTACGTCTTCATCGGCATCGGCATCTACCTGATGTTCGGGCGCGGCGACGCCGGCCCGCTGCACGCGCCGGACCCGGTCGGCGGCATCTGGCTGCTGCTGATCGGCCTGATCCTCAGCCAGGCCGCCCGCGCCGCGACCTTCCACACGACGATCAACAGCAAGCTCGACGGCATACGCGTCGCCGACGTCATGGACCGCGAGCCCGTGGCGATTCCCGACGGGCTCAGCGTCGAGCGCGCCCTCGACGAGTACTTCCTGCGCTATCGCTGGCCCTGGTTCCCTGTCGTCGACGCGAGCCAGCACTTCCGCGGCCTGCTCGAGCGGGGCGCCGTCGACGAGCTGGAGGAGTCGCGGCGCAGCGGCTCGACCGTCGCCGAGGTGCTCAAGCCGGACCCCGAAGGCCGGCTCTTCGTTCGCGACGACGAGCCACTCGACGCGCTGCTGACCAACGAGACCCTGCGCAACCTCGGCGCGCTGATGGCTGTCGACGCCAGCGGACGGCTCAGCGGCGTCGTCACGATCGAGCAGCTCAGCCGCGCCCTGCGCGGCGTCGTCGACGGCGCCACCGGCCCCGCCTGAGCCTTCAGGCGTCAGCTCGCCGCCGTACATAGAATGGCCGCGCCTTGCCCAGTGGACCCGCCAGCTACCCCGACCGCGCCCGAACGGCTGCAAACAGTTCGCCTGACCGCGTCCTCGGTCGTCGCCATGGCGCCGCCATTGCCGACTCCCTGCGTCCTTGTCAGTCTCGGTTTTCGCTCGTTCGAGCACAATCGGAGTAACTGGCGTGCCCACTCACGACGTCCTGATCATTGGTGCCGGCCTCGCCGGCCAGCGTGCCGCTCTCGCTGCCGCCGAGGCGGGCGTGGATGTGGGGATCGTCAGCAAGGTCCACCCCGTCCGCTCCCACTCCAACGCCGCCCAGGGCGGCATCAACGCGGCGCTCAACCCTGAGGACTCGTGGGAGTCGCACGCCTTCGACACCGTCAAGGGCTCCGACTACCTCGGCGACCAGGACGCGATCGAGATCATGTGCCGCGAGGCGCCCGAGGAGCTGCTCCACCTCGAGCACCTCGGCGTCACCTTCCACCGCGACCAGGAGGGACGGCTCGGCGTCCGCGCCTTCGGCGGCGCCTCCGCCGCTCGCACCTACTACGTCGCCGACATCACCGGCCAGGCGATCATGCACGTCCTCTACGAGCAGCTGATGAAGCACTCGGCGGCGATCACCCGCTACGAGGAGTGGTTCACGACGGCGCTCGCTCTGAATGAGCAGGGGGAGTGCAACGGCGTCGTCACCCGCAACATCCGCGACGGCTCGACGCAGCTGTTCAGCGCCAAGGCGGTGATCCTCGCCACCGGCGGCAACGGCCAGATCTGGCAACCGACGACCAACGCCCTGATCTGCACCGGCGACGGCATCGCGATGGCCTACCGCGCCGGGGCGACGCTGATGGACATGGAGATGGTTCAGTACCACCCGACGACGCTCGCCGGCAAGGGCTTCCTGATCACCGAGGGCGCCCGCGGCGAGGGCGCCCACCTGCTGAACGCCAAGGGCGAGCGCTTCATGGAGCGCTACGCGCCGAACAAGATGGAGCTGGCCTCGCGCGACGTCGTCTCGCGTGCCGAGCAGACCGAGATCAACGAGGGCCGCGGCTTCCCCGACGGCACCGTCGCCCTCGACGTCACCGTCGTGCCGCGCAAGCGAATCCACGAGGCGCTGCGCGAGATCGTCCTCGTCGGCCGCGACTTCGCCGGCGTCGACATCACCCGCGAGCCGATCCACATCAAGCCCGGCAACCACTACACGATGGGCGGCGTCAAGACCGACGTCGACGGCGCGACCTCGGTGCCCGGCCTCTACGCCGCCGGCGAGGTCGCCTGCGTCTCGGTCCACGGCGGCAACCGCCTCGGCGCCAACTCGCTGCTCGACACGCTGATCTTCGGCCGCCGCTCCGGCGTCGACGCCGCCAAGCGGGCGATGGGAATGGCCGCCGCGCCACCCGCCCGCACCGCGCTGGCCGAGGAGCAGAGCCGGATCGACGCGATCGTCGGCCGCGAGCGCGGCTCGGGGCGCCGCGTCTCCGAGATCCGCGCCGAGCTGGGGGCGACGATGGACGGCCACGTCGCCGTCTTCCGCGACGCCGAGGGCATCCAGAAGGCGCTGGAGACGGTCAAGCGCCTGCAGCAGGAAGCGGAGACCGCCTACATCGACGACCGCGGCAAGGTCTTCAACCAGGACATCCTCGGCGCGCTCGAGCTCGGCTACATGCTCGACTGCGCCGAGTGCACCTGCGTCGCGGCGCTGCACCGCACCGAAAGCCGCGGCGCCCAGTTCCGCACCGACTTCCCCGAGCGCAACGACGAGGAGTGGCTCAAGCACATCGACCTCAGCCGCAGCGACGACGGGCCCGAGATCAGCTACTCCGAGGTGACGATCACCCAATGGCAGCCGCAGGCGCGGACCTACTAGGCTCGACGCGCCGGGCGCCGCAAGGAACGAGACAGAGATGGCCGCATACGAACTGAAAGTCAGGCGCTACCAGCCCGAGTCGGGGGACGGCCCCTATTGGGAGAGCTTCGACGTCGATCTCGATCCGACGCTGAGCGTCCTCGACGGGCTGCTGCAGGCACGCGATCGCGAGGACGGCACGCTCTCGGTGCGCTGCTCCTGCCGGGCGGCGATCTGCGGCTCCTGCGGGGTCAAGATCAACGGCCAGTCGACGCTGGCCTGCAAGACCCAGCTCGGCGAGGCGCACGAGTTCGCCAACCGCAGCGCCAACGGCGCCGGTGACGCGGGTGGCTCGCAGCCGATCGTCGTCGAGCCGATGGGCAACATGCCGGTCCTCAAGGACCTCGTCACCGACATGGAGTCGACGCACTGGACGAAGATCCGCCGCGTCACCCCGTGGCTGCTGCCCGACCCCGCCGAGGTGCCCGAGCGCGAGTACATCGTCCCGCCCGAGTCGATGATCGACGTCACCCAGTCGATGGCCTGCATCCAGTGCGGCGCCTGCGTCTCCTCCTGCCTCTCGATGGAGGTCGACCCCGGCTTCATCGGCCCGGCCGCGCTGGCCAAGGCCTACCGCTTCGTCGGCGACCCCCGCGACGCGCAGACCAAGGAGCGGCTCTACGACCTCGCCCAGGACCCCCAGGGCATCTACGACTGCACCCACTGCTTCAGCTGCATCGAGGCCTGCCCCAAGGGGGTCGCGCCGATGGACCAGATCATGCGGCTGCGCCGCCTCGCCGGCGAGCAGGGCATCGACGACGCCAACAACGGCCACCGCCACGAGGCCGCCTTCGTCAAGATCATCGAGAGCAAGGGCACGCTCGACGAGTCGCTGCTGCTGCAGGAGTCCTACGCCCCCGGCATCGCCGGCAAGCTGAAGCCCTCGCTGGCCTCGATCAAGGGGCTGCTGGCCTCGATCCCGACGGCGATCCGCGGCATCCGCACCGGCAAGATGCGCTCGCTGCCGAAGCTGATCCCCGGCGTCCACGCGAAGCTGCCGGGCGACTCGCAGAAGCACGTCAAGCGGATCTACGAGCACGCCGAGGAGCACCGCCAGCAGCTCAACCTCTACATCATCGGCGACGAGGATCCCGACGCCGAGCCCAAGCCCGGCGAGGGGGAGGAGCGATGAATCCGAGCAACGGCGAGGCGATGACGGTCGCCTACTGGCCCGGCTGCGTCTCGCGCGGATTCACCCCCGAGCTGCACGGTTCGATGGCCCTGGTCGCCGAGCGCCTGGGGATCGAGCTCGTCGAGCTCGACCGCGCCAACTGCTGCGGCGCCGGCGTCATCGCCGAGCACAACCAGGAGCTCGTCGACACGCTCAACGCCCGCACCTTCGCCCTCGCCCAGCAGACCGGCTTCTCGATGATGAACATCTGCTCGACCTGCCAGGGCGCGCAGTCCGAGTGCCAGCAGCGCCTCGACGCCGACTCCGCCTACCGCGCCCACATCAACGAGGCGCTGGCCGGCGAGGGGCTCGAGTACGTCAAGGGCAAGCAGGGCTTCTCGAACAAGAACTTCCTCTGGCTGCTGGTCGAGGACTACGGCCTCGAGAAGCTCGCGCGCCAGATCCGCCGGCCGCTCGAGGGCCTGCGCGTCGGCCCCTTCTACGGCTGCTACGTGCTGCGGCCCAAGCCCCGCCTCGGCTACGAGGAGCATCCCGAGCGCGACCTCTACCTCGAGAAGGTCATCAACATCCTCGGCGGCGAGGTCGTCGAGTACGACGGCGCCCGCAAGTGCTGCGGCTTCCCGGTGATCACGATGAACCGCGACACCTCCCTGCGCCAGGCGGGCACCCACATCGGCGACGCCCTCGACGCCGGCGCCGACTGCCTGGTGACGCCGTGCCCGCTGTGCCACCTCAACCTCGACATGCAGCAGCCCGAGGCGGCGAAGGTCACCGGCCGCGACCTCGGCCTGGCGGTCCTCCACCTGCCCCAGCTGGTCGGCCTCGCCCTCGGCTACGAGCCCAAGGAGCTGGGCATGCCCAAGCACATCGCCTCGACCGGTTGGGTCGAGGACAAGCTCGCCCCGGCCGCGGTCTAGCCGGTCTCTAGCCAGTCATCTGGCCGGCGCGTCCGCGCGAGCGGCGCTCGACCCAGCCGGCGCCGACGGTGTCGGTCAGCCCGTGGGCGACGATCGAGGCGAGGATCGTGAAGGCGACGACGTCGAAGATCAGCGAGCCGTGGGGCACCTCGGACTTGAGCACGTAGAGGCCGAAGAGCATCGAGGCCACCCCCTTTGGCCCGAACCAGGCGACGAATGCCTTCTGGGCGCGGGGGAAGCCGCTGCTGACGTAGGAAGCGAAGATCGCCGCCGGGCGGGCGACGAGCAGCGCCAGGGCGATGAAGAGCGCGAGACGCCAAACGTCGCCGTCGTAGCCGGTGGCGACGATCAGCGCGCCGAAGACGAAAAAGGTCAGCACCTGCGAGATCGCGCTGAGGTTCTCGGAGAAGACGACGAACGACTCGGGGATGTCGTGCTCGACCGCGCCGAGGGCGACGCCGGCGACGAAGGCGGCGATCAGCCCGTTGCCGAAGGTGACGTCGGCGAGCCCGAAGGCGGCGAGGCCGATGCCGATCGCGTAGATGCCCTCGTAGCGGGCGGTGATGCCGCCGCCGGGCAGGCGGTCGTGCATCCGGCCGCCGAGCACGCCGAGGGCGATTCCGACGACGGCGCCGAAGGCGGCTTCGCCGATGACCCGCAGGCCCTCGGGCGCGGCGGCGCCGGTCGGCTCGGCGAAGGTGAGGAAGAAGAGGACGAAGGGCAGCGCCAGGCCGTCGTTGAGGCCGCTCTCGAGGTTGAGCGTGTGGCGAACGTTCTCCGGGACCCTGACCGAGGTCACCACCGACGAGGTGACGACGGGATCGGTCGGCGTCAGCACCGCGGCGAGGAGGAAGGCCTCGGCCCAGGTGAGCTCGGGGAACAGCGCCTTGCCGAAGAGCCCGAGCATCGCCAGCGTCAGCGGCATCGCCAGGACGATCGCCCGGGTCACCGGCCCCCAGTGCACGGTCAGCAGCTCGCGATCGACGAAGAGCCCGTCGGAGAACAGCGTCAGCACGATCGCCAGCGTGATCAGGTCGACGATGCCGCCGTTGCGGGGATCGACGCTGACGACGCCGGTCGTGGCGAGGCCGATACCGAGGGCGACGGCGAGGACCGAGATCGAGAGCACGGTGCCGCGCATCAGCCCTGACAGCGCCGCGGCGATCGTCAGCAGGGTGCCGAAGATGAGCAGCGCGTCGCCGAGGCCGAGATCCATCGGCGCAGGCTAGCCCGGCGGGCGGAGGCGGGCTTGGCGGCTGGTCTCAGCCGCGCTTCAGCAGCCCGCGCTCGGCGAGCAGCTCGGCGACCTGGACGGCGTTCGTCGCCGCCCCCTTGCGCAGGTTGTCGCCGACGACCCAGAGGTTGAGCGTGCGCTCGGCGCCGGGGTCGCGGCGGATCCGGCCAACGAGCACCGAGTCCTGGCCGGCGGCGACCGTCGCCAGCGGGTAGAGGCCGTCGGCGGGCGTGTCGATGACGACGACGCCCGGCGCCGAGGCCAGCAGCGTCCGCAGCTCCTCCGGCGCGACGTCGCGCGCGGTCTGAACGTTGATCGACTCGGAGTGGCCGCTGAAGACGGGAACGCGAGCGCAGGTCGCGGAGATCGCCAGCTCGTCGCCGGCGCCGAGGATCTTGCGCGTCTCGGCCATCATCTTGCGCTCCTCGGTCGTGTAGTCGTCGCCCTCGCCGAAGACCTCCACCTGGGGCAGGACGTTGAAGGCGATCTGGTGCGGATAGACCTCGGCCCGGACCTCACCGCCCTCGAGCACGGCCCGCGACTGGCTGCGGAGCTCCTCGATCGCACGGTTCCCGGTGCCCGAGACCGACTGGTAGGTCGAGACCACAATCCGCTCGATCGTCGCCGCGGCGTGCAGCGGCGCCAGGGCGACGACCATCTGCATCGTCGAGCAGTTGGGGTTGGCGAGGATGCCCTTGTGGGCATCGGCCGCCTCCGGGTTGACCTCGGGGATCACGAGCGGAACCTCGGGGTCCATCCGCCAGTGGCTGGTGTTGTCGACGACTGTCGCGCCGGCCTCGACGAAGCGCGGCGCCCACTCGGCGCTGATCGCGCCGCCGGCGGAGGAGATGACGAGGTCGAGATCCTCGATCGAGCTGTCGCTGAGCGCCACGCAGGGGTAGCGCCGCCCGGCGAAGGAGACCTCGCGCCCGGCCGATCGCGGCGACGCGAAAGGCCGTAGCTCGCCAACGGGAAATCCGCGCTCGGCGAGCACCTGGAGGATCGTCGAGCCGACGGCGCCGGTCGCGCCGACGACGCCGACCCTGTAGCGGCCGTCGCTCATGCGCCGATCGCCCCCGTCACCCGGCGACGCGGGGGCGATGCTGCTCGCCGGTCGGATCCTCGCGCCGGACAGCGTCCTCGCCGAGCTCGAAAGCCTCGTGCAGCGCCTTGACGGCAGCCGGCACGGCGTCGGCGGAGATCACGCAGGAGATCTTGATCGGGGAGGTCGAGATCATCTCGATGTTGATCCCGGCGTCGCCGATCGTCCGGAACACCTTGGCGGCGACGCCGGGATGGCTGCGCATGCCGGCGCCGACGATCGAGACCTTGCCGATGCGGTCGTCGGTCTGGATGCCGGCGCTGACGCCGAGTCCCTCAAGCGCCGAGGTCGCCGCGTCGAGGTCACTGCGCACGACCGTGAACGAGAGGTCGGCGCTGTCGTCGTCGGCGACGGGCTCGTTCTGGATGATCATGTCGACGTTGACGTTGGCCCCGGCCAGCGCCTCGAAGACCCTGCCGGCCACGCCGGGCTCGTCGCGCAACCCGGTCAGCGTGACGCGCGCCTCGTCGTCGGCGTGGGTGACGGCTGTTACGAACGGTCGCTCCATGGTCTCCTGCTCGGAGACGACGAGGGTACCGGGGCCGTCCTCGAACGAGCTGCGGCAGTGGATGCGGACGTCGTGGTTGCGCGCATACTCGACCGAGCGCAGCTGCAGCACGCGCGCGCCCGAGGAGGCCATCTCGAGCATCTCCTCGTAGGAGACGACCGCCAGCTTGCGCGCGTCGGGGACGATCCGCGGATCGGCGCTGTAGACGCCGGCGACGTCGGTGTAGATCTCGCAGACGGTGGCGCCGAGCGCCGCCGCGAGGGCGACGGCGGTCGTGTCGGAGCCGCCGCGGCCGAGCGTGGTGACGTCACGGCTCTCGGTCGAGACCCCCTGGAAGCCGGCGACGAGGACGATCCGGCCGCCCTCCAGCGCCTCGCGGATGCGCTCGGCGCGGACGTCGATGATCCGCGCCTTCGTGTGCGAGGAGTCGGTGACGATCCCCGCCTGGGACCCCGTCAGCGAGATCGCCTCGTGTCCGAGCGCGTCGATCGCCATCGCGCAGAGGGCGCAGGAGATCCGCTCGCCGGTCGAAAGCAGCATGTCCATCTCGCGCGGCGCCGGTCGGTCGGAGACCTCGAAGGCCATCTCGGTCAGCTCGTCGGTGGTCTTGCCGCGCGCCGAGAGAACGGCGACGACGTCATTGCCCGCTTCGCGCGCGGCGACGATGCGCTCAGCGGCGCGTTTGATCCGCTCGGCGTCGGCGACGGAGGTGCCGCCGAACTTCATCACGACGAGATCGCTCATCCGGTTGAGGATAAGGCCGAGATATCTTCCCCGGCGTGGACGGGCGGAAGGGGCGAGTGTGGCTGCGGCGGCTGCTGGTGCTGGTTGCGATCGCCGGCTGCGCCTACCTCGTCGTCGAGCGGCCGCTGAGCCGCCACGATCGCGCCCCGGTCGCCGGCTTCCCGAAGCAGATCCGCCAACGCGTCCACCGGATGAGCACGCGCCAGAAGATCGACCGCGTCCTGCTGCTCGGGTTCTCCGGCCGGGGCCGCTCGGCCTCGCTGCTGAAGGAGCTGCGCAAGGACAGCATTGGCGGCGTCTACCTCGGCACCGCCAACTGGAGCGGCGCCCGCGGCACCCGTGCCCTCGTCAGCTCGATCAGGGCGGCGGGCTCAGCTCGCCACCGCCTGGCGCCGCTGATCGTCACCTCGCAGCAGGGCGGCGGCGGCCGCACGTTCGGCCAGCTGCCGCCGCGCAAGCTCGCGATCAGCATCGGCGCCCGCGCCGTGCCGAAGCTCGCCGAGGCCTGGTCGCTTCAGGCAGGCAGAGCGCTGCACGGGCTCGGCGTCGACCTCAACCTCTTCCCCGCCGTCGACGTCGCCATCCCGGCCAGCCCATACGCGGATCTCTCCTTTGGCGACGACCCGGCCGTCGTCCGGGCGCTGACGCGGGCGGCGCTGATCGGCTGCCAGAAGGCGCGCATCGGCTGCGCGCCGGGGCGGTTCCCGGGTCTCGGCGGCGCCTCGCAGGACACCGACGTCGGCCCGGCGACGGTCGGCTCGCCGGAGGAGACGATCCTCGCCGACGACCTGGCCCCCTACCGCGGCGCGATCTCGGCCGGCGCGCCGGCGATCGTTCTGTCGAACGCCTTCTATGCCGCCTTCGACGCGGCGACGCCCGGATCGTTGTCGGCCGAGATCGCGACGAAGCTGCTGCGCCAGCGCCTTCGCTTTCGCGGCGTGGCGATCACCGACGACCTCGGCGCCGGCGCGATCGGCCGCGGCAGCGGCGCCAAGGCGGCGCCGCAGGCGATCGCCGCGGGCGCCGACCTCGTGCTGATCGAAAGACCAGGGCAAGGTCAGGCAGCGCGAACGGCGATGACGCGGGCGCTCGCCGACGGCAGCCTCGAGGAGGGCCGCCTCGACATCGCGGCCGCGAGAGTGCTGCAGCTCACACTACGGCTCGGCCGGCTGAGGTAGGTTCCCCGCCCGTGCTGGGTTTTCTCGCCCGCGTCCCGCTGCTCAACCGCCTCCCATTCGTCCAGGGACCGCCGCCGCCACCCCCGGCACCGCCTCCTGCGCCGGAGCCCTTCACCCGCTTCGACTCGCTCGCCGAGCTGATCGCCCGCCGGGCCAAGCGCATCGTCGCGATCGCCGCGATCTTCTTCATCGTCGGCGGGGCGATCGGCGGCTCCGTCTTCAAGGTGCTGATGCCGTTCGGCTTCGATGACCCGGCGACCGAGAGCATCGTCGCCCGTGATCGGCTTGGCGCCGCCGCCGGTGCGGATTCCGAGCCCGGCGTCGTCGTCCTCGTTCACGGCAAGGGCAAGAGCGCCGCTCGCTCGCCGGCGACGGTGAAGCTCGTCCGCTCGGCCGAGCAGGTCGTCGCCGCCGATCCCCACATCGTCCGCACGGCCAGCATCGCGCCAGTGGCTCCGGGCGGCAGCCAGGATCAGAACCGCAAAGATCAGAACCGCAAGGATCAGAACCGCAAGGCCAGCGGTCCGCTGCCGGGCATGGTCTCCAAGGACGGGCGCCTGACCTACGTCCTCGGTTTCTTCCGCCACCCCACCGCCGACGACGTCAAGCAGGACTCCGCCACGGCGATGGGGCGGCGACTCGAGCGGCTCGGCCCCGGCGTCCAGCTGGGGGGCATCGCCGTCGCCTACGAGCAGATCAACAAGCAGGTCGAGCACGACCTGCGGATCGCCGAGATGATCGTCTTCCCGCTGCTCTTCCTGCTCTCGTTCTGGGTCTTCCGCGGCCTGATCGCCGCCGCGCTGCCACCGCTGACCGGGGCGCTGGCGATCGTCGGCGCGCTGCTGGGCCTGCGGCTCGTCGCCGAGGTGACCGACCTCTCGATCTTCGCCGTCAACCTCGTCACCGCGGTCGGCCTCGGCCTGGCGATCGACTACAGCCTCTTCGTCGTCTCGCGCTATCGCGAAGAGCTGGCGCGGGCGGGGACGACGGCGCAGGCGGCGCTGCGGCGGACGATGCGCACGGCGGGCCGCACCGTGCTCTTCAGCGGCCTGACGGTTGCCGGCTCGCTCGCCTCGCTGCTGATCTTCCCCCAGCGCTTCCTCTACTCGATGGGGGTCGGCGGCACCCTGGTCGCCCTCTTCGCCGCCGGCGTCTCACTGACGATCCTGCCGGCGGTGCTCTGGCTGCTGGGCGACCGCATCGACTCGCTGGCGCCGCGAGCGCTGCAGCGCCGCGGCGAGGCGACGCTGCGGCCGGCAACGCATGGGGTCTGGTACCGGCTCTCGCGCGTCGTCATGGCGCGCCCGGCGATCATCGCCCTGGCGGCGGCCGCGGTGATGATCGCCGCCGGGCTGCCCTTCCTGCGCGTCAACTGGAACTTCGCCGACGCCCGCGTGCTGCCGGCCTCGGCCAGCGCTCGTCAGGTCGACCACGTGCTGCAGACGCGCTTCCCCGCCAACCGCACCGACCCGATCCAGATCGAGGTCGACAGGGGCGCGAAGCCGCGCCAGCTCGCCGCCTACCAGAAGCACCTGCGCCACCTCGGCGATGTCGAGCAGGTCACGCCGCCGGTCACGGCCGGTCACGGCGTCCGCCAGATCAACGTCTTCTACCGCCACGAGCACTTCGCCGACTCGACTCAGCAGCTGGTCCGCGACATTCGCAACCTCGACCCCCCGTTCGCCGTCAACGTCGGCGGCAGCGCCGGCCGCTTCATCGACCAGAACGCGAGCCTGGTCAGCCACCTGCCGCTGATGCTGGCGATCATCGCCGTCGTCACGCTCGGCGTCCTCTTCCTGATGACCGGCTCGGTGATCCTGCCGATCAAGGCGTTGATCATGAACCTGCTGACGATCAGCTCGGCCTTCGGCATCCTCGTCCTCGTCTTCCAGGACGGCCGCTTCGAGTCACTGCTCTCCTACGAGGGCTTCGGCGGCGTCGACAGCTCGAACGCGCTGCTGCTATTTGCCGTCGCCTTCGGCCTCTCGACCGACTACGGCGTCTTCCTGCTGACGCGGATCAAGGAGGCCTACGACGCCGGCGTCGGCAACAACGAGGCGGTCGCGATCGGCATGGAGCGCACCGGCAGGCTGATCACCGCCGCCGCCCTGCTGCTCTGCGTCGCCGTGCTCGGCTTCTCGACCTCGAAGATCATCTTCATCAAGGAGTTCTCGATCGGCGTGGCGGCCGCCGTGGCCCTCGACGCGACGATCGTCCGCGCCCTGCTCGTGCCCTCGCTGATGTGCCTGCTCGGCCGCTGGAACTGGTGGGCGCCGAAGCCGCTGCGCCGCCTCCACGAGCGCTTCGGCCTCACCGAGGCGTAGCCCCGGACCAGACCTCAGCGCAGGCGGCGGGTGCGGTCGTCGGGCGGGCGGTTGCGGTCGCGGTCTGACGAGATCAGCTCGAACAGCAGGGAGAAGGCGAGACCGGCGAAGCCGGCGATCATCAGGATCAGGCCGACGGCCTCGCGGTCGACGCCGCTGATCTCGAACGTGACCGCGTAGCGCAGGATGGCGCCGGCGGCGACGAGGAAGATCGATCCAGCGATGCTCACCGGCGGCAGGTTACCCGAGCCGTCCGGCCGGACCTGCGGGCGCTCAGGCGCGGTGCTTACCGGTGATCATGAAGAGGCCGCTCGCCGCCAACCCGCCGGCCGTTCGCACGCCGGCGTACCAGACGCCGCTGCGCGGCCTGAAGATCCGGCAGCGCTCGTCCGAGCCGGAGCCCGTCGAAGAGCAGCGCGCGTGGGTCAGTGTTGGCTTGCCACCGCGGACGACGTAGAGATCCAGCTGGGCCGGGCAGGCAGCGACGTCGCAGGCCGGGCCGTTGAGGCTGAAGGTGAGATAGCGGCTGTGGCTCGGAATTCGCAGCTTGAAGTAGCGCCAGCCGCCGACGGCGAGGCTGTGAGCCGACATCGGCAGGCGATTTACGAGCGAGATCGTCGGATAGCTCGGCGTCGAAGGTGGCGGCGTCACCGTTCCGCCGCCACCGTCCCCAGCGCTGCCGAGCTGGATGAACCTGTTCAGCGGCGAGCCGATGTTCCAGTGGCTGGCGAGGAAGTCGCCGGCCTGAGGCGCCGTGTCGAAGTAGGAGTCGTGGCCGCAGTCGAAGTGATTGCGATCGCTGCAGCGCGAGAGCAGGCCCGACAGTGGAATCAGCGGGCCGGCGTCGTCGTAACACATGACGTCCAGCTCGTCGTAGCAGTGAGCGTCGCCCGAGGAGAAGGGCGCGTCGTGCTGGACGGCGCCCTCGTTGTGCCCGTTCTCGTGCATCGGCGTCTCGTCGTACCAGCAGCCCTTGTAGGCGATCGCGTAGTGGCCGCCGCTGTTGTTGGCGTTGGATGACGAGAGGCGCTGGTCGTCTACGTAGCTGCCAACGCCGCAGTAGGAGGAATCCGAGACGTCGAGGAAGATCGTGTAGTCGGCGCTGGCGGCGTTGTAGCCGGCGGCGCGGGCGTCGGCGACGACGCCGGAGAAGCTGCTTGCGCTGGTCGTGAACCCGTCGACCCTGATCCCGCCAGCGGAGTCGCAGAGCAGCTTGTAGTCGGCGGTCGGCCCGCCGCTGTCGAGCGAGTCCTGGTTGAGGACGGCGTTGGTGCGCCGCATCGCCGCCTGCAGGCTGGCCTTCACCGAGGCGAGCCTGTCGGCTCCCGGGGGATGGGCGTAGAGGACGCGCTGGTAGTAGTCGGTCGAGCAGACCGGCGGCCGCTCGACGTCGCCGGCGGCGAAACCGACCGAGCCCGCCGTGCCGGCGCCGACGACGCGATCGCCGGCGGCCATCTCGGCGCGGGTGTCGGGGCCGTGGGTCAGCAGGTCGGCGCCGTGGGGGATCGCCACCTCGTAGAGACCGCCGCCGGCACGGTGCGCCCTGGCCCCGAGCAGGCGCTGGATCTTGGCTGGGATCGGCTTGCCTGAATCCGCACGGTGCTCACCGGGGGAGTGCGCCATGGCGCTCGCCGGCACGGCGGCGATCAAAGCGAGGCCGAGAAATGAGCCACCGAAACGGACACAGCGCATGAACCATCCATCGACCGTCGCCAGGCCACGCTTGAGGCGACGCTGGTGAGGCCTAGTCGAGCGCCCTAGTCGAGAACCTGGCGACCGACCAGGGCCTTGCCCAGCGTGACCTCGTCGGCATGCTCCAGATCGGCGCCCACGGGAAGCCCGCTCGCCAGTCGCGTCACCCGCACGCGGCCCCGCAGCAGCTCGGCCAGATGCAGCGCCGTGGCCTCGCCGGTGGTCGTCGGGTTCGTCGCCACGACGACCTCGTCGACGCCCTCCAGCCGCTCGAGCAGCTCGTCGATCCGGAGGTCCTCGGGATCGACGCCGTCGATCGGCGAGAGCGCGCCGCCGAGGACGTGGTAGAGCCCGCGGTATTCGTGCGTGCGCTCGATCGGGATCAGGTCGGCCGGGCTCTCGACGACGCAGATCATCGTCGGGTCGCGCGAGGCCTCGGTGCAGATCCGGCAGCGCGGGCCCTCGGCGAGGTTGAAGCAGATCTCGCAGAGGCCGACCTTGTCCTTGACCTCGCGGATCGACTCGGCGAGCTCGAGAGCCTCATCGCGATCGGCGGAGAGGATGTGAAAGGCGAGCCGCTGCGCGGTGCGCTGCCCGATCCCGGGCAGCCGCGCGAGCTCGCCGATCAGGCGATTGATCGGCCCGGCGTGCATCCTGCGTCGCTACATCCCCGGCAGCCCGAGGCCGGACATGCCGCCGGTGATGCCACCGAGCTTCGACTGCGCCAGCTCCTGGGCGGCGCGGATCGCCTCGTTGACGGCGGCCAGCACCATGTCCTGCAGCACCTCGGCGTCCTCTGGGTCGATCGCGTCGGGGTCGATCTCGATCTCGCGGATCTCGAGGCCACCGGTGATCTTCACCTTGACCATGCCGCCGCCGGCGCTGGCCTCGACGACCTCGTCGGCGAGCGCCTCTTGCGCCTTCATCATCTCGGCCTGCATCTGCTGCACCTGCTTGAGCATCGCCTGCATGTTCGGCTGATTCATCCGGCTTTCTCCTCCTGACCGGCCTCGTCGGCCGCTTCCGGTTCGAGCTCCTCGGCTTCGAACTCTGACTTGAGCCGCTCGAAGACCTCGTCCTCGCTGATCATCGCCGGCTCGTCCTGATGCTCCTCGCCATCGAGCAGGACGTAGGTCGGCCGCAGCTTCTCGCCGAGGATCGCCTCGATCGCCTCAGCCAGCTGGGCCTGATTTGCCTTGCCCTCAGCCTTGCGCTTGTTGAAGGTGGCGCTAACCGGGAAGCCGACCTTGACGACGGTGCCCTCAATTGCAGTCGGGCGGGCGGACTCGAAAGCGTGGGAGAGGACCTCGGCGCCGGACTCTCGGACGTGGTCGATGATCGCGGGCCAGACGCGGAGCAGGCGGTCCAGGTCGACGGGGGGTGACTCGGGTGTTTGCTCATCGGCCTTTGGCTCCGGCGGTTGAGGAGGAGCGGCCGAAGGCTGCGGCGGTTGAGACGGGGCGGCAGGCTCGCCCTGGGCCCGCGTCGTCGCCGGCTCGCTGACGCTCTCCTCCTCCTGCCGCTTTTTCACTGCGGGTCCGGGTCGGGCCGGCCACCCCTCCTCCTGGCTTGAGGAAGAGCCGCCGAGCTGGGACTCCAGGCGCTCTATCCGGTGCAGCAGCGCGTCGTGGGAGGGGTCGAGGGTTGGGTCGGCGATCTTGAGCAGGGCCACCTCGACGGTCATCCGGGCCTCGTCGCCTTCGCGGATCGCGGCAAGGGCGGCGGAGAGGGTGTCGATTGCGCGAACGAGGGTGGCGTCGCCGATCTCGGCGGCCTGCTCGCGGAGGCGATCGTCCTGTGCGGCGGTGACGCTGAACGAGTCGGGGATCTCGTCGGTGGCGCGGATGACCAGCAGCTGGCGCAGGTGGGAGATCAGGTCGCGGGCGAACTGCGAGACGTCGTGGCCCGAGGCGGCGAGCTTCTCGCTGGCGGCGAGGACGGCGCGGACATCGCCGACGGCGATCGCGTCGGTGGCCTCGAAGAGGAGCTCGATGTCGGCGACGCCGAGCGCGGTGAGGACGTCGTCGAGGCTGACCCGGTCGCCGCCGAAGGCGACGAGCTGGTCGAGCGTGCCGAGCGCATCGCGAAAGCTGCCGCCGGCTGCACGGGCGACCATCGCCACGGCGGCCTCCTCGACCTCGATCTTCTCGGCCGCGGCGACGCGGTGGATGACCTCGGCGATCTGCTCGAGCGAGGGGCGCTGGAAGTCGAAGCGCTGGCAGCGGTCGACGATCGTCGGCATCACCTTGTGGGCCTCGGTGGTGGCGAGGACGAAGGCCGTGTTCGGCGGCGGCTCCTCGAGCGTCTTGAGGAAGGCGTTCCAGGCCTCCTTGGTCAGCATGTGGGCCTCGTCGAGGATGTAGACCTTCCAGCGGCCAGCCGTCGGCGCGTAGCCGACGCGCTCGCGCAGGTCGCGGATGTCGTCGACCGAGCGGTTCGATGCGGCGTCCATCTCGATCACGTCGAGCGAGGTGCCGGCGGCGATTGTCCGGCAGGACTCGCACTCGCCGCAGGGGTCCACAGTCGGCCCGCGGACGCAGTTAAGCGAGCGGGCGAGGATCTTCGCCATCGAGGTCTTGCCGGTGCCACGCGAGCCGACGAAGAGGTAGGCGTGATGGACCTTGTCCTGCTCGACCGCGTTGCGCAGCGTCCTGACGACGGGGTCCTGGCCGACGACCTCGGCGAAGGACTGGGGCCGATGGCGGCGGTAAAGAGAGACGGTTTCGGCCACGACGGCTGAGTCTACTCAGCGCCCGGAGCGCCTCTGCGCCTAGGATTAGCGCTATGAGGACTGCGAGAGCATTCGCCCTGCCCCTGATCGCCGCGCTGGCGATCGCCGGCTGTGGCGGCGGGTCGGATTCCTCGACGCCGACGACGCCCGTGCCGACGGCCGTCACGGCACCGCCGACGACCCCGGCCACTCCGCCGCCGCCGCAGCGGACCAAGCCGAAGGTCAAGGTCCCGAGCGGCCCGGCGCCGAAGACGCTGGTGATCAAGGACCTGATCAAGGGCAAGGGGCCGGCCGCCAAGAAGGGCTCCGTCGTCAACGTCCAGTACGTCGGCGTCAACTTCAAGACCGGCAAGCAGTTCGACGCCTCCTGGGACAGCGGCCAGCCCTTCCCGTTCCAGGTCGGCGCCGGCGGCGTGATCGCCGGCTGGGACCAGGGCGTGGCCGGCATGCGGGTCGGCGGACGCCGCGAGCTGATCATCCCGCCGCGGCTTGCCTACGGCGCCAACGGCCCGCCCGGCATCGGCGCGAACGCCACGCTGGTGTTCGTGATCGACCTGCTCGCCATTCAGTAGAGGCGGCGGCGAGACAACGGGTTCGGAGCGGGCCTGGCGGCCTGTAGGGTCGCCGCGATGTCCGCTCGCCCCCTCGCCGCGAGGCTCGCCCCGCTCGGCTGGATCGTCGCCACCGGCCTCGCGATCTGGCTCGTCTTCGGCCACGGCTTCGTCCAGTACGACAGCTTCTACGCGCTCGACTGGGGCAGCGCGATCGCCCACGGCCACTCGCCCGACACGGCGGTGCCGCTGGCTCCCACCCCCCACCCGCTGGCGACGCTGCTCGGCGTGATCCTGTCGCCATTCGGCGACGGCGCCGCCGGGATCGCGCTGGCGATCGCCTTCCTCTCGCTCGGCGCGCTCGCCTACCTCCTCTTCCGCCTCGGCGAGGCCTGGTTTCACCCTCTGGTGGGCCTCGCGGCGGCAGCGATCATGCTGACGCGCGAGCCGCTGCTCTCGGACGGCGTCCGCGCCTACATCGACATCCCCTATATGGCTCTCGTGCTCTGGGCGCTGCTGGTCGAGACGCGGCGGCCGCGGGCGGGTGCACCGGTGCTCGGCCTGCTCGCCGTGGCGGGGCTGCTGCGGCCGGAGGCCTGGCTCTTCTCGGCCGCGTATCTCGCCTACCTGGCGATCGACCACGATCCGGCGCGAGGGGGCCGGCTGGGGCTCGGCCGGCGCGGCGAGCGCGATCGCGGTGAGCTGCTCGGCCTGGCCGCCATCGCCGCCGCCGCACCGCTGCTCTGGGGGCTCTACGACCTCGCCACGGCCGGTGACGCCCTGCACTCGTTCAGCGGCACCCGCGACACGGTCGAGACCCTCGGGCGGGAGACGGGGCTTGGCGACGCGCTCGGCAAGGGGCCGTTCCGGCTCGGCGAGATCCTGCGCGAGCCCGGGCTGCTCGGCGCCGCCGCGGGACTGGCGCTGGCGCTGGCATTCGCCCGTCGTCGCGGAGTCCTCCTGGGTGCCGCGGCGCTCTTCCTGGCGCTGGCGGCGTTCGCAGTGCTGGCGAGCGCCGGGCTGGCGGTGATCACCCGCTACCTGCTGCTGGCGGCGGCGATCCTTTCGATCTTCTGCGCCGCGGCGCTGCTCGGCTGGGTCGGGACGCCGCCCGGCGCGCGCTGGCGCCGGGCGTGGATGGGCATCTCAGTGGTTGTGGCTGCCGGCTTCGTCGCCTTCATCCCCTCCCAGGCCGATCGCCTTTCCAGCCTCGAGGACTCGATGGCGGCGCAGCAGCGGATCCTCGACGACCTCCACGACCTCGCCGACTCGGGTCAATTCTCACCGGCATGCGCCCCGGTCACCGTGCCGAACCATCGGCCTGTGCCGTTCCTGGCGCTGTGGCTCGATCGCGAGCCCTCAGAGATCGTCAGCGCCCAGCTGCGGCGGCCGACCCGCGGCTACTTCGTGGCTCCGGCCTCGCCGCAGATCGCCGCTCAGTTCACGCTCGACCCACATGACCCCAAGAGGTTGAGCGCTGCCGTTCCCCCCGGCTTCAAGCGCCTCGACGCCAACCGCTCCTGGGTCCTCTACCAGCGTTGCTGAGTGAGCGTCGCCTCCGGCGGGCTCAGGTCCCGGGCGCCCGTCCCCCGGAAGCGAGCATGGACCGTGCCCCGCCTTCGAGAGGCGGTCCCTGGGCGGCTCGTCGTGGCTTGCTCGGGCCAGGCTCACCTGCGGCACCTGCGGCTCTCGCTTAAGGCTGCTTCCTTCCGGACCTGACCTGGTTCGCGTGCCTACATCGCGCAGGACCTGGCCGTCAACGCCGCCTGCGGCGCACCGGCCCCAAGGGCCTCATCCCTCAGACGGGAATTCGGCCCCGCTAGAGCGGATTGCGGGTACAGGGCACCGCTAGCGCCCCGCCTAGCACGGTCCACGACCATCGTAGCCGGCCAACTCGGCCCGCGGTTGGGCGGATGCTGAATTCGGCAAGCGGTTGGGCTACCGTTGAGTCATGAGCGACGAGCTTCATCTGACGATCCGCTACTCCGACGCTGGAAGCGGCTGGGTGACTGCCCAGGTGGCAGAGATCCCCGGAGCGATCAGTGAGGGCAGCACCCGAGACGAGGCGCGAGCGAACGTGCTCGACGCCCTCGACGTGGTGCTCACGCCGGATGCCGAACTCGCCGGTGAGCCCAGCGGAGACGACAGCGAGTCGCTCACGTTGACTGTAGCTTCGTGAAGCGACGCGACCTCGAGCAACACCTACGTGAATCCGGCTGTCGCTTCGTTGGAGAGGGCAGCCGACACGCAAAATGGCGCGGTCCAAACGGGCGCCCTTCGGCAATCCCTCGGAGCCGCGAAATCAAACCGGGCACGGTACGGGCTATCTGCCGACAGCTCGAGGTGCCGGCCCCTCGCTCGACCGCCTAGAGCTGGCGAAGCGAACCGGTGTCGTCCCGGCTAGCTCCGACACCATAAAATCGGCCCAGGGCGCGTAGCTCAGTGGGAGAGCGCTCGCTTCACACGCGAGAGGTCGCTGGTTCGAAACCAGCCGCGCCCATGCCGCATACTCCGACGATGTTCGCCGCCTTTGTATTCGGGTCGCTGCTGGTCATCTTTCTCATCTTCGTGGCGATGGGCCGCTGGCACAAGCGCAGCGCCGCGGCGATCTGGGACAAGGATCGGGTTGACCGCTGGGAGACCCAAGCCAAGATCGAGGAGCGAGACATCCCCGAGATGATCGCGGCCCAGAACGCGCGCCGGGCGGCGAGAGGGGAGCGGCCTCTGACCAAGGAGGAAATCGACGCCCGCGTCGCCCAGGCGCAACGCAAGCAGCTGGACGCCGCGGACCGTGACGTCGGCCGGCGGCAGCCAGAGGGCCGATGAACAGACCCCGCGAGGAGAGCCCATGCCGAGGCTGAGATTTGACATCTCGATGTCGCTCGATGGCTTCATCGCCGGGCCTGACCCGAGCGAGGAGGATCCGCTCGGGAAGGGTGGCATGCAGCTGCACGAATGGGTGTTCAAGCTTGCTGCCTGGCGCGAGCCCCACGGCTACGAGGGTGGTGAGGTCAACGAGTCCAACGCCGTCGTCGAGGAGTCGCTGGAGAACGTCGGCGCGGTCGTCATGGGCCGCGGCATGTTCGGTGGCGGGGGCGGGCCCTGGGGCGACGATCCCTGGAACGGCTGGTGGGACGACGAGCCGCCCTTCCACAAGCCGGTGTTCGTGCTGACCCACCATGCCCGCGAACCGCTGGCGCTGCGGGGAGGGACGACCTTCACCTTCGTCACCGACGGCATCGAGTCGGCCCTCGAGCGCGCCAAGGAGGCTGCGGGCGGCAAGGACGTCGCCCTTGGCGGTGGCGCCAACGTCGCTCAGCAGTACCTGGCGGCGGGCTTGATCGACGAGATGCAGATCAACGTCGTCCCCGTGCTGCTGGGCGACGGCATCCGGCTGCTGGACGACCTCGCCGGAGCCGAGCTCCAGCTCGAGCCGATCCGCGTGGTCGAGACGGCCGACGTCACCCATCTCAAGTACCGCGTCACGAAGCAACCGCGGTAGGCGGTGAAGTCAGGCCGCCACGGTCGCTTGGGCCCTCACCTCTTTCGGCGATCTGCTCGCCGGGCGCCCTTGCCGCGTGCGACGGCAGGATGATCTTGAAGGTCGATCCCTCACCCGGGGAGCTCTCGAGGCTCAGCTGGCCCCTGTGCCCCACGATGATCGTTCTGGCGATGAAGAGGCCGAGCCCGCTGCCCTCGATCTGTGCCGCCTGGGCGTCGCGGCTTCTATAGAAGCGCTTGAAGACGCTGTCCTGCTCGGAGGGATCGATACCGGGCCCGCTGTCGATCACTTCGATGATCGCCTTTCCAATTCGACCCCGCTGGATACGGACGAGGATCGTCCCTCCCTCGGGCGTGAACTTGATCGCGTTCGAGATCAGGCTGTCGAGAGCCTGCCCGATCCGGCCAGGGTCACCGCGAAACGGGCCGACGTGGCTGATCTCCACCTGGAACTCGATCCCCACGCCCTCCGCTCGAGACCGGTACGTCTCGGCACTCTCACCGACCACGGCGGCGAGGTCGAAGTCCGTTTCCTCGAGGCTGAGATTGCCGGCATCGAGCTGGGCGACGAAGAGAATGTCGCCGACCAGGCGCATCAGGCGCCGAGAGTTGCGATCGACAACCTGAAGGAATCGCCGTTGCTGCTCTGACAAACGCTCGGGCTGCTCTTCGAGCAGGATCGTCAGGTAGCCCGAGATCGCGGTGAGGGGGGTCCGCAGCTCATGCGAGACGGCGCTCAGAAAACCCGATCTGAGGCGGTCAGATCGTTGCTCGACCTTCTGGGAGTGCTCGCGCAGGCGGCCGATCAGGAAGCCAACCACGAACAGCGCTCCAACCGCCATCACCCATTGAAGCGTCGCCAGCGCGGGGCCCGGGCGCACGGCGAGGACCGCCGCGTAGAGAGCCGTGGCCCAGCAGAGGCTGGCGACCATAAGGCCGAAGCTGAAGAAATACGCCCCGGCGAGAGCCACCCAGAAGAAATACATGGCGTAGGCGCCGATCTCGGTCGTCCCGGCGAAATAGACGACCGCCGCAGCCAGCGTCGAGCCAATGAAGGGAACCGACTGGTAGACCCACATCGGCAGCCTGTCGAAGCCGATCAGGAAGACCGTGGCGGCGGCGAAGGCTACGAGCGCAACGCCAAGAAAAGGCCAAGCCCGGTGATCGAGACCGTGATCGAACGGGAGGGTCAGGAGCAGGAGCAGTCCTCCGACGCCAAAGAGATAGATGAAAGTCCTGCCCATCGCTGCGCGGTCCTCGGCAATCGGGACGTCCGGATCATCAAAACGCCAGGAGAGCCGTTGTGGGATTCGCGGCGGCATCAGCTCAGGCGCTCATCGCGGGAGTTGTGGAGCTCCTCGACCAAGCCCGCGAGCTCCTTCGTTCTGCGCTTCACCAGCGCTTCGAGGTGCTGGCCGTACTTCAGGGTCTCCTTCTCCAAGCGGAAATGGTGAAGGGCATTGGCGATGGCGATCAGCAGCTGATTGCTCGAGAAGGGCTTGACGAGGTAGCCATAGGCGCCCCGCTCGGTTGCCACCGCGGCGATATCGGCACTGTCCTCTCCGCTGACCATCACGAATCCGATCCCGACGTCGTGACTGTCGAGATCCGCGATCAACTCGAGGCCGGACTCGACTGGAAGGTTGACTTCACAAACGAGCAGGTCTATCTCTTCGTCGCGGATCAGCGCTCGGGCGCCGACCACCGAGTTGACCTCGAGGCAGCGATAACCGGCGCCTTCGAGAGCCCTCGTCGTGACCTCGCGAAACTGCTCGTCGTCATCGACGATCAAGATCGTGCCGCGCGCCTTTCCGGGGACTTCACTCATGCGCCCGTACGTCCGGGGCCGTCGCGAGGCGCTCGTCGTAGGGTACGGCCGGACCCGTCCCCTGCCCCGGAGACTGCGCGTCCTCGATACCCATCTGAACCTCCAACCGGGTGGGCCTGCTTCGCTCACCCATGAGCCCCATCCCGAAACCCCATCAGGGATGAAACCCCATCAGGGATGGTCGCCGGCATTGAGCAGGCTGGCCCGTCAATGTCACCCTGACACCGTTGCCCGCCGCGTTCAATCCCCCAAACGGGCGATCTTGTCTGGTGCAGGCACGAACCTGGCTCAGCCGACATCATGGCGGCGCTATGACGCTGCTTCTCGTTGGATTCGCCGGAGCCGCCGGGGTGCTCGCCCGCTACGCGATCTCGACGCCGTTGCACGGCGATGTGCTGCCCTGGGCGACCGTCGCGATCAACGTCGCCGGGTCGTTTCTGCTCGGCATCCTCGTCTCCAGCCATAGCTTCAGCGCAGATGTGCGGACCGTGGTTGGGGTCGGCTTCCTCGGCGGCTTTACGACGTTCTCGACCTTCACGGTCCAGGCCTTCCTGGACCTCGAGGCCGGGGAGCCGCTGCGGGCCCTGATCTACGTCGCGGCCTCGTTGATCTTCGGCCTCGCCGCAGCTGCCGCCGGCTACTACCTCGGCCGTGAGGCGTTCTGAGCGGCGACAGGCGGCACGAAAATGCGACCGGGGGTGACGGTGTTGCCTGCGCCGTGCGTAGCCTTCGCACGGTCAAAGCTTGTCGTCACCTGTCGAGAGAAGTCTGTCGCCGGCTTGGCGATTTTCTTCTCTCTCCCAGTCGCAAGAGCGACGGTAGCGCAGCCCGGCTGAGTGTCAAGAGGCCCGGTCGGAGCGTTTCCGCAATCTGCGGCTAAAAGCAGAGCCCGATCGCCTCGAAATGATTGTTGAGAGGTGGGAGCGGGCGGGCTAGCTGCGGATTCGCGCTCCCGGGTGGGATCGCGCAGCGCCCTGCTCCCGGTGCGCCCGGGTCGCGCGGCTGGAGGGGCAGGCTTCCTCCGTATGCCGGCGGCGTGAGGCCGCGGCGCGGACGTTACGGTCGCCGCCGGACGACCTCTGCGGCGGCGGCTTGGGCAACTAAAAGCGACCGGGGGCGACGGTTTTGCCTGCGCCGTGCGTAGCCTTCGCACGAACTAAGCTCTGCGTCGCCTGTCGAGATCGGTCACCTGCTGGCTTCGCGGGTTTCCTCTCTCTCCCAGTCGCAGCGCCAACCTAGCGTGGTCCGCGGCGGCCTGCCAGGCGCGATTTCGCAATCTGCGCAAAAACAATCTGCGAGTAGCTCCGTTCGTCGCACCAGCACGCCTGCGCCCCGACCTTGACCCGCATCGTCGCTATAACCAGACCGTGACCGGAACCATGCCCGCACGCGTGCCGGGGGCTCAGCGTTACCCCTCAGCCGGGGCGGTGGCCCGATGAGCGGCCACCGCGCCGAGGTCGTCTTCGGCGTTCGCCTGGCGCGCCATCTGGGCGTCTACGTGATCGGCTCGTTTCTCGTCCTGATCATCAGCTTCGTCAACGTCATCGTGCTGACCCGACTGCTGCCGCGGGCGGAGTTCGGCGCCCTGTCGCTGCTGATCTTCTGGTCCTCGCTGCTGATGCTGCTATTCAACCTCGGCTCGATGCAGGGCACCCTGCGCAGCGTCTTCGGCTCGACCGGCGACGACGACGTCGAGGACGACGCCGAGGAGATCGACCCCGAGCAGGTCAAGCAGACGATGGGCACCGGGCTCGTGCTGACCACGTTCATCTGCCTCGCGGGGATCGCCGCGATCCTGCCGTTCTCCTCGACGATCTCCGGCTGGGTCATCGGCGACGGCTCGCACGGCGACTGGATCGTCCTCGCCGCCGTGACCGGCGCCTTCGGCGCCCTGCTGCGGCTGAGCTCGAACGTCCTGCGCTTCGAGCGCCGCCCCGGCGCCTTCGTCTTCTCGAACGCGATCCGGCCGCTGCTGATCCTCGGGCCGGTCGTGGTTCTGCTGAAGACCGACCATGGCGTCGGCGGCGCCATCCTCGGCACGGCGATCGGCACCGGCCTGGCGCTGGCTGTCGTCCTGGCGATGACCCGCCACACCTACACGCTCGCCTTCAGCGCCGAGACCGGCCGCAAGATCCTCCGCAAGGGGGCGACGATCGTGCCGATCGTGATCTCGCTCTGGATCGTTCAGAACCTCGACATGTTCGTGCTCTCGCGCTACGTCCCCCACAGCGACCTGGCGCCCTACCGAGTCGCCGCCCAGTTCGGGCTCGCCGTCACCTACAGCACGCACGCCTTCTTCCGCGCCTGGCAGCCGTTGCGGCGAACGACCTCCTTCGCCGCCCTGGCCGAGCGCCATGGCCAGGACGCCCTGCGCGGGGCGATGGTCACCTACTTCGCGCTGATGTGCCTGACGATGATGGTCGGCCTCACCGTCGCCGCCGACACGTTCGCCCTCGTCGCGCCCCGCAGCTACTCCAACCTGCTGCCGGTGCTTATCCCGCTCGTCGCCGCCGGCTTCTTCACCCATGGCGCCCTCGTCCTGATCTATCGGGCGTCGGAATTCCCGCGCAAGCGCCAGTACTACTCGGGCGCCAGCATGCTCTCGGCCGGATCGTTCTTCGTCGGCGCGCTCGTATTCGTGCCGAAGTGGCATACGGTCGGCGCGGCTCTGGCGGTGATCCTCGGCTTCGTCGTCGGCGCCGGGGCGATGTTCTTGCTCTCCCAGCGGGGCGAGAGGCCGATCCCTTTCCAGTATCGAAATTTGGCGGGGGCTTTCGCGATCGCCGGGCTCTGCACGGTCGGCGCTCGCCTGCTGAGCGTCCCCGGTGGCCGCTTCCAGCTGCTGCTCGGCGCCGCCGCGGCGCTGCTCTTCCTAGCTCTGTGCGTCGTCACCGGCGTCGTTCCCCGAGGCCACCAGGCGCCGCTTGCCGCCGTCGTGCGCTCCCTCGCTCGCCTGCGCGCCGGGCACATCGAGCCCGAGGAGGCGCTCGCCCAGCTCGACTCGGCTGACCGGGAGGTGCTGCGCCTGGCCGTCGTCCACCGGCTGACCCCCGCCCAGATCGCGGAGCAGCTCGGCCGCTCGCTGACCGAGGTTCACGCCCAGCTCGTGGCGGCGCTGCGCAGGCTCGCCAGCGAGCAGGGCCAAACCGAGCACGACTCGCGGATCGGCCACTACCTCTTCTATCGCGAGTCCGTGGCGCAGCAGGACGCCCTGCGGGATCAGCTCTGGTCGCTCGGCGCGCAGCCGAGCGACGTCCGCGAGCTCGAGGCGACGCTCGAGATCCTCGATCGAGCGCCCAGCCATGCCTGGCAGGCCGACGACGAGGGATCAGGCAACGGCGAGCCCGCCCCGCGGCGCGGCTGGGTCTCGCGGCTGGCCCGCAGATAGGGTCGCCGGCTTGAAGATCGCCCATCTCACGGCGACGTTCCCGCCGAACTGGACCGGCGCCGGCAACACCTGCCTGAACTTCGCCCGCCGCCAGGCCGCGGCCGGCCACGAGGTCGAGGTGTTCACCGCCAGCGCCCCGGGCGAGGCCCCCGACGCCGGCGGCGCCGTCGTCCACCGCTACCGGCCACGCGTGGCGATCGGCAACGCGCCGCTGATCCCGGCAATCGCCCGGATCGACGGGGTCGACGTGATCCACCTCCACTACCCGTTCATCTTCGGCGTCGAGCTGACGCTCGCCGGCGGACTGCGCCATCGCGATCCGGCGCTCGTCGTCAGCTACAAGAACCAGCTCGTCGGCAAGGGCGCGCGGCGGCCGCTGTTCTGGGGCTACGAGCAGCTCTGGCCTCGCCTGCTCGTCCATCGGGCCGATCGGGTCTGCGTGCTGTCGTCGGAGCACGCCGAGTCGGTCCCCTATCTGCGCTCGCTGTCCCGTCACGCTCCCGAGAAGGTCGTCGAGATGCCCAACGGCGTCGACATCGACCTCTTTTCCCCCGGCCCCGACTCCGCCGGCGTCCGTGAGCGCTTCGGCATCCCCGAGGACGCCGTCGTCGCCCTCTTCGCCGCCACGCTCGACCGCGCCCATCACTTCAAGCGCCTCGACCTGGCGATCGCCGCGATCGCCGCCTGCAACGACGAGCGGCTGCATCTGCTGGTCGCCGGCGGCGGCGAGTTGCTCGACTCCTACCGCCGCAGCGCCGCCGCGGCGCTTGGCGACCGCGCTCATTTCGCCGGCGCCGTCCCCCATGGCGAGCTGCCGGCGCTGATGCGCGCCACCGACTTCATCATCCTGACGACCGAGCCGCCGGAGTCCTTCGGCATTGTCCTGATCGAGGCGATGGCCTGCGGGCTGCCGGCGATCGCTACCGACTACCCGGGCGCCAGCGCCGTCGTCGACGCCGACGAGACCGGCCTGCTGGTGCCAATCGGCGATCTCGACGCGGCCCGGCGAGCGGTCGCGCGGATGCTCGAGCTGGGTGAGGAGGGGCGGCGGCGGATGGGGGCTGCGGGTCACGCCAAATGCGAGCGAACCTGGGCCTGGCCGCGGCTCGTCGAGCGCATGGAGGGCGTCTACGAGGCGGCGATCGAGCACCACGCCCGCGGGAGGCCGCGATGAGCCGCTCGATCCTGCTGGTCTCCTACTTCTATCCGCCCTGCCCGGACACCGGCGCCCACCGGCCCGCGGCGATGGCACGCTACCTGCGCCACGCCGGCCACCGCGTCACCGTGCTGACGACCAGGGCCTACGGCGAGCTGCCCGATGACGAGGAGCAGGACGTCGTCCGCACCGCCGACCTGCAGCTCCTCCGCGCCCGCCTGGCCGGTCGCGATCGCGTCGAGCCGATCTTCGCCGGCGCTTCCTACGAGAGCAAGCCGCATCCGCTCAGCTACGTCCTCGTCCCCGAGCCGCTCGTCCTCGCCTGGATGCCGTTCGCCCGCGCCCGCGCCCAGCGGCTGCAGCGCGAGCGCGGCTTCGACTGCGTGCTGACGACATCGCCGCCCGAGTCGGCCCACCTGATCGGCCGGGCGCTGCAGCGGCGAGGCGTCCCCTGGGTCGCCGACCTCCGCGACGGCTGGAACTTCGAGCCGCTGCGAACGCGGCTGCCGACCGCGCTGCAGCGCGGCGCCGACGCCCGGCTCGAGCGGCGGACGCTCGCCGCCGCCGACGTCGTCACCTGCGTGACCGAGGCGATGGCCGCCGACGCCCGCGAGCGGCTCGCGGCGCGGGCCGAGGTCGTGCCGAGCGGCTTCGAGCCCGTTGCCGGCGAGGCTGCCCCAACCGGTCTGCTCGACCCAGACCGCTTCTCGCTCGTCTACACGGGCCGCTTCGGCCACTACAGCCGCGACCCCAGCTTCCTGCTCGACGCCGTGACGGAGCTGGCAAGCGAGCAGCCCGAGCTCGCCCGGCGACTCGAGCTCGTCTTCGCCGGGCCCTACCGGCCCGAGGACCGCCGTCTGCTCGACCGCGACGTCTCGCCGGCGCGGATCCGCGTGCTCGAGCCGCTGCCGCGCGAGCAGGCGATGGCGTTGCAGCGCGAAGCCGATGCTCTGCTGCTGATCGCCTCGGCAGCCGGCGGCACGGGCGGCGCGCTGGAGTCGAGCGAGCCGACCGGCGCGGCACGGCCGGGCGCCGGCAGCGCCAAGCTCTTCGAGTACCTCGGGGCGGGGCCGCCGATCCTCGCCCTGGCGGCGGCGACCGAGGTCGGGCGGATCGTCGCGGAGTGCGACGCCGGGCTCGTCGTCGACGCCGCCGGCACGGCGGCGATCGGCGCGGCGCTGCGCCGCCTGCTAGCCGGCGAAGCCCCGGCCGGGGGCGGCGGCCGCGACGACTACGCCTATCCGCGTATCGCCGCGCGGATGAATGAGCAGATCGAGCGAGCGATCGCGAGGCACGCATGAATGGCGCCAACCAGGTGAGACTCGCGCCGCGCGCCCTGCTGATCTCGACCAACGGCACCGGGCTCGGCCACCTGACTCGCAGCATGGCGATCGCCCGCCGGCTCGAGCCGGAGCTGCAGCCGATCCTGCTGACGACCTCGAGCGCCGTCGCCGTCGCCCGCCAGCAGGGCTTCTTCTGCGAGCACTTCCCTTCGGCCGAGGCACCATCCCCGGGCGGCCCGGTGCAGTGGGAGGACCGCCTCGGCCGGCGCCTGCGCGAATTGATCGACCAGTACGAGCCGGCAGCGATTGTCTTCGACGGCGTCAACCCCTACTGGGGCCTGCTGGCGGCGCTCCGCCGCGTCGGTGGCGCCGCCAGGTTCTGGTGCCGGCGGCCGATGTGGCAGCCCGGGGTCGGCGCCGCGCGGCTGCCGCTCGCCGCCGCCTTCGACGCCGTGATCGAGCCCGGCGAGCTGGCTGCCGAGGACGACCGCGGCCCGACCGTCAAGCGCCGCGAGCAGGCGATCGGGGTGGCGCCGATCCTCTTCCTCGACGAGACCGAGATCGAGCCGCGCCAGCGCGCCGCCGAGGAGGTCGGCCTCGACCCACGGCGGCCGGCGGCGCTGCTCCAGCTCGGCGCCGGCGGCGCCGAGATCGAGCTGACGATCAAGCGCTGCCTCGAGCGGCTGCGCCAGACGCCGGGCCTTCAGGTCGCCGTCGTCGAGTCGGCGATCTCCGGGTCGCTGTCGCTGCCGCCAGAGGTCAGGGTGCTGCGATCGGCGTATCCGATGAGCCGCCTCTACGCCGCCTTCGACCTCGCCGTCAGCGCCGCCGGCTACAACGCCTTCCACGAGCTCTTTCGCGCCGGCGTGCCGACGCTCTGGCTGCCGCAGACCCGGCAGCTCGACGACCAGGCGGCGCGGGCTCGCTGGGCGGCCCGCACGGGGGCCGGGGTCTGCTGCGAGGACCCGGCCGGCGAGGATCTCGACCGCGCCCTCGCCGAGCTGCTCGACACGAACAGGGGCGTCGAGATGCGCGCCCGGCTGCGCGAGATTGAGATCGGCGACGGCGCCGCCGAGGCCGCCGAGGCGATCGTCGAGCTGGCGCGATGATCGTCCTCCGCAAGCCCTACGAGCTTCTGCTCAGCCTGCTGCCCGATCGCCTGGGGCTGGCGGTGCGACGGTCGGTCTGGGCGCTCGCGCGGCCGGCGCTGCTCGCGCTCGACCGGCTGCGCCCGGCCCGACGCCGCCGCAACCACCTGGAGCTGCTGCTGGTGGCCCTTGGCAGCACCTCGGCCGTTGCGGCGCTGCAAAGCGCCGAGGCAGAGCCAGCCGAGGTGCTCGTCCTGACCGACTCCGACGACCTCGCCGCCCTGCGACAGGCGGGCTGTGCCGTCGAGTACGTGCCGCCAGCGGCCGATTTCGCTCGCCACCTGCCCGAGCTCGACCGCGGCGCCTATCTCGAGCGCCGGCTCGAGACGATTGGCCGCAGCTACGTCTTCGAACGTGTCTCCGTCCGCGGCCCTGCCGCGCCTGAGCTGGAAAAGGCTTTGGGTACACTCGCGCGCCATGCCAGGTCGGAAAGCTCCTGACCCGGTGCTGATCGGCGGCACCGGGCGCTGCGGCACGCGTGCGCTCGCCTCGATCGTCGGGCAGCACTCGCGCTACCGGCGCATCCATACCGAGTGCAACTTCCACTGCTCGCCCCAGGCGCTGCCCGGTCTGCTCGCCGGCGCCGTCTCGATGGAGAGCTTCCTCGAGGACCTCCGCGGCCGCTGGTGGGAGCGCCGCAACAGCTACGGCAAGCCCTCGGGCCTTCACCGCCGGATCCCGCGCGAGACCCTGGAGGCGGCAATCGAGCGCTTTGAGCCCGCATTCGCCGCCGATCCCGAGGGAGCTTCGAGCCGCCTCATCCGCGACATCCTCGACCCGATCGCCGAGGCCGCTCGCAAGCCCTCTTGGGTCGAGATGAGCAAGCACAACGTCCAGGCCGCGCCGACGCTGCTGGGGCTGCTGCCCGACGCCAAGGTCATCCACATCATTCGCGACGGCCGCGACGTCGCGTCCTCGGTCGTCGCGCTCAACTGGGCGCCGGAGACGATGAACGAGGGCGTCGACTGGTGGCAGCGACGGCTCAGCGCCGCCGAGCAGGGCGCCGCCGCCGTGCCCGCCGAGCGGCTGCTCGTCCTCAGCTTCGAGGACCTCGTCGCCAACGACCGCCGCCGCAGCTTCGAGCGGCTGCTCGACTTCCTCGCCGTGCCGCGCCTGCGCCGTCGCCATCGCGAGCCCGAGATCCACGCCTACTTCGAGGAGCACTTCAACCTCGAGTCGGCCAACGTCAGCCGCTGGCGAAAGGACCTGACCGCCGACGAGACTCAGACGCTGAACGCCTACTTCGCCACCGTGCTCGAGGGCCTGATCGCCGCCGACACCCCCGGCCGGCCGCTGTTCGAGCGCTTCCTCGATTCCGCCAACGACGCCCCCGCACGAGCCGATGCTGCTGCGGTCTGATCCGCCGAAGCGGCTCTTCGTCGGCGGCACCGGGCGCTGCGGCACCCACGCCCTCTCCGCCGTCCTCAACCGCCACTCCGACTACCGCCGCGTCCACGCCGAGGTCCGCTTCCACGCCGACCCGAACGGGCTGCCGGGCCTGCTGAGCGGCGCCTGCGAGCTGCGGGCGTTCCTCGAGCAGCTGCGGGGGCGCTGGTGGAAGCGAACGACGACCCAGGGCCGCACCAGCGGCCTCCACAAGGAGATCCCCGAGGAGACGTTCATCAGAGCGGTCAACGCCTTCGAGGCCGACTACCCCGAGGACCCCTGGGGCGCGAGCTCGACGCTGATCCGCGAGCTGCTCGACCCGGTGGCCGAGCAGGCCAAGAAGCGCGGCTGGGTCGAGATGACCAAGCGCACCGCGCAGGCCTCGCCGGTCCTGCTGCGACTGCTGCCCGACGCCAAGGCGATCCACATCATTCGCGACGGCCGCGACGTCGCCACCTCGGTGGCGCTCAAGACCTGGGGCCCCGACACCCTGCTGGAGTCGCTCGACTGGTGGGAGAAGCGGGTCGGGCTCTGCGAGCAGGGCGTCGCCGACGCCGACCCCGAGCGGGTCATGGTCGTCAGTTTCGAGCAGTTCGTCGCCGAGGATCGCGAGGGCTCGCTCGAGCGGCTCTTCGACTTCATCGGCGAGCGCCGCCTGCTGCGCGGCCGCCGCCAGCCGGGGATGCGCCGCTACTTCGACGAGGAGATCGGGCCGGCCCAAGCGAACATCGGCCGCTGGCGCAAGGGCCTCGCCGACGCCGAGGCCGACGAGGTCGACGCCCGCTACGCGGCCTCGCTGCAGCGATTGATCGCGGCCGACACCCCCGCCAAGCCGGTCTTCGAGAGCTTCCTCGCCAGCGTCGGCGCCGTCGGCGCGCCGGCCTGAGCGCCGCTCCCGGCCGATGTCAGCACCAGAGCGAACCCCGCCCGACCCCCTGTTCATCGGCGGCACCGGTCGCTGCGGCTCGCACGCCCTCGCCCGCCTGCTCAACCGCCACTCGCGCTACCGGACCGTCCCCGTGGAGGTCCGCTTCCACTCCGACCCCCCGGGCCTGCCGGCGCTGCTGGCAGGACGCACGGAGCTGGAGCGATTCGTCGCCGAGCTGCGCGGCCCGTGGTGGGAGAGCACCCATTCCGACGGCAGCCCCCGGGGGTTGAGCCGCTACGTCGCAGCCGAGGACTTCGAGCCGGCGGTCGCGCAGTTCGAGCGCGACTACCGCAGCCACCCCTTCGGCGCCAGCGCCGACCTCATACGCTCGCTGCTCGACCCCTTCGCCAGCGCCGAGGGCAAGCCGAGCTGGGTCGAGCACACGAAGAACAACGTCGCCTCGGGGGCGACCCTGCTCGAGCTCTTTCCCGAGGCCAAGATCATCCACATCCTCCGCGACGGCCGCGACACGGCGGCCTCGCTGGTTCACCAGAGCTTCGGCCCGGACCGATTCAAGCCCGCCCTGGCCTGGTGGGAAGAGCGGCTGGCGGCGACCGAGCGCGGCGCCGCGGAGCTGCCGGCCGAGCGGCTGATGATGCTGCGGGTCGAAGACCTCGTCGAGCGCGACCGTGACGCGACCTACGAACGGCTGCTGGAGTTTCTCGAGCTCGACGACGAGCAGGACATGCGCTGGTTCTTCGATCGCCGCCTGCGGCCCGACCGCGCCAACGCCGGCCGCTGGCGCCAGGGCCTCTCGGCGGGTCGCCGGCGTCGCGTGACCAAGCGCTATGCCGGCGCGCTCGAGCGACTGATCGTCGCCGACACCCCCGCCCGCGGGCTGCTCGAGGACGCGCTCAGCGAAGCGCGTGCCGACGACACCCCCTGAGCGCCCGGTCCCAGCAAAACCCAGAAATCCGATTCAAGGTCTGGCGGGGGACCAGCCGATAAAGGTTTCACGAAACGATTCGCCCCCTTGTGTTGATCCAGGGTGCGACCGATGACGTACCTACGACCCAGTGGCGACAACGACATACAACCGAACCGAAGCGTCTCAGCGTTGGGTTGGCGTCGGCAGATCGAGCGTCGCTGAGTCGCGGCAGGCCGGAGCCGATGCGGCGGCCGAAGCGCTCCAGCACGACGACGCCAAGCTGCTGATCGTCTTCAGCTCGGACTCGTATGACCTCGAGGCCCTGCTCGGCGGCATCCGCGACGCGGCGCCCGGGGTTCCGCTGATCGGCTGCTCGACGGCTGGCGAGATCGCCAGCTCGGGCCCCGGCACGGCGGGTGTCGTGATCACCGCGATCGGTGGCCAGGGCTTCTCAGCTTCCACCGGCATGGCGACGAAGGCCTCGTCACGGCTGCGCGACGCCGGCGCCGAGGCCGCCTCCTGCATGGCGCTGCTCGAGCGTCGCGAGCACAACGTCCTTGTCCTGCTGACCGACGGCCTCGCCGGCGACCAGCAGGAGATCGTCCGCGGCGCCTACGGCGAGGTCGGCGCCGCCGTACCGCTTGTCGGCGGCTGTGCCGGCGACGACCTGAAGATGAAGGCAACGCATCAGCTGATCGACGGCCTGGTGCTGACCGACGCCGTCGTCGCCGCCGCGCTCGGCTCCGACGAGCCGATGGGCATCGGCGTCCGCCACGGCTGGCGCAGGGTCGGGGAGCCGATGCTCGTAACCCGCAGCGAGGGCAACCGCGTGCTGACGATCGACAACGAGCCCGCGCTCGACGTCTACCTCGAGCGCCTGAGCGCTCCGCCCGAGGCCCACACCGACCCCGCCGCGTTCACGTTCTTCGCCCAGACCCACCCGCTCGGCCTGGCGCGGCGCAGCGGCGAGGAGGCCGTTCGCTTCGTCGGCGAGGCCGATTTCGCCGATCGCTCGCTCGGCTGCATCGCCGAGGTGCCACAGGGCGGGCTCACCTGGTTCATGGAGGGCGACGACAACTCTGTGCTCGACGCGACCGACGCAGCCTGCAACGACGCGCTCGGCGGCCTCGAGGGCAGGAACCCGCTGGGGCTGCTGGCCTTCGACTGCATCGCTCGGCGGGGGGTCCTCGGCGACGAGGGCGTCAAGGCCGAGATCGACCGCATCGCCGCCACCGCCGGCGGAGCGCCCGTCGCCGGCTTCTACACCTACGGCGAGATCGCCCGCACCCAGGGCGTCAGCGGCTTCCACAACCAGACCCTCGTGGTCCTGGCGATGAGCTGATGCCGCCTTCGAATTCGAGCTGGTCGACGCAGCAGCTGGTCGAGTTCCTCGACATCGTCTCGTCGGTCGAGGACGTCGCGATCGCCGCCGATCGCGCGGCCGAGCGAGCCGCCGAGGCGCTCGACGCCGAGATAGCGGCGATCGTCCGCGGCCGTTCGCTCGTCACCTCGGTCGGCTTCCCCCGTGGGCAGGTTCCCGCCGAGATGCTCGTGGCCGCCGCCCACGAGGAGACGCCGCTGGAGCTCGAAGGCCTGGGCCGCTGCAGCGTCCTGACAGTTCCGATCGGCGACGACGCCGAGAACCGCCTGCTGGTCGGCCGCTTCGGCGAAGAGCCCTTCGAGAAGGTCGACGTCAACGTCCTCCGCGGCATGGGCAGGGTCCTCGACCTGACGCTGCGGCTCTTGCATGGCCTCGAGAAAGAGCGCAGCCTGCGCGAGCAGAACCAGCGCGAGACGCGTGAGCGTGAGCACGCCCAGCAGGAGGCGCAGCGGCTCAAGAACGAGTTCTTCGCCCTCGTCTCACATGAGCTGCGCACGCCGCTGACCTCGATCATCGGCTACCTCGACCTGATCTCGGGCGATTCGGCCTCTGTCTCGGAGAAGGGGCAGCGCTCGGTCGAGGTCATCGAGCGCAACGCCAACCGGCTGCTGAGGCTGGTGGGCGATCTGCTCTTCGCGGCGCAGCTCGAGGCCGGCAGCTTCGAGATCGAGATGGGCGCGGTCGAGCTCGACAAGATCGCCGCCGAGTCGATCGAGACGGCGATGCTGACCGCCGACAAGCGCGAGATCGAGCTTTCGGCCGAGATAGAGCCGGTTCCGTTGCAGAAGGGCGATCCCGACCGCCTGGCCCAGGCGCTCGACAACCTGCTCTCCAACGCGCTCAAGTTCACGCCCGCGGGCGGACAGGTCAAGCTGCGCCTCTGGCGCGATGCCGACGAGATCCTCGTCAGCGTCAGCGATACCGGGATCGGCGTGCCCGAGGCAGAGCGCGATCGCCTGTTCGAGCGCTTCTACCGATCATCGAACGCTCTCAACGGCTCCGCCGAGGGCGCCGGCCTCGGACTGTCGATCGTCAGCGCGATCATCGACGGCCACGGCGGCACGATCGCCGTTGAAAGCGAAGAGGGCGTGGGAACGCGGATCCTCGTGCGGATGCCGCTCAACGAGTGGCAGGGGCGGCCCGATCCGCGCGACGCCGAGCGCGATCCCCGCGCTCCGCGGGCGCGCATGGTCGCGCGAGCCTAGGCTCCGGCGGCGACCACGTCGGCGATCCGCTCGGCGGCCCTGCCGTCCCAGAGCGGCGGCGGCTCGCTCGCCAGCTTCGGCCGCTCGAGCTTGGGCAGGATCTCGGCGATCCGCTCCGGCGCCAGGCCGATCAGCTCGTTGGTGCCGGCACTGACGGTCACCGGGCGCTCGGTGTTGTCGCGCAGGGTGAAGCAGGGCACGTTGAGGTAGGTCGTCTCCTCCTGGACGCCGCCCGAGTCGGTGAGCACAGCGCGGGCGTCCGCCTGCAGCGAGAGGAAGTCGAGGTAGCCGACGGGATCGACGAGGCCGACGTTCGGCCACTCACCGCCGCTCTCGCCGAGCATCTTGCGGGTGCGCGGATGGACCGGGAACAGCACGGGGAGGCTCGCGCCCAGATCGTCGAGACGGTCCATGGCCGCGGCGAGCAGCGGGCCGTCGACGAGCGCCGGCCGGTGCAGCGTCACCAGCAGGTAGCTGCCGGCCTCGTAGCCGAGCTGCTTCGCGGCCTCGACCGCGCGAAAGCGCTCCTCCAGCGCGACCAGGGTGTCGATCATCGTGTTGCCGACGAAGTGCATCCGCTCGGCCGCGATCCCCTCTCGCGCCATGTTGTCCGCCGCCTCGGCCGAGTGGTAATAGAGCTGGTCGGCCAGCTGGTCGGTCAGCAGCCGGTTGAGCTCCTCCGGCATCGAGCGGTCGAAGCTGCGCAGCCCCGACTCGACGTGGCCGATCGCCAGCCCGAGCTTGGCGGCGACCAGGGCGGCGGCGAAGGTCGAGTTGACGTCGCCCGGCACGAGGGTCAGGTCGGGCTGCTCGGCGACGAGAATCGGCTCGATCCGCTCGATCACCCGTGCCGTCTGCTCGGCGTGGCTGCCGGAGCCGACGCCGAGCGTGTGATCGGGCTCGGGCACGCGGAGCTGCTCGAAGAAGACCTCGGACATCATCCGGTCGTAGTGCTGGCCGGTGTGGACGATCGTGTGGCGCGAGTCGGGCAGCCGCTCACGCAGGGCGGCGATGACCGGCGCCATCTTGACCAGGTTCGGGCGGGTGCCGAGGACGTAGACGATTCTCATCGCGGCGCCAGCCTAGTGGCGGATGCCGAAACGCCGCTCACCGCGCGGGGCAGCGCCCAGTGGCCTTGGACAGTCGCGATCGCGCCCGGGCGGCAGTGCGATCGCGATGTAGCTCGGCCGCTAGAAGGGGTCTGCGCCGGACCCGGGCTGCTGCGGAGCACCCGGGGTCCCAGGCGCACCGGCGTCAGTCGGGGCCCCAGCCGGTGGCGCGGCGGGGGTGTCAGGAGCCCCAGCCGCTGCGGGGGTGGCTGCCGGTGTGGCGGCAGGCCGCCGAACCCCGGGCTCTGGCCGCAGGCTCAGCGCCAGCGCGGCACCGCCCGCGATCACCAGCAGCAGCGGCCAGCCGATGACCTTGCCGTCCGGCGGGTCGCCGTTGAGATCGAAGCCGGCGACGAGCAGGAAGATGAAGATGCCAATCGCGCCGACGTAGGACGGCCCGCGAGCGCCTCGATAGGAGCCGTAAGCCACAAGCGCGACCGACACGACGAGCAGGACGATCTCCCACAAGAGGGTCGACTTGATCCCACCCGGTGCGACGGAGACGCCGCTGGTAAGGCCGACGATCGTCGCAATGCTCAGCCCAGCGGCGAGCACGGCCGTGATTCCAGCCACCGTGACCAGCTCGTTGGAGCGCTTGTTGTCGAGCGGGTCGGCGCGGTTGGCCAGTGACGCCGCGGCGGCGGCGAAGATGCCCGCGAGGATCAACAGCGACCACCGATAGAGGCTCGTGTGGCCGTCGTTGATGTTGAAGATCTTGTCGATCAGGGCCGTCCATACGACGACCAGCGCCAGGCCGGCCAACAGGCTCATGTACGTCGCGCGGCCTTCGTGCGAGGCAACCACTGCAAGCGCCGCCGTAACCCCGAAGACCCAGGCGACGTTGAGGGTGGCGCCGGGAGTGCCGCCGATCATGTCGATGAACTGGAACAGCGCCAGCGGCACGAGCAGCAGGCCGAAGACGAGGAAGACGATCCGCCACGGCGCCAGCTCGCCGATCACGGCGCCGCTGGGCTGCAGCCTCTCGCCGCGCAGGCCGAGGCCGTAGAGAACGACAGCGGGGACCGCAAGCACGAGGAAAAGCAGGAAGCTCCCCCAGTTGTGATCGAAGTTGTTCGACCCCTTGCGCAGAAAGACCATGAACATGCCCATTCCGAAGAGCAGGCCTCCGAGCTTGCGCAACGTCGCCGCCCGGCCCTCGGCTTCGATCATGCGGCCGAACCTGTCCATTTGCTACCCCTTTCTCCGCTGACGCTCACGACGGTCGCCGCGAGTCAGACACACGACGGCGACCATAGCCTCCCCTGCGGATCGATTTACGGGGTGAGCAGGATCTTCATCGCCTCACGCCTGTCGTAGAGGCCGTATGCCTCGGGGGCGTCGGCGAGAGCCATCCTGTGGCTGACAAGGGGCGACGGGTCGAGCTTGCCGGCCTCGAGCAGCTCGAGCACCGGATCGACGTGGGCGATGACGTTGGCGTGGCCGGTGTGCAGGGTCAGGGCCTTGATCCAGACGATCCCCATGTGCAGCTGGATGCGCTCCGCATAGACGCCGGTGACCGAGACCGCGCCGGCCTTGCGGGTCAGCCGTATCGCCATCTCGAGCGCGTCGGGGTGGCCGACGGCCTCGACGCAGCCGTCGACGCCGCGCCCCTCGGTCGCCTGCTTGACGGCGGCGCGCGGGTCATCGTCGGTCAGGTGGACGGGGATCGCGCCGAAGCTCTCGGCCAGCGCCAGCCGCTCGGGGACCGAGTCGATCGCGACCACGGTCTCGGCCCCAGCCGCGCGCGCCACCTGGACGGCGCAGAGGCCGACCGGCCCGAGGCCGAGAACGGCGACCGAGCCGCCCGGCTCGACGTCGAGCGCATCGATCGCGTGGTAGCCGGTCCCCATCACGTCGCCGGCGAAGAGGGCGATGTCGTCGCTCATGCCCTCGGGAACCGGCCGCAGAGTCAGGTTGGCGTGCGGCACCAGTACCTGCTCGGCCTGGGCGCCCTGCAGCGAGCCCAGGGTGGCGCCGTGGCCGAAGACGCGGCCGTGATCGCACTTGTGAAAGTCGCCCCGGCGGCAGTAGAAGCACTCGCCGCAGGCGCTGCAGTAGCAACCGAGCACGCGGTCGCCCTCCTTGACGCGGGTGACGCCGTCGCCGGCGGCGATCACCGTGCCGACGAACTCGTGACCGATGATGAAGCCGGGCTCGATCTCGACGCGGCCGTGAAAGATGTGGAGATCGGAGCCGCAGATCCCGGTCGCCTCGACGCGAACGATCGCGTCGTCGGCCTCGATCAGCTCGGGCTCGGGGCGCTCCTCTACGCGAACCTCGCCGGGGGCCTGGAATGTCACCGCCTGCACGCGGCGCAGCCTACCGTCAGCCGCCGCCCGCCCGCCTGTCTAGGAACTGGTCGAGAGGCGCTAGGGAACGCTGGACTTGCGCTCGCAAGCGACCGCTCGGTCGCTGCCTGAGCCGCCGGCGCAGCGGTCGCTGCCGACGCCACCGTCGAGGAAGTCCTTGCCCGAGCCGCCGGCGAGGCGGTCGTCGCCCGCGCCACCGCAGAGCCCGTCGTTGCCGGAGCCTCCCGATAGCCGATCGGCGCCGTTCAGCCCAAGGATGCCGTCGTTGCCGGAGGTACCAGCCAGGCTGTCGGCGCCGTTGGTGCCGACGACGTTGACGAGCTGGCCACGACATAGGACTCGCTCGTATGCGCCCTTGTCGCAGCGGCCGCCGAGCGCTCGCGGCACGCCGCGCTGGTCCGTCGCCTCGCATGGCTGGCCGGGGCCGCTGCCGGGGTAGGCCGAGTCGACCGCCGGGCTCGCTGGCGCCAGCGCCTCGGTAAGCGTGGGACCGCCGTTCCTGGCGAGGAACGACAGCTGCGGGGCGGCGGTCTGGTTCCCGGTCAGCACACCGGAGATCGGGCAGTCCGCAGTTAGCTGACCAAAGAGGTTGTAGCCCTGCGAGTTGACCCCGCCGAAGCAGTCGGGGGATGAGAACGCGCCGTGGTCGAGATTGCCGGCGACGATGCTGTTCCTGAGGTTCACCGTGCCGCTGTAGCGAGCGATGCCGCCGCCGGCCGCACCGGGCCCCGTCGAGTCGGAGTCGGCGACGTTGCCGCTGATCGTCACGTTGGCGAGGTTGCTGGTGCCGACATCTGCCTCGATTCCGCCTCCCGAGCCCCTCGCCTGGTTGCCGCTGAGCGTGCTGTTCGACAGGTTGAGCGTGCCGGAGCTGAGGAAGTAGATCCCGCCGCCGCGGCCGTCCGGCCCGGTGTCGTTGCCGGCGATCGTGCTGCCGGCGATGGTCAGATCGCCAGCGCCGGTCCAGATCCCGCCGCCATCGGTGCCAGCGGCATTTCGGACCACGGTGCTGTTGATGATCGTGCCGCTGCCGTAGAGCCCGCCGCCTGGTCCGGAAGCTCTGTTGTCGCTGACGATGCTGTTGGTGAGGCTGAAGTTGACGTTGCCGGTGATCGCCGAGGTGCCGCTGTTCTCCGTGACCGTGCTGTCGACGAACGTCACGATGCTGCCGATGACTCCGCCGTTGCCATTTCTCCGGACCGCGCTCTTGGTGAGAGTCACCGGGCTGTTCGAATCTATGCCTCGCCCCGAGTTGCCGGCAACGATGCTGTTGACGAGAGTCGTGGTGCTGTTGATCGCGGTGATCCCGTCCGTTACCGAGTTGTCGTTCACCGTGCTGTCGACGAGCGTGACGCTGCCGTTGGCGGAGAAGATTCCGCTGCCCTCGGACGTCGACTGGTTGCCGCTAACCGTGCTGCCGTTGAGGTTCACCGCGCCCTCGGAGCTGATGCCGCCGCCGCCGCCGTCGGGCGAGCGGTTATTGCTCACGGCAGCGTTGACCAGGTTGAGCGTTGTCCCGGACTTGGCAAAAACCCCTCCCCCGGCGCTCTCGTTGAGCAGGAAGGCGCCGTCGTGGACCCGGAGGCCGGACAGCGTCAGCGTCCCGGCGGTGAGGTAGAAGACCCGGTCCGACGTGACTGAGCTGTTGCCGTCGATCCCGGTCGCGTCGGCTCCGACACCCTGGATCGTCAACGACTCGGTGACGTCGAGGTCGCCGTCCGCTGAGGCATCCTCGTCGGTGCTCGGCAGGCTGAGCTCGTAGTCGTCTCCGGCAAGGACGATCAGGTCGGCGCCGTAGGCGCCGCTATGGGTGCAGCCGCCCTGATCGGAGTTCGCGTTTGCCGAGCGAACCGCCTCGCGCAGCGAGCACGGGGCCGCACCGTCGAGCTGATCGAAGGTCACCGTCGGCGTGATCGTGGCCGCCGAGGCCACGCCGGGGAATACGAGGACCCCGGCCACCACCAGCGCCGCCGCGATTGCACGCTTCGAGATACCCCTTCCCACGGTCAAAGTCCCTTCTCCCCGGTCGTGTGGCGGCTCACCTTACTCATGACCGCCCGAATGGTCAACTGCACAGCCTGCGCCTTCACATCGAGTGCGGTGAGCGGCCGCCGAGGCAAGAAGGTCTGGGTTTGGAGTCGCGATTGCGAGCGCCTATAGAGTCCGCGCCATGGCCGAGGTTTCCAAGGCGGTACTCGTCACCGGCTGCTCGTCGGGCATCGGCCGGGCGACGGCGGAGCGCCTCCACGAGCACGGCTGGACGGTCTACGCCAGCGCCCGCAACGTCGATTCGCTGGCGCCGCTGGCCGAGCGCGGGATCGAGACGCTGGCGCTCGACGTCACCGACGAAGCCTCGATGTCGGCGGCCGTCGAGCAGGTCAGCTCCGCCGAGGGCGCGGTGGGCGCGCTGGTCAACAACGCCGGCTACAGCCAGGGCGGCGCCGTCGAGGAGGTGCCGCTCGAGGACTGGCGGCGCCAGCTCGAGACCAACGTCTACGGCGTCGTGCGGATGTGCCAGCTCGTCCTGCCGGGCATGCGCGAGCAGGGCTGGGGCCGGATCGTCAACGTCAGCTCGATGGGCGGCCGGCTGACCTTTCCGGGCGGCGGCGCCTACCACGCCTCCAAGCATGCGGTCGAGGCGCTCTCGGACGCGCTGCGCTTCGAGGTCGCCGGCTTCGGCGTCGGCGTCTCGATCATCGAGCCCGGCCTGATCAAGACCCAGTTCGGGGCGACAGCCGTCGGCTCGATCCACGAAGCGACGCCTGACGACGGCCCCTATGCCAGCTTCAACGCCGCCGTCGCCCGCCAGACCGCCGGCGCCTACGAGGGGCCGATGTCGCGCTTCGGCGCCGGCCCGGAGGCGGTCGCGAAGGTGATCGAGCGGGCGATCGCCAGCCGCCGGCCGCGCCCGCGCTACAAGGTGACCGCCTCGGCACGGGTGATTCTCGGCCTGCATTCGCTGCTGCCCGATCGCGGCTGGGATGCCTTCATGTCCGGCCAGTTCCCGCGCCCCGGCGCCCAGAAGTCCGCCTGATGCGGTCTCTCTCAGCGGGTTGCAACGAGGCGCAAGAACACGCCCTGGGCGGGTAGCCTTGAGCGTGACCCGATGACCGACTCCGTCGCCCAGCTCTCGCCGCCGCCGAAGGCCGACTCATCGGGCCGTCCTGCCTGGCGCGACTCGATCGAGCCCTACGAGCGCGCGTCGTGGGGTCGCGGCCTGCTCGACATCGCGACCTCGATCGTCCCCTACGTCCTGCTGTCGATCGTCATGTACGCGACGCTCGGCGACATCAGCTACTGGCTGACTCTGGCGATCGGCGTTCCCACGGCCGGCTTCCTGCTGCGGACGTTCATCGTCTTCCACGACTGCACGCACGGCTCGTTCCTGCCCTCGCGGTGGGCCAACCTCTGGGTCGGCCGGCTCAGCGGCCTGCTCGTCTTCCAGCCGTTCAGCAACTGGCGCCACAACCACGCCGTCCACCACGGCACGAGCGGTGATCTCGACCGCCGCGGCACCGGCGACGTGCCGACGCTGACCGTCGACGAGTACGTCTCCGCATCCTGGAAGAAGCGCCTCGGCTATCGCCTCTTCCGCAACCCGCTGGTGATGTTCGGCCTCGGCCCGATCTGGTCGCTGATGATCGGCCCGCGGATCTGGTCGCGCCGCCAGCGGCCGCGCCAGCGCAACAGCGTCCTCGTCACCAACGGCGTCCTGGCGCTGGTCGTCGGTGGCATCTGCTGGGCCGCCGGCTGGCAGGCGTGGCTCTTGGTGCAGATGCCGACCGCGATCCTGGCCGGGACGGCAGGGGTCTGGCTGTTCTACGTCCAGCACCAGTTCGAGGACGTCTACTGGGAGAGCGGCGAGAGCTGGGGCTACGCCGACGCCGCCCTGCGCGGCAGCTCCTACCTGAAGCTGCCCCAGCCGCTGCAGTTCTTCACCGGCAACATCGGCATCCATCACGTCCATCACCTCAGCGCCAGGGTCCCGAACTACAACCTCCAGCGCGCCCACGACGAGAACCCGATCTTCCACAGCGTCCCGGTCCTGACCCCATGGAAGGGCGCGGCGACGGTGCGGCTGAAGGTGATCGACCCCGATGCGGGGCGGTTGCTGACCTGGTCCGAGGTTCGGGCGCGGCAGACGTCGCAACCGGCCTAGGCAGACGTCGAGCGATCCGGCCGGACGCGACCGCGACCGGCTAGAGCGCCGCGCGGACCTGCAGCCTCAGGCTCTGCGCGGCCGCTTCGACGCCGCCCCTGAGCGTCGTCAGGGTGATGCCACCGCCGATGTCGGGGGAGACGCCGACGTCGGATGGGCGGATCGGCAGCGAAAGCGCGATCGCGCCCTGCTGCGCATCCGGCTTGGCCGGCTGCAGCCTGGCGGCCTGGCGCGCGTCGGCCAGCGACGGCGCGGTGACGAAGGCTCCGTCCAACAGACCGAAGACGAAGGGGGCGCGCTCCTGGAAAGGAGGGGTCAGCTGGTAGAGGTCAGGGCTGCCGGCGACGGAACGCACCTTCGAGCCCTCCGGGAAGAACCCGGACGCCGGAGCCGGCAATGCGGGAATGAGGAAGCGCGCCCGGCTCAGCACCTCCCCAACGGGACCGCCGGAGGTTGCAAGCCTGGCTATCAACGGCTCGTCGGGGCTCAACGCGCGCAGCCCACGGGCGACGACCTTCTCGTCGTGGACCTCGCTGCGGGTGACCAGATCCCCGTTGGGGAGCTTCGCCGTCAGGCCCTCGCCGAACTCGTCGAGCAACGTCGCCAGCGGCGCGCCCGCCCGCTTCTTGATCACGCGCTCGATGTCCGCGAACGTCGCCTGCGGCACCGAGGCCTGCGCCAGGGCGATCCCGAACTTCATCGTCTGGGACTGGTCCCGCGTCGCCAGCGAGAGCCGCCGCGGCACGAGGCCGGGCGAGGCGGCTCCCGACGGAATCGGTAGATCCTGCTCGCGCACCGAGTCGGTGTTGACGACCGCGTCGGCCATCAGCGTCCGCCCGCTGACGCTCAGCGAGGCGCCGTACGAGCGCAGGGCCCTCATCCAGGGAACATCAGCCGTGTCCTGGGCTCCGAGGGCCTTCATCGCGCTGACGAGATCGCCGCTTGCGCGGAGGATCCCTTCGGCCGGAAGTCCCCGCAACCGCTGGTTGAACAGCTGCTCGCCGAGGTGATCGTCGGCGCCGTGCTGGTCGAGAGCGTCGGCGAGGCCCCGCTCGGACTCGGCGGCGACGAGCGTGTCGCCGTTGACCGCGAACCACGGATTGCCCGAGCCATCCGAGCCATAGTCCCCTGCAGACCCCCTCGGCGCCGGCGGGCCGTAGACCGCCGCTCCATGGACGCTCTTCTTCTCCTGCAAGCCGGAGACCGAGTGCAGCAGCTGCCGCAGCTTCCCTCCGTCGGTGCTGCGAACCGCGGCGATAAATCGCGGGCCGGCGTCAGCCGCCCCCGGCAGCACCCCGATCGCCAGCTCGTTGCCCAGCAGCGGCTTGATGTCGCGCGAGAAAGAGAGGCCCTGGCCCGGGCTGAGCTGCTCGAGCTGGCTATCGATGCCGCCCTGGACGCCGAATCGCTGGACGGCGACGTTCAGGTCCCGGTAGGGACGGCTCTCGAGATCGGTCCTCAGGGTCAAGACGAGCGGCGCATTGGCGGGCAGGTAGCCGAGCGCATCGTCGAGCGGGCTCTTGGATCCGCCACCCCCGCCACAGGAGCCAAGAGCCACAGCGCACAGCAAAGCGAGACACATTGACGAGACGGTCCGCATCGGCTGCGAAGGGTAGTTCAAGTGGGTGGTCAGCGCGGTCCCTTGGTCAAGGCCTCCCTCTCCACCTCGTCGAGCCGGTCGAGCCGCTGGTCCTCATCGCCGAGCATTCGCCGAAGAGCGGAGCGCACCGCTTCGACGTCCAGCTTTCTGGCGGTGATCATCGCCTCGATGTCGGCCCAATCTCGGGTGCGGTCGAACCTCGCCTTGAATACCGCGAGCTCCACAGGACCCAGAACCGGGATGGAGACTCCCGCGAAGGGCACGCTCTGACTGTGTTGCGCCGCGTCTTCGTGCACCGGCTCGTAGCTGAAGAAGAGGTCGACCGGCACATCGCCCCAGCGCAGCCGGATCTGGCCGTCGCGGACGATGCGGTCAACCGTGTCCCGAGGCTGGCTGATTCCGCTCGGCAGGGCTTTTAGAGCCGCCTCGCAGTCGGCCGCCGGCAGGAAGATGTTGACGTCGATGTCGTTGGTACCTCGCGGGTCCTCCGTCCAGTAGGCGAGAGCTATGGCGCCGCCGAAAGAGTGCGGTATCTGGGCTTCGACGAGAGCCACGTGAATGGCAAGAAGGCGTTCGGCCAGCGTCACTTGATCTGTCCTTCCAGGGCTCGGCGGCGCGGAACCTCGAGCTCAGGATCGAAGCGGTGCGGCAGGGCTTCGGCAAGCTCGATCACCTGGGCAAGCCTGCGGCCCGAGCGAGCCAGCTCTCTAGGCGAGGGCGGAATCACTGCCGCGGGGCCGGGCACAACCGCAAGCTGAGCGCCCAGAGCTGCAAGCAGCCGGCCGAGCGTCGCCACCGAAGGCTCCTTGACGCCATTCTCGTAAGCCGAGATGGTCGCCTGTGAAGTGCGGGTAAGGCGGGCGAGCTCTGATTGACTGATCCCGGCGCTACGGCGAGCGTCGCGGAGGGCATGGCTGATATCCATGCCTGGATTATATCCAGATAGATATGCCGCTGGTTGCTACGGGCGGCTTCCGACTACCGGCAGTGGGTCAGATCCTGAACTTCTTCTTGACCGGGGTCGTGTCGACGTTGCCGGCGCTGTCGCGGCTCCTCACCTGGAAGGTGTGCTTGCCCGCCTTCAACCCCCGGTAGGTCTTTGGCGAGCCGCAGGCGGCGAAGGCCTTCGCGTCGATCTTGCAGAAAAAGGTCGCGCCTGCCTCGCTGGAGAAGCGGAACTTCGCCCGCTGCTTGGCTCTCTTCACATCGGCCGAGACGAGCGTCGTCTCTGGCGCGATGGTGTCCGCAACCGTCAGCGTCGCCTGCTTGTCGACGCCGGTGAGGCTGGCGGTGATGAGGTCGGAGCCAGCCGCGTCAGAGTCCGTCGAAGCCTGGAAGGTGACCTGGAACTGGTCAGCCTGCACCACGACAGTCGCGGGCACGTGGACCTTCGGGTCGGCGCTTGCGAGGTCGACCGTGGTCCCTGCGGCGGGCGCGAGGAAGTCGAGGGTCACGGTGCCGGTCGAGGACTGCCCCGGCTGGACAGAAGCAGGCTGCACCGACACACCGGATAGCGCCGGCACCCTGCCTGGCCCGCCCACCTCGAGGTCCGGTGACGGCGAAAGCGAGTCCGCCCCGAGGGTTGCGGTCAGCTTCGTGAAACCGGCGTTGAAGCCTGTGATCGGCGCGGTCGCCGTGCTTTGACCATTGGGGACGGTGGTGTTTGCCGTCGTCGCCACCGTGGGATCGCTGCTCGTCACGGTCACCGTCGTGTCGCCCTGGGCAGGAGCGCTGAGGGTTACCGTGGCGATCGCCTGGTTGGCCCAGCCCACGCGCGCGAACGGCCCATTGATGTAGCTGAAGCCCGTCAGCGAAGGTGGTCCCCCGGCCGCCCCCGCCTGACCACCAAGAGCGAACAGCTGAGCGATGAGAATCGCCATGGCGCAGATGCCGAACCGCAGTCTCAATTTTCGTCCCTTCCTAGCCGGTCCCGAGCGGCGATTATAGGTGCGCCGGAAGCCGTGCCGGTGGGGTCACTCCATCAGGAGCGAGACGAGCGCTCGTAGGCCCGAGCGGGCGCCGGCAGCTCCGGCTGACGGCGGCGAGGCGTCGGGCCGGCCGTGATCCAGGCGAATGCAAGAACCAGCGCCATCAGGGTCAGGCCCCCGCCCCACTGCAGGTCGCGGGCCCAGGCCGAGGGTTGGGCGTTGTGGACCAGCGGCGTGAAGGAGCGCTGCGGCGGGACCCGAGCGCCGCGGCTGAAGTCGGCGTTGCGACGGGTCGCAGCGTGGCCTGGGCCGGGCGGTGCGTTGACCGGGTCACCGCCGAGCTGGGCGTCGGCGGACTCTGAGGCCTTGTCGTTCTCCGACCCCGAGCTCTGCACCGCGGCCTTCTTGGCCTCCTGGCGCGGCCTGGCCGGCGTGGGCGGCGCGACGTTGATCACCGGTGGCGCCGGTGGGAAGAGCGAGAGCGACGGAGCGACCGAGATCGAGGTTGGCGAGGTGAAGAGGTTCAGCTGAGGCACGCTGTTGGAAGGTGGCAGCGGCACGGCCGGAGGAGTGGTCGCCTGCAGGCCGGAGCCAAGCGGTGGCGCCGGGGGAACGGGTGGGGTCGGGATGTTGGGTGGCGGAGCGCCCGTGGGAGGCGTCGTTCCGGGCGGTGGGGGTGGCGGAGGCGGCGGTGGGTTGACCGGTGGCGGTGGCTCGGGCGTGAAGCTCGGCTTGGGCTCGAAGACCAAGGGGTAGGTGGCTGTCTTAGCTCCGACCGAGAGCAGCGCCAGGGCGAATGTCCGTGGATGGGAGCCCGAGCCTGATTGGACCTGGCCACTTTGGGGGTCGATCGTCGCGATCGGGTCTGCTTCGGTCCCTGCGTTCAGGCAGACGTAGGGGCCGCAGGTGTTTGCGGGGTCGCTTTGATCGGCTTTGAGCGGCAGCCAGGGCTTGTTGGGGTCGGCCTTCAGCAGGTCATAGCGGTGGGTTATCGCCGCTGTCGTGATCTCGTCGTAGCGCTCGACCGGAGCGCCACCGTAGGGGCTGGGGTTCGTCGGATCGACGCCGATCGGCTCACGGCCGAAGCCGTTGAGGGCGAGATGCTGTCCCGGACGCAACACGTGCGAGCGGGCCCCGAGTGAGATCCAGTCGAGGATCGACCGCTGCTCGACGACCGTCTTCGCCGGGTCGCCGTTGGGGGCCATGTGGATGATCGAGTAGCCGTGCCAGAAGCCGTCGGCGGCCTTGCCTGTGCCGTCGGTGGCGAGGGGGCCACCGGCGGAGGCCGAGATGAGGCTCGGCAAGAGGCCGGTCGCTGTGAGCTTGCCGTTGGCGGCGTCCTTTGCCGGCGCGAGCGGGTCGCTGGACGAGGAGCCCGTCTGGGCGCAGACGCCTGAGTCGCCCGCTCTTGGTGCCTGGGCGGGGTAGGCACCGCCGGGGCCGGGCTCGTGGACTCCGGCGGCACAGGTGTAGGAGAGACCGTTCCAGCCGATCCTGCCTGAGACCAAGAGGCTGGCCTGGCCCTGGAGCAGCAGGTTCTCCTCGACGGCGGCGTCGGTCTCGACATCGCTCTGGCCGGGGCCGTAGGAGTACGTGGGGCTCGTCGAGACGACGACAGCAGGCTCCGTCTTGCCGCGGCTGCAGGGGCCGTTGGAGTTGGAGTCGCCCTCGCGGCAGAGCATCTGCCCCAGCCAGGCCTGCTGTCCCTGGGGCTCAGTTGGCTGCTGGCCTGCCGAGCCCGCCAGCGAGCCGGTCGAGGTATCGGCGAAGATCAGCCGCAGGCGCTTGCCGGCGCCGCTGGTCAGGTCGAAGGCGTAGTGGGTGGCGGCGCCGCCGGAGTGGATCGTCTGGGGACCCGTGGTGCCGCTTGGGTCGCTGAGGGTGAGGTCGTCGTTGCGCCTTGCCTGGTCGCCGCCAGAGACCGAAACGATGTCGTAGCCGCCGAGCTTCGGCGAGGGGCCCGACCCCCAGGGCGCTGCCTGCCCGGCCATCGCCGCGCGCCAGCCTGAGGACTCGCCTGCGGCCGAGCTCTGGTTTGGGGCTCGCAGGCACCCCGACGTGGCGTTGGTCGTCGCGCATGCCTCTAGGCGGCCGAGGTCGAGCTTGCCGGGTACGCCGAAGAGCGGCGCCCCGCCCTCGGCGAGCGGGCCTGCGAGCTGCTCGCGCCAGCGCGCCAGCCGCCTGATCGCCCAATCGGCTTGGTCGCCTCGACCCGGCGACTCGACGGCGTCGCCGCTGAAGACGGTGAAAGACGGGCCACCCGGCTTGCCCGCTCGCTCGATGATCTCCTGGCCGCTTCTGCGGGCGATCGTCTCGTCGAAGTTGGTCGAGTCGCTCCACTCCGGGCAGAGATGCGTCGCCGGCTGACCGGCATCGCAGTGCGTGTTGCCGAGCGCTGCAAAGGAAACGCCCCCAGGCGGGGCGGTGGAATCGGGCAGCGGCGGCGTCGTGCCCTTCGGCGCCAGCCGCGGATCGCTTGGATCGGAGGCGAAGTGCAGCAGTTCGTTGGAAGCGATCGTTGGCACGATCGCGCCGGGATCGACCTGGTTGAAGCCGCCGAGCCTGCCGCCGAGCGCCGCCCAGGCCTCGGTCCGGCCGTCATCTCGACCTGGCAAGAGAGCGAGACCGACCACGGGAGCCGTGCGCTCACCCAGCGAGGAGCTCGTGTGGGCGCTCCAATCGGCTGGGCGTGCGACGTCGAGCCTTTCGCCTGTGGCGGTGAGGAGGATCCCCGACCGACCGCCGATCAGCGCGCTGCCGGAGTCGTTGGCGCCCATCTGCACCGCCGTGAAGCTGTCGCCGAAGCGCGGCGGCAGCCGCAGCCAGGGCTGCTTGCCACCACCGCGATAGAGAACGAGACCGCGATCGCCCACCGCGTAGCCATGGCCGTCCCGGTTGAGCGAGAGTGCCCGGATCGGGATCGACTGACCGTTCTGGTCGAGGGTGATCGGATCGCCGCCGGAGGTGTTCTCGGGCTGGTCCTCCCACTGCCAGCCCGCAGATCCAAGCGCGCCGTGGAATACGAGGCCGGAATCCGTTGCGATCCAAGCTTCGCTGTCGCTTGGCATCGAGACGCCGGTGATCGTGGAGCTCGGCGCCGCGGCCGGCTTTGGCATCGCCTGGAAATCGCCCGCTGGACCCGAGCGCCAGAGAAGCGCCATCCGCTCGCCGCCGGCAATCGCCGAGCCGTTGGGCGCGATCGCCGCGGCGCGAAGCGAGTAGCCCGTGCCACAGGGAGGCGTCGGGTCCGCAGAGCAGGCGTGGGTGCCTGCGGCCCCATCGAGCTTGACCCGGTCGCCCTCGATGTCGGCGATCCGACCGCCGCGCCCGACGGCAATCCCCTGGCCATCGGCGTTGACCGTGAGAGCGTTGACCTCAGACGGCCGGGTGACGACGCGACCGGGGTCCCAGCCGGGGATGTGGACCGAGTCCCAGCCGATGCCGCGCTTGTAGCGGTAAAGCAAGTCTGACGCGGTCGAGAGCCAGGCGGTGCCGTCGGGCGCGGCGGCGAGTGAGGTGAAGTTCGGGCTCGTCGCTGCCTGGGGCGATGGAGCCTCGGTGAACACCGGCTCGGGCGGATGGTCGGTGTAGTGGAAGAAGTAGGACTGGCCGTAACCGAGATCGCCCCGCGTAGCGACCCAAGCGCCACCCTGGTTGTCGGCGGCGACCGTAGCCGGCAGATCGTTGGAGTAGCCGTACGGGCTGATCGTCGGGGTGACTCGGTTGACGAGCTCCCATCGCTCGCGCTCGGGGTCGAAGGAGAGGATGCGCCCGGCCTTCGGCAGCCCGATCAGCGTTCGGATGCCACCATGGGAGTCGTAAAAGCTCGAGACAAGGGCCCGGTCCGGCTGGTCGGCCTGAGTTCGAATGATCGCGCTGTCGGTCGAGTTGCCAGTGGAATGCACGCTGAACTGCTCGAAGGTGTCGGCGACGACACCGGTGTCGTCATAGGGCTGCCAGCTGCCGTTGACGAGGCGCAGTAGCGCCGTCCTGCCCACGGCCTGGGTGGTGAAAGCACCGATCGCCCAGCCTGTCGCCGGCTTGCCGTCGACCCCGGCGGCGATCGAAACGGCGTTGACGGTGCCCGTGATCGCTCCGGAGGGGCTTGCATCGCCGCCGGGGTCAAGCCCCCCATCGGCCGGGTCTGCGCTCCAGGCTCCGCCCGGCGCCTTGGCGAGGATCATTGGGTAGTTCGTGGCGTTGTTGACCAGTCGGGTGCCAAAGCTGAAGGTTCGGTCCCCGGCGCTGGCGATCTGGATTGGGGTCGAGCCGTTGTTCTGGAACTGCGTCCGATCGCTCAGCCCGCAGGACGGCGCCCATGAGGCCGCGACGGACGCGTTCTGGCAATTCGTCCAGCGCTGGCCGTCGTAGTGAAAGAGGGCGCGATTCGTGTTGATGATCCAGCCGTCATCTGGTGATGTAAAGGCAATCTGGTTGGGGGCAGTGTCACCGGTGCCACCATCGCCGCCGCTGAAGTTGACGGCCGCACGCTCGGCCTGTGGAATCTGCTGCCAGCGGCCGTCTCGATAACGGACCATCGCGGCAACCTCTTGGTCAGATGCCCGCTCGCGATAGTTGGTGCCGAGCGCGACGAGCTCGAAGTCGTCGTCATTGGAAGGATCGGAGTCGGCCTCATAGGGGACCCGAGCGATCCTCTGCAGCTGAACGGCCTGCGGGCTCTTGCTGACATAGGACGCGAGCTTTGCCAGCGAAGCGCAGGCCGGGTCGGGGCTGACCTGGCCCGGGATGCCCTTGAGCTCGCAGAGCGACCAGCCGCCGTTGACGTAGTGCATCAACGTCGTGCGCTGGTTGCGATAGCGGGAGCCGACGGCCCAGCCCTCGCTGCCGTCACGGCTCATTACGAGCTCTCGCGGCTGCTGCCCGGTCCCCCTCGCGAAATCGGCCTTGACCGCAGGGATCGGCGAACCCGATGGCACCAGCTCGGGGGCGCTCAGACGTTGGGGCGACTCGGCAGAAAGCGCCGGCACCGGGGCCGCCGGGTCCCGCGATGGGCCGGCCGACCTTCTTTCGAACCCAGAGGCGTCCGGCGCCGCCGCGGCTCGCCGGCCGCCGACATTGGCCGGCGGCGGCTCGTCGGCTCCCGCTTGCATGCCGTCCCCACTCGGCGCCAGGCGCAGCAGAGCGCCGTGCTCGCCAGTGGCCCAGGCCTGACCCGAGTCGCCGATTGCATTGACCGCCTCGAGCCCGTAGGAGGGCACCCGGAAGTACCTCGAGGCAAGGTACGCGGCGAGCTTGTCGGGCGTGGTCGGCTGGTAGTCGCCACCGGTGACCTTCGCGGTGTTGGGACTGCCGCAGTAGCCCGCCGCGTTGTTCGTATTGCCCCGTCCGGCGCCGCAGGGGCTGTCGATCGTGCCGGGCTGGATCGGCGGGCGGAGGTTGCTCCCGTAGATCAGCCCCTGCGTACCGAGATCGGCAACGTGGCTGGCCTGGAGTCCGCCGACCACCCAGTCCGGGACCCCATCGCCGCGAACATCCTGAAGGGACGTATCGCAAATGCTCGAGACCGTCGCATCTGCACCGGGAGGTCCCACCTGGTTGGTCTTCAGGTCGCTCGGACCGCCGACCCAGCGATAGCCGGGATCGAGGCTGAGACCTCCTGGATTGCCCCAGCCGTTGCCTCCCAGGGTCGAATCGGATAGCTCCAGCGATGAGCGATCGACATCGCCGTCGGCGGCGATCAGCCGTGCCGAGGAGAGCCAGTGACGGCGGGTTAGCTCGACGGCGGCGTCCCAGTCCGCCGGCGAGACGCCGGCGACGGAGTAATTCCAGCCGAGGCCATTGCGAGCCATACAGAGCGGCTCGGTGATCAGCGAGCTCTCGGCGGCGCGGGGTGGCCCGCCGGGGCTTGCAAGCACGGAAACAGCGATCCCAGCGGGATTGCCGACCGAATAGCCCTGCGTCGCGGTGACGGAGTAGAAGCTGTCGGGGAGGTCGCGCCTCGGGCTCGAGCGGTTGGTTGGCCCATCCGGCTCATAGATCGGCACCGGCTCGATCGCACTTGGCCGGCCGCCCTCGTCGACTCCTCCGTTACCGGTGCTGACCGAGTCGCCATACCGGCGCACGTACCACTTCATCTTGTTACCCACAAAGGCGAGGATGCGTCCGCCGCGCTCGGGCGAGGCTTCGCCAAGCCCATCCCCCGGGCAGCAGCCGTCCGTGACCGCGAAAGCCTGACGGTCGCCCGCCGCGGAGGTGGGGACGAAGCGGATCTGGCGAACGCGGTAGCGGAAGCCGGGACCGCCGAGCATGTCGGTCGAGGGCGAGTTGCGGTCGAACCGCTTGACGAAGGCCCCCTGCCCATCCTTGGCCTGCCACTGCCAGATCTGGCCGAGCCCGCCGGCGAAGCAGAACTCGACGCCGGCTGCGGGATCGCAGGCGATTGCGTCTAGGGCGGTCATCCCCTCGGGGATCTCCTTGCCGGTCAGCTCGCTCCAGCCGCCGTGCGAGGTGACCCCAAGTGGGTCATAGAGCCAGACGCGGCCCCTGCCGGCGCCGCTCTGGAGGTCGTTCTGCTCACGCAGCCGATTGGCGCACTCCTCCTTCGCCTCGAGTGCCCTTGCCGAGCCGCTGTTCTTGACCGGCCTGAAGTGGAGCGGGTTGTTGGTAGTCGTCACCGTCGGCGGCACGACCGCCTGGTTCGGGTCACCTTGAGCGGCGGCGGCGCCCTCGGCGGCGCACTGCTGGATCTGTGCGTCGCTCAGCTCACGCTCGCGGCGCTGGTAGGTGCCAGAGCCGCCGACGGCGAGCGCCCGGGTTGGACTGATCCAGGCGATCGCGCCGACGAAGCCCGACTGGTCCGAGCCCGGCAGATCGACCTTCTGCCAGCTCTCACCGGTCTGGCGATTGTTGGTGTAGGCGTAGAGAACGGGCTTGCACTGGCCAAAGGATTCCGTGCCGGGCTCGGGAACACCGCCGCTCGTGTCATGACAGGACTGGCCACCGACGAAGCCGCGGCCCGTCGAATAGAAGGACGTAGCGAAGAGCGCGTCCGAGAAGTCGGTCGGCGAGCCATCGACCATCTCCTTGCCCGTCGCCGATGGCGACGTCGGGAACTTCGCCCCACCGACCTGCTTCCAGAGGTCGCTCGGCTTGTAATGGGGCGTGTAGTCGGTGTCGGGAACGCCAGGGCCGGCGGGAGAGCTCTGGTTGTTGTCGCCGACGTCGATCGACTTGTCGATCGTGCCGCCGGGGGCGGTGGGGTCAGAGACGCCGGGGGCGGGGTCGGCGGCGCGGGCGATGCTGCCGGCGCTCACGAGGACAGCGAGAGCGAGAAGCGAAGTCATCAGGCGTCGGCGGACGACCCTGGCGTGGATCGCTGAGTTCGCGCAGCCGTCTGGTCGTCGCTTGGCCATCCCACCTGGACATTGCACGGGGATGGCGCGATGTGACGAGGAATTCGCCGCGTCGCCGGCAGCGACGCCTGGTGGGCCCCAGCTAGCGGCGGATCAGCGCGAAGCGCCGCTGGCGCAGCACCGGTGCCTGGCGGATGCCGGCGCGCATCGGCACCCCACGCCGCGTGCGAGCGCCGCGGCCCACGCTCCGCAGCCGCTCACGCAGCACCCGGGTCGCCCGTGACTGGGCGGCGCGGACGGCATCGGGGCTCATGTCGAGCACCGTCGCCATCTCGGTCGCTGAGAGGTCGAGCATGTAGCGCATCGCCAGCACCTGTCGCTGGACGAAGGGCAGGCGCTCGATGAAGAGCATCAGGTCCTTGTCGGAGAGCCAGGTGGCTGCCTCGGGGTCGCCGTTGGCGCCGGCGCGCTCCTGGCGCTCGGAGATGTCCTGGGGATCGGTGACCTCGAGCCGGCGCGAGCGGCGCAGCTGCATCAGGCCCTGGTTGCGGACGATGCGAAAGAGCCAGGCGCGGAAGGGCTGGGCGCGCCGCTCGTAGCGCGGCAGCGACTCGAAGACCTCCATCAGCGCCTGCTGGGCGATGTCCTCGGCCTCGTGGGGATCGCGCAGCATGACCCGCAGGTAGCCATAGACGCGGTCGAAGTAGCGGCTGTAGAGCGTCGCGAAGGCGTCCTTGGTCTCACCGCCCTGGAAGCGAACGACCCAGCGAGCGGTGTCGAGATCCTCGCGCTGCTCGGCGCTTGGCGCAACGCGCTCGTAGAAGCCGACCTCGGCCTGACGCCCGTCGACCGCCGGCGCCTGGAGTCGCCCACGACCGTCCACCGCTTGTCTTGTCTCACCCATCCGTACCCCGGCGCCAATATACGCCCGAGACCGTGGCGGGGTCAATTCGGAACCTGTCGGCAGCGTACGATTGAGGTCGTGACCGAGCGCACGCTGAGTCCGAGGCCGACAGCCGATCCTGTGCGGGCCCGCCGTCTACGTGAGGACGCTCGCCGGTCGATGAGCACGAACCTCGCGGAGGGAATCGCTCTCAGCCACAAGCTGCTGCGATTCGCCGGCGTCGCGCATCGCGGGTGAGCGAGCCAGCATTCGATGAGCTTCTCCGCAGACTCGTTGCAGCCGAGGTGCGGTTCGTGCTGATCGGTGGTCTCGCCCTGAACGCATGGGGCGTGGTGCGGGGCACCAAGGACGTTGACATAGTCGTCGATCCCGATCCGGAGAACCTCGCTCGCCTCGCAGAAGTTGCTGAAGCCGCAGATGGACAGGTGCAGGCCCGTGAGGCCTTCGTTAGCTCGCGCTTTGGAATCGCCGATCTTCTCGGCAAAGGCGAGCGCGTCGAGATCCAGACTCAGCTCGGGCCTCTTGACATCGTCCAGGGAATGCCAGGGGTGCCTGCCTACTCAGTCCTGCAGCAACACGCCGAAGAGGTCACCGTCCTGGGCGCCGAGATTCGGGTCTGCTCGCTCGAAGATCTCCGCGCCATGAAACGCGCCGCGGGGAGAACGCGCGACCTAGCCGATCTCGAGGATCTGGAGGAGGCGCGGGAAGGCTCGTAAGCGGAGGGGGTGGGATTCGAACCCACGAGCCACCTTACGACGGCCAACGGTTTTCGAGACCGCTCCGCCAAGCTACCTCGCCGCGCCGTAGCTGGCATCTGGCACCTCCGAGGAAGCCTTTATCATGCGGCCCGTGTCGCCAAAACCTAAGCACGAGCTTGCTCGTGATCATCTTGAGATGGCGAGGAAACACATCGACGAAGAGGATGTCGGAAACGCCGTCAATGCCCTCTTCTATGCCGCTGAGGCAGCAGTGGTCTCGATAGCCGACACTCACGGCATCGACACCAAACATCAGCATCGCCTCAAAGCCGACGCAGCGACCACCCTCCACGACAAAGGCGTACTTAGCGACGATCTCGGTCCCCTTTTGCGCAAGCTGAACAAATGGCGAAAGTCGTTCTGGTACGAAGGCGAAGCACCAGAGATCGATGACTTGGACCCCGCGCTGGAAGACGTCGAGGGACTTGTCGATCAAGCAGAAGCCGAGCAGAGCGACGCGACATGACCACCGTTCAAAACGATCGTGCAGTCGCGGGTCGTGACAAGGACGGCTCGGCTGCGCGCTGGCGACTTCGATTGGCTAACGACGCCGCGCGTGCAAATGCCCATCAAACAGATGCGCAGCGAGAGATCACCGAAACATTGCGCCGCCGCGCTCAGTCTGACGGCGCTACGGCATTCGCTCTCACTGGCTCAACAGCACGAAACAGCCGCACCGCAATAAGCGACCTTGACTATCACATTGTCGGCCCTCGTCCAGCGCACGACGACCTGCCCGCAGATGTAGATATTTATGCAATTGATCCTAAGAAGTTCTGGATGAAGCTAAGGTCGGGTGACGATTTCGTCCAGTGGACAGTGCGCTATGGCTGCATCCTTTTTGACAAAGGCATTTTTGAAGCTGCGTCACGAGTGATTGACACTGAGTATCTCTGGCCCGATCCGACGGTGAAATTCGCTCGACTGCCGACCCACATCGCGCTTGCCTCGCAGTTGATTGCAATGCGAGACGAGGACGCTGCGCTTGACCAAGTCAGAGCTACGCTGACGTCAACCGCACGCGGGGCGCTACTCGCCTCCCACGTCTTCCCCCTATCTCGCAGCGAACTTCCTGGGCAGCTAAACCAGGCCGGGCTTTATCCGCTGGCTGAGTTCCTGGAGCGATCGATCTATAGCCGGCCATCGCTTCACGAGCTTGCACTCATGACATGCTGGCTTGAGGATTTTTTGGAACACGTAGACGACGTATCGTCGTCCATAAACGCCGGCTCTAAGTTGGGCAGTAGCCGAAGAGGGCACGAACGCCCTCGAAGACGCAATCGCGTCTAAGCCGCGTAGGGGATCGCGGCTACATAGTCCCGCAACGCGATCAACTCATCCGGAGGGGTGATTTCGTTCTCTTCATACATGCGGATTACCTGTGATTCAAGATAGCGAGCCTTGCTGATGCCAAGTTCGGCTGGCAGGACGCCCATTATCTCCTTGCCCATGCACTTCTTCCAGAGCTCCTCACTGCTGCGAAGAGTTGCGTAGAAGTCGACGGCAGAGCCCAGATTCGCCACGAGATCCGACGGCTGCGCCCCAGCCATTTCAAACGCCTCTCGCAGCTGCTCGATCCGAGACGAACTGTCCTCGGCTAGCTCACTCCAGGTAATCGCGGCACCTACGTCCCTGATCGATTTTGAGAGCTGCAAGTTTTCTCGTGTTGCGACACGCTCAGCTATCAGTAGGCCAGCAAACCTATCTGAGGCCTCCTGAAGCGCCACGGTCGCCGCCTCCGCGCCAAGGTGGGCGCGCTGGGCAATGAGCGCGAGGGCCGGCGGGTACAGGAAGAAGTTCTCGATTTCAAACACCGCTAACACGTGAACCGGCAACTCGCCTACAAGCTGCCGGATTTGGGATGGCGTTCTGTGGTCTCGATCGATTACCGCTCCGATTCGGAGCTGATCGGTTTCGCGAGCGAATGTGAGCACCGCGTTGAGCTTGTCAACGACCTCCTCGCAACCGCCGGACTCCAAGAACCGATTTTCCAGACCGGGAGACAAGGATGCAAAACGCGCCCGCTCGGTTGGCTTGGCGCCCTCAATCAAGACATACCGCGAGCTGCTAAGTGAGAATGCAGGAGAACCTAAGGCCCGCGCGAGGGTTTGCAGGACCGGTCGATCGCCGAGGGGGGCAGCTTCTCGCACCACGCCATCCGGTGCACGCTCGAGAACTATCGTCGCGTCCTGGCCGGCCACCTCTGCTGCCTCCATTGCATGGGTGGCAATCCACACCTGACCCTCGCCAGCATTGTCACGGACGTGGGCAAGCCAGCGGCGAAGCAATTCAGCATTGAGATGGAGCTCGGGCTCGTCAAGCAGCAGCAATCCGCGCCGTAGCGGGAAGCGGTGCATTTGCCCCAATAGGAACGCCACCTCTCGCTCACCGCCGCTCAATTCCTCGTAGCGCAACTCCTCGCCCGCGGATTTAAAAAGAAGGCTGCGCTGGGCTTGGTCGGGACGGAGGAAGAGAAGATGAGGTAGCACCGCCCTTACCGATTCCCGGTACTCGGCAAACTGATCGCTGTATTCGGGCCCTTGCTCGTTGTTGAGGCTCGCAGTTTGGTGTTGATCTCTGAACTCAAGCGCCTCGCGCTGGGACATGCCGAGCCAGGCGCGGACCCATTCGATGTATTGATTCGCCGACACCAGGACGGCGGCCTGGCGCATCCTCGTTGGCTCATTTGGATCAGTTCTCGCCGCCTCGAGAATCTCCGCATCCTGGACGGTTAGGGGTCCGTAGGCTCGATCAGCGTCGAGAAAGAGATGATTTATCTCCCCATGCGTTTGCAAATGCCCAACTAGCCCGGTGGCAAGCTCCAACCGCGTTTCAGGCGCCATTTCGCCCCCGGCTATCACTGCTTCGGTGGTTCCCGGCGGAAACCAACCCGGTCGCTCGGCCTCCGAAGGCACATGCCCAAACATGCGGAATTCGAGGCTGCCGTCCCATGCAGCGAGAAGCTCCCGCACGCGCTCCGGTGTACCCGGCCCAGGGAAGCGCGGCGCCAACTCATCCGGATCGAGCGGCACACTTGAGAGATCGACCGTGACGCTTACGTCTGCCTCCAACGGTGGCAGCTGGCGTTGCGCCTGACGTTGGGCGGGTGCTAATCCGAGCCGGAACGCCGCGTAGGACAACAGCTCCAGCACATTTGTCTTGCCAGAGCCGTTTTCGCCCACGAGCGCGATTAGATTCACATCATTGGGGACCTCCAGCGTTAATCCCCGCAGATTGCGCCAGCGCGTTATTTGCAGTTCGGTAATTCGCATCGTCTGAGGACAACGGCCTCGTAGAACGGCCTTCTGAGCGCCTATTCTAGTCCGAGATATTGCTTTAGTGCCCCTCGGCAATCGGCCCGGTAGTACTGCTGCGCCGTAAGCATTACGGAGAAGGCGGAAGGCTGGCGACGCTTCTCCGGATGGATGAGGAGCAAGTCGTAGCAGCCGCTCATCGCAGATTGCGAGTTCCGGGTTATCTCCGCGGCAGGTGACGAGGATCAGAGCGCGCCGCTTTCGAGGTGAGCGCTCAGCGCCCGCAGCTCACCTCGACGCAGACCGGCGTAAGCGCCGTGCCCCAGATCGCGCGGTCCTTGGGCTTTAGAACTCGGGCAGCTTCGCCGCCTCACCGGGATCGGCGATCCCTATGCGCTGTGTCTGGGACGGCCCGAAGCGGCCCGCACCAAAATGGCCTTACGCGGATAATGTCGCTGTATACCGACGGAGTGTGATCTCCGATGCTTCAGCCGAACACCCATAGTCGAAAGCCTTGGCTCTCTGAATTCGATCCTGCTCACGCCGGATAGCTGGGGTCGCCCCAAATCGGAACAACAGTTCAGACCGCCGTAGATCTAGGCGTTTCCTCACTCTTGGGTGCTGTCGTCGGCGCCCTGATCGGCCACTACACCGCTCGCGCGCGCGGACGCGAAGAGCACGAGCGGACCCTGGAACTACTGCTGGTCCAGGACGAACGTCGCGCCGCGCAAGCTGCCCTTGGAGCAGCCCGTCGGATCCGAAACGCCGTCAACAGCCAGACCGATCCAGGTTACGGAGGCCTGCACAACGATTGGCAGGATTCTGTCCTTGCTGCGGCGCGGCTAATCCGCAGCGATGAGCTACTTGGGCGCGCCCAGGCGGGGCTGTATGCGATCTTCCTCGCGATTTCCCTGCCTCAGGAGCACACCTCATTTGTGGTCGCGCAGGGAGCACGTGACGTTGAGGCTTGGATCGAGGCCTGGCTGCGTGGGGAAGAGCCAAGCCCGGCCATGCTTCCCCGCATGCAGGAGATGAGCGAACTTGTCTACACGGCCGGCGAGGTTCCCTCGATGGATCGCCTGAATGATTTGCTCGCTAGGCGAGGCTAGACACGCCGACTGATTTGGGTATTTACTCAAATTGCGGCACCGCAAGCCACCAGGTCTCTTGAGTTAAAGCGGCGCCGCTTTGTTGACCCTCCCAGGTGCGAAACGGCTGGGTCCTAAGCGCAGTAATTGAGCGTCAATCCTGCTGGTCGCCGGAAGCTTGTGCCCGACTAGCGACCGGCTTCTGCTGCTGAGGCACCTGCCGCCCGCCGTACTTGCCATGACGAGTCCTCGCTTGCCCGCTCCAACAGATGGTTGATCGCGAACTCCTCGCGAAGCTCCAGATCCTCGGCGGCCTGCCGCACCGAGGATGCGACCGCTGCTCGTACGCCCCGGCGACGGGTCATGAGGAGCTCACCAAAGCGATCTAGGATCACTGTCCGCGCGGAGAGTTCACGCAGGACCAAAGGTGTGATGCCGTTAATCGCTTGACGAATCACAGCTTCAGAGACATCAAACAGCGCTCCGATAAGAATCGTTCTCAGGGTCTCATCCGCGTGGCTCGAGAGTGCGACCGCAACCGCATTCACGGCAAGTTGTCTTACCCGCTCGTCCCGGCTGCGGCTGAGGGCTAACAGTCGACCGCGTTCAATTTCTCCCGGCTCGGCGGCGAGCACCAGGAGCTGGGCTGCGGCAAACAGCTCCGGGCTCAACGGCGAGAAGCCGATAGCCGCAGACTCCCCAGTCATCTCTCGGACTCTCTGCAAGTGCTCGGCCGAAAGCAGTCCGTCCCGCGCAAGCATGGCTAGAGCATGCAGACCCTCGATACGAGACTGACCTTGAAGAGCGCCATCGGCTACGAAGCTCACGAGCTGCGTCGTCGCGGGTTCGCGATCCCCAAGGAGCAGGATCGCCCGTGCAACGGCTTGCGGCACGCTGTATCCGCCAAATGCGAACTTGCCCTCCCGAGCCGCTCTGCGCTCCTCATCGAGACTTTCCAACAAGGTGCGGAGTGCGCGCGCAATCGCTTCCCGCGGAACCATGCCGGATACTGCTGTTTCGGTGTCGATCACGTCAGATGGACTTGACTCCGCAACAACGATTGTCGGTGCCTGCGGAGATCCGGACCGAGCATTGAGGAGTGCGGTCACACGGAAGAGCTCTGGCCCTTCGTTCTCTCCCTCGAGGGCATCTGAAAGCTGGCCGACCGCGTCCTCATCGAGTGCCTGCACTGCTTCACTACTGAGGTACGGCGCCAAATCTCGCTTCGCCTGGCCGTCTAAGTCACGGAGATGTTCCCCGAAGACAGCAGGCGCGCGAAGCGCGAGTGCCGCCCAGAGCTGCCGGATGTCGTCCAAGGCGGGATGCTCTCCAGCGTGCGGGATCAGCCGCTCGAACAATGAGAGGACCATTTCTTCGGAACAGGAATCCCAGAGCGCATTTGCTACTCGCGCAAGGGTGTAATCCACTGAGTCCCGGGGGCCTATCCGATTAGATAGCGCCTGCAACAAGCTGTCCGCCCCCTCTGTGTCCAAGCGTGGCTCAACGAGGTTGCACACGTCGCGATGCTGCCCTCCCCCACCCTCAAACCATGTCCACGCCGCAAACACGGCCTGAGCGCTCCCTGCGGGTTCGGCAAGAAGCAGCTCCGCTCCGAACAGGCGACGGTGTGTACGCCTCTGTCCGATGGCACCCGCCCAAGTCGCCTGGAGGTCCGCTGCGTACGCTTCATCGATGGGCCCTCGGCCCATGCGGATCGTGTGGGACCAGGGTCCGCGGGCGCGCTCCTCCACCAACTGCACGAGGTAGTCCTTAGCGCCGAGCAAAGCCCAAGAGTCGATGGACGGCCGGTCGCTATGCCGATCCTCCGGAAGGTCGGCAATCCGCCCCTCGGGCAGGGGAACAAACTCACCGAGCAAAGCACTACTCTCAAACGCGAGGTGCATCCGGACCCGCGGGGTGTCCGCCGCGGCCTTGAGCGCCTCGTTTAGGTAGTCACGCACCAAATCGCCGGCGAACTTGTCATAGGCCAAAGTCATCAGCTTCGCGAACAAATGGGAACGGACTTCGCTCGGAGTGGGTAGTTCAGTTGCCAGTCCTGCCGCCGCAGGAAGGTCCTCAGTGCCAGTAGCTGCAGACCAAGCACGCAGGCAGAGGCGAAGTAGCTCCTCCCAGAAATCTCCCCGAATCCGGTCGAAGAACTCAAGCGCATGTTGAGGGTGCCCATTTCGCTCGGCGATCACCCCGCCGGCCGCTAGAAGCAGGACATCGTCCTCGGCGGCGTCTTCCATCGTCGGCGGCTGCAGCGGCCCGGGGCCAAAAGCGTCAACGAAGGCATCGGCTCCTGGCGACGCAATACGACGCAGCGCCAGAGTGTCCCACAGCAGGGCCGCGGTGATTTCCGGGGACTCCGGGGGCTTAGGGGGCATCGGTGCGCTCCTCGATACCGGCATCCAGAGCGGCAAGGGTAAAGCCGGTGAGGATATGGGTCAGTTTGAGGTAGGCGTCATCTGAACCGATTGGTCCTGTAGACGCATACAACACCTTCTCACCGGTGCCTATCCCAGCGAGGAACTCGTCGAGCGGAGAAGGATCTTCGGTCGGCTCCTCTCCGTCCTCCAACGCGAACCGAACGATCGACAAAGGTTTCCGGTGCTCCGGCGGCAAAGCTAGCAATGCCTCAACCTCCTCACGAGTCCCAGCCCCAAGTCTGGTCTTGAAGAGAGCGATCGTCGCATGGCATTGCAGAGCCATACGGACGAACAGCGCATTGACCGACTCCCCCTCGAGACGCTGCGCCAGGGCGTCCTCCCACATGGTGGGCCAGAGGATTGCGGATCTGAACGGCAATAGCGCTGGAGTTTGTGCCTCCAAAAGCATCCTTCGGACTAACTCGCGGGCGACTTGACAGTCCGCTGCGGAGGAAACGAAGACGTAAAAGTGGTCCCCGGACAGGGCAGGCGGCATCTTTATTCCAGGGAAGCCAGCGCCACTCGGTGCGAACTTGGATCCGCCCTGGCCGGAGCCCCTCGTCGGTACGTCAGGCGCGTGAGCCATCATCCACGTGCCCAGTCTGACAGCCGGAACACACCCTCGGCGCAGTGGACCGAGATCGCTCGCTCAACCACCAGATCAGGGAAGCGCCCAGCCTGGGCCTGGTAGCCGGGCCTGCAGTTGCAGCCTTTGCCGCTGTGGCTGGCACAGCGGCGGCCGTGGCGGATGACGATGCCTTCGGGCCGGCGGGGCATGCCGATACATGTAGCTCTTGGGGGCGAATTAGAAGACCGGCCGCAGTCGGCAGGCTGTGCGATCGCGTTGCGATAGTCGAGGTCGGGCGACGCGGCGCCATCCCACGCACGAGCCCGAGATTTCGCCCGGTTCGGCATGGCGGAGCGCTGCGGTCCGCCCGCACGCGAAAACCCGCCGGTTTGCGGGGGGTTCTGGCAAAGGTCAGCGGAGGGGGTGGGATTCGAACCCACGAGCCGCCTTACGACGGCCAACGGTTTTCGAGACCGCCCCGTTCAACCGCTCCGGCACCCCTCCAGGGGTTGATTCAGAAGGCTAGATCATCGCTGCCTGGCGGCCGCCTGCGACCTGCGCCCGGCCTTGACCGGCGGGGTACCATCTCGGCTGGAAAGTCGAGACTGTCGCTGGGAGGCACAGTGAGGGCATTGACTGGGGTATCGGTTTGAGCGTCTTTCGGGTTCTGAGCTCGTCATTCTGGCTCTGCGCGCTGGGCGCGGTCGTCCTCTACGCCTTCTTCGTCACCCTGGCGAGCGTCTCGCCGACGCAGGTCGCGGGGCTGACGACCTTCATGGGCGCGCTGGCGCTGCTGGTCACGGTCAAGAACCTGCGCGTGGCCAGCGAGCTGGCGAACCCGGGCGGCGATCCGCACCTGCGGCGGCGGCGCAACAAGCTGCGCGAGCGGCGCGGCTTCTAGCGGCGCGAGGCCTCCGGATCTAGTGGCGCGTCAGCTCGCGCGCCGGGGCGCGTCTGCGGCGAGCGGCGTGACTCGGCGGTAGCGCCGCCTCGTCTGCGGCCGAGTGCTCGGCCGAGACCTTGACCGCCGGCTCAGCCTGGACCTTTTCGACCGGCGCCGGCTCGACGGGCACCGCGACGACCGGCTGGCGCCGGCGGCCGAGCGTAAGCATCGCGTCGAGCAGCTCAAAGGCGCTTTCGGCGTCGCCGCGGGAGAAGGCCAGGCGCGCGGCGTACTCGCCGGCTCCTTCGTTCAGGCGCAGCGCCGGGACCACGCCGCAGAAGAGGCCAATCCGGACCCGCCAGGCGAGCCTCGTCGCCATGCGGCTGAACGCGCCGCCGCGTAGGTTTGCCCCGGCCCACTCGAGGCAGAGGTCGCGGCGGGCATGGGTTACCTCGCTGGAGCAGCGCGAGCCGACGACGCGCTCGGCGTAGGGCACCAGCCGCTGGCGAGCGGCGTGGGCGGCGCGATCGTTCCAGGCGCGCAGGAACGAGCCGACGGTCGGGCAGACGCAGTCGGGCCGATCGCTGAAGGGCTCGCCGCCGATCAGCGAGGCGAGCTCGACGATGCAGACGCCCTCGTCAGGCGAGTCGTGGCTGCCTGCTGCCAGCCGAACCGGCTGGCGCAGCAGCGCCAGGTCGCCCTTGTCGGTGATGCCGATCCTCTCCATCCGAGATACCGGCCGCAGAATAACCCCGGCCCCTCCCCAAAATCAAGTACCTACCGTGCGAGCTGGCCGCTGATCGCGTAGCGCAGGATCTCGACGACCTGCTCGGGGGTTTCGGCGACCGCCAGCGCCGCGCGGTCCACTTCCTTCAGAGCGTGCGTGAGCTCGGCATCGTGAAGCGTGACGATCGGCTTGCCGAGCGCGGCGGCGTAGCCGGCGTCGAAGGCGGCGTTCCATTGCCGGTACTTGTCTCCGAAGCGAACGACGACGACATCCGCGCGTTCGATCAGCGTCCTCGTTCGGATCGCGTTCAGGCCCGCCCCTTTCTGGTCGCGCCAGAAGGGCCTGTCCTCCTCGCCGAGAATTGCCGCGCCGGCGTCGTCGGAGGCCGAGTGATCGGTCACCGGCGCCAGCAGCTCGACGTCGAGCCCGGCCTGCTCGATCCCGTCGGCGATTCGCTCGCGCCAGTCGCTGTGAATCTCGCCCGCCAGGTAGACCTGCCAGCTCATCGACCGATTTATAGTCCTCCGCAGCACCCCGGAGAGGTGTCCGAGTGGCTTAAGGAGCGCGACTGGAAATCGCGTGGGCGGGGTTAACCCGCCTCGAGGGTTCGAATCCCTCCCTCTCCGCTGGCTGGATTTGCTCGACGACTGGCGGCGGCGCTTCGGGTCTTCAGTTGACGCCGCGCCCTGCGGACGGCCCGACTCTTCGCCCTAACGCCGACGGCGGAAGAAGTCCTCGAGCAGCCTTGCCGCTTCCTCGCGTAGCAGGCCCGACTCGACCGCCGGGCGGTGGTTGAGCCTCGGCTCGCCGAGGATGTCGAAGACGCTGCCGGCGGCGCCGGCCTTTGGGTCGGCGGTCGCGTAGAGGACGCGCGGGACACGGGCGAGGACGATCGCGCCGGCGCACATCGCGCAGGGCTCGAGCGTCACATACAGCGTCGTCGCCGGCAGGCGCCAGCCGCCCAAGCGCTCGGCGCCGCTGCGCAGGGCCAGGATCTCGGCGTGGGCGGTCGGGTCGCCTCGCAGCTCGCGCTCGTTGCCGGCCTCGGCCAGGACCTCCTCGCCGCGGGCCAGCACGGCGCCGATCGGGACGTCACCTTGCTCGGCGGCGGCTGCGGCGCAGGCGAGCGCCCGGCGCATCATCTGCTCGTCGGTCGTCGCCGACGGAGGATCGAACACCGGCTGAGCCGCGCCGGCCGCGAGCTGCGAATCGGGCTGCTGAGTCATTCCCCCGCAGTATGGGCGACTCGTGGGCAACTTCGGCCCTGGGGGCGTGTTTATTGAAACCGGGAGCGGGCAGTCTGCGCGCCGGCGACCAAGCGTCCGCTTTGCCGTCCCTGCCACCGGGAACCATCTGAACCCGCCGATGATGCTCAAGCCAGCGAAACTCCTGCTCGCGACGATCGCCGCATCGGCGCTCGCCGGCGCCCCGGCAGCCGCAGCGGCCCCCGACCTTCCGCCGAACGCCACTCACATCCCCGGTCAGCTGCTAGTCGAGCTGCGCGGCGGCGGCCCGCAGGAGCTCAGCCTTCCCGGCGGCGTCGATCTCACCCAGGCCGCCGGCGCCCTGCGACAGAACCCCCGCGTCCGCTACGCGGTCCCCAACTACATCGCGACCGCCAGCACCGCCTGCCCAGCCCCCTCCTTCCCGCCCTGCCCCAACGACCCCGGCAGCTCCACGGGCGCACCCGGCGACTGGACCACGCGGCAGTGGAACTTCCTCGACACCGCCGGCGTCGGCGTTGACGCGCCCAGCGCCTGGCAGCACCTGATCGACCGCGGCAAGCCGGGCGCGACCGGGATCAAGGTCGGCGTCGTCGACAGCGGCGTCGCCTATCGCAACCTCGGCAGGCGCTACGCCCGCAGCCCCGACTTCGGCTCGCATCAGTTCACGCCCGGCTACGACTTCGTCGACAACGACAACCATCCGTTCGACCTCTTCGGCCACGGCACCCACATCGCCGGAACGATCGCCGAGCGGATCGACAACGGCCGCGCCCTGACCGGTCTCGCCTACAACGCCAGGATCATGCCCGTGCGGGTGCTCGACCGCAACGGCAAGGGAACCGCCTCGCAGGTCGCCAAGGGAATCCGCTTCGCCGTCGACCACCACGCGCGGATCGTCAACCTCAGCTTCAACTTCCCGGCCTCGCTCGGCCGCCACCAGCTGCCGGCGATCTACCAGGAGCTCAAGCGCGCCCGCAGCCACGGCTCGATCGTCGTCGCCGCGGCCGGCAACAGCTCGTCGAGCTCGATCCCCTATCCCGCCGCCGGCCCCGGCGTGATCGCCGTCGGCGCGACGACCGAGAACGGCTGCCTCGCCAAGTACTCCAACCGCGGCTCGGGCATCGATGTCGCGGCGCCCGGCGGCGGCGTCGACGATCCGCTCTGCCCGGCGCCCGCGATCGACAACCACCGCAGCATCGCCCAGCTGACGCTCAACTTCGCCTACCGCAACTACCGCCACTTCGCCATCGCCGGGCTCCAGGGGACCTCGCAGGCCGCCGGCCACGTCTCGGGAACCGCGGCGCTGGTGATCGCCAGCCGCCTGCTGGGCAGCCACCCCACGGCGGGGGCGATCCTCCAGCGGCTGCGAGCGCCGGCCACCAGCACCCCCCTGCCGGCGCCGTTCCAGGCGATCCGCCTGATCAACGCCGGCAGCGCGACGGATTCGCTGATTCCGTAGGCCCGGGCGCCATGGCCCGCCGGCAGCCGCGTCCGGAGCCTCGAGGGCCCGGGCGCAGCCTCTCCTACCTCAGTAAGCGGGGTTACGTGGTGCGAACGATCAGGACGCCGCAGGGGGCGTGGTGCGAGACCTTGTTCGGGACGCTGCCGAGCAGGAAGCGCTTGGCGCCGGTCATGCCCTTGTTGCCGACGACGATGACGTCGGCCTTGATCTCCTCGGCGACGTCGAGGATCGCGTCGGCCGGGTCGCCCTCGCGGGCGTGAGTCTGGACCTCCTCGAGGCCGGCCGAGCGCACCAGCCCGGCGGCGGTCTCGAGCGTGACGTTGACGTCCTGACGCGGCCCGACCGCGTACTGGACGTCGCCGGGGACCTCGGTCGCGTCCTCGGTCAGGCGCGTCTGCGGCACCGGCTCGAAGGCGCTGACGATGTCCAACCGCGCGTTGGTCAGCTTGGCGAGCTCGGTCGCCTGGCGGACTGCCTCGGTGGCCGTCTCGGAGCCGTCAGTGCCAACAACGATGCGACCGAACATCTGACCTCGCTTTGACCGGGTTGATCGGGACGCCGTGAGCCTAGACGATCCGTCTCGAACGGATCAGACGAGCTTGACGATGGCGATCGCCATCGAGGCGATCAGGCAGGCGACGAGCACGACCATCGTCGCGAACCACAGGGGTGGGAGCTGCCGGCGCACCGCCGGATGGTAAAAGACGCCATGGGAGTGACGAGCGAGCAGATCGCGACGGGCGTCTGGCGGGTCTCCGGCGACATCCGCGGCGGCATGAACGTCTACTTCATCGAGGACGGCGACGGTGTCGTCCAGTTCGACGCCGGCACCAAGCCGATGACCGCCGGCATCGCCCGCGAGGGCGAGCGCCTCGGCGGCATCAAGCGGATCGTCCTCGGCCACGCGCACAGCGACCATCGCGGCAGCGCCCCGGGCCTCGCCAGGAAGGGCATCCCGGTCTTCTGCCATCCCGACGAGGTCAGCTACGCCGAGGCCGACAACGGCGGCATGCCCGACTACTGGAACATGGAGGACATCGAGCTCTGGTGGAGCCGGATGCTCTACCCCTGGCTGCACCGCCGCTGGGACGGCGGCCCGGTCGAGATCGAGGGAACGGTGAGCGAGGGCGATAGCGTCGCCGGCTTCGAGGTCCTGCACTTCCCCGGCCACGCCCCCGGCCTGATCGGCCTCTGGCGCGAGTCCGATCGCCTCGCCCTGGTCTCCGACACCGTCTACTTCATCGACTCGATCAGGCTCAAGGAGCTGCCGCCCGGCGAGGCGACGGTCCCCCACCCCGTCTTCAACCAGGACACCGAGCAGGCGCGCACCTCGCTGCGGCGGCTGGCGAGCCTGAACCCGGCCAAGGTCGCCGCCGGCCACGCCGAGCCGTTCGAAGGCCCGGGCATCGTCGAGGCCCTTCAGGCCGGCGCCGAGAAGTAGCTCGACCGACGCGGCGCTCCACCCGACCGAGGCTCGTCGCTAGTCGCGAGCCCTGATCGTCGTCGTCGCCGACGTACAGCCGGTCTTGCTCGCCTGGGCGGTCTTCGTCCCCGGCGTCGAGAAGCTGCGCCTGATCGTCGCCCGGCCGCTCGAATCGGTCCTGGCCTTGTTGGAGCCGAGGCGGATCGTCACGCCGCCGACGCAACTCGTGTTGATCGAGCGGACGGTGAAGTGGAACGAGTAGGTCTTGTTGGTCCTGGCGTTGCGCTGGTTGACCCGCAGCGTCATCTGCTTCGTCGCGCCGAGTGGGCAGCCTGAGCTGCTCGGGGGGCCGGGCGCCGTCGGGCAGCTGTCCTGGTCGTTGGGCACGCCGTCGCCGTCGCTGTCGCCGGGCTGAACGTTCGGGCAGCCGTTGTTCGAAGCCGGCCCCGCCTGCGCCGGGCACTGGTCCTGGTCGTCGGTGACGCCGTCGCCGTCGGTGTCGGTCGGTGGCGTGCCGCCGCCACGGTCCACCGACGCCATCCGGCCGACGTTGCCCTGATCGTCGACGGCGCGGACGGCGACGTAGCGCAGCGTCCCGGCGGGCAGCGAGTAGGTCTCCGACTGGCCGGCGACCTGCGGCGCCGGCGGCCCGGCGAGCGGCTGGGCGTCCTTGAAGTTGCCGGGGCCGATCGGGTTCGCCGAGGTGACGATCTCGTAGTGGTCGGCCCTGCCGCAGAGCAGGTCGTCGCCGGGCGCCTTGAAGCCGATCGAGCTCTTGTCGCCGCTCAGCGCCAGATCTTCGATCGCGCCCGGCAGCACGGCGTCGCGGCTGAAGTCGCCCGAGTTGACGTTGTCGTGGTGGAAGCGCGGCGAGGAGCTCGGCGAGCACGCCTGGGCATCGGTCGTGTAGGCGTCGACGTAGCCCGAGCGGGTCATGCCGACGACGACCTTGTGGGCGCTGACGTCGGTGTCCCTGGTGCCGAAGGAGCCGATCAGCGGCTCGGCGACGCTCCAGTCGGTGGTCACCTTCGGCCAGCGGACGTTGACCGGCGCGCCGGCGGGGTCGATCGCGGCGAGGTCCTTGCTCGCCGTGCCCTCGAGCACCTCATCGCCTGGGTTGCCGTCGATGTCGGCGACCGAGGGGCCGGTGAGGAACTGGAGGTCGTTGACCGGGCTGGGATAGCCGGGGCGGAACTGGCCGGTCGTCGTGTCCCAGGCGGCGACGAAGTCTTGGCCGCCCTGGTACTCGGAGACGATGACGTCGAGCGCCCGCAGCACCCCCGCGGCGGGCATCACGAACGACGGCGAGGGGCCGCCGAGATCGCCGAAGGCCGGGTTGCCGACCGCGGGCACCGCCGGGGTGTCGTACTTGCCGGCGCCGGCGGCGACCTCCGCCTGCAGGGAGCGGTCCTTGCCGCCGGCCTGGCCGTAGCAGGAGGTGCCATCGGCGTTGAAGATGTAGGCGGGGCCGTTGTTGGCGGCGTCGCCGACCTTGGGCCCGGCGCCACCGGTCGGGCAGGTCAGCGAGGCGACGACAGGCGGTCCGTCGACGCCCTCGCCGACGACGGGCAGCAGCTCCTTGTCGAGGATCCCGAGCTTGACCGGCCAGCCGGCGAGCAGCTCGTCGCCGGTCGCCGGATTGTTGTCGGCGTCGCCGGTCGGCTTGATCGCGTAGAGACGGCCATTGGCGGAGCTGAAAGGCGAATCGGGGATGTTGTCGCAGAACTCGTCCGGACCGCCGTTGTCGCGGCACTGCTGCTTGAAGGCTGCCAGCGCCTGGCCGGCCAGGTCCAGCAGGTTGAACGTGCCCGGCCCGGCGTCGTTGAAGCCGCCGTCGGCGGCGACGTCGTACTCCTCGTTGGTGCCGACGACGATCTCGGGCTTGCCGTCGCCGGTCAGGTCGGCCAGCGCCGGCGTGTCGACGATCGAGCCCTGGTTGAGCCCGGCGCCGACGTTCGGCTTGAAGGTGACGGCGTGGGTCTGGGGGTCGATCGACTGGACCTTGGCCGGATCGACGACGATCGACGGGAAGCCGCTGACCGCGTCGCCGTTGGCCTTCCAGGCGTAGATGTGGCGGTCCATGCCGGCGATGACGATCTCCTGCTTGCCGTCGCCGTCGAGGTCGCCGAGCACCGGCGAGGCGATGAAGCCGTGCTGGGTCCGGTTGACGCCGCCGCGGCGGACGTTGACGAACGGCTGCAGCGGCTTGCCGGAGAAGGCGATGTCGGACTGCTGGTGGAAGACCCGCACCCCGTTCGGCGCCCAGCCATAGACCTGGCCCTCGAGATCGGCGGCGTAGACCTCGGGGACGCCGTCGCGGTTGGCGTCGCCGACGGCGATCGAGGCGACCATCGCGCCGCCGAGGTTGCTCGACACGGCGCCGGAGCTGAAGGCCTGGCCACCGAGGTGAAGCGCCGGCCGGTCGCCGCGGACGGGCCAGCCGGGCAGCTCGGTGCCATCGGGGCGCAGCGCGTGGACGAAGCCGTCGCTCGAGCCGAAGATCATCTCGTTGCGGTTGTCGCCGTCGAGGTCGGCGAAGGCCGGTGAGGACTCGCCGTCGCCGGTCGGGGTCGAGCTGGTGATGTCGTGGCCGCGGATCGTCTTCGGGAAGCCGGAGATCATGTCCTGGTCGCGGTGCAGGAAGGCGGCTCTGTCGTCCTCACCGTCGAGCTCGGTGCCGCCCTGCGTCGTCGAGGCGACGACCTTGATCGTGAAGCCGTAGGGGTCGGTGTTCGGGCGGCCGTTCGAGGTCTGGATGCCGGCGCCGGGCTCACGGCCCTGGAAGCCGAGCGCGGCGGTCGCCGCCGGGAACTGGCTCTTCAGCGTGGCGACGTCGATCTCGCCGAGCTTGCCGTCGAGGGCGGCGGTCCGCGCCGTGCCGTCACAGGGCCCGCCCGAGACCTGGAGGAAGTCGCCGGGAGGCGACTGCGTCGTCGTGTTGTTGTTCGGGTAGTGGCCGGGGGCGACGAGCAGGCGGCAGCTGTAGCTCTGGCCGCGGGCGAAGACCTGGCCATCGACTTCGATCTTGGCCTTCGACGGGTCGATCGGCTGGAACCACTCCGGCGAGGTGATCTCGACCTCGGGCGGCAGCTTCGACGGCGCCGGGTTGACCGGGTTGCTGAGCAGAGCACCGATCGTCTTCGCCATGTTCGAGCGGCCGTAGCCGTAGAACTGGTCGTGGCCCTTGCGAGCAGGGTAGCTGCGGCTGGCGGTCGGGCCGCCCGGCTCGAGCGAGGGGCGGTTGGCCTGGACCTGGGCGTTGAGGGCGAGGTTGGGGTCGGTGCAGTTCGGCACGGGTGCCGGCGAGCAGGAGGGCTCGTTGCCCGACCCCGGCGGCGAGCCGGCGAAGTTGACGTCGTCGGCGAGGCCGGTGGCCGAGCCGGGCGGGCCGATCGAGCCCGAGGCCATCAGCTGGCGGACCTCGTTCGGCGTGATCAGGCAGGGGTCGCCGTTCGGCCGCCGGCAGAGGGCCGTGCTCGGATAGTTGGCGAGCGCTCCCTTTGCCTTGGCGTTTAGCGCCGCGGCGTAGACGAGCCCGGCCTGGCCGGCGCCGAGGCCGGTGGCGTTCGACGAGCAGCTCGTCGACTCGATCGCCAGCGTGATCTTGGCGCTGAAGTTGGTGCAGCCGTTGAAGGCGAGATAGGAGTGCGGGAAGGGCGTGCCGCCGCTGATGTCGTTGTCGCGGACCGAGTTGACGACGATCACGTGGGGCAGCGTCGAGGGCCAGTTGTTGTGCTGGGCGGCCTCGTCGGCAGCCGAGGCGATCACGGTGACGCCGTGACGGTAGGCGTAGTCGACGGCCTCGCGCGAGAGGGTCGAGTTGTTGAGCGCGCCGAGCGCCTCCTGGACGACGAGGACGCCGTTGTCGGTGGCGTAGAGGACCGCCTGGGCAAAGCGGTTGGAGTCGGCGACGAAGCTGTCGCCGACCCGCAGCGGGATGAACGTGCAGCTGGGGCAGGAGCCGGCCTGGCCCTCGCCGTTGTTGGCCTCGGCGTTGGAGTCCTTGGCCTCGCCGGTGCCGTGGCCGTACTGGACGTCGTCGTAGGCGTCGTTGTCGTTGTCGAGGAAGTCCCAGCCGGCGATGTCGTCGACGAAGCCGTTGCCGTCGGCGTCTGTGCCGTCGGAGAAGGCGATGATCACGTCCTCGGGGGTGAAGACGCCGCTCGGCCCGGCGCGGCGGGCGTCGCTGACGTTGATCCGCGAGTCGCAGGCGTAGTCGGTGAGGTTGAAGACGCCGTCGTCGTTGGCGTCATAGGCCGCCGCGTAGGTCGTGCAGTCGATCGTCTTGCCGTGGACGGCCAGCGGCGCCGGCCGCGTGTGATTGGGCAGCGGCAGCTCGTCCCTGTTGAGGCGCACCTTCTCGGCGAGGTCGTGCATCGTCCCGGCCTCGTCCCAGCGGATGCCGGAGTCGAGGACGGCGATCGTCACCTCGGGTCGGCCGGTCGTCAGCTTCCAGGCCGTGTCGAGGCTGCCGTTGGCGTCGGCGACGTGCATGCCGCGGACGCCGCCGAGCTCGACCGGGTCGGCGTTGACGACCGGGTTGCTCGGGTCCGGCGAGGCGGCAAACTTGAAGCCGTTGCCGTCGCCTTCGACGTCATTCGGCACCGGGTTGGCGCTGTCGAGATAGAGGTCGGTGTGGTCCTTTGGGTTGCCCGCCGGCCTCGTATACGGGAAGTCGCCGAGCGCCGGGGCGGCGGCTGCGGCGCAGACGATCGCCGCGGCTGCCGCCGCGATCGCCAATCTGCTCCCTAGCCTCGAATTGCTCACCGCCACCCTCCTAGTTCCCTGCCACGGGACGCTGTAACCCAAAAGGGCGGCTCCCGCGCCCTGCGCGCCCCCCGGCGCACGGTCAGACGTTACACGGGTCGGACCGCTCTACAAACCTGCGACCGCAGCGTCGCCCTGCCACTCGGCGCGATAGACGCGATGCATGCCGGCCAGACCCTTGAGCTCGAGCTCGCGGCCGGCGTCGAAGCTCAATCCGCCGTTGCCATTCGTCTCGTCCTCGGCCCGCTCCTTCAGCGTCGAGGAGACGAGGATCTCGCCACCCTGGGCCTGGGCGGCGATCCGCGCCGCCAGGATCACGTTCTTGCCGAAGAAGTCGCCCTCCTCGCGGATGACCTCGCCGGCGTGCAGGCCCATGCGGATGCGGACGGCGTCCTCGGAGGCCTCCTCGGCGCGGGCGGCGAACTCGCGCTGGACTCCGATCGCGCACTCCAGCGCCTCGCGCGGGCTGGGGAAGGTGATCATGAAGCCGTCCCCCTGGCTCTTGACCTCGAAGCCGCCGCGGGCGCGCAGGTGCTGGCGGAAGACCTCGTTGTGGGCGCGCAGGACGTCGAGCCAGCGCTCGTCGCCGAGGCGCTCGGTCATCAGCGTCGAGTTCTCGATGTCGCTGAAGAGGATCGTCACGCTGCCGTCGGGGGCGGCGTGGGCGGCGAGGTCGGGACGCTCGCTCTGGACGACCGAGACCATCGCGTCGATCGAGGTCGTGACGTCGATCGATCCGAGGCCCTGCAGCTCGAGCTTCAGCGCCAGCGCCTGCTCGACCAGGCGCTTCATGCCGAGCTCCTGAGCCGAGTCGAGCGCCGCCGAGACCAACTGCAGGGCGCGCTCGGGGTCGCCCGAGCGGCCGCGGGCGACGAGCATCGTCGCCGTCTCGTAGCGCAGCATCGCCGCCACGGGGCGATCGCCCATGCTGGTGGCGGTCGCCAGCGCCGCCTCCATGTGGCGGACGGCGTCGGCGCCGCGGCCCATCGTGTCGGCGAGCCGGCCGAGGTAGCGCGAGACCGGGCCGTAGCAGGCGGCGCCGCGGCCGGCGACGACGACGAGGCCGTCGTAGGGCAGCAGGATCTCGTAGAGCTGGGCCGAGCGGCGGGCGTCGCGAAGGTTGGCCGCCGCCTCGGCGGCGAGGCTGATGCTGCCGATCCACTGGGCGTCGAAGGGAATGCCCTCGAAGTCGTCGGCGCCGAGCCGCTCGAGCTCGGCCCGCGCCTCGTCGACGCGGCCGGCCTCGCTGTAGACGGCGGCCAGAGCGCAGCGCCAGGCGCGGATCGCGGGGTAGCGCTCGGCGAACTCCTTGACCCGCTCGGCGATCGGGTCTAGCTCGCCGAGATAACGGGCGACGAGTGCCATCTGGATCGCGAAGAACTGGGCCGCGAGCGGCTCCTCGGCGCGCTCGCCCCCCGCTCTCGCCTCCTCGGCCAGGCCCGCCGCCTCGGCGAAGCGCCCATCCATAAGCGCCCGCATCGCCCGCAGGACCGGGATGTGCCAGAGGTGGTTGGGCTGGCGCAGCTCCTCGGCGATCCGCGTGTAGGCCTCGAGCTCGCGATCGACGCCGGCGATGTCGCCGAGCTCGAGCAGCGAGCGCAGCCGGTAGACGTGGGCCGTCATCGCCAGCTCGCGGTCGCCGCCACGCGCCGCCAGCTCGAGCATCTCGTTGGTGATCGCGATCTGCTGCTCGGTGCCGGTCGGGCCGACGGCGCTGAAGTAGTGACGGCCGAGGGCGGCGGCGAGGGTCCGGGGGTCGTCGAGCCGGCGTGCCATCTCGACCGCCTGCTGGCTGAGCTGCTGGGCGCGGCCGGCCGGGTCGATCCAGTAGTTCTGCTGCGCGAGCGCGCTCAGCAGCAGCGCCCGCTGCGAGGAGTCCTCTTCGCCGATCGCCGCCAGCGCCCGCTCGAGCAGCTCGATGATGCGCTCGTCGACGATGCCGACCTCGAACAGGGCGCTGATACCAAGCGCCGCCTTGACCAGCATCGACGGCTCCTCGAGCTCGGTCGCCAGCTCGGCCGCCTCGTCGAGGACGGTGCGGGCGGCGCCGAAGCGCCCGGCGCGGGTCTGCGCCTCTCCCACCGCGAGCAGCAGCTCGCAGCGGCGGCGCGGGTCGGCCTCGGGCTGCATGCTGACGACGGCCAGGGCGCGGTCGAAGTCCTCTGCCGCCTCCTCGTAGGCGAGGTCGCAGAACGCCCGGCGCCCGGCGCGGGTCGCGTAGTCGACGGCCTTCGCCGTCTCTCCCGCCGGGGCGGCCTCGAGGAAGTGGCGGGCGAGCTCGTCGAGGTGCTCCTCGATCTCGGTGGCGTAGACCTTCTCCAGCGCCGCGCCGATGCGGCCGTGCAGCTCGACCCGCTGGCTCGAGGGGATCTCCTCGTAGAGGGTCTCGCGGACGAGGGCGTGGGAGAAGACGTAGGCGTTTCCGGCCTGCTCTGAGTGCTCGAGCAGGCGTGCGGCGACCGCCTCGTCGAGCAGCGCCGCGGCGTCGCCGCAGCAGGCGACCTCCTCGACGACGTCGCGGCGGAAGCGGCGGCCGCAGGCCGCGCCGACGCGCAGGACCTGGTTCGCCTCGGGCGATAGGCGATCGAGGCGGCGGCCGATGACCTCGCGCACCCCCTGCGGGATCGAGATCGCGGCATCCCCGGCTCCCGCGGCCAGCCTGCCCTCGCTGGCGAGCAGGCGAACGATCTCGCTGACGAAGAACGGGTTGCCCTCGGTCTGGGCGTGGACGGTGGCGGCGAGCTGCGGGTCGGGCTCGACGCCGGCGACCATCTCCATGTAGCGGGCAACCCCGGCGGCGTCGAGGCCGCGCAGCGTGATCCTCGTGCCGTGCTCGGCGAGCTCGCCCAGAGCGCCGGCGAGCGGGTGGTGGCGGCCGAGCTCGACGTCGCGATAGGTGGCGACGATCAGCAGGCCCGAGTCGGCGAGCTGGCGGGCGAGGAACTTCAGCAGCAGCAGCGTCGGCTCGTCGGCCCAGTGAAGGTCGTCGAGGATCAGGACCAGCGGCCGGTCGCGCGAGGCGCCGGTGAGGAAGGTCGCGATCGCGTCGAAGAGGCGGAAGCGGGCCTGCTCGGAATCGGCCTCGGCGGCGGGCTGGAGGTCGCTAACCCGCTCGGCGACCTCGGGGACGATGCGGGCGATCTCGGCGGCGCCCGAGCCCATCTCCCAGGCCAGGGCGACCGGATCGGCCTCGCGGACGTAGTCGCGAATCGCCCGCGACCAGGGGAAGTAGGCCGGCGCCGCATCGTCCTCGAGGCAGCGGCCCCAGTAGACCTTGGCGCCGTTGACGCGGGCGTAGGTGGCGAGCTCCTCGGCGCTGCGCGTCTTGCCGATCCCCGGCTCGCCGACCAGCATCAGCAGCCGGCCGCGGCCCGCCAGCGCGTCGTCGACGGCTCCCCGCAGCTCGGTCAGCTCGCGGTCGCGGCCGACGAAGACGCCGCCGGCGAGGCGGTCGAGCGGGTTCTCCGCGGGCTCCTCGGCGCTCGGCTCGGACGCCGGCGCGTCGCGGGCCTCGGCGAGCAGGCGGCGAAACTCGGCGGCGTCCTGAGGCCGGTCCTCGGGCCGCTTGGCGAGCAGCGCCAGGACCAGCGCGTCGAGCGCCGGGGGGATCGAGTCGACGATCTGCGAGGGCGCCACCGGCGCCGCGTTGAGGTGCTGGCCGATGATCGCGACGGCGTCGTCGCCGGGGAAGGGCGGCTGGCCGGTGAGCATCTCGTAGAGCAGCGCGCCGAGCGAGTAGAGGTCGCTGCGCGGGTCGGCGGCGCGGCCGAGCGCCTGCTCGGGAGGCAGATAGGCAACGGTGCCGACGAGCATCCCCTCCATCGCGCCGCGGCTGCGACCGCCGGTCGTCGCCAGGCCGAAGTCGCCGAGTCGCGCCGAGCCGTCCTCGGCGAGCCAGACGTTGGCCGGCTTGATGTCGCGGTGGACGATGCCGCGGGCGTGGGCGTGCTCGAGCGCCTGGCCGACCCCGTCGGCCACCTCGAGCGCGCGCTCGATCTGAAGCCGGCGGCCGGGCGCCGCGTCGAGGGCGCCGGCGACGTCGCCGCCGGGCATGTACTCGCTGACGATGTAGGGGGCGCCGTCCTCCTCGCCGGAGTCGTAGACGGTGACGATCTGCGGGCACTCGCCCAGCCGCCGCATCGCCTGGGCCTCGCGCCGCGCCCGCGCCAGCACCGCCTCGTCCATCCCCGCCATCTCGAAGAGGGCGATCGCGACGTCGCGCTCCTGCTGGCGATCGCGGGCGAGATAGACGCGCTTGCGGCCGCCGCGGCCGAGGAACTCGACGATCTCGTAGCGGCCTTCGCCGACGGCGCCCGGCAGCGGCTCGGCGGCGCTTGCCGGCGGCGGCGGCGAGGCAGCGTCGGCGGCCGTCTCGAGGACGGCGCCGCAGGAGTCGCAGAAGCGCGCCTCCGCTCGATTCTCGTTACCGCAAGCCGGACAGCGCATGCGGTCAAAGGTACCGCTCTAAACGATCAGGCCCCGGCTCTCGAGCTCGCCTGCGGCGGCCTTGGTCCTGTCCTCGGCCTCGGGCGCGGTTTCCTTCAGCCAGCCCGTCAGCTCGGCCATGCCTTCGTCGAAGCTCACGCTCGGCTCGTAGCCGAGCTGCTCGCGGATCGCCGTGATGTCGCCGAAGCAGTGGCGGATGTCGCCCTGGCGGAACTTGTTGACGATCTCCGGCTCGAGGTCGACCCCAAGCTCGCGGGCGAGGACGTGGGCGACGTCGAGCACCGTCACCTGGTTGCCGGTGCCAACGTTGAGGGCGACGTCGCCGACGTCGTCGCGCTCGAGCGCCAGCTCGAAGGCGCGGGCGATGTCGGAGACGTGGACGAAGTCGCGCGACTGCAGCCCGTCCTCGTAGACGGTCGGCGCGCTGCCGTTGAGCAGGCGGCTGGCGAAGATCGCGGCGACGCCTGTGTACGGGTTGGAAAGCGACTGGCGCGTGCCGTAGACGTTGAACAGCCGCAGGGCGACCGAGCGGATGCCGAAGCCGCGGCCGAAGATCAGGCAGAGCTCCTCCTGGTCGCGCTTGGTCGTCGCGTAGATCGAGTCCGACTCGATCCGCTTGGTCTCCGGCGTCGGCAGCGGCCGCGGCCGGGCACCGCAGACCGCGCAGAGCGGCTCCCAGTCGCGCGCCTCGAGCTGCTCGCGGCTGCGCCGGACCGGGACGTCGTCGCCGCCGCAGCCGTCGCAGGCATAGCGGCCCTCGCCGTAGATCGACATCGACGAGGCGACGACGAGCGAGGAGATGCGGTCGCGGACCTCGGCCAGGCGCTCGAGCAGGACGGCGGTGCCGGTGCAGTTCTCGTTCACGTAGCGGTAGATCTCGTAGGCCGACTGGCCGACGCCGACCTGGGCGGCGAGGTGGACGACCGACTCGACACCGTCGAGGGCGCGATCGACCGCGTCGCGGTCGAGCACCGTGCCGTCGAGGTACTCGGCCCCGGGGTTGCGGATGCCGGCGCCGGAGCCGTGGACCTGGGGCTCGACCGAGTCGAGGACGCGCACCTCACGGCCGGAGTCGAGCAGGCGGTCGACGAGATGCGAGCCGATGAAGCCGGCGCCGCCGGTGATCAGGACCTTGCCGCTGGGGGTCGTCGCTGCCATGGCGGCAGGCTATAGCTCGCTCGCGCAGGGGCGCCGGCCCGAAGAGCGGCCATATTCTCCGCGGCCCGTGACCGTCGCCGGCATCTATGTCGCCGCCACCCTCCTGGCGCTGTGCTCGCTCGTAGTCGGCCGAGCGTTCCTCGACGTCCTCGGCGGCCCGTCTCGCTCGTGGCTGGCCCCGGCAGCCGGCTTCGCCGTGCTGCTGATCGCAGCACGACTCGCGATCCGTCTGCCGGGACGGGCGAGCACCGCCCTCGGCGTGCTGGCACTGGTCGTCGTCGCGTCGATCCTCCATCTCGCGCTGCGCAAGCGGCCGCTGGGCACAGGCGCGGGCGATGGAGAGGCTGGCGCCGGCGCCCTGCTCGTGCCGATCGCCGTCGCCGTCGCGGTCCTCGTCGCGACATCGATCCCGTTCCTCGCAAACGCAAAGCTCGGCGTCCTCGGCGTCGGCCGCCAGAGCGACCTCCAGGCGCACATCTACGCCGCCGACTACCTGACGCGGCCGGTCGGCTTCGGCCCCGACGCGATCGCCAACGGCTACCCGCTCGGCCCTCACGCACTCGTCGCCGCGATCTCACGGCTGACCGGCGCCGACACCGCGGCGAGCTTCGTCGGCCTGGTGCTGGCGCTGCCGCTGCTGGCGGCCTGGACGGCGCTGGCGGCGCTGTCTGAGCTGCCGCCGCTGCGGCGGATCGTCGCGGCAACGCTCGTCGGCCTGCCCTACCTCGTCGCCTCCTTCCTTGGCGAGGGCACTTTCAAGGAGATCGCCGAGGCGCTCTACCTGCTCGCCTTCGCGCTCGGCCTGCGAGCGCTCGGCCGTGTGCCGGCCGAGCGCCGGGCGATCGTCGCGATGCTCGTCGCCCTGATCGGGGCGAGCGTCTACACCTACAGCTACCCGGGGCTGGTCTGGCCGCTCGGGACGCTGGCGATCTGGGCGGTCCTCGAGCTGATCGGTGGCTGGCGGCCGCCGCGGCCGGCGAGCTGGCCGCGGCCCTCGCGGCGGCTGCTGCTCGCCGGCGGTATCGCGCTCGTCGCGCTGGTCGTCATCGCGCTGCCGGAGATCCGCCGCGCCGCCGACTTCCGCCACGTCGTCTCACAGGTCGCCGACACCAAGGGCCGCCTGCGGGCGCCGATCTCGCCGGCCCAGGCGCTCGGGCTCTGGCCGTCGGGCAACTTCCGCATCGACCCCAGGGACGCGGCGCTGGCAACGGCGATGGCGATCGCCGCGCTGCTCGCCCTGGCCCACGGGCTCGTCTTCTGGCTGCGCCGCCGCGAGCTGGCGGTGATCGCCGCCTTCGCCGCCGGCACGCTCGTCTACCTCGAGGCAAAGCGCCGCTCCGGCCTCTACATCGAGGCGAAGTCGCTGGCGGTGCTGGCGCCATTGCCGATGCTGATCGCCCTGCGGGCCCTGCTGGCGCCGGCGACGGGCCGAGGGCGCTGGCGGCTCGTTGCCGGGGCGGCGATCTGCGTGCTCGCGGCCGTGTCGAGCTTCATGACCTTGCGCGGCGCCCAGGTTGGGCCGCGCAACCACGGCGACGACCTCGCCCGCGTCCGTCAATACATCGGCGGCAAGCGCGTCCTCTTTCTCGGGCTCGACCGGCTGTCCTCGCACGAGCTGCGGGGGGCCTACGTTCGCCAGGGCAACATTCTGGCGAGCCAGTACGGCCAGCCCCGCAAGCCCTGGACGCCCGCCGACGCGCTCGACTTCGACTCGATCCCGCCCAAGCGCCTCAACCGCTTCGACTACGTGGTCACGACGGCGGCGGCCTTCGCCAGCCAGCCGCCATCCAACTTCCATCAGGCGATCAACGACGGCGCGGGACCGGATGGCAATGGGCCCCCCGCGGAGTACCTGCTCTGGAAGCGCATCGGCCCCGTCGAGCCCCGGGCGACGCTCTTCGAAGCCGGCTCGATCGGCGGCCGCCTGCGCTGCAACGGCGGCCACAGCCCGATCCCGGCGAGCGCCCACGCCGCGGTCATCGCCGGGCCGCGTGTCGGCGCCAAGAGCGCCTGGCGCGGCGGTCCCTACCTCGATGCGGGCGCCAGCGCCAGCCAGACGCTCAACCTGCCGCCCGGCCGCTGGGCGCTTTCGCTCCAGTACCACTCGCCGGTGCCGCTGGATGTGAGGGTGCCGGGAGAGCTGAGCGTGACGCTGCCGCCGAGCCTCGACGGTGAGGTCCCCTACTTCGAGGGCGGCGGCCCGTTCTGGCCCGCCGGCGGCCTGGCGGGCCAGGGGCCGGCCAGAATCACGATTCATGCCCACCCCCTCAACGGGCTCCAGCGGCTGCTCGGCGTCCACCGCCGGGTCGCCCTCGGCAAGATTGCGGCGACCAACGCACGGCAGCCCGAGCGGATCGTCAGCGACGCCGCCGCCTGCGGGCGCTTCGTCGACTGGTACCAGCCCGCGGGCGCCGGCCGCCACCGCGCCCCTTAGCTCCCGGTACCCTCGTCGCGTGGATCCGCCGCTGACACCGCCGGAGGCTCACGCGGGCCTTCGCAAGCTGGCGATCGTCCCCGCCTACAACGAGCAGAGCTCGGTCGGCGAGGTCGTCGCCGAGCTGCACCGCCACCACCCCGAGTTCGACGTCGTCGTCATCGACGACGGCTCGACCGACGCCACCGCGGCGACGGCGACCGAGGCCGGGGCGACGGCGGTGATCCAGCATCCCTTCAACCTCGGCATCGGCGGCGCCGTGCAGTCGGGTTTCAAGTACGCCCAGCGCCACGGCTACGACATCGCCGTCCAGGTCGACGGCGACGGCCAGCACGACCCCAGCCAGATCGACCGCCTGCTGCGCTACCTGCGGATGAACGGCGACGCCGACATGATCTGCGGCAGCCGCTACCGCGGTCCCGCCGGCTACAAGGTCTCGCTGCCGCGCCGCGTCGGCCGCCGCATCCTCTCACTGGCGATGCGGCCGATCATCGGCCAGGAGATCACCGACCCGACCTCGGGCTTCCGGATGACCAACCGCCGCGGCATCGAGCTCTTCGCCCGCAGCTACCCGACCGACTACCCCGAGGTCGAGGCGATCCTGATGGCCCACGCCCATCGCCTCTGCATGCACGAGATCGGTGTCGAGATGCGCGAGCGCGCCTACGGCCAGTCCTCGATCCGGCCCTCTCACAGCGCCTACTACATGGCGCGGGTGCTGCTGGCGATGCTCGTCGGCCTCTTCCGGCGCCGGCCGGTGCTCGAGCCCGGCGACGCCGCGCCGAGCGCCAGCCAGAGCGGCTGAGCACGATGAGCGCACTGCTCGTCGCATCGACTCCGGTCGAGTCCCGCCGCCTTCAGATCGTCGCGATCGTGATCGCCGTCGCGATGCTGCTGATCGTCTTCGAGCTCGTCCGGCGGCGGCGGCTGGTTGAGCGCTACGCGCTGATCTGGATGCTCTCGACCGGGGTCCTGCTGGTCCTGGCGGGCTGGCGCGGCGGCCTCGCCAAGCTCGCCGACCTGCTCGGCATCGCCTACCCGCCCAACGCCCTCTTCCTCGTCGCCGGCGGCTTCGTCCTGCTGACCCTGCTGCACTTCTCGGTCGCGATCTCACGCCTGTCCGAGGAGACGAAGATGCTCGCCCAGGAGCTGGCGCGGCTGGACCAGGAGACGCGCGAGGCCCGCAGTTAGTGGGTAGCTCAGGGCCGGCCCCTCAGTACCCCATTTCTGGGTAGCTCAGCTTTTGGCGCTAACCGCCAAGAATCGGGTAGCCAGGCGCCAGTAGGCGGCCAGCGCCCAGCGCAGGGGCGCCAGCCCGCCGGCTCGGCCGAGATACGCCGAGGAGAGCGCAGGCGTCATCCAGGCCGCCAGATCGCCGGCGTTGGCAAGCCGTGCCGCCTGGATTCGGCGGCGCTCGCCGAGCAGCCGCGGCAGCGCCTTCAGCGTGTCGCCCCAGGCCGACACCTTCTTCGGCAGCCAGCCCCCCGCCGCGGCGACGAAGATCAGCGCCAGCTCGGTCGCGATCAGCGCCGGCGCGACCGCCGCCAGCAGCGCCGGCGGGTAGGTGCGGATGATCATCGCCCAGCGGTTGCGCTCCAGCCGCCGCCACTTCTCGGCGTTCTTCATGAACTCGTAGTCGTGATCGACGACGGCCGCCGGCTCGAGGCCCAGGCGACCGCCCTCGAGGCGCAGCCGCATCGAGAGGTCGACGTCCTCCTGGTAGATGAAGAACTCGGGCGGGAAGCCGCCCAGCCGCCGCCAGCTCGCCAGCGGAATCGCGAAGCAGCCGCCCGAGACCCAGGGGATCTCGCGGCGGTCCTGTGGCGCCGCGCTGACCGGGGCACCCGCGAGCCCGGCCCAGGCGAGACCGGTGAAGTGCATCTCGCCGCCGGCGCAGTTGAGCGTCGCGCCGCCGTCGGAGGTCATCAGGCCCATCCACGCCGCCCAGCCGCTGCCGTCGACGGCCGGCCGCTTGATCGCCTCGACGAAACCGGGTGCCGGCATCGCGTCGGGATTCAGCAGCAGCAGCAGCTCGCCGCCGGCCGCGGCGGCGCCCGAGTTGCAGGCGGCGGCGAAGCCGATGTTGCCGCCGTTCTGGACTATCCGTGCCGCGGGTGCGATCTCGCCGACCAGCTCGGTCGTGCCGTCGGTCGAGGCGTTGTCGGAGACGATCAGCTCATCGCCGGGGGCGAGCTGCGCCACCAGCGCCGGAATCGTCCGCGCGATCGCCTCGCGCTCGTTGTAGGTGACGATGACGACGGAGAGACGGACGCCCCCACCTGCGGGCTCCGCCGCGGCCTCCGGGGTCGGCGCTGCGCTGCTCATCGCGGGCACCTTACGGGCGTCACCGCCGGGATACCGCCAGGCTCACGACACTAGATGACTGATTCGGTGACGCCGAGGCCGCCGACACCGCTGCCGCCGACTGTCAGCGTCGTCGCCGTCCCCGTCGACCGCAGCAGCCGTAGCGTGAACCCGTTCGAGCCGTTGAGCACCGTGGTGTAGATCGGCTGGGTGCTGTCGATGCTGAGCGTCATCGCGTAGGTCGCGCTCTTGGCCTGGGAGCGGTAGATCACCGTCGGCCGTGGCACGACGCGGCGGCCGAGCGGGAAGGTGAAGCCGAGCCGGGCGCGCTTGCGGCTGCTGCGGCGCCCCTTGGCGACCGAGCCGGTGATGCCGCGCAGGTGTGGTCGGGACGGCGCGTCGTAGAGCAGACCCGAGAAGGCCGGGTTCGACGCCGTCAGCGCGAAGCTGCGCGAGTGGCCGATCCGTTCGGCCTGAACATCGGGCCCGAGCTGGACGTAGCGGCGGTAGACGTGGCGGCGATGCGAGGCGACGTGGTCGACCACGATCAGCGCGACGCCCGGCTTGAAGAGGACGAGGCGCAGATGCGAGGCGCGCTGGTGCTTGACCAGCGGGTTGCTGGCCATCACCGCGTACCAGCCGCTGCCGTCCACCGATTGGCCCGTGCCGACGATGCCGCTGCGGTAGGGGCGCGACCCGGCGATCGGGAAATCCTGACCGTCGACGGTGAGGACGCTGTGGGCCGGTGCCGAGATCGCGAAGTCGCGCTGGCCGCGCTCGGCGTAGTCGAACTTGCCGCTGTCGCTGACGATCCGATGGCCCCGGTCGAAGAGGTCGAAGCTGCCGTCGTCGGCCTGCTTGTGGTCGCGGCTGAAGTAGCCCGCGGTGACGCCCATGTAAGCGTCGGCGGTCTTGACGATGCCGTAGCCGGAGCGCGCCGTCGGCGCCAGGCCGGGGAAGCCGGCCGGAGTCGTGTTGAGGGCGTAGTCGGGCGCCCGGCGCAGGTCGGTGTCGCCCCACTGCGGCGGCAGCCCGTCCGGCTCGACGAACCAGGGCGCCACGCCCTTCATCGCCGCGAGGTCGTCGAGCAGCTCCTGCCTGGTGGTGCCGGTGAACTCGATGAACTTGTCGAGCAGGCGCTCGGTGAAGAAGTGGTAGCCGACCGAGTGCTCGAGCCAGACACCGTCGCTGGAGAGCCTGCGGGCGATCCCGGTCGCGAAGCCGCGCTCGGCGAGGCTCGCCGAGGACGCCGCCTCGGGCAGGAACGGCAGCTGGTCCGCCATCACCGCCAGGCCGAAGTCCATGTAGAGCGGGAAGTCGTTGCTCGGCCGCGGCGTCGCGATCAGGTGATGGATGTGGAGGCGCAGCGAGGAGATCAGCGTCGCCGCCTGGCTGTCGCTGAGGATCCCGGGCTCGCAGGCGGCGGCGCGGGCGAGATAGGCGAGGTAGCCGGCGCGGTCGCCGACGACCTTGGGATTGCTCCAGGCGTAGCGGGCAGCATGCCTGGCGTGCTTGCCGGACCGCGCGTTGTGGGCGATCCAGTCGAGGGCGAGGTCGCGAGCCGCCGCCAGCGCCGCCGTGCGCTTGCCCGCGTCGGCCGAGTTCCTGTAGGTGTCGAAGAGGATGTCGAGGAAGGTCAGGTTCTGGAGATTCGCCTCGAAGGTGCGGCTGCCGCGCGAGGTCTGGCGCCAGTTGACCGGGGGATGGAGAATGCGAACGCTGTCGAAGATCTTGAAGCGGCCGTCGAGCGCGCTCTGCTGCTGGGCGGCCGAGTAGCTGTCGGCGCGAATGACCTCGTAGTCGGGCGGCGTCGAGCACATCGCCCGCAGCTCGTCGACGAGGCTGGCGGCGTGGGTCAGCGGCGGTCGAGCGGCGAGGCAGGCGAGAGCCAGCATGGCGACGGCGACGGCGAGCGTCGCGGCATGGCGAAGCGATGGTGCGTTCCCCCCCTGCATCGCCTTTCAGGGTAGCGGCGTCTCAGCCGTCTTCGTTGTCGCCGGGGCCGCCTCGACGGACGTTGCCCACGGCGTCGCCGAGCCGGCCGGCGAGCGAGGCGGCAAACGACCCGGCGATGCCGAGCGCCTGCTCGGCGGCCTCGCGGGCAGCGCCGACCGGCCCCTCGAGCACGCCCAGCGGGCCGTAGCCGCGCTCGCGAGAGAGGTCGGGCTCCGGGCTGGCCACGGGTCCGGGGCTCGACAGGCCGGAGCCGGCGCCGGCCCGGCGCTCGGCCTCCCGCTTGAGGTCCTCGACCGAGCGCGTCAGCGCCGATTTGTGGATCCGCCGCGCCAGCGCCCCCGGGATCGGCAGCCCGGGATCGACACCGAGCTTGTAGGTCGCCCGGGTGCGATCGGGCGCGAGCTCCTCGAAGCGGTACTCGCCGTCGACGTCGCGGACGCCGTTGCCCTCGACGAAGTCCCACCAGATCTTGTGCGGACGGTCGTAGCCGTAGCGCAGCGTGTAGGAGACGCGGCGGCCCTTGGCGATGATGTTGAGGCCGACGAGCGTCCCCAGGCCCTGGCGATCGCGCTCGCGCACCTCGATCTTCTCGACCGCGGCCTGCCAGCCGGGGAAGCTCTCGTAGTCGACGATCGCGTCGAAGCAGACGTCGATCGGCGCCGCGATCTCGATCGAATGCTCAGCCCAGTTGAGGCCCATGCGGCGATCCTACTCCGCGCTGGATGAGCGATCTTTGCCGTCCCCCGGCGCCTGGCTTCAGTGCTGCGGCGTTCGCGTCGATACGAACCCACGACTCCCAAAGAGACCCCTCCCATAGCCCCGCCGCCGCGGGACGGTGCGCGTGAGCGAACGCGCGAGATCCTCGAGACGGCGCAGGACGCCTTTATCTCGATTGACGACCACGGCCTGATCACCGACTGGAACCCGCAGGCAGAGGTCACCTTCGGCTGGTCGCGGCAGGAGGCGATCGGCCGCGAGCTGGCGGCGACGATCATCCCCGAGGCTTACCGGGAGGCTCACCGCAAGGGGCTCGAGCGCTTCCGCGACACCGGCGAGGGCTCGGTGCTCGACCAGCGCCTCGAGCTGACGGCGATCCACCGCGGCGGCCGTGAGTTCCCGGTCGAGTTCACGATCTCGGCGCTGCGCAGCGACGAGGGCTACTGGTGCCACGCCTTCCTCCGCGACATCTCCGAGCGCCGCCTCGCCGAGAGCTACATGAAGACCCAGCACGAGGCGACCCGCGTGCTGGCCGAGTCGGCGAGCGTCGCCGAGGCGATGCCGGCGCTGCTGGAGGCGATCGGCGCCGGCATGGGCTGGTCGGTCGGCGCGCTCTGGACGCCCGTCGACGGGGACGGCGCAAAGGGCCTGCGCTGCAGCTCCTTCTGGCACGACCCCGAAACGCCGGCGGTCGAGTTCGCGAGGGCGAGCATGGAGATGACCCTGATGCCCGGCGTCGGCCTGCCGGGACGCGTCTGGCTGCGGCGCGAGCCGGCCTGGCTGCCCGACGTCCTCGTCGATCCGAACTTCCCCCGCGCCGACGCGGCCGCGGCCAGCGGCCTCCACGCCGCGGTCTGCCTGCCGATCCGCCACGGCGACGAGATGCTCGCCGCGATGGAGTTCTTCAGCGAGGAGCTGCGGCCACCCGACAGGGCGCTGGTCGAGATGGTCGATGCGCTGATCGGCCAGATCGGCCAGTTCATGCAGCGCAAGCGCGCCGAGGACGAGGCCGACCGCCTCAAGGCCGAGTTCTTCGCCCTGGTGTCGCACGAGCTGCGGACGCCGCTGACCTCGATCATCGGCTACCTCGATCTGCTCGTCGAGACCGAGGAGAAGGTCCTGACCGGCAGGGGCCGCCAATACCTCGACGTTCTCTCTCGCAACACCGTGCGCCTCGACAAGCTCGTCGCCGACCTGCTGCTGCTGACCCAGGTCGAGGCCGGCACGTTCACGGTCGAGCCGGCCGAAGCCGAGCTGGGATCGATCGCGCGAAACAGCGTCGAGTCGGCGCTGCCCGCAGCCGCTGAGCGCGGCATCGAGTTGCGGCTGCTCAGCGTCGACACCGCCGACTGCGCCGGCGACGCGACGCGCCTCGGCCAAGCGGTGGACAACCTGATCTCGAACGCGCTCAAGTTCACCGACGCAGGCGGGCAGGTCGACGTCCGCGTGCGAAACCTCGGCGATGAGGGGATCATCGAGGTGGCCGACACCGGCGCCGGAATCCCGGCCGAGGAGCGCGACCAGCTGTTCGACCGCTTCTCGCGCGGCACGCGGGCAAAGCTCCAAGAGGCGCAGGGCGCAGGCCTTGGCCTGGCGATCGCCAAAGCGGTGATCGAGGCCCACGGCGGCACCATCGAGGTGACGAGTGAGGAGGGCGCGGGCACCAGCTTCCGTCTGCGGCTGCCGCTCCGCGCCATGGCCTCGCCCCAGCCCCAGCCCCAGCCCCAGCGGCACGATCAGCCCGCGCCAGCCGGTCCGCAGGTCGTCTGAGCGACCTCGGGCGAGGATCCGGTCAGGTGGCGAGGCCCAACCGCCGCTTGAACCGAATGACGCGCGCCGCCGCAGCCTCGACCTTGGCGCGGAAGACGCCGTCGCGCCGCGCTCGCGCCAGCATCGCCGGATAGATCCGGATCCAGCTGCCGCGGCCGGTCATCAGGATCAGGTCGGCGCCGGCCTCGACCGAGCGCTGGGCGGCAACCTCGACCGAGGAGCGGCTGGTGACGGCCTCGGCCTCGATGCTGTCGGTGATCACGGCGCCGTCGAAGCCAAGGCGACGGCGCAGCAGGCCCTGGAGGATCGGCGCCGACTGCGAGGCGATCCGGCGCCGGTCGAGCGCCGGATAGAGCGCGTGCGAAGCCATGATCAGCGGCGCGCCGGCTTCGATCGCGGCGTGAAAGGGCACGAGGTCGGTCTCGAGCTCGGCGGCCGAGGCGTCGATCGTCACCGCGGCGTCGTCGGTGTTCGCCGTCGCCCGGCCGAAGCCGGGGAAGTGCTTGAGCGTTGCCCCGACGCGGCCGGCCCCGTAGCCGCGGGTCGCGGCGACGACCGCGGCGGCGACGGCCTCTGCCGAGCCGCTGAACGCCCGTCCCGACATCACCGAGCCGGGGAGGGCGATGTCGGCGACCGGGGCGAGGTTGACGTTGACCCCGGCGCGTCGCAGGTCGGCGCCGGCGTTCCGGGTCAGGCCAGCGACGTCGCCGGCGATCTGCGAGGCCGCCGGCAGCGCCGGCGTCGTCGGCACCGTCGTCACCTCTCCCCCCTCGTCGTCGGTGGCGACGATGGCGCCACCGCGGGCGGCCCGCTGCAGCACGCGCGTCGTGCCTCGGGCGCCCGCCGGGCCGAGGTTGTCGGCAAACAGGATGGCGCCCGAGGCCCTGCCGTCGCGAAGCAGGCCGCGAACGTAGGCCGGCACGCGGGCGCCCTCGAAGCGAACGATCATCAACTCGCCGACGGCCCGCTCGAGGCTGAGGCCGGCCGGGACGCCGGCCCCGGCCGTGCCGCGCTCAGGCGTCTGACCGCCGCCCCCGCTGCCGCCATCGCCGCCAGAGCCAGCCGAAGCGCCCAGCGCGAATGCCAGAGCGGCTGCGACCGCCACGGCCGCGAGCCGCCTCCTCGCCTTACGCCGCGCGGCCGCCGCCGCTGAGCGCGCTCTCGGCGGCGCCAAGCCGGAAACGGGCGAGGCGCCGCTCCTGGTCCGACGCCCGGTCCTCGAGCGCCCCGAGATCGAAGCCCTCGAGCTCATCGCCGAAAGCTACCCGCAGCGCCTGCCAAAGATCGCGCTTGCCGAGGACCCCGAGGTGGAGGATCTCCAGCTCGAGGAGGTCGCTCAGCGGCGAGCGCTCGAGCAGGCGCCCATTGAGCTTCAGCCGTCCGGCGCGCTCGCCGACCCAGGCCATACCGACCTTGAGCTGGTTGCGGGTGATGCCGAGACCGTCCATCAGCCCCTCGAGGCTGGCGCGATCCTCGGCGATCTCCTCGGCGAGCTGCGCCAGCTCCATGCCCAGCTTGCTGCCCTCATGAGCGCCGCTGGCGCGCCGGGCGAGCTCGGTTCCCGCCGTCGCCCCGGCGAGATGGTCATTGAGGTAGGTGCTCAGCAGCCGCTTGTCCATCGGCGGGGAAACTACCCCCAGGGGCGTCTCGAAAACGGACGGCCGCGGTAGGCCAGCCTCGTCACCCTCGCCTCGGCGCCGACACGCAGGGGGCGACCGGCCTTGTCGAGGAGCTCGTCGGCGAAGTAGTCGGCCAGCTCCTCGACGTTGGCGACCTCGATCTCCCGCGCCTGCACCCCGGGCGCCGGCCCCTTGCCGATCGCACGCTGGCTCCCGTCGCGCCCGGACGCATCCGGGCGCTCGGCCTGAATCTCGATCTTGAAGCGCATCGGCACGGCTGAATGCTACTTATTGTCTGTTGCTCGACACCGCGGCCAAGCCGCAGGCGGGTATTTCGGACCGCGGGCCAATGACCTCGCGGCGCCGCGGTCGTACCGTTGAACGATGACCGAGGTTCAGAACCCGATCGACGCCGGCTCAACCTCGATGCGAGCGACGCCGCCCGTCTCACGGCCGACAGGCAGACGACCGCTGATCGGGATCACGACCTCCGAGGTGCGGCGCGAGGACGCGGTCCAGCCGATCGCCGAGAGCGAGCCGCCCCGCCACGAGATGGCGATCGGCCTGCCCTATCTGCGGGCGATCGAGCGCGCCGGCGCCCTGCCGGTCGTGCTGCCGCCGCTGCGCCTCGAGGCGATCGGGCCCCTGCTCGACCAGCTCGCCGGCATCTGCCTCTCCGGCGGCCCCGACATCAGCCCGCGCACCTACGGCGCCACGGCCGGGCCCCACATGGGCCCGACCGAGCCCGGCCTCGACGGCTTCGAGCTGGCGATCGCCCGCCTCGCCGACATCGGCGGCAAGCCGATCCTGGCGATCGGCCGCGGGATGCAGGCGCTGAACGTCGTCCGCGGCGGCACCCTGCATCAGCACCTGCCGGAGATCTCGACCGAGATCGAACACCGTCAGACCGTGCCGGGCGACCGGCCGAGCCACGCGATCGAGCTCGAGCCCGCCAGCCGGCTGGCTTCGATCCTCGGCGCGACGTCGATCGACGTCAACTCCTTCCACCACCAGGCAATCGACCAGCTCGGCGAGAGCCTCGCCGCCGTCGGGCGGGCGCCCGACGGCACGATCGAGGCGATCGAGGCCAGGGACCGCGACTTCCTCGTCGGCGTTCAGTGGAACGCCGAGCTGCTCGCCGGTCGCGAGGCCGAGGCGGCGCTGTTCGACAGCTTCGTCGGCGCCTGCGTCGCGGCCTGAGCAGCCCCGGGCACCCGAGCGGCGACATTGCGTTTTTGATGGCGGACGCCGGGTAGGGACGGCCCGTCATGTCCACTGGTTCAAGGAGGTTCTAGATGAGCGCAGTAGCAATTCCGGTCGCGGCACTCGGGCTCGGCTGGGTCGGCGTCGTCATCGTCGTCCTCGTCGTCCTCTGGCTGCTCACCCGCATCCTCTGAGCGCGGGCATCGCCTGTCTCATCTGATCGAGACCGGCTCGTTGACGCCGGTGATCGACAGATCGAGGTGCAGGCGAGCGCCGATCGGGCCAGCGAGCTGGCGGGCCCGCTGTGACTTGCCGAGCCCGAAGCTGACGTCGACGACCAGCTTGCGCAGCAGGTGATCGTCCCTGCCGCTGAGGATCTCGATCGAGGAGCGCTCGACGGCGCGATCGATCTGCTCGGCGCTGCGGCCCTCGAGCTGAGGCAGCCCCGGCTGGGCGCCGCCCGCCAGCCGCACGAGGCTGTTGAGGGCCTCGGCGCTGTTGAGCTTGGCCACCACGCGGTCGGTGGCGGCGCCGTCGATGCTGGGGCCGTCGCTGGCCTTCGGCCCGTCGAACCATTTCCTGATCGGCAGGCCGCTGACGCCGCCCGAGCCGACGCTGCCGATCAGCTTCGAGCGCTGGCTCGGTGGTAGCTCGGTCCTGGCGGCGCCGCTCTCGGCGAAGACCCTCTTGCCATCGGAGACCAGCGTCGTCGTCGCCCGCTGCTTGCCGGCGATCTGCGTGTAGGCGATCCGCGCCAGCGGCAGCGAGCCCGGCTTGCCGAGCGAGAAGGGGCCGTGCAGCTCGAAGCCGGCCTGCTCGCCGGCGGCGCTGCCGCTGCCGCTGACCAGCTCGCTCATCCGCAGGTTGCCGCTGTGGACCTTGCCGAGGTTCGACGCCGTGGCGGAGATCACGTCGTCGGCGCGGTTGCCGCAGCCGCCGGTCGCCAGCAGCAGTGCCACCCCGGTGGCGAGAGCAGCGAAGCGGGCGAATGTCATGGCTGCGGTGTCGTCGTCGGCTGCGTGGTCGTTGCCGGCGTCGTCGAGGTATCGGTCGGCTGCGTCGTCGTCGACGTCTGGTCGCTGGGGGTCGTCTGGGTCTGCTGGTCCGCCGGCGCCTGCTGATCCTCCGACTGGCTCTGGTCACCCTCGGAGTTGCCGCTGTCGACCGGCACGAGCTGTGTCGTCAGCACGACGCGAATCCGCTCGACGATCCGGCTGACGGCGGCGCGAATCTCCTCGAGCGAGAGGTCCGACTTCGCCAGGCGATGGAGCTCCCAGCGGATCCGTGCCAGCTCGCGCCTGCCCTCGTGCGTGAAACGCATGCCCTGGCCGCTGACGACGAACTGGTAGGCCAGCGCCATCGTCTCGCAGGCCGTGCAGTTCTCGTTGATGGCGATGGCGACGTTCTCGGGCGTCACGACCGAGGGGTCCGACATCACGAGGACGATCTGGATCGCCACGGCGACGGCCTGGCAGGAGCTGCAGCTCGAATAGGCGACGGCGGCGTTCTGCTGATCGACGACGTCGCCTGAGACCTGGCGGATCGAGAAAGCGAAGTCGAAGACCGACGAGTTGTCGGTCGTGTTGACCGCGACCGCCGCGTTGTCGCCCGAGGCCGAGGCAAGCCCAGCGGCGGCGGCGCCGCCGCCGAGTGCGAGCAGGCTGACGACGACGAGGGCGAGAAGCTTCGATCGAATCCAGCTCATTGGCATCTCAGCTGCCTCCTATGGAGTCGGGGTTGGGGATGGGGACGGCGCCGGGGTCGTAGTTGGAGTCGTCGAGGGTGGCGGCGAAGAGGGCGGCGGCGAGGACTGCGGCGTCGTCGTCGAGGGTGAGGAGCTCGGCGGCGGCTGGCTCTGCCCCGTCTGGGCGCCGGCTGGCTTCGGCGTCGCAGCAGCCCTGTGCGCCGCGGCATCGGCTCGCGAGCGCGGCTGGCTGGCGACGCTCGGCTTACCGGTCGGCACCCGGGCCAGCGCCTGGACGCCGCCCTGGATCGTCCCGCGCTCGCCCGGCTGGATCGGCTTGTAGTCGCCGTTGGGCCACCAGAGGAAGGCGACCAGGCCGACGGCCGCCAGCGTGCCTGCGAGCAGGCCGGCGCGCATGGCAGGGCGATCCTCGCAGCGCTTCCAGGCGCCGGAGCCGGCGCGGCTGCAGAGGCGTCCGGTCGTCATCGTCATTCCCGCCGCCGGCAGCACCAGCGCCGCCATCTGGACGACTCCTGCCACGCCGCTCAGCAGCTTGCCGCCGCCGAATGCCGCCGAGACCCTGTCCCACTGCGAGAAGAGCGAGTCCCACGCCGTCGAGAAGATCCGCGGCGCGTTGATCAGCATCATCGCGAAGAAGAAGAGCAGCGCCGGCACGAGGAACATCACGTAGGCCGTCGTCGCGATCCGCACCCACGGCTTCAGCTCGCTGACGCTCTTATCGGCCTTTCGCCCCGGGATCAGGCTGAGCAGCGTCGGCTTGATCCGCGCATACATGTCGGGAACGCCGGTGAGGTCGCTGACGATGTAGTAGCCGTCGAGGCGAAGGAAGGGCAGCAGCTGGTGCAGGGCCTCGATCTGCTGCAGCAGGATCACCAGCAGCAGCGGCTCGAAGCCGGTCAGGAAGTAGGCGCCCGCCGTCAGCAGCGAGAAGATCGCGTTGAAGTAGATGCCGCCGAGGTCGGTGCGCAGGCGACCGCCGCGGCCGAGCCGGTAGGCGTCGGTGACGTCCGTGTAGAAGGCCGGGTAGACGATGTAGATGCCGACGCCCATCACGCCGGGCTTGGCGCCGCCGTAGCGACAGGCGGTGGCGTGGCCGCATTCGTGGAAGGCAGCCGAGAGCACGACGAGGCCGAGGATCATCAGCAGCAGAGCGGGCTGATAGAGGATCTGGCGGGCGCTCTGGGCGATGCCGTGGTTGAAGAAGAGCCAGGCGTCGAGGCCGACGAGGCCCACCAGCACGGCGGCGATGACCGGCGGCAGGAAGAGCGGCCAGAAGATCCTGGTGACGGCGTTGACGAGCCGCGCCGGGATGACCGCGGTGCGGAACTTCAGCGCCAGCATCGGGTCGATCTTCTTGAGCTGCGGCCCGGCGGCCCCCTCGGCGGCCGCGATGACCCCAAGCGGCTTCAGCTTCTTGTCGATCAGGAAGCCGACGCTCTCGCCGTCGAGGCCGCGGCCGTAACGCTCGCTGACCTCAGCGGCGATCGCGTCGAGGTCCTTGCTGCCGTCGGCGGCCTCGGCGATCAGGTAGAGAACCTGCGGCAGCTGGACGACCTGGCCGTCGGCGCGGCGGACCATCGAGTGCGGCTCCTTGAAGCCTGAGCCCTCGTACTCGCCAAGCAGCTCGATGCCCTCGGCGAGCTTCGGACGTACCGGCTCTGGAGAGCGCGAAGGGCGGCCCGTGGGCCGCCCTTCAATCAATCGGTTGGGCATCTAGCCCTCGCGCCTAGCCCGCGCTCTGGGTGAGGTCGACGTTCTGCTCGGCGTTCGCGTAGGCGACCGAGTTGTCCGAGAGAACGTTGGCCGCAACGGCCGCGTTGACCGGCGCCGCGACGTTGGCGTTGATCAGCGACATCGCCGCCCGCTCGGGCAGCTCCTCACCGGCGAGCTCGTTGAGCTCCTCGCGGCTGAGCTTGCGGAAGTCGCCTCCTTTTTCCTCGCTCATCGGTTCCTCCTCGTTGTCGTGGGTTAGCTCTCTCGATGCGCCCGCCTCAGCCGGCGCTCTGGTCGATGTGGACGTCCTGGGTCGCGTTCGCATAGGCGACCGAGTTGTCCGAGGCCGCGTTCAGCGCCACCGCGGCGTTGACCGGCGCGGCGAGGTTGGCGTTGATCAGCGACATCGCCGCCCGCTCGGGCAGCTCCTCGCCGGCGAGTTCGTTGAGCTCCTCGCGGCTGAGCTGGCGGAAGCCGCCCTGGTCCTGATCCTGGTCGTTGGGTTCGCCCATGGTTCGATCTCCTTTTGCTGGGGTTTCCTGGCTACCTTGCGCGACTATCGTGCGTCGATCAGCCGGCTGACTGGTCGATCGGAGTTGTCTGCGCCGCGTCCGCGTAGGCGACGGCGTTGTCCGATAGGACGTTGGCCGCCACGGCGGCGTTGATCGGGATCGCGACGTTGGCGTTGACCAGCGACATCGCCGCCCGCTCGGGCAGCTCCTCGCCGGCCAGCTCGTTGATCTCCTCGCGGCTGAGGCTTCTGAACTCACCCTTCTTGTCGTCGGTCACTGGTTCACTCCTTGTGCTCGGGGTTGTGCTCGGGGTCGGGGTTCGATCGCTGTGACGCACCGCCTGAATGTGAGCCGCGCTGCGATGCGCGCTGACGGATCGACACGCTCTGGCGAGACGAGGTCGCGGAGGCGCCCTGCTCGCCCAGGTTCACGTCGATCGCGGCGTCGATCGCCGCGTCGAGGCTCAGCCCGTTGCTCTCGTGGCTGTACTTCTTGTCGATCCTGCGGCGAATCCTCATCGCCAAGCTCATCCCCCATTGGTGAGCTGCGAAACATGAAATTCGCCGTTTTGCGATGTGGTGGGCGGGAACTGGGAGGCGGATGAATACGGCCGCCCCCGACCAATCGGACCCGGGGCGGCCGGAGTCGGAGCCCGGGCCATGGGCCTAGACCTACGCACCCGCGCAGACCGCCTGCTCGGCGCCGGTCTCGAGCGCCTGGTGGTCGACCATCACCGCCGCCGCTTATCGCGTCGGGGGCGCGAGCAGGCCCTCGATCCCGACCCAGGCCAGGGCCAGGGCCGTTCTGGCGAGGCCGATGAGGCCTGGGCTCAGCAGGGCTCGCCACCGCGGCCAGGCAACAGCGTCGAGGTGCTGATCGACGGCGCCGATGCGTTCGCGCAGATGGTCGAGGCGATTCGCGGCGCCCGATCGCACGTTCACATCGCCGGCTGGCACGTCACCCCCGACTTCGCGCTGACGAGAGGCGACGAGCCGCTGCTGCTGCGGCGCCTGCTCGCCGAGACCGCCGAGCGCTGCCCGGTCCGCGTGATCCTCTGGGCGGGCGCTCCGGTGCCCGTCTTCAAGCCCCGGCGCTCCGACGTCCGCGCCGTTCGCGAGGCCCTCTGCAAGGGCAACCGCATCCAATGCGTGCTCGACAGCCGCGAGCGGCCGATGCACTGCCATCACGAGAAGCTCGTCATCGTCGACGACGAGCTGGCCTTTGTCGGCGGCATCGACCTGACCTCGCTCGCCGGCGACCGCTGGGACGAGAGCTCGCACCCGGCCCGCGGCCGGCTCGGCTGGCACGACGCCGGCACCTGCCTGCGCGGCCCCGCGGTCGGCGACGTGGCGGGCCACTTCGACAGCCGCTGGCGTGAGCTGACCGGTGAGGCGCTGGAGCCGCCGCAGCCGGAGGAGATCGCCCCGGCCGGCGATCTCACCGTCCAGGTGACGCGGACGATTCCCGAGCACGTCTATGACTTCGCGCCCGAGGGCGAGTTCAGCATCCTCGAGAGCCACGTCCGCGCGCTGCGCTCGGCCGAGCGGTTGATCTACCTGGAGAGCCAGTTCCTCTGGTCGCCGGAGCTGGTCTCGATCCTCGCCGAGAAGCTGGCCCACCCTCCCTGCGACGAGTTTCGGCTCGTGGTCCTGTTGCCGGCGAACCCAAACAACGGCGAGGACGACACCCGCGGCCAGCTGGCGACCCTTGTCGACGCCGACGATGGCGCCCACCGCTTCCTCGCCTGCACGATCTATGCGCGGACGGGCGAGCGCTCGGACCCGCTCTACGTCCACGCCAAGGTCGGCATCGTCGATGACCGCTGGCTGTCGGTCGGCTCGGCCAACCTCAACTCGCACTCGCTCTTCAACGACACCGAGATGAACCTCGTGCTCTGCGACCCGCAGCTGGCGCGGCGGACGCGGCTGCGGCTCTGGGCGGAGCACCTCGAGCGAGAGATCGATGAGGTCGATGGGCCGCCACACGAGCTCGTCGATGGCCTCTGGCGCCCGATCGCCACCGAGCAGCTCCAGCGCCACGAGCGCGGCGAACCGCTGAGCCACCACCTCGTCGAGCTGCCCGGCGTCTCACGCCATTCGATGCGCCTGCTTGGGCCGCTGCAATCGCTGCTGGTCGATGGCTGATGCGGTTTCGGTCGGACGGTCAGGGGTAGCAGGAGGATCGCTCGGCGGAGCGAGGACCGAGCCGCCGAGCATGTGAGCGCGAAGTTCACGGATTCGTCTCGGCAGGGAGCCAGACGTCCGGTGTTTTCGCATGTTGAAACCAGACGAAAGGAACGAATCGATGGAAGCAGGTACTTCGAGGGGCCCAGTGGCGACGCAGGCCCCGACAGCACGACCAGGTGGCGGCGCCTTCGCCTCGCTTCGTCGTCTCAGCACGGAGACGAAGCAGGCGTTCAAGACGACCGAGTTCTGGTCGTTCGTCGCCGTCGTCGTGGCGATCCTGATCAGCGCCGCAGCGATCAAGGGCGGCGATACGCACGGCACCGACGAGTTCCTCGCCCGCCAGGCGTGGCTCTACGTCGCCATCGTCACCGCGGCCTATCTGATCGGCCGCGGCCTGGCGAAGTCGGGCGTCCGCGACCCCTACACGGCCGACGTCAACCGGGACGGCCACGACGGCCGTTAGTTCTGACGCCCGCAGCCATTAGGCAGGCTTCGGGCCGACGTTGCGAGAGCGGCGATGCGGCCGGCACGGCGCATCGCCGCTCTTTTTTCGAGTCGAATCCTGGGCGCGCACCCGTGCCGGTCAATCGAGAGCCACGCAGCGCGGACCGCCACCGTCCAACCCGCCCCCGGCTGCAGGGGGTCATTCGCGCCTGGCTGCTACGGTCTGCGCGTCAGGCTGAGCAATGAGCTCAGCAAAGTTGTGCCAGCGCTCGCCGTACGTTGCATTTACGCACTTCGGTCTCGCAGCACACACACCGAAGGAGCAGAAAATGCCAACAGGAACCGTTAAGTGGTTCAGCGACGAGAAGGGCTTTGGGTTCATCACTCCCGATGACAACTCGAAGGACCTCTTCGTCCACCACAGCGCGATCAACGGCGAGGGTCATCGCACTCTCGCCGAGGGCGCCAAGGTCTCTTATGACGCCGAAGCCGGCGACAAGGGCCCCAAGGCCGCCAACGTCTCGCCGCTCTAGGCAGACCGCGCAAAAGCAGTTTGGAGAGGGCCCGGGTTTCCGGGCCCTTTCTTTTGGCGCTGGGCCCGCCCGCCCACTGGCCGGGTTTGTGCGAGGCTGAGGGAGTGAGCGCGCCCGGATCAGTCAAGGAATCGATCACCGCCGAGGGCCTCGTCGCCCTGCGAGCGGAGATCGCGGAGCTCGAGACCGAGGGCCGGCAGGCGATGGCCGAGCGGATCAAGGCGGCCCGTGAGCTCGGCGACCTCAAGGAGAACGCCGAGTACCACATCGCCAAGGAGGACCAGGCGCACCTCGAGACGAAGATCCTGCGGCTCCAGGAGCGGCTGCGAAACGCGGTCGAGGTCGAGGTCGACGACGACGCCGACTCATTCGCCTTTGGCCGCACCGCCGAGGTGCTCGAGGAGGCCACCGGCAAGGTCCATACCTGGAAGATCGTCGGCTCGACCGAGGCCAACCTGATCGAGGGCCGGCTATCGGCCGAGTCCCCCGTGGGACGGGCGCTGATCGACGCCGCCGTCGGCAAGGCGGTCCGTGTCCAGACCCCGGGCGGCGCCAAGACGTACAAGGTTCAGAAGCTCGTCGACTAGCTGTTGTTTGCGCCCCCGATTCGCGGGGTAGCAGCGGACGAGCAAGATGAGCACGCTCGCATTCATCGTCTCGTTGGCCGTCAGCGGCCTGATCTTCGGGGCGCTCGCCAGGCTTCTGCTGCCGGGGCGCGATCCGATGACGATCTTCCAGACGATGATGATCGGCATCGCCGGCTCGCTGGTCGCCGGGCTCGTCGCCTATTACGCGTTCGATCGCAAGGAGGGGCCGGGGTTCCTGATGGCGCTCCTCTTCACGATTCTGCTGGTCTACGCGGTTCGCAAGATCCGCGAGCGCAGCGCGACCGGCATCGACCGGCGCGTCTGACGGCCCAAGACACGGGCCGGCAAGGGCGACCACGCCGTGATCCCCTTCGTCTTCGGCGTAGCCGGAGTCGCTGTCTAGAGGCTTCAGCCGAGCGGCCCGGGAACTTCTGCAGCGCGCTCCGGCTGGGCCCGTGGCGCCGCCCGCGCCCGCAGCCTGCCGCCGAGTGCGCCGAATGCGGAACCGAGGATCGTCGTGATCACGACCAGCAGGATCGCCGGATGAGGTAGATCCGCCTTGGCGGCGGCGCCGTGGACCTCATGGGCGAGCAGGATCGTGGCGCCGAAGATGAAGCCGCCGAGCAGGCCCCGGCGAGCCCCGGCCTTGGCGCCGACGTGGTCGATCCCGGCGCCGATGCCGCCGAGCACGCCGACGACGGAGAGGACGAGGTAGGTCGTCTCCGAGACGCCGAGGAAGTAGCCGGTGACGGCTCCATAGAGGCCCGGCACGACAACCGCCAGAAGGACCTGGACCGAGCGTGGGTGCTCGGAGAGAAGGGGCGGCAGCTTCACGGGGCCAAGCTAACAGCAGTCGAGGGCTGCGGGCCTCTCGGTCGACAAGCCTGCTGCTGTCAGGCGTCGTTGGGATCGTGGTGCAGCTATAGGTCTACCCTCTTACATCAGTATTCATGAATGGTCGTTCTCGAAAAGATCGCCGGCAAGCCGCTAGAGAGTCGGCTAGGCGATGGGGCTTCCTGACCAGTCATGCCCACGTGCTTTTCTGCGTCGCGCGCGATCCCGAGATCCGCGTGCGCGACATTGCTGATGCCGTCGGCATCACCGAGCGCAGTGCCCACATGATCCTGTCCGATCTGGTTGACGAGGGCTACGTGATCCGCGAAAAGAGCGGCAGGCGGAACCGCTATGCCGTCAAGCCAGACATTCCTCTGCGCCATCCGCTCGTTCAGGACCGCGACGTCGGCGCGCTGCTCGAGCTCTTGCAGGTGAGGCACCGGCGAGCGAAGAAGTAGGCCGGGCCCGGTCAGCCGCGGACCGTCTCGCAGTTCGTCGTGCGATCGTGGCTGTCGACATACGCCGTATCGGCGCCTCCACCGCAGTCGATCAGGTCGCGTGTGTCATCACGAGTGGAGATGACGTCGTCACCCGCGCCGCCATAGATCCGGTCGTGCTTACCGCCGCCGAAGATGCGGTCGTTGGCGCTGCCGCCGTGGATCTCGTCCTGCCCGCCACCGCCGTGGATCCGGTCGGCTCCCGAACCGCCCGAGATGCAGTCCTCGCCGCCCATTCCCTCGATCCGGTCCGCCCCGCCCCGCCCGTAGATCCGGTCGCCTTCCGGTGTGCCGATCAGCGTATTTCGATGGGAGTCGCCATATAGCGCCGTGACGCAGGGCAGATTCTTGGACGGCGGGGTGGCAGGGCTGGCCTCGGTGAGCGTCCAGTCGTAGCTGACGCTGGTCGAGGCCCCCTGGTAGGGGTTGTCATCGGTGCCGCTGGACAGACCGGCCTTGAACCGGTAGGTCCGCGCCTCGCCGGGCGCGAGAGAGCCAAGCGACTGCTGGGGCATTGGGGCGAGCTTGCCGTCGTAGATCGGTTCGCTGATCGCCGAGGTGACATCTTCGATCCGCAGGTCGACGATCTGCGAGAGAGCGCCGCCACCCGGCCCGGGAGTGTCGGTCAGATCCGACGCGGAGAGCACCAGCGTGCCCGCAACCGTCCCGGTGTTGCCGATCGTCACGGTCCCCTCGGTCGAGTGGCCGGGCCCGAGGTTCGAAACCGTGAAGATCGCGCTGCCGTCCTTCGAATTTGACTCCGAGAGGGCTCCACTCGTGAAGGCCTCTGTTCGGGGAACCCCTGGGCCGCCCCTCGTGAGCGGGCCAAAGGAGGTAACCAAGAGCAGACCGCCGATCCCGACGGCCGCTGTGGCGATCACGCGTCGAAGGCGGTGAGGCCCCATGGCTCAGAATTCCTTGTCCGCGGTGCCCGTCTCGGTGCGGGTCGTGGTGCTCTCGGCGTTGCCGGCGCGGTCGGTGGCCAGGGCCGAGGGGGCCCAGACCATCGCTCCATTGGACGTCGCCGTCCGTGGTCCCGCCGACGCGGTTCCGAGAGTGACCGTAATTGCGTTACCGCTGATCGCCATGCTCGAAGCGGTCCCGGTGACGCCGAAGTCCGCGTTCGCCGTGACGTAGTCGTTGCCGAGATCGACCGTGCCCAGCGGCAGCTGCAAGCTGTTGGCGGCGTTGTAGACGGCCGCTTGGTCGTTGGACCCCTGGCCGGCCTTGTCATTGATGCGAACGACGACGTTCGTCGGGGCGCCCGTCCAGCCGGCCAGGACCGAGTTGGGGTCGATCGGCTCGCTGTAGGTGAAGACGATCGTGTCTCCGATCTCGGGCCTAGCCGCGATGTTGCCGCTCTTGTTGGTGGTTTGGATGTCCGACGCGGTCGGCGCCGTGTTGTCGACTATCACCGTGAAGCCGGACTGCGTACCGATGTTGCCGGCGTTGTCCGTCGAGGTCAGCGAATAGCTGAAGGTGCCCGCGGTCAGAGTGGCGTTGGCGCTGAGATTCGCCGTGCGGTAGTTGTAGCTCGTCGCCCCGATCGAGTAGGAGCCCGAGATGAGCGCGGTTGCGGTCAGGCCGGTGCTGACCGAGCTCACGTTGCCTTTCACGCTGGCGGTCCCGCTGGCCGGGTTGCCAGTGTCGGCGACGTTGGCGTAAGCGTTGTAGCTGCCGCCCTGGTGAATGAAGCCGGGCGTGCCGCCCTGTGTCTTACCGATCACCGAGGAGGAGGCGGTGGGCGCAACCCAATCGGCTGCGGCCGTGACCGTGTTGCCGCTGTTGGTGGTCTTGGCGCTGAACGCGGCCCAAACGCTCCCGCCCAGCCCCGCCAAACCGAGGATGAGCATGAAGGAGAGGATCGCCACGAGACGTCTGATGTCAGCTCGTCCGCGCATCCGGCCTCCCTTCCCGTCGCGGGTTCCAGATCCAGACCAGCGCCCAGATCGCCAGCAGCAACGCCGGCGCGGCGATCAAGCCGATGCGCCCGACGGGACCCTGCGTCCAGACGAGTGCGAAGCCGAGCTTCGGTATCCGGTAGAGCACGCGTCCAATCCGACCGTCGACCGGCACGTTCCAGTGCTCCTGGCCGCTATTGGCGTCGCCCTGGGTGACGAAGCGGACTCGGTCGCCCACTCGGTGCACCGCACGAGCGCGGTGCGAGAGCAGGCGACCGCTGCCGCTTGGATCCTTGAAGGTCACGATCTGCCCGACCCGCGCGTCGAGCGGGTCGATCGGCTGGGTTACGAGCACGTCGCCGGTCTCGATCACGGGGGTCATGCTGCCCGAGCGAACGACGTATGAGGCGTCGCCGATCAGGCGCGGTGCCGCCGCGGCAAGCAGCAGGCACAGCACCAGGCCGGTGACTGCCCAAAGCGCACCAACCCAGAGGCAGGCGGCCAGGTGCCTGGCTCGCGCCGCCCTCAACTAGCGCCACCCGATAGGGAGCGAGGAACGAGTGAGACATCGATCACCCGGCCCTCGTAGCCGCTGCCGACGCCCGCTGGCATCCATGCTGCAAGCGTGAGCTGGCGGGTTGCCCCGGATCGCAACCGCAGGGTCCCGCCGCCACCGCGGACCATGTCCTGGAGGGATGTCCTGACCAACGTCCGCCCGGCGGCGCTGAGGCGCACCTGCAGCAGGCCGTTGATCGCGGCCGACGACGGGCGGGCGTGGAAGTCGAGCGGCATCGTGCGTCCCGTCTGGTTATGAACTTTGAAGCTTCCAGCCGCCCGATTCCCGCCTGGCCGAAGCCCTGCGGCGACCAGGACGGGTTTGGGCGCCGCCGGCGTCACCGTCAGCTCACCCGATACCGGGATCGAGAAACGAACCGTCGCGGTCAGCCCATCGGCGCTCGCCGCGGGGCGCGCGACCATCACGATCGCCACCGCAAGGCCGAGGCCAACGCTGCCCCCCAATGCACGCGCTATTAGCCGGCTCGGGTTCCGTCCCATCATTTCTCCAATCTCGGCGTCAAGGAGCTTCGGGGACGGAGGCCCCTAGATGGGGCCCCTCCCCTCGCTCAGGCCTTTTGACCGAAAGCGCTAGTTGTTGACGGCTTCCCAAGTGAAGGCGTGCGTGCCCGTGGTCTGCGCCTCGACCGTGGCCGGAGCGCTGGCATTCAGCGTCACTTGGTACTGATAGACGAGGGTGTCATTCGTGTTCCAGCCGATCGCCGGGCTGACGGGGTTCGTGTCGATCCCGGTCGCGTAGTTGGTCCGGGTTGTCGAGAAATTCGCCAATGTCCCGGTGTACAGGACGCCGCCGCCGGCTGACGGCGTGAACCCGCTGCAATTCGGGAACGTCGAGCTGGACTGAGTGCCTTGCGTAATGATCAGGTCGACGTACTGCGCCAGCGGCCCGAGGGAATTGTCGGGCGTATAGAGACGTACGTTGGCATTGAGCGAGCCGGTGTACGTGACCTTGATGCACCTCGTCACGGTGTCGCCGGGCTTCGCGTTCGGCAGGAAGTAGAGCGCGCTGCCGGCGTCGTTATCGCTCAACAACACGTTGCCGCTACGGACCTCATTGCCCGCGTTGGTCGTCGTGGCGGAGAAAGCGCCAAAGATCCCCAACCCGGCAATGCTTCCCAGCACCCCAACCACCAGCATCGAGACGAGCAGCTTCGATCTCTTGTTCATTCTGGTCATCCGTGGCCTTCTTTCGTTGAAATGCGGGGACCTCGGCCGCGGGTTCCTGTCTGCGCAACCTGAAGCCATGAAATCTGCGCCATGAATCTAATTACATGAACGCTGATTCGGCTAATCTAGAGCCAGGCCCCGGTCAGGTCAATCCCCTGTTTGGGGGAACATGCCTTCAAAAGCAGGCGGCCTCCGTCGTCGGGACAACTCTCAACGATCGACGAGTCGGTGCTCGGGCCCGTCAAGCACAGAGCTGCGGGCCGCTCACTCCGCCAACCCGGCTGCTGCCAGGGCGTCGCGGGGCTCGACGAAGAACTCCATCCGGCGCGGCTTGCCCTCGCTGAGCTCGACGAGCCATCCAATCGGCTGGTCGAACTCGATCCCGCTGCCCTGGCCGCGAATGCCGATGTGTCCCAGCCCAACGACGAGGTCGCCGGTATCCCGCCATTCCTTGACGACGAGCTGCCACTCCTCGAACTGGTCGTCAATCTCCTGCATCCAGAGCTTTAGCCCAGCCCAGCCCCGGTACGGCTCAGCTTGCAGGCGGCTCCTGATCTCGACGTCGGGATGGACCTCGCCCTCGACGAAGTCCCGCTCCTTTCGATTCCAGCGATCGAAGATCCCCCGCACGATCTCGATGTTCTCCTGGGACACCAGGCAAACGCTACCGGTGGTCGGCGATTGATTTAGGAGGCGTCGCGCAGATCCTCGATCGTGCGCCCGCTCAGCACCGACTCGGGCTGGGTCGATGTCGGTCGCCGGCGGGCGTCGGCGAACTCGTCCTTCTTCTTGATCAGCAGCCAGCGCTCGCGCTCGTCCGGTTTGGAGGTGCGAACGAGCGCGTAGGCGCCGCGGATCTTCTCGCCGAGCAGGAAGACCTTGAGGTCGCCCCGCTCGAGCCCTTCGGTAAGGGTCAGCGGCTCGCCGCGACGCGTCTCGGAGATGTTCTCGAATACGCCTCGGTCCCAGACGATCATTGGCCCGGCGCCGTACTGACCCTTTGGGATCACGCCCTCAAAGGTCAGATATTTGAGCGGATGGTCCTCGGTGCGCATCGCCAGGCGCTTGTCCCGAGGGTCGAGCGAAGGGCCCTTCGGCACCGCCCAGGAACAGGCGACGCCGTCGATCTCGAGCCGGAGGTCGTAATGGAGCGAGGTCGCCGAGTGCTTCTGGATCGTGAAGCGGGAGTGGCGACGGCGAGGAGCGCGCTTGTTCTTGCCGGCTTCCTTTGCCTTCGGCTTGGCCGCCGAATCGTCAGGCTCCGGCGTCTCGCCGAAATTGCGCTTTCGCTTGTACTCACCGAGGCTGCGCCGCGCCATGGCCCGGATCTTCCTACGGTGCGACCGAATTCGCTCGGCGAGCGGCGATCCCTCTGAACGGCACTGCCTCGGCAGCGCGTCGGCGATGGCTACCCTGATCGAATGGAACACCCCGGACGATGGCTGATCGCATGGGTGGCGACGGGCTTCGTGCTGCTATTCGGGTTTCTGACCGGTTTTTCGATCGGGCTGCCGATCCTCATGGCCGGGATCATCGCGACGATTTTCCTGATTAGACGCGGCGGTCGTCGTCGCGAGATGCTCGGGCTCCTCGCCGGGGCGGGGCTCGTCTGCCTGCTCGTCGCCGCGATCAACTCGGACTATGAGCGCTGCCCGGGGAACGTCGCCAGCGTTGCTCTCACGCTGAGGCCAGGCGAGCAGGCCACCGCCGACTGTGGCGGGTTTCCCCCGCTCCCATGGGCTATCGCCGGAGGCTGCCTGATAGCCGCGGGGCTGGCCGGCTCGTCGCTCGCTCGCCACGCCGCTAAGCGACCTCCGCCGGGCGACGTATCTGCGCGCTGATCCGACGCTTCCTGGAAGGCCGGCAACAAAGACGCGCCCGACAGGATTTGAACCTGTGACCTCCGGTTTCGTAGACCGGCGCTCTATCCAGCTGAGCTACGGGCGCGGGCCTGGCGAGTGCCTGCCTCTCCAGGACGCTGGATTCTAGGGCCACCGGGCGCCGGCGCCTGACCGCCAGTTCAGAACTCGCCCCCGCCTGCCGATGCCTAGGGGATGGTGCACGCCTCGATCACCGACTTCTTCTTCACCTGGTATCCCGTCTTCGGCGTCTTCTTCATGGCGGCGCTGCTGCTCGTCTTCATGACGCTGCTGCGGAGCACGATGCGGACGACCCGCCCGGAGACGATCAAGGCCAGCCAGACGAACCCGGTGCTCTGGGAAGAGGTTCAGGGGATCGACTCGGCCAAGGCTGAGCTCGTCGACGTCGCCGACTGGCTGCGCGATCCGGATCGCTTCGCCTCGCTCGGCGCCCGCGCCCCGCGCGGCGTCCTGCTCTACGGGCCGCCCGGCACCGGCAAGACGATGCTCGCGCGCGCCGTCGCCGCCCAGGCCGGCGTGGACTTCTTCGCCGCCTCGGGCTCGAGCTTCGTCGAGATGTTCGTCGGCCGTGGCGCCGCCCGCATCCGCCGCCTCTTCAAGGAAGCGCGCAAGTCCGGCCGCGCCGTGATCTTCATCGACGAGCTCGACGCGGTCGGCGGCCGCCGCAGCGCCGACGGCGGCGACGGCGGCACCAGCGAGCGCGAGCAGGCGCTCAACCAGCTGCTGGTCGAGCTCGACGGCTTCGAGCGCGATCCGGGCACCGTCATCGTCATCGCCGCCTCGAACTACATGGACAAGCTCGACCGGGCGCTGCTGCGGCCGGGGCGCTTCGATCGCCAGGTGCTCGTGGCGCCGCCGGATCGCTCCGGCCGCGAGGCGATCCTGAAATCGCACTCGCGCGACAAGCCGCTCGGCGAGGACATCAACCTCACCGACGTCGCTCGCAAGACGACCGGAATGACGGGCGCCCAGCTCGCCAACGCTCTCAACGAGGCGGCGATCATCGCCGGGCGGGCCCGGCGTGAGGCGATCGCTCGCGAGGACCTCGACGAGGCGCTGCTGCGGCAGTCGATCGGCTCCCAGCAGGGGCACCGGCTGACCGACCTCGAGCGGCGGATCGTCGCCTACCACGAGTCCGGCCATGCGCTCTGCCGCAAGCTCGCCGGCCTCGACCCTCCGGAGATCCTCAGCATCGTCCCCCGCGGCCCGGCGCTCGGCTTCGTCGCCCACGCACCCAGCGAGGATTCCTACCTGCGCTCACGCAAGGAGCTGCTCGACGAGATGGTCGCGCTGCTCGGCGGCCGCGCGGCCGAGGAGGAGGTCTTCAGCGAGTCCTACTCCGGCGCCGCCGACGACCTGCGCCGCGTCCACGCGATCTGCGTCCAGATGGTCACCGAGTTCGGCATGACCGTGACGACGAGCCCGATGGACAACTCCACCCGGGCCCTGCTCGGCGGCAGCGCGATGGAGAACTCGCCGCGCGCCCTGCCGACCGGCGACTACGCACTCTCCGACCAGACCCGCCGCGACGTCGACCTCAATGCCCAGGCGCTCGCCAACATGGCCTTCAGCCGCGCCCGCCAACTCGTCTCCAACAACCGCCGCTGCCTCGACGACCTCGCCACCACCGTGCTCGAGCGCGAGACGCTGACCCGCGAGGAGCTCGACGAGATCTTCGACGCCCATCCGCTTTCGCGCTCGCTGATCCCGGACCCCGGCGAGGCGAGGATCCCGCCCGGCGAGCCGGGGCTGCACGCGGTCACCGCCTTCAGAATCGACCCCTGAGGCGCGTCAAATAGTCTCGCCGGCGTGGCCCGGCTGAGCGCAGCTGACATGTCCTCGCTGCTCGCCGAGCGCGGGCCGATCCACGTCCACGTCGGCGCGACGATCGTCGTCGAGGGAGAGCCGCCGCCGTTCCGCCGCTTCCTGCGCCACGTCGACTCGCGGCTGCACCTCGTGCCGCGCTTTCGCCAGCGGATCACCGAGACGCCGCTGAAGCTGACCAACCCCTCCTGGGAGGACGATCCGCGCTTCGACCTCGCCTGGCACGTGCGCCGCGTCGCCCTGCCCTCGCCCGGTGGTGAGAGCGAGTTGCGCGAGCTGGTCGGACGGGTCATGTCGGAGCCGCTGGACTTCACGCGGCCGCTCTGGCAGCTCTACATGATCGAGGGGCTCAGTGGCGGTCGTCACGCCTACATCTCGAAGACCCACCACGCGCTGGTCGACGGCGTCGCGGCGGTCGACGTCGGCACGCTGATGCTCGACGCCAGCCCCGAGGGGACGAAGATCCCGCCGCCCGACGCCGAGTGGGACCCCGACGAGCCCAGCGGCGAGATGCTCTTCGTCCGCGCCGCCGGCGAGCGGATCTCGGCGCCGCTGCGGGCGGCGGCGAAGGCCGCCCGCGGCGCCGTGACGATGCCGCGCGGGACGGCGTCGAACGTCAGGCGGACCGCCGAGGGCTTCGCCGGGCTGGCCGCCGGCGGCCCCAGCGCTCCGGCGACGCCGATCAACGTGCCGATCGGCCGCGACCGTCGCGTCGCCTTCGTGCGGACCAAGCTCGAGCGGCTGCGACGGGCCCGCGAGGGCGAGGCGACGGTCAACGACGTCATCCTCGCCGTGGCGGCGAGCGCGCTGCGGCGCTTCTTCGTCGAGCGCGGCGACAGGCTGCCGAAGCGGGTGGTGGCGCTGGTCCCCGTCAGCATCCGCCGGCCAGGCGAGGAACTGGAGCTCGGCAACCGGCTCTCGACGATCCTCGTGCCGCTGCCGATGGAGGAGACCGATCCGGCGGTGCGGCTGGAGCAGATCAGCGGCGTGACCGCGCGGCTGAAGCGCTCGGAGCAGGTCGGCGCCGCGTCGCTGATCATCCAGGCGACCGGCTGGGCGCCGCCGACGATCAACCGCCTGCTCTCGGCGGCGATGGCGCGGCCGCTGCTCTGGAACCTCGTCGTCTCGAACGTCCCAGGCCCCCAGCAGCCGTTTTACCTGCTCGGCCATCGCGTGCTCGAGATCTACCCGTTCGTGCCGCTCTCGCCGCAGAACCACGCGCTCTCGGTCGGCGTCATCAGCTACGACGGCGATGTCTTCTTCGGCCTGACCGGCGATCGCGACGTCGTCGCCGACCTCGACGAGTTGGCCAAGGCTTTCCGGGCCGCGTTGGGGGAGCAGGCGCCGAGCCGGTCTGGCGGCGGGCGCCGCGCCGCCGTCAGCGCGTAATCGTCACCGGCGCGCCGATCGGCAGCTTGGCGAAGAGGTAGGTCATGTCGAGGTTGGAGGCGCGCAGGCAGCCGTGGGACGCCGCGCCGCCGACCGGGCCCGGCGTTCCGTGGATCGCGATCCGGTCGCCGCCGATCCAATCCGAGGGCAGGCTCGCCTGATGGCCCGAGAGCGCGAGCACGCAACAGCCGTACCAGGGGCCGACACCGCGGCCGGCGAGTGCGTCGGTGACCGAGAAGCGGCCGGCCGGCGTGTCGGTTCCCGAGGCGCCGATCGTCACCGGGAAGCGCCGCAGGACGCGGTTGCCGTAGCTGACGACCAGCTCGCGGCGGCTGAGGCTTGCCCGCACCGACCACTGGGTGAACAGCAGCCGCAGCTCGAGCGGGTTGTAGGCGATCCAGCCGAGCCGGTTGCCGTGCGCCGCGGAGCTGGTCACGCCGAGCCAGCGGCCGCGGCGCTCGGCGACCCAGAAGGCCTGATTGCTGCCGAACTCGGTGTGGGAGGCGATGCGGGCGACGACACGCCCGCCGGGCTTGGCGTGGAGATCGACCTTGGCGCCGGGGCGGACTTGGACCAGGGCATAGGAACCGCTGCGCTTGGCGAACTGAGCCGGCGTGCAGCCGGGCCCTGCCAGCGCCGCCGCGAGCAAGGCCAGCGCGACTGTCGAGCGCCTGAGAGCCAAGAGGCGGAGAGGGAGGGATTCGAACCCTCGAGAGAGCTTGCGCCCCCTACTCGCTTAGCAGGCGAGTGCCTTCAGCCACTCGGCCACCTCTCCGGGAGACGCCGGCCCAAGACGGCCGGCGCAGGCGACGATTCTAGAGGGGGCGGGCGCCACCGCCGGGCCGGCGGGGCTCGCAGATGATTGATTCACGGCAGCGTGCGCCTGGTGGCGTGCGTGGCCGAGCAGATCAAGGACGCAGGGCGAAGCCTTTGGTGGTGCCAAAGGCGAGTCCGAGGACGAAGAGATGCGATGCGCCACGTGCGTCATCCAGGCGTGCGGTGTCGTGGATCAGTCATCTACGCTGCCTGGACCGGAGGGGTGGCAGAGTCCGGTTGAATGCAGCTGCCTTGAAAGCAGCCGGCCCGCAAGGGCCCGGGGGTTCGAATCCCTCCCCCTCCGCTGACGCTATCGCCGCGTGATTCGCCGCAGCGCCGAGAGCTCGCGGTAGAGGCGGCCGGCGGTGGCCTGGAAGAGGCCGAAGACCTCCTCGGTCAGGCCGGGCTGGGCACCACTGCCCGTCTCGTGGGCTCCCGCCCGCGGTCCCATCTCCGGCGTGAGGCTGTCGCCAGGGCCAGGCGCCCGGGGAGCAGCACCCGGACTCGCCGTCGCCGGGGCCCCCAGAGGCGCCACCACCTCTCCCCTGTCGAGCAGGAACTCCAGCTCCATGTCGACCGACGAGCCGGCGACCTGGGTCTCTATGCCGAGGTCCCTTGCGATCGGGTGACTGTCGATCGGGTGGATCGTCACCTCCCAGTCGTCGAGGCTCGGGCGCGGCTTCAGCCGGGTGACGTGGACGGGCGCCTCGACGATCGACTGGTAGCAGGCGAGCGAGCCGTCCTCGGCGTCGCGGAATTGCTTGAGGAAGACCTGGGTCGCGCGGCCGTCGAGGGCGTCGCGGAGAAGGTTGCCGCCCAGCTTCAGACCCGGCAGGACGAGCTCACCGCCATCGTGGTCGTCGAGAGCGCCGCCGGTGAGCAGGGACGCCAGGCCACGAGCGCCCTCGAGCACCTCGCCCAGCCCAGAGCCGGCACCGCCGCCGCCGTCAGCGCGAGCAATCTCGATCAGCGGCCGCCAGCCCATCTGCTGGTCGGGCTCGAAGTCGCCGCCGTAGGCGTCGATGCGGATCGGGCCTGAGATCGGCCGGTCGGGGGCGAACTCCTCCTCGGGGGTGAAGCGGCCGAGCGTCTTCGGATAGCCGTAGTCCTCGCGCCCGGCGAGATAGGACATCGCGTTGTCGACGAGGATGTAGGGCACGGCGAGGCAGAGGCGCTCGGCGGTGAAGACCGAGCCGTGGTCGCGGCCGGCGACGACCGGGACGAAGAACGAGGCCTGGATCTCGCGGATCGTCCCGTAGTGGTCCCACGGCGGCACGGTCGAGCTGATCCGGTCGAACGATCCGACGACCAGCAGCACCCTGTCGGAGAGCGGCCGGTAGTCGACGCCCTCGCCGGCCGGCTCGTTGAAGGTCCGCTCGACCAGGTCGGCAATCCGCCCCCGGTCCCCGTCGAGCAGGAAGCCACGGACGCGGCCGCCCCTGACCTTGAACGGCCCAGGCGTGGTGGCGCGGCCGCCGAACTCGACGTAGCGGGGCAGGCCGCGAACGGGTGGCGCCAGCCACGCCGGGTCCTCGCCGACTATCGGCCTGTCGTGGCCGATCAGCGCGCGGGCCGCCTGGATGCCGGACGTCGCCGCAGCCTCGACGCAGCCGCCGTCGATGCCGTTCTTGGTCCAGTCGCCGGCGAGAACCAGGTTCTCGAAGCCCGAGCGGTCCGACGGCAGCCGGTGCTTGACCGAGCCGGCCGGCGTCAGCACGTAGCGCTCCGAAGACGAGGTGTTGGCGCGCCAGTACTGGGCGTCGAGCCGCGCCTCGCCCGATCCCTCGGTCCCATCCGCGAGTAGCTCCCAGCGGATCGCCGTGGCCGGCGGAGCGTCGATCGCCTGCGGCCACAGCGCGCCGACGTTGCTGGCGAGGAACTCGCTCGCGTTGGCCTTGACTCGCGCGTGGGCCTCGGCCTCGCTCTCGCCCTCGCGGTCGTCGAGGACGCCGCAGAAGTAAGCGACGCTCTTGACGCCGTGCTCCTCGCGCCAGTCCTCGCGCGGCAGCAGGTGGCTCATCTCGCAGTAGGTGTCGAGCGGCTCGACGTAGCAGCCGGCAACCGAGTCGCCCGAGTGCGCCCAGCCCAGCGCCTCGGCCGGCTCTTTTAGCCACAGCTGAAAGGCCTGCGTCCGCACCGTCGCCGAGGTCTCGAGCATCCGCCGGAACGGCTCGCTGTGCTCGGCCAGCTCGCCGCAGATCGGCGCCAGGGCGCCGACCGAGATCCCCAGCACGACCTCATCGAAGTCCTCACCGCGCCGCAGCGTCAGCGGCTCGCGGTCGAGCGGGTTGAGCTGGGACTCGAAGTCGACGACGTCAGCGCGCAGGCGCTCGCCGTCGACGAGCTGCTCCCAGAGCGGCTCGCTCGGCCAGCAGGGAAGTCCCTTGACGTCGACCAGCGGCTCGTACTCGGAGGCGGTCAGCTCGACCTGCGGCACGACGTCGATCGTCTCGATCGCCTCACCGCCGGGCGAGAGGCCGAGATGGGTGACCGCGTGGAAGAACTCGAAGCGGACGCCGCGGCGCTTCAGCACCTCGTAGAACGGCCCGAAGACCGTGTCCCCCATCCCCGCCTGCATCTTGTACATCAGCGAGCCGCGGTAGGTGAAGAGCAGCCGCAGCAGGTCGTTGGTCGCCGCGCCAGCGGCGACGTCGGCGTTGGCCACCTCACCGCCCGGGTAACAGAAGGCGACGTCGTACATCGCCCGCAGCACCGGCGCCCGTTCCGCCGGCGTGGGGCCGATCGTCGCCTGCTTGGCGCCGTGGCGAGCGAGCCAGTCGGCCCACTCCTCGTCGTTGATGGCGTCGAAGCCGTGCTCGAGGACCCCATCCTCGACGATGCCAGAGATCATCGAGACCACCGTGTCGAACGTGGTGAAGTAGAAGCGCAGGTCGGGGTCGCGCTCGCAGCGCTCCTCGACGACGTGCTTCCAGAGCCAGTCGCGGAAACCGGTCACCAGCTTGACCAGCAGCCAGTGGTGGGCGGCGTGCTCGGGCCGCGCCTGGTCGGTCTCGCGGCTGCGCGCCTTCGTCAGCTGCCCGGCGAGGTGAAGGAGATGCTCGGCGCCGGCCAGCTCGGTGCGGGCGATCTTCGCTCCGAGCTCGGCGGTGAGGTCGGCGAACCAGGCGGGGGTGTAGTGCTCGGGGGGCTCGTCGAGCTCGATCTCAGGTCGCTCGCCGAGCAGCTCGCGGTAGCGCTCGAGAGCCCAGTCGATCGTCCTCGCTGCAACCTCCCAGAAGGTCGGCAGCTGGCGCGGGACGCCGGGCCGCTGGAAGTTGCGCGGCGCGTTGATCGGAAAGGCGCGCCAATCCTCGCCATCCCTGTCGTAGAGGACGATCTGGTCGCAGCCCTTGAAGGCGTCCTCGAGCGTCGCCAGCGGCGCCTCGGGCGGCCGGCCTAGCTGCTGGTAGGCCTCGCGCATCATCCGGAAGGCGTTGTCGTAGAAGCCGAACCAGATGTGGAGGCCGTGCTCCTCGATCCTGCCGCCCTGGGCCATGTTGCGGCCGCTGGCGCCCTTGCCGCCGAGCCGCCAGCCGGGCTGGTAGACGGTGACCTCGAAGCGCTCGCGCAGTTGCTCGGTCGCGGTCAGCTCGAACGCCGTCGAGATGGCGCCGATGCCGCCGCCGAGAACGGCGACCTTTTTCCGCGCCGCCACTACGAGCTCGAGGGCTTGGCGGCGGCGCTCCTCGCCTTCTGCTCATCGAGGAAGACCTCGATGCGGACGACCCTGCCGTCGGCGACGCGGACGACGTGGAAGATCGGCACCTCGCCGAGCGTGACGCCGCTCAGCTCACCTTCGACGACCGTGCGCAGGGCGAAGATCACGGTCTCCTCGAAGATCTCCTCGCGCTCGATCTGGATGTCGCGCAGGCCGATGACCTTGGCGATGTCCTCGCGCAGGAATCGCGCGACCTCGTCGGCGCCGTAGTAGCGCGAGTCGAGACCGGGCCACTCCGAGCCGAGGTGGAACTCGATGTCCTTGGCCAGGCAGCGATCGACGACACCGTCGATGTCGCCTTCGTTCCAGAGCGAATAGCCGGAACGCATCATCTCGAGGTCCGTCTCGGAGAGGCCCACTGCGCGGCAGTATCGCTGAGGCGCCCTGGGGGGTCAATTCAGGGCGCAAGCGGCGGCTGAAAGGATGCGGCCGTGACTCGCCGGCAGATTTCGCTGCTCGCCGCCATCGCCGCTCTCTCGATTGCCGCGGGGGCGCTTCACTATGCCGACGGGCCGGCGGTCGCCCGCTTCGCCGCCGCCGGGGCCGCGCTGGCGGGCCTCGCCTGGATCGTCGCCTTCTCGACCGAGGCCGTCGGCGCCCGCTTCGGGCCCGGCGTCACCGGCGTGATGCAGTCGACGCTCGGCAACCTGCCGGAGTTCTTCGTCGTCCTCTTCGCCCTCGGCGCCGGCGAGGTGACCGTTGCCAAGACCTCGCTCGTCGGCTCGCTGCTCGCCAACGCGCTGCTGATCCTCGGCCTGGCGATCGTCGTCGGCGCGCGAGCCAGCAAGGACGGTGTCATGCGCTTCCATCCCCGCCTGCCCAACGACACGGCGACGCTGCTGCTGCTCGCCGTCTTCATCATCGTCGTGCTCGGCCTCGCGGTCACCAGCCACGACGCGGCCGGTCGCCATGCCAAGGGAATCTCGATCGCCGGCGCGATCAGCCTGCTCGTCGTCTACGCGGTCTGGCTGACTTCGTATCTGCGCGGCGACACCGTGCCGGGCGAGCGCGACGAGCACGACGAGCGCGACGCGGAGCCGCCGGGGGTGAGCCTGGGCCTGGCGATCGGGCTGCTCGCCGTGGCCGGGGTCGGCGCGGCGCTGGTCTCGGACTGGTTCATCAAGGCGCTGGACCCGGCCGTCGCCTCACTGGGGATCTCGAAGGCCTTCGCCGGACTGGTCATCGTCGCGATCGCCGGCAACGCGGTCGAGAACGTGACCGGGATCGTCTTTGCCGCCAAGGGGCAATCCGATCTGGCGATCTCGGTGATCAAGAACTCGGTCGCCCAGATCGCCGTCTTCCTCTTCCCGGCGCTGATCCTCGCCTCGCTCTTCTTCGCGACGCCGCTGACCTTCGTCCTCTCGCCCGTCTACATCGCCGCCCTTGGGCTGACGGCGATCGCCGTCTGGCAGATCACCGGCGACGGCGAGGCATACGCATTCGAGGGCGTGGCGCTGGTCGCGCTCTACGCGATCGTCGCGACGGTCGCCTGGTACCAGTAGCGCCCGGCGGCGCGACGAGCGCGATCTAGGAGCGGTCGCCGCGGCTGCGCAGCAGCGAGTAGACGCCCGGCAGCCGCAGCCTTACAAAGGCGCGCAGGTCGCGGTAGGCCCACTTGCGCCACTGCCGGACGGTCGGCCGGCCGCTGAACATCGGGCTCGGCGTCAGCCGCTGGAAGACGATGATGCTGCCGTGCTCGCGGTCGCTGACCACGCGCCAGTTGACGGGGTCGGCGAGCATCAGCTTGGCGATCGGCCGGGCGACGGTCTTCGAGGAGTCGACACCGGGGTAGTCGTGGAAGGCGACGAGCCCTCCTTCGATCACGTGGTCGCGCCAGGCGGCGATGTCGGCCTTTAGCCCGACCCGTGAGTGGTCGGCATCGACCCAGAGGAGCTCGATCGGCTTGCTCCAGGTCTTGGCGGCGTCGGTGCTCGGCTCGACCGTGACGTCGACGAAGCCGTCCACCTCAGCCTTGCTCAGGTTCTCATCCAGCTGGGGATGGCGGTCGATATCGATCGTATGGATTGGCGGGGAGCCCTTTTCCTTCTGCGCGTATGCCAGAGCGATCGTCGAGCGGCCGATGTAGGTGCCGATCTCGACCACGGCCCCCTTGCCCTCGGTCGCCCGCGAGAGCTCGTAGAGGTACTGCGGCTGCGAGCCACCGCAGGTGGTCGAGGGGATGCTGTGGATGAACTCGGAGACGTCTTGCCAGCTGTTCACGGCTCGGCCCTTGCCGGGATCGAGGACGGCGGAGCATTATCGCGAGCGCCGGCGCGCACGGGCAGCTCGCCGGTCACGCCTGGGCTGAAACAGGCGTTGCATCGCCTGCCCGGGGCGCCGCGCCGGCGACGGCAGCGCATCAGAGTGGCCGCTCGCGTGTTTAGAGGGCAGGTGCACCAAGGCAAGGGAAATCGCCGCGCGACCGCACTGGTCGCCGTAGCCGTCGCCTGCGCGGCGACGCTGCTGGTGCCTGCGCTGGCGGGCTCGAGCCCCTACAAGCCGGACAAGGGCAAGATCTGGGCCGGGGTCTCCGACACCGGCCGGCTCGAGGACTACAAGCAGTTCCGCGACGCCACCGGCAAGCATCCGGCGATCCTCGAGACCTTCCACGGCTGGGGGACGAAGCCCGGCGCCGCCTACAGGCGCTGGAGCGCGGCGAAGGTGCGGCCGATGCTCCACATCTCCACCGCCGATAGCTTCGGCGGCAACGAGGCGCTGAGCCCGCGCGGCATCGCAACCGGCGGCGGCGATGCCTACCTGATCCAGCTCAACCGCTTCTTCGGCGGCGCCAAGAAGCTGCCGGCCTACATCCGGCCGATGGGCGAGATGAACGGCGCCCACAACCCCTACTGCGCCTTCAACTTCAACGGCACGGCCCGCGACAGCGCCCACTCGACCACCTGGTTCAAGAAGGCCTGGAAGCGGATGGTGATCCTGATCCGCGGCGGCGGCAGCATGAAGACGATCAACGCGCGGCTGAAGAAGCAGAAGCTACCGCCGGTCAAGCCCCACGGCGAGAAGGTCAGCGGCAGCATGAGCTCGGCTCCGGTCTCGTTCGTCTGGACGCCGCAGCACACCAGCGGGCCGAACATCAGTGGCAATCAGCCCTCCAACTACTTCCCCGGCAAGAGCTGGGTCGACTGGACCGGCACCGACTTCTACTCGAGCAACCCCGACTGGAAGGCGTTCCTGAAGTTCTACGAGCGCTGGAACTTCAAGCCGTTCGCGATCACCGAATGGGGAGTGGCCCTGCGCGATCAGCCCGACTTCGTCAGCGAAGTGACCAATTGGGCGATCAGGCATCGCGGCAAGGTGCGGATGCTCCTCTACTACCAGGGCTTCAACGGCGACACCTACAGCCCCTATCGCTACCCGAGCAGCCTGGCGAAGCTGCGCAGCAAGCTTCACAGCGGCCACTTCCCGGCCTTCACCCCCGAGAACGGCTAGCTCCGCACCTGGGCCGTCGAGGCCCGGCCCGCCTCACGGTCGCACGAGGACCGTGACCGTGCGCGAGACCGCCTCCGGGTAGGGCCAGCCAGCCTCCGCCGGCACGCGCGCCCGGAAGCCGATCCGCGCCGGATGGGCGATCCGCAGGAAGCGGTGGCGGAAGCGAAAGCGCCCGCCGGAGTCGGTGCGCAGCAGCGCGATCGACTGCCAGACGGCGCGGCGGCGGTCGCGGAACTGGATCTCGACGAGCTTCGCGGCTGCAGGCTGAACATCGTCAACTGGATGCAGCCGGCCCTGGAGGACGAGCAGAGCGTGATTGCGCAACCGCCGTCGCGTGGCCGCCAGCGTCACCAGTGGCGTCGCCTTCGCCTGCAGCGGCGCCCGGACCGTCATCGGCGAGCCATCGGCACGGGTCTCGGTGGCGGAGCGGTTGCCGGCGCCGTCGACGGCCTCGGCTCGCAGCTCGTAGCTGCCCGGCTCGGCGCTGGCGGGGATGCGGGCCTGCAGGCGCGCCGGGCCATCGCCCTCGGCGGCAGCGAGCGTCGTCACCAGCGGGCGCCATTCTGCGGCGCCGAGGCGCCGGTAGAGGATCTCGCCGCCAGCCACGCCGGAGAGGCCGTCGTCGACCGTGGCGGCGACATCGGCCGGGTGGGCCGGATCGCGCTGCTCGACAAAGGCGAGCGTGGGCGGAGCGTCATCGAATCGCAGCGTCGCCGCAGCGGCAGCCGTTTCCTCGACATTGCCGGCGGCGTCCTCGAGCCAGAGGCTCAGGTTGTAGGCGCCGGGGGCCGGCAGCTCGATCGCATCGAGCGCCCCGGCGGCAGCGGCGATTCGGACCGGGGCCGTCTCCTCGCCGCCATCCGCCGCGCTCAGCCGGTACCAGGCGGCCCTCACCGGTGCGCCTGCGCCCGGCACCGGATTGCGCCAGCGCAGCGAGAAGCCGTTCGAGGAGTGCCAGCCGTCGCCATCGAGGACGGCGAGGGCCTCGGGCGCGGAGGGGGCGGAGTTGTCGATGTGCGCGTCGATGCGCGGCACGCAGCCGCGCTCGCCCGAGAAATCGAGGGCGCAGAGCTTCAGCGCGTGGATGCCGTCGGCGAGCTCAGCGGTGGCGATCGTCGAGCCGCCCGACCGGGCCGCGTCGCAGGGACGCATGCTGGCGCCGTAGCGAGCGCCATCGACCATCGCGACCCGGCACGGCGCGTCCTCGTGATCCTTAGCTTGATCGTCGATGAGAGTGTCGACGGCGGCGACGCCGGAGCCCTGGTCGCTCGCCTGAAAGCTGACGGTCTGATCGCCCCGCAGCCAGCCGCCGCTGGCAAGCGGCCCGCCGGCGGTGAGCACCGGCGCCGCCGAGTCGCGCATGGTGAAGGTCAGCCTGCCAACGCCCGCCGAGGAAAGCGGGCTCTGATCGCAGCTCTTCGCGCGGCACTCGAGCTCGCTCTCGATCGCATGGCCGAAGTCGCCGGAGGGTGCGGCGGTGAAGTCGCTCGAGGAGCCGCTCGTCGCCGATTCCCGCAGCACATCACGCCGGCCGCCGGCGTCGAAGCCGCTGATCCGCTGGCGAAAGCCGGCGGCGAGCGAGCGCGACCAGCTGCCGCGCAGCGCCGTGATCGTGGCGCCGGCGGGCGCGCTCCAGCGCCAGCGCGCATAGGCGCCCGAGCCGGCGTGGTGGCCGTTGGCGACGGTGAGGCTGCGGACGCCCGGGCTGGCGCCGGCGCAGTCGCTGGCCGAGCGAAAGTGCGAGCTGTTGCCGACCCAGGCGGCGTCGAGGCCGACTCCCCAGCCGCACTGGACGACGCTGTAGTCGGCGCCCTGGGCGCGAGCGGCGAGCAGCAGGAAGCCGAGCGCCCCAGCGACGAAGCCGATCTCGATCCGGCGGACCATGCCCCGTTAAGAGCTGGGCGGCCAATTCTCTCCCCCCGTGCCGGCCTCCAAACCGGCCAGCGCCACGGGGCGCTGCCACGCCTCTGCGACAATCCCCCTTCGCGATGACCGTCCCGACGCACGACCAGATCAACGACGCCCTGCGCGCCGTCATCGACCCCGAGCTGCGCCGCTCGATCGTCGAGCTCGGCATGGTCCGCTCGATCGAGGTCAAGGACGGCGGCGCCGTCGACGTCGTCGTCTCGCTGACGACTCCGGGCTGCCCGGTCCGCTCCCACTTCCAGAACGCCGTCATGCAGGAGGTCGGCAAGCTCGACGGCGTCAGCGCCGTCGCCGTCGGCTTCGACGTTCTCTCAGACGACGAGAAGGGCAAGCTCCAGCAGACGCTCGGCCGCGGCAAGCTGCCCCAGGGGGCGCTCGCCCAGGTCAAGAACATCGTCTGCGTCGCCTCCGGCAAGGGCGGCGTCGGCAAGTCGACGCTGACCGCGAACCTGGCGGCGGCGCTGCACGAGGACGGCCACTCGGCCGGGGCGCTGGACGCCGACGTCTACGGCTATTCGATCCCGCGCATGCTCGGCGTCGCCGGCAAGCCCGAGGTCTCGGCGGAGCGCAAGATCATGCCGATCACGGCTCCCTGCGGCGTCAGGACGATGTCGATCGGCTACTTCGTCGAGGAGAACGCGGCCGTCGTCTGGCGTGGCCCGATGCTCCACAAGGCGATCCAGCAGTTCCTCGAGGACGTCGACTGGGGCGAGCTCGACTACCTGCTGCTCGACCTGCCACCCGGCACCGGCGACGTCTCGATGACGCTGGCCCAGCTGCTGCCGCAGGCGAAGATCCTGCTGGTGACGACGCCGCAGCCGGCGGCACAGACCGTCGCCGCACGCGCCGCCGAGATGGCCGCCAAGGTCGACCTCGAGCTGCTCGGCGTGGTCGAGAACATGTCCGGCTTCACCGCCCCCGACGGCAGCCGGGTCCAGATCTTCGGCGAGGGCGGCGGCCAGCTGCTGGCCGACGAGCTCGAGGTTCCCCTGCTCGGCAAGGTGCCGCTGAGCGAGCGCCTACGCGAGCACGCCGACAGCGGCCAGCCGCTGGTCAGCGAGGACCCCGACGACCCGGTCTCACAGGCGATCCGCGCCGCAGCCCGTGGAATAGTCGCCGCGACGCCGCAGGAGCTGCCGGTAATGCAGGCCCCGCCGCCGGCCTTCGCCGAGGCGGCGCCGATCGGCGGCACCGAGCTGCCGGTCCTTCAGTAGGGCCGAGGTCAGACCTCGACGAAGGCGACACCCGCCGACGGGGCGGGGACTGCTTGCCTTCGTGGTCAGTGGCGCCGGGTGCGAGCTTCGACGGGCGCAGGAACTTCGGGCATCCGCCGGCGCGGCGTCGGGCGAACGGTGATCCAGCCGAAGGCGAGGACGAGGGCCATCAGGGTTAGGCCTCCGCCCCATTGCAGATCGCGGGCCCAGGCCGAGGGTTGGTTGTGGTGGGCCAGCGGGGTGAAGGATTGACCGGGCGAGACGCGATCAAGGCGGGTCGCCGCATTCGGGTCACGCCGGGTCATCTCGCTACCGGTCGGTGACTGGGGTCCCTGGGCGAGGTCGCCGGCGCCGTCTGCCGAAGTCTCGTCCGTCCCGGCTCCGGAGTCCTGCGTAGCCGCCTGCTTCTGACGAGCCTCCTTGCGGGCGCCGCCCGGAGGCGCCGGCTGGATCGGCGGTGCCGGCGGCGGCACGACCGTCGACTGGGGTGCGATGTTGAGACCCGGTCCGTTGAGGAAGAGATTCAGCGGGTTAGCCGAGGATGCACCGGGGGGAGGCGGCACAGCAGGAGGAGGCGGCGGCACCAGGCCGGCATCGAGCGGCACGCTCGGCGGCACCGGCGGGGTCGGCAGGTTGATCTGCGGCAGCTGACCGTTCGGCGGTGGTGGAGGCGGCGGAGGCGGTGGCGGGTTGCCAGGGGGCGGCGGTGGCGGTGGAGCTTCAGGCGTGAAGCTCGGCCGTGGCTCGAAGGAGATCGGATATGTGGCGACCTTCTGGCCGACCGAGAGGATCGCGATCGCGAAGGTGCGCTTGACGTTGCCGTTCCCTGCTTCGATCTTTCCCTGCTGGTCGTCTGTGAGGCGGCCGATGGCGGGGTCGAGGCAGACATAGGGATCGCAGGGATTAGATCCGCTCGAGGCCGGTGCACGTGCGCCGGTGGATCTGGCCCCACAGCCCGCGCCGACCGCCGCCGCCAACTGCTCCTTCGATGCGTCCTTGGCCTTCAGCGGCAGCCAGGGCTTTTCCTGATCGGCCCAGACGAGGTCGTAGCAGTGGGTTATCGCGGGGTTGGTGATCTCGTCATAGCGAGGTCCGACGTCGATCCCCATAACCTCGCGGCCATATCCCGTGAGCGTCATCGCCTGATGAGCGCGAAGGACATGGGTCGCATCGCGGGGGCTTGCCGGGGCGATGCCGATCCAGTCGAAGACGGGTCGCTGCTCGACCTGGATCTGGCCTGTCTCGGTGTCGAGGTGGACGACCGAGTAGCCACGCCAGTAGCCGTCCTTGGCAGATCCGTCTCCCTGGCCGCCGGGGCCGAACTTGCCGCCGGCGCTGTGGGAGACGAGGAAAGGAAGGGTGCCCGGAGCGCTGACGTCGTTGCCGGTCAGCTCGGCTGCCTGCTTCTGGGCGTCGGTCTGGGCGCCTGAAATCGCCTTATCGGCACCAGAGGAGCCGACGCCGTTGCAGCTCGCGCCGAGCGGTGGCGGCTTCGATGCGGGATAGGAGCTACCGGGGCAGGGCCAGTGAACGCCTGGGGCGAGGGCGTAGTAGAGGGCGTTCCAGCCCAGGCGCCCGTCGACGACGAGGTCGACCTTGTTTTGGATCAGGATCGCCTCCAGGACGGTGCCCTCGGTGACTGTCTCCGTGTTGGCCCCAGGGCCGTAGGAGTACGTGGGGGTGTTGGTCAGAACAACAGCGCGCTCCCCCTGGGGACGCTGAAGCGCGTCCTTCAGCCAGCCGATCTGCTCCTCGACAGGATTCTGCTGACCGTCGGCGGCAGCCAGCGACTTCAGTGATGTGTCGAGGACGACGAGGCGCATGACGGCCTTTCCGTCGCGCTTGACGTCGAGGGCGTAGTGCGTGTGAGCACCGCCGGTGGGAACCTTCTGCGGCCCAACCACCCCCTCGTCGGGAATCCGCTGGTCCCCGCCATACCCATTCTTTGGGATTTCTACGAGATTCTCGCCTTGGACCGTCGGCTTGGCGGGGTTGGGAACCTTGGTGCCCCCGACCAGCTTGGTCGGGTCGTCGACCTGTGTCCCACCCGCGGCTTTGGTCGGATCGTCGACAGGTACGTCATCAAGCTCGCGCTTCGTCCCACCCGTGTCAACCGGCTCGAAACTGAGGCCCTTCCGCGAACGCGCCTCCGAAGCGCCTCGCGCGCCCCACGGCGCGGGCACCGCGGCAAGCGACTGGCGCCACTGAAAGTTTGTTCCAGTCCGAGTTTGAGCCGTGCTGGCACAGTAGATACCTCCGTTGATCGGGTCGCAGTGCTGCGCACCGAAGAGGTCTCGTCCCCCGATGGTCCCGAAGAGCGGCGTGCCGCTACGGACCAGTGGATCGGCGATCAGCTCGCGCCAGCGGTCGTGAACCGGGCTTTCGTCGTGGGGTCCGCCGAGGATTACGCCGCCGCGGCTCGGTGTGGCCCGCCGCCCTGGCGCGTCCCCGACGTCGCCGGTGAAGAGCGAGAAGTCGGGACCGCCCGGCTTGGCCCCGCGAGCGATGATCTCATCGCGGATCGTCAGCGCGGTCAGATCATGGGCTTCGTTGGACCCTGCAAGCTCCGGGCATTGTGGGTTAGATGCGAGCGGATCGCCGTACTGGCAGTTGGAGTTGCCGAACGCAGCGAAACTCACCGCGCCGGGCGGGGGCGTGGCCGCATCCGCGAGTGCTCGGGCGCGAGACGCAGTTCCGTCTAGAAGTGGCTCGCCGGGCTCACTTGAGTAGTGGAGAATCGTTCCCGGCTCCGGGCTGCGGTTGTAGCCGGACCGGGCGGGCACCTGCTGAGCGGCCCAGGCCTCGACTTGGCCCTCCCGAGCGCCGGGAAGAAGGGCGAGGCCGGCGAACGTCGACGGCAAGGTGTAGACACCCCAGTTCGCCGGGTCAAAGCGATCGGCGTGCCTGGCAGGTGCGAAGTGGCCATTGGCGAGGGTGAGAATCAACCCGTCATCACCGCCGATCAGCGCTTGGCGACCATCGAGGCTGAGCGTGACAGCGGTCAGTGTGTCCAGGTAGCCGGCCTCTAACCGCCGCCAGGATCCATCGCCGGTCCGTTCCAGAATCGTGCCGTTGTCGCCGACGGCATAGCCCTGCTCCGATGTATCGATCGCGATTGCACGGAGACGCTCGCCGCGGTTCCGGCGAAGCTCGCTTCGGCCAACCGAGTCGCCGAACTCATCGGTGTCTTCCCGCTTCCAGGTCCAGTCTCCGGCTTCCAGCTGGCCGACGAAAATCTCGCCGAGATCCGTCACGGCCCAGGCCCGGTCAGGCTTGGGCATCGAGATTCCCGTCAGCGTGGCATAGACGGCGGTCGGCGGGGGCGTAATGGCGTGAAACGGACCGCTCGAGCCCTCGCGGTAGAGGATCGCTCGTGAATCGCCGCCCACCATCGCTGATCCACCTGGCGCGACCGCAGCCGCACGAAGGTCCCGTCCAGTGCCACAGGGGGGGGTCATTGGCTTCTGCTTTGCGCACAGGACGCCCGCAGCGTCGTCAAGGACCGCTCCCGTCGGGCTTAGATTCGCGATGCGTCCGTTTTTGCCGGCGACCACGCCGTTGCCGTCGGCACCGATGGCGATCGCGTTTGCGGGTGAGGGATTTGTCACGATCCGCCCCGGATCCCAACCAGGGATGGTCATCCGATCCCACCCCGTCTGGCGGTCGTAGCGATACAGCACATTCGTATTTGTGCTCACCCAGAAACTGCCGTCGCCACCGCCTGCCGCGCCGGTGATGAATTCCCGAACCGGGTGGGGGACCTCGCGAAACAGCGCAGCCAAACCTTGGTCCGAGAACTTGTAGAACCATTCCTCACCCTCTCCGCACTTACCGCGAGCCGTCAACCAAATGCCTCCAAGATTGTCCGGCGCCATGCTCGTTACGCTGGCTTGTTGACACAAGTCCTGACCACCGGTGACCTGGGCGAACGGTGTTGGCAGCGCCTGCCAGGCGTCACGGCTTGGGTCCAGCCAGACGCTGGACATCGCGCCGCTTACGAATACCTGGCCCTTACCTTCCGGGCCAGGGAGGGCCACAAGCCGATCCACGCCACCCGTTCCTCCGTGCGTCGTCTTTGGGGGCAGGAGATTGTCGAGCGCTGCGCTGCCCACGGCTGCGGGTTTCCAGGCTTTGCCCTCGGCGTCGGACTGGATCAACGGGGTCTCCCTCGAGCCTCTTTGGGGACGTACCGCATTTCCTCCGAGCACTGAAGGGAAATCCGCGCCAAACCATCCGGCGCCCCAGCCGTTGTAGGAGCCGTCGGAGCCAAGGGCTACCGAAAGCGAGCTGAGGCTGCCTTCTGTCGACCGACCAGTGCCCGCCACACAGCCAGTGTTGTTCGCGCTTTGACTGCCGTCCTGATGGACGCAACCGGGGTCGTAGCTGTGCGTCCAACAGCCCGTATCGCCGCTCTGTCGGCATGATCCCGCCTCCCGATATAGCACGAAGGGGTACGTTGCGGAGGAGCTCGACTTCCTATTCCCGTAGAGGTAGACGCGCTGACCCGCAGTCGTGATGTGGAGGGCGTGAAAAGCGTCGAACTCCTCCATCGCTGGGATCAGCTGATTTCGGTCCTGACATGCGGTCCTGTCCACGTGCCCCGGCCCGGTGGCGAAGCTCTGTCTGCCCAAATCGAAACCGCAACGCTCCCACTTCTCCCCGTCAAAGCGGTAGAGCTGCCCGTACACGCCATCATTGATTACAAGCCATCCATCATCAGGGCTTGAAAACGCAAAGTCAGTGATCTTTCCTGGATCCGTGCAACACCTCCCGCTGACATCCGGGGGGTTCAGCTGTCTGGTCGCTTTCTGGTCGACCCGCCAGTGGCCGTCGCTGTAGCGCAGGATCAGACGCCTATTCGTGGCATCCGGGGTCGTTGCGGCGATGACCTCGAAATCGTCGTCCTTGGTTGGATCGGAGCCGTACTCCAAGGGGACCCGAGAAAGTGCGGTAATGCGCACACCATTCTGAAAATGGCGTAGCGGCCAGAGTGACTCGCAGGCTGGATCGGCCTTGACTGCGCCGACCGAGTCTGTTCCGCAGCGGCGCCAGCGTGCGCCGTCAAACCGATAGAGCGTCGTCGTCGTGTTAACCGTTCCGGAGGGACCGGTTGCCCAGCCCTGCGAGCCATCTCGGCTCATGACGATGTCCTTGATTTGTTCGTTTCCGAACTGGTCCGGATGCGCATTGGCTGTGCCAAATGGGGCGAGTCCAGCGGCTGGGAGCTTCTCCAGCTTGCTCGAGCTGAGAGCGGGGACGCCCCCTGGCCGGCTGCTGAGCGACGACTGGCGAGCCTCATATGGCCCGCGGGGCGGAGCGGCCCCGGGCCTCTTCGCGCCGAGCGTTGGAGCGTTCTCGGGGCGGAGTGCACCACCGGCCGCAGCATCGCTTCCCGCCAGCCGGTCGATCGCCCCTCTGTCACCTACTCCCCATCCGGTGCTGCCGGCCAGCGTAAAGCCGTTCAGGAAGTAAGAGGGAAGCCGGAAAAGGTAACCCGCCTTCGTCTGATCGGTGGTCTTGTCGTTTGGCCTGCAACCCGGCGCATCGGTGGGCGCGCGGCCAGCGTTCGGGCTTGAACCATCCAAGAGCCCGGCCGGGCAGGTGAGCGGGAAGGGTCCATCCGCTCCGGCCACCCCATAAGTCTGTGTGGTGGTTGTGTACGCCACCGCTCTCGCATTCGTTTTCATGCCGCCGACCGCCCAATCCATGAAGCCGTCGCTCCTCGGCAGGGTCTCCAGCCCGCCTGCCCGCTCATGCAGCGCTACCTGATGGCCTTGCAGCTCCCCATCCCCGGCCACCAGCCGCGCCGAGCTCACCCAATGCCTGGCAGCCTCGATACCTACCGTTATGGAGGGTGAGGTGACCGTTTGATTCAGATTGCCTCCACGCGGACCCACGACCTGCGATGGCATCTCGGTCGAGTTCTTGGAACCACCCGGGCTCACTAGGTAGGAACCGGGATTTCCAGTCATTGCGTAGATACTGTCCGCGAGGTGCTGGCGTCCGCACGGCTCGTGAACGATGTGGCTGGGGGAGCTGATATCACAGTACCCACTCAGGGTCGACTGCCTGTTAACGCTCCAACGCCCCTCGGTTCGGCTGTAGCTCAGAATTCGTCCCTCGCCCATGGCGGGATTGGCTGAGTTCGAGCAGCAACCGGCGGTCACCGCGGTCGCGCCTCCTCCTTCGGCAGGGTCGAAGCGGATCGCACGAACGCGGAAGTTCCACTCACAATCCCACCCGGAGCTGCATTGTGGGCGACCCGGGTCACCCCCTAGCGTGACCGGCTTCGAGGGTGAGGCCGGGGTGCCGTCCGGCTTCCATGGCATCGGACCGAATTGTCCGTCCTTCCATATCCAGATCTGCTGCAAGCCGCCGGCAAACGCGCACTCGGTAGACGCGGCAAGGCAAGCCCCTGGGTCAAAGGAGGCATCCAGAGCGGTCATCCCTCGCATTTCCGGTGGGACATCGACCTCGCTCCAACTTGTGTCGGAGAGGAGCCATGCACGGCCCCGACCTGCAGGGTCGTGGGCTTGGCGCCAGCGATCCTCGCAGTTGGCGGAGGCTTCCGGGGGATCATGGAGATTCACCACGCTCTGGGACGGGTCGGTACGGGCAGATGGAATGGGACCCTGTGTGCCAGGGATCAACGTCACGTTCGGCTGCTTGCCATCTGGATTCACGTCGACCGTCTTGGCATTTGCGGCGCCGTAGTCAGTGCAGTTCGAGTCCGTCTCCTTGGTGAGGTCATCCGGGATTGTCGGCTCGCGTCGCGGATAGCCGCCGCAGTGCGGGCGGTCAGAGGTCGGATACGGTGGGCTGGTCTCGCTCATTGGACAATCGGCGCTCGGAGTGGAATCGCCACCAACGGCCAGCGCCCGTAGCCCGTGTTCCCGCGTATCCAGGTTGTGAAGCCAGGTGATCGCGCCGACATATCCGGGGGTGTCCCCCTTGTAAGCCAGCTCCCAGAATGGGCCCTTGTCCGTAAAGTCGGTATAGCGATAGATGACGGGGACGCGCTCGCAGGTGTCGACGAACGGAGTGATGCGGTCCATGTAGTCCTTGTTGGACTCCCCCGGCTGAGGAGCGGGGGCGTCCTGCCGACACTGAGCACCAGCGGCTAGACCTCTGCTCGGGTTGGCGAAGCTGACCGTGTAGAAGTCGACCGTCGGAGGAATCGGCGCCAGTTGGTTCTGGACCGTGTTCTCGTAGTTGGCCGGCTTCGGAGCATCGCGATGAAGCGCACCGGCGATCTGCGACCAGGCAAGGGTGCTGCCGTCCTTTGCAACCGGTGTGTACTTGTTGTCGCAGCCGGCGCCCTGGGTGGTCGAGCCGAGGCCGTTCTTGTCGATCTGGCCCTGACATGCCTCGCCGGGGTCGCTTTGGGCCTGATCGATCAGGGCTCCCTGGCCGGTTGGATCAGGGCCGGGATCGACGGGCAGGACCGGGTCGTCAGCGCGGGCGACGGCGGCCAGGGCGACCATCGAGGCTAGCGTGACGGCGAGCGCCGCAATTACGCGCCTCCTGGTTGCACCGAGGGCATTCTCCGTCCGGGCCATTCAATGGCATAAAGCGCGACCGTCGCTTTTCGCAACGGCGGATCGCGTCAGAAGCCCGAGCAGGGGAAGTCGAGCCTCAGCGGCGCAGCAGGGCGAAGCGCCGTCCGCGCAAGACCGGCGCCTGGCGCAGGTACTGGCGCGAGCGGATCCGGGGGCCCGTTTGCGGACCGCGGCCGAGGGCGCTTAGGCGAGTGTTGAGAAAGCGCAGGGCCCGGGCCTGCAGCATCCGCACGTCCTCCGGCGAGCGCTCGAGGATCGAGGCGATCTCCTTGCTGGGCAGGTCGAGCATGAAGCGCAGCAGCAGGACCTGGCGCTGGGGCAGCGGCAGGCGCTCGACGAAGAGCAGCAGGTCGTTGTCGGAGATCCAGCCGATCGCGCTGAGGTCGAGCTCCTCGGTGGCGCTCCCGTTCTCGCGGCTGCGATCGATCTCGGCAGGGTCCTGGGCTTCGGCTCGGCGCAGCTTTCGCAGCTGGTAGAGCGCCAGGTTGCGGACGGCGACGAAGAGCCAGGCGCGGAAGGGCTGGCCGCGGCGCTCGTAGCGCGGCAGCGCCTCGAGGACCTGCATGAAGACCTGCTGGGCAGCGTCCTCGGCCTCGTGGCGGTCGTTGAGGAGGACGCGGAGGTAGCCGTAGACGCGGTCGAAGTAGCGGCTGTAGAGGGTGGCGAACTCGGCCGAGGCTCCGGCCTGGATCCGCGTCACCAGGCGGGCCGTGTCGAGATCCTCGAGCTGCTCGGCCGACGGCGTGATCCGCTCGCAGAAGAGGACGATCTCGCCCGGACGCTGCCCGTCTGTCGGCTTAGCGCTCACCTCGTACCCCGCGCTGATCCTACGACGACCGCTCGCGAAGCGCAACCGAGAGCCTGCGACGCTTCAGGCTAGACGCGCCGGGGTCGAAGACCCTTGGAGATTCGCTCGAGATTGCGGATCCCCAACGTCGCCTGCTCAGTGAGGGCTGGCAGCTCGCGCTTGGCTCGCTCGATCAGCTCTTCCCGGACTGCGTCTGACAATGGGGTGGTGGGCTTGGTTGCGCGATCGGTCATGGCAGGAACCCCAGTCTAGGCCTCATCGTCGATGTCTTCAAATTCTGACTCTGGGCGCAAGCGGGCGAGCACCTCCAGGTATCGGATTCGCTGCTCTTGGGACCAAGCCACGCGCCCGGCTTCCGCTGCGGCATCCTTGGCCTCATATTCGACGTTTCCGAACTTGAATGGAAAGCTGCCGTGGCTGGCGCGCCACCCAACGAGCAACGTCATACCAAGTCCCCCGAGCAGGGCAGCAGCTCGCTCTACATGGAAAAGCAGATCCCAGTCCAACGCGACGCCGGGAAGCCTTGGCGGAATCTCACCGAGAGTGCTGAGAAGGACTGCTGCGGCGAACGTTGCCAACACCACCAGGGCGCGCAGAACAGAATCAACCAACTTCCCATGTGGCGCTGCTCTGGCTTCGACATGCACGCTGGCAAGTCGATCCGATGAATCTTGACAAGTGCTGCGCAAGGCCAACGAACCACGCGCCTGGGGCGCACGAAATCGTTGCGGGCGGCCCCGCTACGACTTGCCGGCGAAGTACTGGGCGTTGATCAGCGTGAACTTCTGGTACTCGTCGGGGAGCTGGTCCTCGGCATAGCAGGCGTCGACGGGGCAGGCCTCGACGCAGGCGTCGCAGTCGATGCACTCGTCGGGGTCGATGTAGAGCATCTCGACCGACTCGTAGTCGGGCTCGTCGGGGGTCGGGTGGATGCAGTCGACGGGACAGACCTCGACGCACGAGTTGTCCTTCGTTCCGATGCAAGGCTCCGTGATGACGTAGGTCAAGCGGGTGTCCCTCCTACTTGGCTCCCGGCGGCCGCGTCGCGGCCCGCCGCTTGTCGATTTGCTCAGCGCCCACCGGCCTCCCCGGCGAGCGAGTCGGACATTCTAGGGCTCCGCCGGCCGGGGAGCCGTCTCGCAGGCGCGGAGAGGCGATGGGTAGCCTGCGAGGCATGATCCTGGTGACCGGAGCGACGGGCCTCGTCGGCGGCGAGCTGCTGGGGCTGCTGCTCGCCGGCGGCCACGAGGTCCGCGCCCTCGTTCGTGAGCCGCGGCGCCTGGGCCCTTCGCGAGTCCGGGTCCAGATCGCCCTCGGCGACCTCGCCGAGCTCGGCGACGCCCACCTCGCCAAGCAGGCGCTGCGCGGCGTCGACACGGTCATCCACCTGGCGGCGGCGATCCGCGACGAGCCCAAGGGCACGGTCGGCGAGATCACCGGGCTCGCCACGGTTCGCCTGCTGCGCGCCGCCGAGCGCGCCGGCGTCGAGCGCTTCGTCTTCTTCTCGGCGCTCAACGCGACGACCTTCCAGCGCACACGCTTCTTCCGCGCCAAGGCGCTGGCCGAGCAGGCCGTGCTCGAATCGCCCCTGAACACCACTGTCTTCGCCCCCTCGATCGTCTACGGGCCCGATGACCGCTGGATCAAGCTGCAGCGGCGGCTGGCGCTGCTGCCGGTGCTGCCGGTGGCTGGCCCCGCCCGGGCTCGCTTCCAGCCGATCGCCGCAGCCGACGTCGCCCGCTGCGTGGTCAACGCCCTCGCCGGAGAGGGCGGGCCACAGCGCCATGAGCTCGCCGGGCCGCAGACGATGAGCTACGAGGAGATCGCCCGGCTGATCGCCCGCACGGCCGGCCGCGAGCGGCCCGTGCTCCACGTCCCCCTGCCCTTCGTCCGCCGCGGCCTGCTGACCCTGCGCGGCCTCGTCGGGCCGCCGGTCTTCGCCACCTGGGAGGAGGCGGAGCTGATGGAGGTATCGATGACGACGCCGCGCGGCAGCGAGGACGCCCGCCGCCTCGGCGTCGAGCCCCGGCCGATGGCCGAGGTCCTGACCCAGGGCTGACCCCTCGCCGGCCGAGCGCCGCCTGCGGGCAAAAAGAGAGGCCCGGCTTTCACCGGGCCTCTCGAAAAAGACACTCGCCTGTTGCGACGAGCGTAGTCGCCTTGCGGCGTGGCTACATCATCCCGCCCATGTCCGGCATGCCACCGCCGGGCATTCCGCCGCCGTCCTTCTCGGGCGGCTCGGCGACGATGCACTCCGTCGTCAGGATGTTCTTGGCGATCGAGGCTGCGTTCTGCAGCGCCGACCGGGTGACCATCGTCGGGTCGATGACGCCGGCCGCGACGAGGGCGCCGTACTCGCCGTTGGAGGCGTTGAGGCCCTCGCCCGGCTTCATGTCACGGACCTTGTTGACCACGACCGAGCCCTCGAAGCCCGAGTTCTCGGCGATCTGCCGGATCGGCTCCTCGAGCGAGCGCCTGATGATGCTGGCGCCCGTGCGCTCGTCGTCGTCGCTGTAGGAGTCGAGGTCGACCGCGTCCTGGGCGTTCAGCAGCGCTACGCCGCCACCGGGGACGATGCCCTCCTCGAGCGCCGCGCGGGTCGCCTGGAGGGCGTCCTCGACGCGGTGCTTCTTCTCCTTCATCTCGGTCTCGGTCGCAGCTCCGACCTTGACCACGGCGACACCGCCAGCCAGCTTGGCGAGACGCTCCTGGAGCTTCTCGCGATCGAAGTCCGAGTCGGTTGACTCGATCTCCTGCTTGATCTGCTTGATCCGGCCCTTGATCTGGTCGGACTCGCCGCCACCGTCGATGATCGTCGTGTTGTCCTTCGAGACGACGACGCGACGGGCCTTGCCGAGCTGGTCCACCTGGGTGTTCTCCAGCTTCAGGCCCATCTCCTCGGTGATGACCTCGGCGCCGGTGAGGATCGCGATGTCCTCGAGCATCCGCTTACGGCGATCGCCGAAGCCCGGTGCCTTGACCGCGACGCCCGTGAAGGTGCCGCGGAGCTTGTTGACGACGAGCGTCGCGAGGCTCTCGCCCTCGACGTCCTCGGCGATGATGACGAGCGGCTTGCCGCCCTGCATGACCTGCTCCAGAACCGGCAGCAGATCGCGGACCGAGCCGATCTTCTGGTTGGCGATCAGGACGTAGGGGTCGTCGAGAACGGCCTCCATACGATCCTGGTCGGTGACCATGTAGGGCGAGATGTAGCCCTTGTCGAACTGCATGCCCTCGGTGAACTCGAGCTCCATCCCGAAGGTCTGGCCCTCTTCGACGTTGACCACGCCGTCCTTGCCGACCTTGTCGATGGCGTCGGCGATGATGTCGCCGATCTCGTCGTCGGCCGCTGAGATGGCGGCGACGCGGGCAATCTGGTCCTTGCCCGAGATCTCCTTCGACTGCTTCTCGCGCAGGGTCTCGACCACCTGGTCGACAGCCTGCTCGATGCCCTTGCGCAGGGCCAGCGGGTTGGCGCCGGCGGCCACGTTCTTGAGGCCGTGGCGGACGATCGTCTGTGCGAGCAGCGTCGCCGTCGTCGTGCCGTCGCCGGCAACGTCGTTGGTGGCGGTCGCTACCTCGCGGACGAGCTGCGCGCCCTGGTTGGCGAAGACGTCCTCGATCTCGATCTCACGCGCGATCGTGACGCCGTCGTTGGTGATGGTCGGCGCGCCGAACTTCTTGTCGAGGACGACGTACCGGCCCTTGGGGCCGAGCGTGACCTTGACTGCGTCGGCGACTGCATCGACGCCGGTCTGCAGCGCGCCGCGAGCCTCCTCGCCGTACTTCAGCTCTTTATGAGCCATGTTCAGTTCCTCCTTCTCTTAAGTGCCTGGACCGCTACTCGACCTTTGCGAGCACGTCCGATTCGCGCAGCACCAGGAGATCCTCGTTCTCAACCGTGATCTCGGTGCCGCCGTACTTGCTGTAGAGGACCTCGTCGCCTTCTTTGACGTCGAGCGGACGGCGCTTGCCGTCCTCGATCGGACCGTCGCCGACTGCCACGACCTTGCCTCGCTGCGGCTTCTCCTTCGCCGTGTCGGGCAGGACGAGACCGCTCGCGGTCGTCTCCTCTTCCTCCGTTGCCTTGACGATCAGACGATCGCCGAGAGGCTTCAGGTTCATTCGCTTACCTCCGTTCGATCCAACAAAAGCCAGGTGCGCCGCGGCGGTTGGGCGCCGGGGCGAGTTGGCACTCTATAGGGGAGAGTGCCAAACGACAAACCCGCTTGGCGGGCTGGTCAGTTTTGCGAGGGGGTTTCGCCGTTGCCCAGGTGGGAGCCGGGGCGTTCGACGATCTGCGAGAAGCGGATCACGGTGACGAGGTCCTCGGTGGTGACCTCGCGACCGTAGATCTGCTCGAGGAAGTTGGTGGTCTCCTCGATGCGGCGGAACTCGGGGTTGTCGTGCTCGATGTCGCGCGGCGAGAGGTCCTTGACCAGCTTGACCTCGACGTCGTCGATGACGGCATCGAAGATCTTCTCGCGCGGGCTGTGGCGAAAGCCGACCGTGACCCAGACGACCTGGCCGCGGCGGTACTTGCTGCTCTTGTCGCCGAGGCGGATCGTCGCCGTCTTGCGGCCGCGCCGCAGCTGGTCGACGAAGACCGCGGAGTAGAAGTTGAGGACGAAGGAGGCGCCGGTCACGGACGGCAGGCTAACCGTTCTCGGCGCCGCTTTCCGCGAAGCCCTCGCGGCCGACCAGCGGCACGAAGCGGCAGGGGCCGATGACCGTTCGTTCGATCCGCTCGCCGTCGCGGGCGAAGAGCATCAGCACGTCGGCTCCGTCGCCCGCGATCGGCACCACGAGGCGGCCGCCCTGCGGCAGCGAGGCGAGCAGGCTGCGCGGCGCCGACGGCGCGGTCGCGTGGACCGCGACGGCGTCGAAGGGCCCGCGATCCGGCAGGCCGGCGCTGCCGTCGGCGACGACGACCTCCACCCCCTCGACGCCGAGCCGGCCGAGGCGCTGGCGCGCGGCATCGGCGAGCTGCGGGTCGCGCTCGACCGAGACGACCGCCCTCGCCAGGCGCGCCAGCACCGCCGCCGAGTAGCCCGAGCCGGTGCCGATCTCGAGAACGCGGTGATCGGCCGCCGGCGCCAGCGCCTCGCAGATCGTCGCGACGACCCAGGGCTGGGAGATCGTCGGGCCGTTGCCGATCGGCAACGCCGAGTCGTCATAGGCGCGACGGCGCCGGCGCTCGGGCACGAACTCCTCGCGCGGGACCGTCGCCATCGCCGCGAGCACGCGCTCGTCGCGGATGCCGCGGCGGCGCAGCTGGCGCTCGACCATCGCCGCTCGCATCGCCTCGTAGTCGGGCTGACGACGCATCGGTGCCCCGTCCTCGCCTGCGCTCAGAAGATGTAGTTGCGCAGCCGCGGCGGGTCCATAACCGTGACTCGGCCGCGACCGCAGAGGACGACCCCGGCTCGCTCGAGCTGGGCGAGGAAGCGGCTGACGCTCTCACGCGAGGTGCCGGCCAGCTGGGCGAGGTCGGCCTGGTTCATCCGGATCGTGATGCCCTCCTCGCCGCGCGGGGCCTCCTCGGCGACGAGCTGGGCGAGGACGCCGGCGACCCGGCTCGGCACCGTCTGGAACGACTGGCGCGAGACGCGCTCGTTTGCCTCGCGCAGCCGACGGGTCAGAGCGGCGACGAGCTTGACGGTGATCTCCGGGTGACGAGCGAGCATCGCCCGCACGTCGCGTGCCGGCAGCGCCAGCAGCTCGGCGTCGGTAAGCGTCTCGACGCTGGCCGAGCGGACCTCGCCGTCGAGCATCGCCAGCTCGCCGAAGATGTCGCCGGGGCCGAGGTTGGCGAGGGTGATCGCGCGGCCGTCGGAGTGCTCACGGGTGACCCGGCAGCTGCCCGAGCGGATGATGTAGCAGGCGTCGCTGTGGTCACCCTCGTGAAAGACGCGGGCGCCCTGCTCGTAGGAGCGGCTGACCGCCACCTGGGACATGTGGCGCAGCTCGGCCCCCGAGAGCTCGCTGAAAAGCGGCACGCGCGAGAGCAGCTTCTCGGCCGTTTCCGCGGGGGCCATCGGCGGATTATCCCGGCTGGCAGTGCGGGCACCAGTAAGTGGTGCGGGCATCGTCGCCCTGCCCGCGTGAGCGCAGCCGCGTCCGGCAGCGCGGGCAGGGGCGGCCGGCGCGGCGATAGACCTGCTTCGGCATCCGCCCGCTGCCGGCGCCGGCGAGCATCAGCTCGCGCGTCGCGGCGACGACCGCGGCCAGCTCTTCGTCGCTGAGGTCGCCGAGCCGGCGCCATGGGTTGACACGGGCGCGAAAGCAGCCCTCGCTCTTGTAGATGTTGCCGATGCCGGCGATCGCCGTCTGATCGAGCAGCGCCTCGCCGAGCTCGCGGTCGCCGCGGCGGCGCAGCGCCTTGGCGCCAGCGTCGACGTCGAAGGCCGGGTCGAGGATGTCGGGGCCGAGCGCGGCCAGGCGCGGGTCGCGGCTGAGCTCGGCCGGCCGCAGGACGCGCAATGTCGGGCCGTTCCACTGCACCGCCTCGGCGGTCGCGGTCGAGAGCACCGCCCAGGCGGAGTCCGGCCGGTAGCGCCAGCGGTCGCCGGGGCGGTGGATGTGCCAGGAGCCGCTCATCGCCAGGTGGCTGTGGAGGACGAGCTCCTCGCCGCCGGCCTCGAACCAGAGCAGCAGGTGCTTGCCGCGGGCCTCGGCGCGGGTCAGCCGGCCGCCGTCGAGCCGGGCGAGGCCGGCGGCGGCGCCTCGGGGGCTCGGCGCCCGCACGGCGACCGGCTCCCCCGCCATCGCCTCGGCGATCCGCCGCGCCAACCGGTGAATCGTGTCGCCCTCGGCCATTCGCGGCCTTCCTAGGCGACGAGCCGGCGGGGCTGGCGGCTGAAGCCGTTGGCGAGCAGGGCCTCCTCGAGGCCGGAGCCGATCGCCGGCTGGCCGTCGATGCGCTCGACCGCGAGCTTCGGGATCTGGCCCTCGCGAGCGGCGGCGGTCAGCTCGGCGAGCGCCTCGCCCCAGGCCTCGCCGCCGAGCTCAGTCAGGCGGACGAGGCCGCGGCCGCCGCGCTCGACGTAGATCAGCGGCACGCCGTCGCGCATCAGCAGGTAGGCGCCGTGGGTTCGGGCCGGGCGCCGAGAGCCTTCGCGCTTCGGCCAGGGGAGCGTGGCGCCGTAGGGATTGGCGGGGTCGGTCGCCGCGAGCAGTTGGTAGCGGCCCTCGTCGATCGGCAGGCCGCGCAGCCGCTCGACGGCGCCGGGGAGCGCGAACTGGGCGCCGCCGAGGCCGGCGACGAAGTAGCCCCGGCGCGCCGTGCCCAGCAGCTCGAGGTTGCCGAGCTCGCCATAGAGCGTGGCGAAGCCCCCTGGGACACCCTCGGCGAGAACGGTCTCGCGGGTGACGATGCCGTAGCGCTCGAGCATCAGCTCGGCCAGCGCCCGCTGGCGCGGGCCGATAGCCGGAGCGGCGGCGAAGAGGCTCGAGGTCAGCGACCAGCGGCCCTGGACCGCCTCGCCGGTGCCGGCGCGGCGGCGGGCGAAGCGGCGGCCGCGGCGCTCGTGGCTCTGGGTCGCCCGCAGGCGCGGCGCCCGCAGCGGCGCGAAGGCGTCGTTGGTCGCCTCACCCGCCCAGGCGAGGTCCCAGAGCGCGGCGTGGAGCTCCTCGGCGGCGATCCCCTCGGCGCCCAGCAGGTCGAGCCAGAAGGACGGGCCGGCGGCGAGGCGCTCGCGGATGTGGTCGTGGAGCTCGCCCTCGGGCGGCTCGATCTTGGCATTCGCCGGCGGCGGGCCGGCGAGGTGGACGTCCTCGCGGAAGTAGAGGGCGACGCGACCGCCGGTTCGGCCGAGGGCACCGGCGCCGATCCAGACGAGCTCGCCGCCGGTACAGAGCTGGTCCATCCAGGCGGGGCTGTAGCCGCCGAGGCGGCGCGGCAGGACGTCGCGCTCCCAGACCTCGGGCGTCAGCGCGACCCCCTGCAGCGGCACCAGGGCCTCGCGCAGGCGGTCGGGCCCGGCGCCGGTCGGGCGGTGGACGTCGACGTTCTGCCAGGCCGGCAGGAAGCGCGCGAGCTGGCTCGGGTCGACGGCCTCGACCTCGCGGCGCAGATGGGCGAGGCTGGCGCGGCGGATGCGGCGCAGGACGTCGGCGTCGCACCACTCGCGCTCGCTGCCCCCCGGCAGCAGCTCGCCGCGGACGATGTCGCCGGCGCGCTCGAGCTCGCGCAGCGCCGGGGTCGGATCGATGCCGAAACGGGCCTTGATCTGGGCCGTCGGGAAGGGTCCGCGGGTGCGCGCGTAGCGGCGGACCAGCCGCAGCATCGCGTCCTCGACCGGCTCGAGGAAGCTCTCCGGCAGGCCGGCCGGCGGCGGCACCCCGAGCGCGTCGCGATAGACGCCGGCGTCCTCGGCGGCGATGTAGCGCTCCTCGCCGGCGACTCGGACCACGGCGACGCGGCGCTCGGCGACGAGCTTCTCCAGCATCGTCACCGCCGAATAGCCCTCCGCCACTCGCTCGGCGCACTCGGCCGCGGTCAGGTCGCCGAGGCGGCGGATGATCTGCTGGAGGCCGTCGCGATCGTTGGTCTGGCCGGCCTCGGTGCGGTGCTGGAGTTGCGCGGTGACCTCGTCGAGCGCCTCGGGGTCGAGCAACTCGCGCAGCTCCTCCTGGCCGAGCAGCTCGCGCAGCAGGTCGCGGTCGAGGGCGAGCGCGGCGGCGCGGCGCTCGGCGCTCGGCGTGTCGCCCTCGTACATGTAGCTGGCGACGTAGTCGAAGAGCAGCGAGGAGGCGAAGGGCGAGGCGGTCGGCGTCTCGACCTCGACCAGCGAGATCCGCCGCGAGTGCAGGTCGCCGAGCAGCGCCCGCAGCGCCGGCAGGTCGAGGACGTCGCGGAGGATCTCGCGATAGGTCTCGAGGATCACCGGGAAGCGGGGAAAGTCGCGGGCGACCTCGAGCAGGTTCTGCGACTTCAGCCGCTGCTGCCAGAGCGGCGTGCGCTTGCCCGGGTAGGCGCGCGGGATCAGCAGCGAGCGCGAGGCGTTCTCGCGGAAGCGGGCGCCGAAGAGGGCCGAGCCGGCGAGCTCGCGGACGACGAGGTCCTCGATCTCATCCGGCTCGATCAGGACGAGGTCGGCCGGCGGCGGCTCGTCGGCGTCGGGCAGGTGGACGATGATGCCGTCGTCGGACCAGATCGCGTCGGCCTCGAGCTCGTACTCCTCGCGGATCCGCGCCGAGAGCGCCAGCCCCCAGGCGGCGTGGACGCGGCCGCCGAAGGGCGAGAGGACGCAGAGCCGCCAGTCGCCGATCTCGTCGCGGAAGCGCTCGACGACGATCGTCTGGTCGGACGGGACGACGCGCGTCGCCGCCTGCTGCTCCTGCAGGTAGGCGACGAGGTTCGCGGCCGCGCGCGGGTCGAGGTCGCACTCGCGGGCGAGCTGTTCCGGGTCGGCGGAGACGGCCTCGCGCGAGAACTCGCCGATCGCCCGGCCGAGATCGGCGGGGCGGCCGATGCCGTCGCCGCGCCAGAACGGCACAGCCCCGGGAACGCCGGGTGCCGGCGTGACGATGACGCGGTCGCGGGTGATCTCGTTGATCCGCCAGGTCGTCGCGCCGAGCAGGAACGTCTGCCCGGGCCGCGCCTCGTAGACCATCTCCTCGTCGAGCTCGCCGACGCGACGGCCGTCGGGCAGGTGGACGCCGTAGAGACCGCGGTCGGGGATCGTGCCGGCGTTGGTGACGACGAGCTGGCGGGCGCCGGGCCGGCCGCGGATGGTCCCGTCGGTGCGGTCCCAGACGATCCGCGGCCGCAGCTCGGCGAAGCGCTCCGACGGATAGCGGCCGTCGAGCATGTCGAGGACGTTCTCGAGCTGCTCGCGCGAGAGCTCGCGGAAGGAGTCGGACGAGGTGACGAGGCGCTCGACGTCATCGACGCTCCATTCGTCGAGCGCCGCCATCGAGACGAGGTGCTGGGCGAGGACGTCGAGCGGGTTGCGAGGGACGACCGTCTCCTCGATCTCGTTGGCCCGCATCCGCTTGACGACGACGGCGCACTCGAGCAGGTCGCCGCGGTACTTGGGAAAGATCCGGCCCTTGGAGACCTCGCCGAGACCATGGCCGGCGCGGCCGATCCGCTGCAGGCCGCGGGTGACCGACTTCGGCGACTCGACCTGGATGACGAGGTCGACGGCGCCCATGTCGATGCCCAGCTCCAGCGAGCTGGTGGCTACGAGGCAGGGGAGCTGGCCGGACTTGAGCAGCTCCTCGACGGTGGCGCGCTCCTCGTGGGAGAGGGAGCCGTGGTGGGCGCGGGCGATCTCCTTCGGCTCGGGCTCGAGCGGTGTGGTTCGCGGGTCCTTTCGTGGCTCGGACGGTGGGCCCGGGACCAACCCCCCCGGTCCAAGCTTTCCCGGGGGGGCCGGCTCCCGGGACAGTCGGCCGCCGCTTGCTGCCGGCGTGTCTGCAGTCCGCCCGGGCGGCGGACCCGCGGCATCGGCCGAGTCGGTATGACCCGCATGCTCGGTGGCTGGGAGCTCTTGCCAGTCGTCTTCGTTCGCCAGCTCGTTCAGGCGCTTGGCGAGGCGTTCGGCGCCGCGGCGGTTGTTGACGAAGATGATCGTCGAGGTGTGCTCCTGGACTAGGCGGAGGAGCTCGGGGTACATCGCTGGCCAGATCGAGGCGTGCTGGGGGGCGATGTCGTCGGGCAGCGGCTCCGGCAGCTCGTCGGCGGTGTGGCCGCGCTTGGACTCGCGGCCGGCGGCGGGGTCGGTCATGTCGTCGACCGGGACGCAGATCTGGAGGTCGAGCTCCTTGGGGCGGCTGGCGTCGACGATCTCGCACTCACGGTGCGGGCCGACGAGGAAGCTCGCCACCGTCTCCAGGGGGCGCTGGGTTGCGGAGAGCCCGATTCGCTGAACAACTGCCCCTGTCGCCTCCTCAGCTGGGCGCATTGCGGGGGCGACAGGGGCAATTCCGCCCACCTCCTCCGCTTCGCGTCCGGGGGCGGTCGGGTTAAGGCGAGACCGGGTTAGGTTCTCCAAGCGCTCGAGGGTCAGCGCCAGGTGGGCGCCTCGCTTCGACTGGGCGACGGCGTGGATCTCGTCGACGATCACCGTCTCGACGCCGCCGAGGATCTCGCGGGCGCCCGAGGAGAGCATCAGGTAGAGGGACTCCGGGGTCGTGATCAGGATCCGCGGTGGCTCACGCCGCATCAGGCGGCGGTCGCGCTGCGATGTGTCGCCGGTCCGCAGCCCGACCGAGACCTCGACGCCGATGCCGCGCATCGGCGCCCGCAGGTTGCGCTCGATGTCGTAGGCGAGCGCCTTCAGCGGCGAGACGTAGACGATCCGCACGCCCGGCTCGGGGTCCTCGCCCTGCGAGAGCTTGTCGATGCCCCAGAGAAAGGCCGCCAGCGTCTTACCCGAGCCCGTGGGCGCAGCGATCAGCGTGTGGGCGCCGGAGGCGATCGCCGGCCAGCCACGCGTCTGCGCCTCTGTCGGCGCCGCAAACGACGCCTGGAACCAGCGCCTGGTGGGCTCGCCAAAGAGCTCCAGTGCCTGTTTGGCACTTGCTTTTCGATCAGTGGTCAACCCACCGATCTTAGGGACCGGCCCAAACCGGCGAGGACCATTCTCGGGATCGTCTGGACTAGGCGTCGGCGCCGCGCTCGGCGAGATAGGCCGAGAGGCCGTCGCGCCACGGCGGCAGCGTGATCGCGTGGCGGCGCTGGCTCTCCAGCGCGGCGAAGGCGGGGCGGGCGGCGCTGCGGCCGAGGACGTCGCGGGTCTCCGAGAGCACCGAGCACTCGATTCGCGACTGATCGAAGATCTCGCGGGCGAAGTCGTAGCGCGAGCACTCGCCCTCGGCGGCCATGTGGTGGAGCCCGAACGACTCTCCCTCGATCAGCCGCACTATCGCCGCCGCCAGGTGGGCGGTGTAGGTCGGCGAGCCGATCTCGTCGCGAGCGGCCAGCACCTCGCCGTGGTCTTCGGCGAGCTGGAGCATCTCGTCGACGAAGTTGTGGCGGTTGGAGCCGAAGAGCCAGGACGAGCGGACGAGGAAGGCGCGCGGATTGGCCGTCGCCGTCGCCGTCTCCCCCGCCAGCTTGCTGCGGCCGAGCGCCGAGAGCGGCGCAGCCTCGTCGGACTCGACATAGGCCGAGCCCTTCTCGCCATCGAAGACGAGGCCGCAGGAGACGTAGACGACCTTGGCCTCGACCGCCTTCGCCGCCGCGGCGACCAGTCGGGCACCCTCGGCATTGACGGCGGTGGCGTCGGCCTCGGCATCCTCGGCGGCGTCGATGTCGCTGAGGCCGGCGCAGTGGATGACCGCGCTCGGCCGGAACTCGGCGGCTGCCTCGCCGACGGCCTGCTCGTCGGTGACGTCGAGCTGGTGGCGGTCGAGGGCGCGGACCTCGTGGTCGGCGCGCTCGGCGGCGAGAGCGACGTCGTGACCGAGCATCCCCCCCGATCCGCTGACGAGGACCCGCATCGCTAGTGGGCCCCCACTAGTAGACGCCGCCGAGCTTGCGGTGGTCCCAGGTCGCGGTGCGCAGCGCCCGGAAGCGGACACCGACCCGCTTGCGCGCCTGAGCCTCGAGCGCAGCCGCGGCGTCGCCCTCGATCGTCTCCAGGCCCTCGGCGTAGCGGAGGGTCAGCTGCTTGGCGAGCTCGAAGACCGCCGCGGGATCGCGTTCGATCTCGGCCTCGGCCTCGATCATCGCCCCGCGCAGCTGGTCGTAGTCGTGGCCGGTCTCGATCAGCAGCGTCGCCCGCGGGTTGCGCTCGAGGTTGCGGACCTTCTGCGACTTGGCGTAGGTGTAGATCCAGACTTCGCCGTCGCGAGGCACGTACCAGAGCGGCATCAGGTGGGGCCAGCCACGGCTGCCGGCGGAGGCGACGGTGACGATGCGCTCACCCTCGAGCAGCTCGCGCAGCTCGTCATCGCTCAGCTTGATCTGGTCGCGGCGGCTCACGCGGGCATCAGTGTCAGGGTCTTCCAGGGGGCCTCGCCCGCCATCGCCTGCGTGCGGCCGGCGAGCCACGGCGCCTGGAGGTCGTCGTAGTGATTGCTGCCGGGGTGGCCTGACTGCCCTGTGAAGGCCTGCCAGCGCGACCGCGAGGGATCGCCGAGGTCGGCGACCATCCGCCAGCTCGGGGCCCAGACGGCGCGGAACGGCCCGTTGGGGTCGTAGGCGATCTGGCAGACCGTCTCCTGGGCGCCGCCGGCCTCGAGGCGGCGGTTGAAGAGCGCCGAGAACAGCGGGTTGACACTGCCGAGCGCGTGCGGGAACTCCATCTCGTGGACGTGGCCCCAGCGCCAGCAGTCGGGGTCAGCGCCGAAGCGGTCCTCGAGATAGTCGAGCCCGCCGCGCAGCGCGTCGAGGGCGAGCTCGTCCCAGGGCCGGCCGATCAGCTCCTCGTCGCCCTCGTCCCAGAGCTCCATCAGCCGCGCCTGCCAGCGCCAGGGCGAGGTGACGTGGGCCATGAAGGCGTTGTCGGCGCGGTCGAGCCAGCGCTCGGAGAGGTCGCGGTCGCCGATCGCGGCGCGGGTGAAGTCGTGGGCCAGCCGCAGCACGAAGGCCTGGTAGATCGTCGCGCCGATGCTGTCGGCGTCCATGCGGCCGTCCCAGCTGGCCAGGCGCTCGAGCGCGCTGACCTCGCGCTGGTCGCGAGGCGCCAGCCGGTGCAGCCGCTGAGCGGTCTCGAGGCCCGGGATCGACAGCAGATCCGACTGCATCGCCTCGAAGTCCTCGACGTCGTGGACCGGGCGCGACCGGATCAGCTGCTCGATCCGCGCGGCGCGATAGCCGTCGAGGTAGTCGCTCGTTATGTGGTGGGGGAAGTCGTCGCCGACGATGCGGTTGTTGGCGGTGACGACGTAGCCGGCGTCGGGGTTCGTCAGCTCGGGCATCTCCTCGTAGGCGACGTAGCCGTCCCACTCGTGCTCTCCGGTCCAGCCCGGCTTCGGCAGGTCGGGGCAGCCGCCGCGCCGCCGCGGCAGCCTGCCCATCAGCTTGTAGCCGATGTCGCCGTGGCGATCGGCCCAGACGAGGTTCGACACCGGCAATGCGAAGTCGCTGACCGCGGCGACGAACTCGGGCCCAGAGGCGACGTCGAGAACGGCGAACTGGCTCGCGGTGACGCCCGGGTTGTCCCAGGCGCTCCAGCGCAGCGCCAGCGGCTGCTCGTCGTCGGCGCCGAGGAAGTCGTTGACGATCGGCCCGTGGTGGGTCGCGCGGACCTCGAGCAGCTCGGGCTCGTCGCGCCCCTTGACGCGGATCTCCTCGGCGATCACCTGCAGCGGGCGGCGCTCGCCCTCGAACTCGTACTCATCGCCCTCGATCCGCTCGACGAAGAGGTCCATGACGTCGGCCATGACGTTGGTGAACGTCCAGGCGACGTCGTTGTTCTGGCCGAGGTAGATGCCCGGCAGCCCCGGCGGCGCGCAGCCGCGGACCCAGCGATCGCCCAGCTGCAGCGAGATCTGGAACCAGATGCCCGGCATGCTCGGGGAGAGGTGCGGGTCGCCGGCGATCAGCGGCGTGCCGGTGGCAGAGCGCTCGCCGCTGACGGCCCAGTTGTTCGAGCCACTCGCCTCGAGCGCCAGGCCTAGGTCCCTCTTGACCGCGTCGATCTGCTCGACGATCGAGAGGCCGTCGCCGCTGTAGCCCTCGCCGGGCTCGAGGACGACGGGATTGCCCCGCGGGTAGCGCGGCTCGAGCCGCTCGGCCAGCTCCTCGCCGAGCTCGCGCGCCATCTCGGCCCGCAGCAGCTCGCGCTCCCAGTTTGTCGAGAGCCCGAAGCCGAGCAGCTTGGTCACCGTCAGCATGTCGACCGGCCGCCAGGGCTGGAAGTCGATCCGCAGCAGCTGGAACTCGATCGGCAGAGCGCCGGCAGCAGCCGCGGCGGCGTTGACGCCGTCGCAGTAGGCCTGCATCAGGCGGCGCAGATCGGCGTCGAGCTCCTCGGCCTCTCGCTCGGCGACCCGGCGCAGCCCCAGGGTCCGCATGAAGCGGTCGGTTCGCAGCGTCTGCTCGCCGGCGATCTCGGAGAGCCGGCCGCTGGCGGCGCGGCGGTAGAAGTCCATCTGCCAGAGCCGCTCCTGGCCGATGCAGAAGCCCTGGCCGAACCAGACGTCGCGCTCGCTCTGGGCGCGGACATGGGGCACGGCGTGGCGGTCGCGCGAGATCTCGATCGGGCCCTCGGGCCCCTCGACCCGCAGCGTGCCTCGCGTTTTCGGCAGCGGGCGGCGCAGCAGCTGGTACCAGACGCCGCCGAGCGCCGCCAGCGTGCCAGCCACGGCTGCTGCGGCGATTCTGCTCGGTCGCATGCAGAGTTAGATATCAGTCGGCGAGATCGACCGGCAAGCGGCCCTCGTCGCCGAGCTTCTCGAGGTGCGCCTCCATGACGACCGCCGCGGCGCTGCGCAACTCGGCCGGGACGTCCTCCCAGGCGATGTCCAGCAGCCGTGCCCGCGAGCGCTCGCCGCTCTCCAGTGCCGCCAGGAGCAGGCGTTCGCGCATGCGGCGGTGCTCGAGGTAGGCGGTGATCTTGGCCGCGGGATCGTCGATCGGCGGTCCGTGGCCCGGGTGGAGGACGTCGAGGTCGCAGGCGGCGAGCCGCTCGAGCGAGGCGAGGTATTCGGCGAGCGAGCCGCCGTGCTCGCGCGGCGGCACGAAGCTCGAGCCGTGGCCGAGCAGAAGATCGCCGCAGAAGCAGACCGGGCCCGAGACGAGGCAGACGTGGTCGGGCGCATGGCCCGGGGTGGCGAGCGCCGTCAGCGGGCCGACCGCCTCGCCGTTGGTGGGCCGGAGGACCGGGGCGTCGAAGCGCTCGGCGGCGGCGGCGTGGTCGCGATGGCCGTGGGTGAGGACGACCGCGGCGAGGCCGCCGCGACGCTCGGCCTCGGCGCCGAGAGCCTCGACGTGGCCGTCGTCGTCGGGGCCGGGGTCGATCAGCCAGCAGGGCTCGCGGCCGACGAGGTAGCTGTTGGTCCCCTCGAGCGTCATCGGCCCCGGGTTCGGGGCGACGAGGCGGGCTATGTCGAGATCAGGCGGCGTTTGCCTGCTCGACCGCGCCGACCTCGCCGAGGATCGCCTCGCGCGCGTCGGCCGGCTTGAGCACGACGAGGTCGCCGGCGCCGCTGAGGATCTCGCGGATCAGCCATGAGCTGCCGGCATAGGGGACCTCGACGATCACGGCGCCGTCGGCGAGCTCCTCGATCACGTTGCGCTCCTCGCGTACCCAGCGGGCTCGCTCGGGCGAGACCCAGACGCGGGCGACGTTCGCCGTCGGCACCTCGCCGTCGGTCAGCCAGCCCTCGAGCGCGGCCTGCTCGACGACCTCGGGCCGGGGCTCGAAGCTGCGCTCGGAGACCTTCGCCTCGCGGATGCGGTCGAGCTTGAAATGGCGGATCGCGTCCGGCTTGGGGTCGAAGACCTCGACGTACCAGCCCTCGCGGCCGTTCTCGAGCCGGTAGGGCTCGACCTCGCGCTTGGTGAATTGGTCCTCGTTCTCCTTGTAGTAGTCGAGCTCGAGGATGCGGCGCTCGAGGATCGCCCGGTTGACGATCCGCGCGACCTCGGAGTCGTCGCCGCTCGGGGCGATCTCGAGACCCTCTTCGGCCGGGTCGTGGCCGAGCGCGGCGACGATCTTCTTGCGCGAGCTCTGCAGGCCGGACTGCGGCAGGTGATCGCCGAAGAGGTCGATCGCGGCGACCAGGGCCTTGGCCTCCAGCGGCAGCAGCCGCGCCGGTCGCGAGAAGTTGTCGCCGTAGGGTTCGGAGTCGACCTCGATCTCGTCGCCCTGGATCTCGGCGTAGAGGACGTAGGTGCCACCGCCGAAGTTGACGACGTTGAGGACGTCGATGTCCTCGCGCAGCTCGGTCGGCGAGAGGTTCAGCCGCTCGCAGAGATCGGGGATCGAGAGGCGCTCGCCGCGCTTGGCGGCGTCGATCAGGAAGCCCGCGAGGGTGACGAGGCGGGCGAAGCGCTCGGGGCGGATCGCGTTCTCGGCCTTGCCGTTGGAGCGGCTGGCGCGGGCCGCGGGGGCGCGGGTTGGCTTGACGGGCGCGGCGATCTCGAAGTCGTCGCGATGGCGCTGCTCGAGCAGCTCGAGGCGGCGATCGACCTCGTCGGCGAGCTCGCGCGGCTCGAGGATCGCCGCGTTGCGGCGCCAGCGCAGGATCCAGGAGACGAGCTCACGGGTCGAGGCGTAGTCGGTCTCGAAGACCTTGCCCTTGCCCGAAGCGCCGTCGGCGGCCTTCGCCGTGCGCACGTCGCCGTACTCGCCGAAGTCGCGCTCGATCAGCCAGGCGATCCGCTCGCGCAGGAAGATCTTGGCGCGGCCCTCGGTCTCGCCCATCTGCCAGTCGGCGCGGTGGGCGTAGTCGCGGCGCTCGAAGCTCTCGGGCGGGTTGAAGTCGTGCTCGGCCTTGGTCGCGTAGGAGACCTTGCCGCGGATCCGCGAGAGCCGGAAGACGCGGACGTCGTCGCGCTCGTGCGAGTGGCCGATCAAATAGAACTGGCCGCCCTTGTAGACGAGGTGGTACGGGTTGACCCGGCGCTTGGCCTCCTCGTCGCGTTGCATCGTGTAATAGGTGAACTCGATCGTCTTGCGGCGCGAGATCGCCGTCTCGACCTTGGAGAGCCGCTGCGAGAGCTCGCGGCCGCCGGCCGAGGCGGTCATCGAGATCTCGACCGAGCGCGGCTCGCTGGCGCCGAGCGGGCTCGGCCGGCCCCAGGAGACCTGCTGCAGGGCCAGCCGCAGCGGCTCGGCATAGGCGAAGCGGCCGTCGAGCAGCGAGAGCGCGGTCTGCAGGGCGGCCAGCTCGCCGTCGGCGAACTCGATCGCCGGCAGGTAGTAGTTCTCCGGCGGCAGCGCGTAGAGCTCGGCCTCGAAGAAGCCCTCGCCGGGCTTCTCGACCTGGAGGACGATGCCGAGGCTCTCGAGCTCGGCGCGGTCGGCGTAGAAGCGCCGCGCGAAGGCGTCCTCGTTCATGTCGCTGTATCCCTCGACCTCGCGCTTGATCTCGAGCGCGGAGACGGGTCTCCCCTGCGCCATCAGAAACGAGATCAGCGAGAGCTGGCGGATCAGCTTCTCGGTGTCCTTGGCCATCGGGGTGAGAATAGTCAGGCCCGGCCGAGCCACCCCCTCCGAGCGGCCTCTATTCCCGCATTTTGCGCCCCCTCAGGCCAGTGTCAGGCCGCGCGCGAGGCGAAGAAGGCTGAGCCTTCGATCGCCCGGTCATACCGCGACCATGACTCGCCCTCGGGCAGCGCACGCTCGAGGCGGTCGAAGCTGCCGAGCTTGCCGCCGAGGTTGTCGAGCGCGTGGACGAGGGAGGCCTCACGGGTTGCCGGGACGACGGGTGAGCCGTGCTCGAGGGCGCCGTGGTGGGAGAGGACGATGTGGAGGACGTGCTGGGCGAGGGCCGGGTCGAAGCCGTCGATCTCCTCGATCTGGCGGCGGACGAGGTAGTAGCCGAGCGGGATCTCGCCCTGGAGGCGGCCGAGGTCGGTGAGGTCGATCGCCAGCGGATCGTCGTTGTAGGCCTGGGTCTTGCCGATGTCGTGGAGGATCGCGCCGGTGACGGCGACGTCGCGGTCGATGCCAGGGAAGTAGGCCGCGGCGGCGCTGACCGCCTGGGCGACCGAGAGCGTGTGCTCGAGCAGCCCGTGACGGTAGGCCTGGTGGTAGTGCTTGGCGGCGGGCGCCTCGCGGAAGCGGGCCCAGGTGGGCGAGGCCTCACCGAGGATGCGGTCGAGCAGCTCGCGCAGCTGAGGGTGCTGGATCGTCTCGATCAGGTCGCGGAGGTCGGCGGTCAGCCGATCGGCCTCGACCGCGGGACCGGCGGCGAGGTCGGCGGCGTCGAACTCATCGGCCGCGGCGACGCGGAGACCGGTCAGCTTGATCTTCGAGCCCCAGCGATCGCTCTGCTCGAAGACGCCGGCGACGTGGAGCGCTGAGCCCGGCTGGGCGAGGCCGTAGAGGGCCTCGGCATCCTCCCAGGCGACGGCTTCGACGGTCCCGCTCGAGTCACCGAGCATCAGCTTGAGGAAGGGCTCGCCGTTTCTCTTCTGCCGCAGCTCACGCTCGCGCACGGCGAGGATCGTCGTCAGCGTCTGGCCGGCGACGAGATCGCCGATCTTGACGCCGGCCTCAGCCGGTGCGGCGGCGAGCGGCGGCTGCTCGACCTCAACCTCGAGGGGGGCGTGGAGGCTCGCGTCGAGCGAGGCCTGCGGCGCGGCTGAGAGTGGGCTCTGATCGGTCATCTCGAATTCAAGTTAGAGAGAGCGGCGGACGGCGCGATTTCGGCCTTTTGCCTCTCAGGGATAAGGTCTGGCTCGTCATGAAGTCGCCCCCCAGGCCGAGCAGCTGACGGTGACCGAGATCGAAGGCACGGTGCTCGTCACCGGCGGAACCGGAGCGCTCGGCCAGGCGGTCGTCGCCGAGCTGCTGGAGGCGGGGGCCCACGTAGCCTCGACCTGGATCGTCGACGCCGAGCGCGACCGCCTCGAGGCCGAGCTCGGCAGCGAAAGGTTGAGACTGGTCCAGGCCGACCTGCTGAGCGAGGACGGCGCGGCCGCGGCGGTCAGCGAGGCGGGCGCGGGCCGGCCCCTGACGGGGCTCGTCAATCTGGTCGGCGGCTTCGCCGCGGGGCCGCGAACCCACGAGGCCGATCCCGCCGACCTCGAGCGGATGCTGAAGCTCAACCTGACGACCGCCTACCTGACCAGCCGCGCCGCCCTCGCCGGCATGGTGGAGAGCGGCGAAGGCTCGATCGTCTGCATCGGCACCAAGACGGCGCTCGAGCCCTTCAGCGGCGGCCTCGCCTACTCGGTGTCGAAGGCCGCCGTGCTGGCAATGGTGCGGGCGCTCGACGTCGAGTACCGCGGCGACGGCATTCGCGTCAACGCTGTGCTGCCAAACGTGATCGACACGCCGGCCAACCGGGCCTCGATGCCAGACGCGGACCACTCGACCTGGGTGCCACCACAGCAGATCGCCAAGCTGATCGCCTACCTCTGCTCGCCGGACTCGGCGGCGACGTCGGGCGCGGCGATCCCGGTCTACGGCCGGGCCGCGTAAGGCCGCAGCAGCTCGTGCCGGCGTGCTGCTCGGGACCGGCCCGTGCGCCGCTTTCAGGGAACGTTCACATTCGCTCTCGTAAGGTCAGGCGATCGTGACAGCGGCGTCGAAGGAGAACCCCCGTTGACCCAGACAATGGCCCGGATCGGCTCGTTCCTGCAGCCGATCCTCTTCGCAGCCTTCCCCCTGCTCTCGCTGTTCGAGCAGAACCAGCCGGAGGTGGAGCTGAGCGTCCTCTGGGTTCCCCTCATCCTCTGCGTCGTGGCCGGCGCCGCTCTCTTCGGGCTGTTCTGGCTGATCACCCGACGGGCGACGAAGGCGGGTGCGCTGGCGTCGCTGGTCGTGGTCGGCTTCTTCTACTACGGGGTCGCCTCCGAGAACCTCTCTGGGCTCGGCCTGAGCGACTGGGTTTTCTTCGCTCTGTGGGTGGCGCTGCTGGGGGCGGCCGGCCTCGCGATCGCCAGAACGAGACGGTCACTCGTCAGCCTCGCCCTGATCGTCAGCGTCGGCGCCGCCGTCCTGGCCTTGCCCGCGGCCGCCAAGGTCGCGGCGTACCAGTCAGACCATCCGGCGATCGCGATCTCCGATCCCCGCATCTGGCCGACGAGCTTGCCGAAGCCGACTCCCGCGAGCGGCACGCCGCGCCCGGACATCTACTTCATCGTCCCCGACGACTACCCACGCCCGGACGTCCTGCGCAAGTACTTCCACTACGACGACGGGCCCTTCATCCGCCAGCTCGAGGCGCGCGGGTTCGCCCTCTCCCCCCAATCGCGCAGCCCCTACTCCGACAGCGAGTCGAACATCTCCGCAGCGCTCAACATGGACTACCTCAGCGGGCTGCCGCGGATCCTCGGAGCGAAGTCTCAGGACGTCCGGCCGGTCAAGCGGCTGATCGAGGACAACCGCGCCTCGCAGCTGCTGAAGACGCTCGGGTACCGGTATCTGCACCTCGACACCGACGAGGTCACGTTCGCCGGCTCAAACCCGCACATCTCCCCCCTGGCGCCGCCCGACAGCTTCGAGAACCTGTGGCTGCAAAAGAGCTTTCTGCGCCTGATCGGAGGGCCGATCGGCTTCAACCAGGCTGCGATGAACGAGCGCTTCCGGCACAGCATCCGGTCGCAGTTCTCGGCGCTCAACAGGTTGCCGCAGACCGCCGGCCCGAAGTTCGTCGTCTTCCACACGCTGCTGCCCCACGATCCGTACGTCCTCTCCGCAGCGGGCAAAGCCGTGACCTTCCCGAGCCAATCGGAGGACGACCTCGGCTCGAGGCTGGGCATGCGCTACTTCCAGCAGCAGGTCCAGTATGTGAACCGGCAGCTGCTCGAAACGGTCGACACGATCCTGGCCCACTCGAAGACCCGGCCGATCATCGTCATCCAGGCCGACGAGGGATTTCAGGCGAACTCCGAGACCTTCGGGGAGCCGGCGGCGCTCGACATACGAGTCAAGGGGCTCAGCGCGTCGTACCTGCCGGGCATCAAAGGAAGCCGCATAGCTCAGCCCCCGAACACGGTCAACACGCTGCGCTTCGTCTTCAACCGCTACTTCGGCACCCACTACAAGCTGCTGAAGAGCGCCAGCTACCCCGAGGGCGACTTCCCCTACGAGTTCCAGGAGAAGCTGCGGGTCAAGTGATGGCGAGGGCCGGAATCGAACCGTAGCGAGCCCGGAGGGCGAGCGGTGGTCCCCGGTTCGATCCCGGGGAGCCTGGATGGCGAGGCCCGGAATCGAACCGGGGACACCACGATTTTCAGTCGTGTGCTCTACCAACTGAGCTACCTCGCCTGGTAGCGGAGGAGAAGGCTAGCGGGACTGATCGGCTCGTCTAGCTTGCGGGCGTGCACCCGCGTCGCCTCACCATCCTCGTCTGGCCGCTCCTGCTCGCCGGCCTCGTCTCGGGATCGAGCCGCGCCGACCCGCGCACGCCGGCCGCGATCCCAGGCCAACCGGCGCCCTTCCTCGGCACCGCGGTGCTCGGCAGCGGTGGGCTGACCGCCGCCGTCGACGCCTACGGCGACATCGTCGAGCTTCGCTCCCCGGGGCCCGCCGGGACGCCGCTGGTCTCGGTCCCGTTCCGGCGCCAGCTCGCCGGCTCCGTTGCTGCGACGAACGTCCTGACCGCGGATATAGAGGTCGGGCGCAGCGGCACGAGGCCGCTGTGGCAGGGACGCGACCAGACCCAGCGCTACCGGCGCGGCTCGAACGTCCTCGTGACGAGAGCTCGTTTCGGCGCGGCAAACGTCGAGCTGACCGACGCCGTCGACCCGCGCCGAGCGGTCTTCGCCCGCCGGATCGTCACGAGCTCCCCGGCGGGGCTGCCGGTCCGGGTCCGCCTGCGGCTCGGCGACGTCGCTCGACATTGCGCCGAGCGCAGGCTCTCGAACGGGCTCGAGGTTCTCTGCTCGTTTCACGGATCGTCGCGAGGGACCACCACCGGCGAGGTCATTCACCGGGCCCTCGCCGCCGACCGGCGCTGGCTCTCCCGCGCAAGACCGCTCGGCAAGGGGACGCCGGCCTGGACGCGGGCCGCATACGAACGCTCGCTGCTCGTTCTGCGTGCGCTGACCGACCGCCAGACAGGCGCCCAGATCGCCGGCCCGCGCGACTTCTGGGCCTACGTCTGGCCTCGCGACGCGGCGACGGGAGCCATTGCGCTGGCGGCCAGCGGCTATGCCGACGAGGCGCGCCGGGTCGCGCGGTTCCTGCTTGGGCTCGACCCGTCGGCCGGCGCCCGTTTCCAGGCTGACGGCTCGGTCGTCGACGACGGCCGGCCGGCGCCGGGCGACAGCGCTGCCTGGATCGAGGCCGCCGCCCGTGCCACGAGGCTGCGGGCGGACAAACGGCCTCGCCCGCCCTGGCGCGGTCGCCAGGACTACCGGGAGCGCGACGGCGAGAGCGCCGACTACCTCGGCAACGCGGTGGCGTCGCGGCTGTCCGATGCGGCGCTGATGCGGAGCTTCGCCTCGCCGCGCGGCCTCTCGCGCCACGGCGGCGATTCCGCCTCGGGCCTCGACTCGGCGGCAGCCTGGGCGGTGGTCCCGTTCGGCCGACCGGCGCTGCGCCCGACGATCGCGAGAACGCTCGCCAGCCTGGCATCGAACGCCACGCTCTACGGCATCAGGCCCGCGGAACGATGGCCGGGGCCGAACCCGTGGACCGCCGCGACGGCCTGGAGCGCCGCCGCCCTCGCACGGCTTGGCGATCGCAAAGCCGCCAACCACCTGCTCGAAGCCCTCCACCGCGCCGCAACTCCAGCGGGCCTGCTGCCCGAACGCGTCGGCCTGACCAGCGGCCTGCCGCTCTCGACGACCCCGCTCGCCTGGTCGCACGCCTGGCAGATCCTCGCCCTCCGCGCCCGCTGGCCTTAGTCCGCCGCCGTCTGCTCTGGCTCGCCCGCCGCTCGCATCTGCTCCATCAGCTCGATCGCGCCGGCCTTGTGGAGGTGCTCGTTGAGGTTGCCGCACTTCGGGCTCTGGACGCAGGAGGGGCAGCCCTCGGCGCAGGGGCACTCGGCGACCAGTCGCAGGGCGTCGCCGACGAGGCGCTCGAAGCCGTCGAAACCCTGGCGGCTGATGCCGATGCCGCCCGGATGGCCGTCGTAGATGAAGATCGTCGGCCTGCCGGTCTGCGAGTGGACGTTGGTCGAGAGGCCGCCGATGTCCCAGCGGTCGCACATCGCGATCAGTGGCAGGACGGCGATCTGCGAGTGCTCGCTGGCGTGGAGGGCGCCGAGCAGGACCTCGGGCGGCAGCTCGCCGGCGAGCGGGCCCGGCAGCGTGTACCAGAGTGCCTGGGTCGGAAAGCTCTGCTCGGGCAGGTCGAGCGAGACGATGTCGATCACCTCGTGGTCGATCAGGCGCTTGCGCTGGAACGCGAGCACCTGCTCGGTGACCGAGACGGCGCCGAAGGCGAGCTCGACGCCGCTGGTCGCGCGGGTCTCGGCGAGGCGATCGATGTAGACCTCGGTCTCCTTCTTCGGCTGCGTGTAGTAGTCGCCGTCGAACGGCTTGACGATCGCCCTGCGCCCACCGATGTCGAGCTCGGCGACCTCGTAGGAGCGGCCGAGATGGAGGTAGATCGCCCCGGGATGGACCGTTGTGAAGGCGCGCTCGGCCTCGACGGTCCCCAGCAGCTCGCCCGAGGAGGCGTCGATGACCCCGACCGCGTCGGCCGACGCCGAGCGCAGCGAGATCCGGCCGGCCGGAAAGGCGTCGGGGCGCCGCGGCAGGTAGTGGCCTCGCGCCTCGCGCAGCTCGCCGACGCTGACCAGCCGCTCGGCCCACTCGTTCCAGTCGTCGTCGAAGACCTCGGCGTCGTCGGCGCCGAGCGGCGCTTCGTGGGCAGCGGCGATCAGGTGCTGGAAGCGGATCTGCTCGTTGCGGGGATCGAGGATCGCCGCCTCGACCGGGCGCTCGAGGAACTCCTGGGGATGGCGGCAGAAGAACTGGTCGAGGGCGTCCTGGCCCGCCATGTAGAGAGCCAGGCCGCGCCGCTGGCGCCCGGCACGGCCCCACATCTGGCGCAGGCTGGCGACGGTGCCGGGGAAGTTGACGACGAGCGCGGCGTCGAGCTCGCCGACGTCGATGCCGAGCTCGAGCGCGTCGGTCGCGACGACGGCGAGCAGCTCGCCCGAGGAGAGCCGGGCCTCGATGTCGCGCCGCTGCTGGGGCGTGTAGCCGGCGCGGTAGGGGGCGATCCGCTCGGCGAGCGCGCCGCGGCCGCTCTGGCGCAGCCTGTCCTGGGTCATCCGCAGGATCAGCTCGATGCCGCGGCGGCTGCGCAGGAAGCAGATCGCCCTCACGTTCTCGCCGACGAGTGCCGCCAGCACGTCGGCGGCCTCGGAGATCGCCGAGCGGCGGATGCCGGCTGCCTCGTCGATCAGCGGCGGGTTCCAGATCGCGATCCGGCGACCGGCGCGCGGGGCGCTGTCGTCGTCGATCAGCTCGAAGGGCTCGCCGGTCAGCCGCTCGGCCAGCTCGCGCGGGTTGGCGATCGTCGCCGAGGCGGCGATGAATCGCGGTGAGGCGCCGTAGAGGCGGGCGATCCGCCGCAGCCGCCGCAGGACGTTGGCGACGTGGGAGCCGAAGACGCCGCGGTAGGTGTGGGCCTCGTCGATGACGACCCAGCCGAGGTTGGCGAGGAAGTCGCCCCAGCGCTGGTGGTGCGGCAGCACCCCCATCTGAAGCATGTCGGGGTTGGAGAGGACGAGGTTGCAGCGGCGGCGGATCGCCGGCCGGTCCTCGCGCGGAGTGTCGCCGTCGTAGATCGCGTGGACGAGGTTCGGCGCGCGCAGCTCGGAGAGCTTTCGCGCCTGGTCCTGGGCGAGGGCCTTGGTCGGGTAGAGGTAGATCGCCCGCGTCTTCGGGTCCCGCGCCAGCTCGTCGAGCACCGGCAGGTTGAAGGAGAGCGACTTGCCGCTGGCGGTGCCGCTGGTGACGACGAGGTTGCCGCGCCGCGCCGCCTCCAGCGCCGCCGCCTGGTGGGCATAGAGGCGCTCGATCCCCGCCGCGGCGAGAGCGTCGCGCAGCGCCGGATCGATCGACTTCGGCAGCGCCACCATCCGGGCGGCGCGCGAGCCCTCCTCGCTCTCGGCGACGAGCCGCTGGTCGCCGATCCCGGCGGCGAGGACGGCCGCCCAGGGCTCGCTGCTGAGGGCGGCCTTGCTCATGAGCCGATCGTCGCCCCGTCCGCGGCGCCGCCGCAGACGCGGCCGGCAACACGAAGCGCCTGCAGCGCGCTGAGATCGTGGAGACGCAGCAGCTGAGCGCCCGCGGCTACGGCGAGGGTCGTCGCCGCCACCGTCGCCCACTCGCGTTGATCGGCGCCGACTCGCTGCTCCCAGGACCCGGCGACCAGAGCGCCGAGGAAGTCCTTGCGCGAGAGCGAGACGTAGAGCGGCCGTCCGAGCGCGTGCAGCTCCGGCAGCCGCCGCAGGATCTCGACGTCGTCGGCGAGCGAGAGATCGAAGTCGAGGCCGGGGTCGACGACGATCTGCTCCTCGGCGACTCCCGCCGCCACGGCCTGCTCGATCCGCTCGCCGAACCACTCGACCAGGTGGGCCACCACGTCCTCGTAGGCCGGCGGCCGGCGATCCTGGCGCGGCAGCCCCTCGATGTGCATCAGGACGTAGCCGCAGCCGCGCTCGGCGACAAGCTCGAACATCTCCGGCCCGCCGCCGCCGATGTCGTTGATCGCCACGGCGCCGGCGTCGAGCGCCGCCGCGGCGACCGCCGGCGAGAAGGTGTCGGCGCTGATCGGCTGCTCGACCGCCGCGCTGAGACCCGCGACCGCCGGCGCCAGGCGCGCCGCCTCCTCCGCGGCCGGCACCGGCGGGCCCGAGCGCGCCGCCACGGCGCCGATGTCAATCAGGTCGAAGCCCTGCTCGGCGAGGGCGACGCCGTCGAGCACCGCCTGCTGCGGCGTGCCGCTGCGGGCCCCCTCGTACATCGAGTCCACGGTGACGTTGACGATGCCGGCGGCGAGAGGCTCGGCGAGGGTCAGCGTGCGGTCGGAGAGCTTCCAGCGCAGGGCCACCGGGCAACGGTAACCGGCGGGCGCGGCGCAGTGGATAGCGTTGGGGCCCGAATGGCCCTGCGCTGCGCATACGTCGACCTCGACGGGACCCTGCTCGGGCTCGGCGGCTCGCTGCTGCGCGACGCCGACGGCGAGTTCTCGCTGCTGCCGATCCGCGCCGTCGAGGCCTGCCACCGGGCCGGCGTCGAGATCGTCGTCACCTCGGGCCGCCGCGAGGCCCAGGTGCTCGAGGACGCGCGCCTGCTCGGCCAGACCGCCTACGTCTGCGAGACCGGCTGCGTCCTCGTCGTCGACGGCGAGCGGACGCTGCTGACCGGCGACCTCGTGCCCGACGAGCAGGGCACCGTCTTCGAGAAGATCGGCGCCGGCGGCTCCCCCGACCTGCTGCTGCGCAGCTACGCCGGCCGCTTCGAGGAGCACTCGCCCTGGCACACCAACCGCGAGTTCTCCTTCCTCTTCCGCGGCCTGATCGACGTCGACGAGGCGAACGCGCTGCTGGCCGAGAACGGCCACGACGACGTCCGCCTGCTCGACAACGGCACGATCAACCGCAGCATGGAGGGCATCGAGATTGCCCACTGCTACCACCTCGTGCCGAAGCTGGCGAGCAAGGCCAACGGCGTCGCCGCCCACATGCGGGCTCGCGGCTACTCGCCCGAGGAGTGCATCGGGCTCGGCGACTCGCTCGAGGACGTCGAGGTGGCTTCCGTCGTCGGCCACTTCTTCGTGCCGGCGAACGGGCCCGAGCGGGATCCGGGCGTGCGCGAGGCGGTCGCGGCGCGGGACAACGTCACCGTGACCGAGGGGCGGATGGGGGCCGGGGTCTACGAGGCGATCGTCTCGACGCTGGCTCGTCGCGACTAGGGATCAGCGTTAGTGGCGGGCGGGTCCTGTCACCGAAAAAAATGGACACCTGCGGTACCGGCGTTCCTCGGCGCCCATTTTTTTCGGCGCCACCCGCCCGAGAGGCGCCAGCGCCCTCATTTCTGGCAGGTGCTAGTCGCGGCGTGGGGCCGCCGTGGCGCCCCTCAATGACGCGAGGAGGCGGTCCGTGAGCTTTGGGGCCAGGCTGTTGAGGCCGAGGACCCTGATTGCGGCGGGGATGTAGACGGCGCGCTGGTCTGACTCGACCGCCTCGATCAGGGCTTTGGCCACGGTCTCCGGCTCGATCGCCTCGTTGCTGTTGCGCCAGTCGGGGAGTCGGGTCTCTCGGCCCTCGTGGAGGTCGGTTGCCACCTCGCCGGGGAAGACCGTCGTTACCGAGATGCCGGTGCCTGAGAGCTCGTGGCGGAGGGCTTCGGCGAAGGCTCGGTCCGCTGCTTTGGTCGCGCCGTAGACGGCGGCCGAGGGGAAGGCGCGCAGGCCCGCGCCGGAGGAGATGACGACCACGTGGCCGCTCGCCTGGTCGAGCATCGGCGTCAGGCCCGCTCTGACCGTGTAGAGCGTGCCGAGGACGTTGACGTTGACCATCTGCTCGATGTCCTCGATCGGCTGGTCGGGAAAGGGCGCGTAGCGGGCGAGGCCGGCGTTGGCGATCAGCAGGTCGAGGCCGCCGGCCTTGCGGCAGAAGCGCTCGATCGCGCGCTCGAGCGGACCACGCTTGGCGACGTCGGCGGCGAGGACGACGGCGCCGTCGCCGAGCTCGGAGGCCAGCTCTTCCAGGCGCTCCTTGTCGCGCGCGAGGAGCCCGACCGTGGCGCCGCGAGCGGCCAGGGCGCGCGCCGTCGCCCGGCCGATGCCTCGCGAGGCCCCGGTTATGATCGCGCGCGTGGCGGAGTCGACCAGCAAAGCGGGGGAATCCTCCCAGGTCACCGTCGCCGAGGAGGAGTACCTGCAGATCATGTACTGGTTGATGGAGGCGGGGCTGCCGATCACCGGCGCCAACATCGCCCGGGCGATGCAGCTCTCGGCGCCGACGGTCCACGAGATGATCGGCCGGCTCGAAAGCGACGGCTACGTCAGCCGCGGCGAGGACCGCTCGATCGTCTTCACCGAGGATGGCCGCGCCCACGCCGAGCAGATCGTCCGCCGCCACCGGCTGATCGAGCGCTTCCTGACAGACGTCCTCGGCATCCCCTGGGACGAGGTCCACGAGGAGGCCGAGCGGATGGAGCACGCGATGTCGCCGCGGCTCGAGGAGCGGATGCGGGCGGCGATCGGCGACGCGACGACCTGCCCCCATGGCCACCCGATCGTCGAAGGCGCCCGCGAGCAGGGCGGCCTGCTGGCCGACGTCGAGGTCGGCGCCAAGGTCCACGTCCTGCGCTTCGAGAACGAGGCTGAGGACCTGCTGCACTACCTCAAGGACTCAGGGCTTCGGCCCGGGCTCGACGCGACGCTCGAGTCGAGCGACGACGACCAGGTCGTGCTCGCCTCCGAAGACGGTCGCCACGCCGTCAGCCGCAGCGTCGCCGAGACCGTCTCGGTCCGCGCCGACCCGGCGCCGGCGCCGCGGCCGCCGCTGCCCGAGCAGCTGCAGCTCTCGCGCGATCGCTACGGCCGCTGAGCGGCGCGACGAACCACGCCTGGCGGTGGCGGCAACTCGACTCTGGCGGTTAGGCTGCGCCAAGCCCAAGCGGCAGCGAACCGAGGAGGTTGAGGGTTGGACCCAGTCGAGCTGAGGGAAGCGAATCGCAGCACCTGGTCGTCGGGCAACTGGAGCGAGGTCGCCAAGCTGGTCCAGCCGGCCTCTGACGACCTCGTCGAGGCGATCGGCATCGAGAAGGGAATGGATGTCCTCGACGTCGCCACCGGCAACGGCAACGCCGCGATCCGCGCCGCCGAGCGCGGCGCCAACGTAACGGGCTCGGACATCACCTCGGAGTGGTTCACCGCCGCACGCCGGCGAGCCAAGAAGGCCGGCGTCGCGGTCGAGTGGGTCGAGGCCGACGCCGAGGAGCTGCCCTTCGACGACGACAGCTTCGACTGCGTCATCTCCGTCTTCGGCGTCATGTTCGCCCCCCGCCACCAGCGCGCGGCCGACGAGCTGATCAGGGTGCTGCGCCCGGGAGGCAGCATCGGCATCGCCAGCTGGACGCCCGACGGCGTCGGCGGCCAGCTCTTCAAGATCTCCGGCGCCTACGCGCCGCCGCCGCCCTCCTACGCCCAGCCACCCACCCGCTGGGGCAACGAGCGCCACGTCCGCAAGCTGCTCTCGCCGGCCGGCCTGACGCTCGAGCTGACGCGGCATCAGGTCGAGTTCAGGGCCGACTCCGCCGAGGACTACGTGAGCTTCCTGGAGGCCAACTTCGGGCCGATGGTCGCGGCGCAGGAGCGGCTCAACAAGCAGCAGTGGGAGGAGATGCGGGCCGAGTTCCTCGACCTCTTCTCGACCGCAAACAAGCTCGGCGAGGAAGGCTTCGCCTTCGACCAGGAGTACCTGCGGGTCGTCGGCCGCGGCTAGGCATCGACCGCCGGCTCAGGCGGCAGCGACGCCCGAGCGCATGCGGTCCAGAGCACGGGCGAGGCGCTCTACGCCCTCGGGAATTCGCTCGGCGGGAACGCTTGCGAACGAAAGTCGCAGGCTCGACTCGCCACCCCCGAGCATGAAGTCGGCGCCCTTGATGAAGGCGACGCCCTCCTCGCCGGCACGGGCCATCAGCTCGGCGGCGTCGACTTCGCCGGCGAGCGTCAGCCAGAGGAAATAGCCGCCGCCGGGGACGACGAAGTCGGCCTCGGTCAGATCCTGGGCGAGCGCTCCGACGAGGGCGTCGCGGCGCCTGCGCAGCGCCTCGCGGACGAACTCGATGTTGCTCGCGAGGCCACCCGAGCGGCAGAGCTCGAAGACGATCGACTCGGCGAGCATGTTCGGCGAGATGTAGGTCTCGTTGGCTCGAGTCGCGAGCTCGGCGATCTGCTCGGCGGGCCCGGCGAGGTAGCCGACGCGCACGCCGGGGCTGACCGTCTTCGAGAACGACGAGGAATGGATCACCCTGTCGCCGTCGTCGAGGGCGAGCATGGTCTGCGGTGGCTCTTCGCCGAAGTGGACGAGCCGGTAGGGGTCGTCCTCGAAGATCCAGAAGTCGTGCTCGTTGGCGAGCTCGACCAGCCGCGCGCGCTTCGCGGCCGAGAGCGTGCAACCGGCGGGGTTCTGGAAGTTGGGGATCAGGTGGGCGAGCTTGACCGGGCCCTCCGCCAGCGCCGCCTCGACGCCGTCGACGTCGATGCCGTCGTCCTGGAGAGCTACTGGCACGAGCTCGACGCCGAGGCGGCGCAGCAGCAGCAGCGTGCGGTCGTACGAGGGCTGCTCGACGATCACCCGATCGCCGGGGCCGAGCAGATGCTCGAAGAGCATCGCTCCCGCCTCGAGCGAGCCGTTGGTGACCATCACCTGCGAGGCATCGATGCCGTGCAGCTCGCCGGCGATCCACTCGCAGAGCCCCGGATGGCCGATGCCGACGCCGTAGGAGAGGGCGCGCTCCCAATCTGATTCGAGCGCCTTCGCGGCGGCCTCGCGAACGGCCTCGGCGGGCAGGATGTCGGCGCTCGGGGCGCCGCGGGCGAAGCTGATCAGGTCGGCCATCGGCCGAGTATAGGTCGGCGCCTGGCTCAGCCGGCGCCGGGATTGACGACGCGTGCGGCACGGAGCGGCTGCAGCCAATCCTCCGGCAGGACCTCGTCGGAGTGGCCCGGGTAGCGCGGCAGCAGCCGCAACGCCAGTCGGCCCGCCGGGCGCACCGAGAGCGGCTCGCGAAGATCCTCCATCGTCATCATCAGCCGCACGCTCGAGGCGATCTGAAAGTCGGCGGCGTTGGGCTCGGCACCGCCGAGGACGCCCTCGCGGATCCAGGCATCGACGCCCTCCAGCATCGACGGCAGCTCGGCGAGGTCGTGATGGACGCGATCGTCGTCGGCGCCGATCGCCCTGCTGTACCAGCTCAGCATCGGCCCCGCGAGCGCCGCCGCCAGCGGCGCCGGGATCATGATGTTGGCGTCGTAGAGCTCGCGGCTGTCGACGATCTGGCGAGCGACCGGGGCGTGGTCCCTGGTCATCCCCCAGACGTTGATCCGCCGTGCCGCCGGCTGCAGGACCTCATCGCCCCAGGACTCGGCGATCTCGACGCGGCGTCGCTGGTCGGGGTCGGCCGGGTAGATCGGGGGCTCCGGCTCGAGCCGCTCCAGCGCACGGCAGATCTCGACCGAGCCCTGGAAGCGCTTGCGGCCGATCTTCAGCGCCGGCACGGTGCGGCCGTGGAAACCCCGCAAGCGAATCGTCAGCAGCGAGGCCGGCATCATCACGTCGATTCGCCTGTAGGGGATCCCCTTGCGCTCGAGGGCGAGCGCCACAGCGGCTCCCGGATGCGATCCGGGCATCGTGTAGAGCTTGGTGGCCATCTACGTTCGGGCGCCGATGGCTTCGACCGCGAGCTGCGCCGCCTCGGTCGGGCTCTTGCCGACGCGGACGCCCTTGGCCTCGAGTGCCTGCTTCTTCGCCTCAGCCGTGCCTGAGGAGCCGGAGATGATCGCGCCGGCGTGGCCCATCTGCTTGCCGGGCGGGGCGGTGAAGCCGGCGATGTAGGCGACGACCGGCTTGGTCACGCTCTCGGCGATGTACTCCGCCGCGCGCTCCTCGGCGTCGCCGCCGATCTCGCCGACCATGACGATCAGGTCGGTCTCGTCGTCGGCCTCGAACAGCGCCAGGATGTCGATGAAGTCGGAGCCGACGATCGGGTCGCCGCCGATGCCGACGATCGACGAGTTGCCCTCGCCGGCCTGCTTGAGCTCGTTGCCGATCTGGTAGGTCAGCGTCCCCGACTTCGAGACGACGCCGATCCGGCCGGGGTCGAAGAACTGTGCCGGGATGATGCCGACGTTGGCCTTGCCCGGCGAGAGGACGCCGGGGCAGTTGGGGCCGATCAGGCGGACGCCGGCGTCGCGGGCCTTCCAGTAGACGCGCAGCATGTCGAGGACCGGGATGCCCTCGGTGATCGCGATGACGGTGCCGATGCCGGCGTCGATCGCCTCCTCCATCGCCGCCGCGGCGAAGCGCGCCGGCACGAAGATCATCGAGGTGTTGGCGCCGCGCTCGTCGACGGCCTCCTTGATCGAGTCGAAGACCGGGATGCCCTCGACGTCCTGGCCGCCCTTGCCGGGCGTCACGCCGGCGACGACGTCGGTGCCGTAGTCGCGGTTGCGCAGGCCGTGGAAGGTTCCCTCGCGGCCGGTCAGGCCGCTGATCGCGAGCTTGGTCTCGTTGTCGACGATGATCGCCATCAGCTCACCTCGCCATCACGCGTTCGCCAGCTCGACCACGCGCTCGGCGGCGCCGAGCATCGTCTTCTCGACCTCGAGCCTGGGCAGCGCGGCGTCGGCCAGCAGCTGCAGGCCCTCCTCGGAGTTGGTGCCGTCGAGGCGGACGACGAGCGGCAGGTCGAGGTCGATCTGCTTGGTCGCCTCGATGATCCCCTTGGCGACCTCGTCGCAGCGCGTGATGCCGCCGAAGATGTTGAAGAGCACGGCGGTGACCTTCTCGTCCGAGGTGATGACCTCGAGCGCGTCGACGACCGCGTCGGCCTTCGAGCCGCCGCCGGCGTCGAGGAAGTTCGCCGGCCGCCCGCCCGCCTGGGCGACGACGTCGTGCGTCGACATGCAGAGCCCGGCGCCGTTGCCGAGGATGCCGACGTTGCCGTCGAGCTTGACGTAGGTCAGGCCCTTCTCCTTGGCCATCCGCTCCTGCGGGTCCTCGGCCGAGAGGTCGCGCAGCTCGGAGAGCTCCTCGTGGCGGAAGAGGGCGTTGTTGTCGACCGTGACCTTGGCGTCGAGGGCGAGGACGTCGCGATCGGTCGTGACGATCAGCGGGTTGACCTCGATCAGCGTCGCGTCGGCGGCGTTGAAAGCCTCGAAGAGCTTGACAAGCAGCTCGGCGACCTGGTCCTGGACGTCCTCGTCGATGCCGGCGTCGACGGCTAGCTGGCGCGCCTGGGCGGCGTCGAATCCCTCGCCGGGGTCGACGTGGCGCTTGACGAGCGCGCCGGGGTCGGTCTCGGCGATCTCCTCGACGTTCATGCCGCCCATCCGCGAGAGCATCGCCAGCACCTTCTTCTCACCGCGGTCGAGGATGATCGAGGCGTAGTACTCGGCGGCGATGTCGGAGCCGCCCTCGACCCAGACCTCGTGGACCGTGAACGGGCCCTCGCCGCGGGGGCCGCGGATGTCCATGCCGAGGATCGCCTCGGCATGGGCCTGGGCCTCGTCGCGGTCCTTGGCGATCTTGATGCCGCCGGCCTTGCCGCGACCGCCGATCAGCACCTGCGCCTTGATCGCGCAGGGGTAGCCGATCTCCTCGGCCGCCGCGACCGCCTCCTCGACGGTGGTGGCGGCGCGTCCGTCGGGAACGGGGACCCCCTGCGCAGCGAAGAGCTGTTTCCCCTGGTATTCGAGCAGGTCCAAAGCCGTCGAAACCTATCCGATCGCGTTGGCGGCCCGCTCAGAGCAGCCCTTGCGGGGTCGGCTCGCAGGTAGGTGGGGTCGGCAAAGCCCCTCAGTTGGGATAATCCCGCGCTGCCATGGCCATCCCCAAGGAGATCACCTGGGTCACGACCGATTGCTACGGGACGCTGATCGACTGGGAGAAGGGGATTCTCGACGCCTTTTCGGCCGAGGCCAAGCGCGACGGCTTCAGCTTCGAGTCGGGCCCGCTGCTCAGCCGCTTCCTCGAGGTCCAGGCGGAGGTGATGGCCGGCTCGTATGAGCTCTACGCCGAGGTGCTGCGGCGCACGGCGGTCAAGGTGGCCGGCGAGATCGGCTGGGAGCTCGAGCCCTCGCGGGCCCAGTTCCTGCCCGACAGCGTCGAGCGCTGGATGCCCTTCCGCGAGACCAACGCGGCGATGGAGCGACTCGCCAAGAAGTACGACATCGGCATCATCTCCAACATCGACGACAAGCTGCTCGGCATCTCCCGCCGCCACCTGCGCCCCGACCTCGACCTCGTCGTCACCGCGCAGCAGGTCCGCAGCTACAAGCCCGATCCGGTCCACTTCAAGGAGTGCGCCCGCCGCATCGGCGGCAAGAAGGGCTGGCTCCACATCGGCTCCGGCTATACCAACGACATCGCCCCCGTTCTGAAGATGAACGTGCCGGTGATCTGGGTCAACCGTCACGGCGAGAAGCTCGACGGCCGCAAGGCGCCGACGGCGACCGTGAAGAACTTCCGCGAGGCCGCGAAGCTCCTCGGCTGCTAGCTCTCGCCGCCCTGCTCTGCGGGCGGCTCATCGTCCAGGCGGCGGGTCAGGTAGAGGTCGCGGCCGCCCTGCCAGCGCTCGGTCCGGCTCGAGAAGCCGACCGCCTCGTAGAGGCTCAGCGCGTTGTGGTTGCGCTCGTTGCAGTCGAGCTGGATTCGCTGGCAGCCCTGCTGCCTCGCTCGCTCGATGCAGGCCTCGACCAGGCGCCGGCCGATGCCGCCGCCGCGGGCGTCGCGCTCGATGAACAGGTCCTCCAGCCAGCAGTCGAGCGAGCCCGTCCAGACCGACGTCCGGTAGCGCAGCTGGGCGACGCCGCAGGCCGGCTCGCCGGCCATCAGGAACTCGGCCTCGCCGCCGCGAATCAGCCGCCGGACGACACGGTGGATGACCTCGTCGCTGGGCTCGTCCTCCTCGTAGTAGTCGCGGAAGGCGGCGATCAGGCGGGCGACGCGCGGGGCGTCGGCCATCTCGGCGATCCGCATCGGAACCGGCGCTTCGCTAGTCATCGGCTCGCGTTGACCCCACCGAGCGAGCGCAGGGAGGGCGCTGCGGCCGAGCCCGACACCTGCAGGACCTCGACCGAGTTGCGGCCGCGGCGCAGCGCGTTCGGCGGGATCGTCGCCGCCACCCGCGTCGCGCCCATGTAGACGAAGCTCTCGGCGACCGCCTCGATGCGGCCGTTGACGGCGATCGCCAGCGGCGCCCCCGAAGGAACCCCGCGGGCCGTCCCCTGGACGATCACCGGCAGGCGCTTGGCGCTGGGATCCACGGCCTCGAAGTCGTCCTCGAGCGAGACGCGGGCCGAGCCGGCGGCCGCCCGCGGCAGCGCCGAGACCTGCTCGCCGACCAGCTCGGGGTGGGGGCCGAAGCGGTAGGCCTGCGGCCAGTCGCCGCTGCCGAACAGCCCGAGCATCCGCCTGAGCGCCGTTTCGCGCTTTCGCAACAGCTCGGCCAGCGGCAGCGTCAGCGGCGTGGCGTCGAACTTGGAGACGCTGACCGTGTCGGAGCAGCGGTAACCGGGCCAGGGGATCTTCACCTGCAGGATCCTGGCGATCATCGGCAGGATGTCGGTGGTGCAGCGGTGGCCGTCCTCGACGCGGCCGGCCGACTGCCCCGGTGCCTTGAAGAAGAGCGGCACGTGGGCGATGTTGCCGATGTTGGCGGTCGAAGGGTCGCGCCGCTGGCTGTCGGCGATGAAGCTGACGCCATGGTCGGCGGTGACGACGAAGATCGCCCTGTCCCAGAGGCCGACCTTCTTCATCCGGGCGATCAGGTCGCCGAGCAGCTTGTCGGCGAAGCCCACCTGGAGCAGGTGGCGAAGGTAGGCGTAGTCGACCGCGTACTGGCTGGCCGCCCAGAGGCCGTGGTGAAGCGGCAGGTCGGGGGCGTGGGTCTCGTATTCGCGGCCATCGGGCAGATAGACCCAGGGCACATGGGGGATCTCGATGTGAATCAGGTTGAGCGTCTTGGCGGTGCCCTCGACGCTGTCGACGAAGCGGGCGAAGGTCGCGTCGCGGTTGGTGAAGGCGCCGGGGCGAACGGTCTCGTTGAGCTGCTGGACCGCGACTCCGCCGGCCCCCTGGCCGTCGCCGCCTGCCTGCTCGCCGTTGCCGAAGCCGCCGAAGGTCTCGTCGACCGGGGGCAACTTCGCCGCCAGGGCGTCGGGCAGGAGCAGGTGCTCGGAGACGATCCGCAGGTCGGAGACGAGCTGGCGCATCCGCGTCCGGAAGCGGCCATTCGACCGACCCGACGCAGCTGCACCAATGGTGACGTCGCGGCCGCCACCAGGGCGATGGCAAATGCTTGCCGGACAGACGGAGGTCGCCGTCTCGTCGACGTTCATCCGGTAGCTGCGGCCGAGCAGGGTGAAGATGCTGTGGGGCTGATCGGAGGCGACGGGGAGCCTGCCGCGCGGATCCTCGCCATCCATGATCGCCGGCGTCGCCCGGGTCGTGTAGCTGGCGATCGTCGTCGCGTTGCGAAACCAGGTCGAGCGCGCCGCGAGCTCGGCGAAGTGCGGGTAGCGCCCGGCGTCGACCTCGTGGCGCCCGTTCATCAGCGTCGTCACCGGCAGCTCGTCGAAGAGCAGCATCACGATCGGCGTCCGGCTGGAGACGCTGACGTCGCTGGCGGCCACCGCCTTCTGGGGCAGGATCAGCTTGTGGACCGGCGAGAACAGCAGGAAGATCGCCAGGAACAGCAGCGGCGCCGGTGAGAGCACGCTCAGCGCCTGGGGCAGGAACGCGGTCCGCGCGTAGACGAGAGCCAGTCCCAGCCCCAGCGCCAGGGCAACCGCGATCAGCAAGCCGGCGGGGCCGGTGGCGACGTTGTCCTTGAGGAACTGCAGCAGCACCGCCGCCGCGAGAAGGGCGACGAAGAGCAGGTGCAGCGCCGCCTGCAGCCGCGGCCTGATGCGCAGCGCCAGCCACTCGAGCGCCACCAGCGCCAGCGGCGGCAGCAGCGTGAAGCAGATCGCGAAGGTGAGGATGTCGGCGCGGGTGTTGCCGCGGACGGCGAAGAAGTCGGCGTTGCGGCCGAGCAGGTCGAAGAGCGGCTTCTGAAAGGCGAAGGCCCAGAGGACGCCGAGATGGAGGGCGGCTATCGGCAGCGAGGGCCGGGGTGCTCGCTCATTGGCAGGGGCGGCGCTCGCGGTGCCCGGATCGGCGGCGCTCACCGCGGCCAGCCGCCCAATCGCTCGAGCGCCGGCGACTCCCCCGAGCCGTCGATGCGAAAGACCTCGACGCTGTTCGGGCCGGGCCTGATCGAGCCTTCGGGCAGCGTCGCCGCCACCCGGGTCGTGCCGAGGAGCTCGAACGCCCGGGCCGTGGTGACGATGCGACCGTTGAGGGCCACCGCCAGCGGCGTGCCGGTATCGACCCCCGAGAGCGTTCCCTGGACGAGCACGGGGACGGTCCCGCCCGGCTTGGAGTCGAAGGCGCCGAGCAGCGTCGCCCGGCCCTCCTCCGCCGGCGCGACGGAGAGCGAGGCGACGGTCCTGCCGACGAGCTGTGAGTCGGGGCCGAAGCGGAAGAGCGCCTCGGCGCCCCCGCCGGCCGGAAAGACGCGCAGCCGGCGTCTAAGCGCCGCACTGCGCAGGCCGAGAACCTGTTTCAGAGGCATCGCCGTTGGCTCGCCGTTGTACTGGGCGACGGTCACCGTGTCCGAGCAGCGGTAGGTCGGGAACGGGATCCGCACCCGCAGCTCGGCGGCAATCATCGGCAGGATGTCGGTCGTGCAGCGGTGGGCGTCGTCGAGCCTGCCGGCGCCCTGGCCCGGCAGCCTGACGAAGAGCGGCACCGGCGCGATCTCACCCATCGTCGCCGGCTGAGGGTCACGGCGCTGCTGTCCCGGGATGAAGCTCGAGCCGTGGTCGGCGGTGACGACGAGCATCGCCCGGTCCCAGAGGCCGACCTTCTTCATCCGGGCGATCAGCTCGCCGAGCAGCTTGTCGGTGAACATCGCCTGCATCAGGTGGCGCTGGCGGCCGTACTCGACGTAGAAGTCGTCCTTCGGCCAGAGGCCGTCCTTGAGGGCGATGTCGGGCGTGTGGGGAGCGAACTGCTTGCCTGTCGGCGTGTAGAGCCAGGGGAAGTGCGGCAGCTCGGTGTGGAGGAAGTTGAGCGTCTTCGGCGTTCCGCGCAGCGACGACAGCCAGCGCTCGAAGCGCTGCGGCCGCTGCGTGAAGGCCCCCTTGCGAATCGTCTCGCCGACCTGGACCTGCTGCAGGTTCTGGCTGCCCGCCTTGCCCGCCGCCCTGCCGCCGTCGCCGCCGTTGCCGAAGCCGCCGAAGGTCTGATCGACCGCGGGCAGATGGCTGGCGAGCGCGTCGGGCAGCAGCAGGTGCTCGGAGACGATGCCGAGGTCGGAGACGAGCTGATGCATCCGCGTGCGGAAGCGGCCGTTCGACTGCTTGGCCTGACGGGCCGCCCCGCCGACGGCGGTATAGGCCGTGCCGCCGCAGATCTTGGGCGGGCAGATCGCCGTCGCCGTCTCGTCGACGTTCATCCGATAGCTGCGGCCGAGCAGCGTGAAGATGCTGTCGGGCTGATCGGAGGAGATCGGCAGCCGGTTGCGCGGGTCGTTGCCGGTCAGGATCGCCGGCACCGCGCGGGTGGTGAAGCCGGCGACGGTCGTCGTGTCGCGATACCAGGTCGAGCCGCGGGCGAGGGCGGCGAAGTTGGGGAAGCGGCTGGCGTCGATCTGACCCCGGGCGTCGAGCATCGAGACGATCGGGAACTCGTCGGTGACCAGGACGACGACCGGCGTCGTCGAGGGTACGTCGATGTCGGCGGCCTCGGCCTGCTTCTGGGGCAGGATCAGCTTCTGGACCGGGGTGAAGAAGAGAAAGATGACGAGGAAGAGGACGGGTGCCGGTGAGAGCACCGAAAGCGCCTGCGGCGCGAAGACCGTGCGCCGGTAGGCCCAGGCGAGCAGAGCGCCGAGGGCAAGCGCGACGGCGATCAGCAGGCCAGAGGGGCCCGAGGCGACGTTGTCCTTGAGGAACTGCAGCGCGATCGCGGCGCCGAGCAGGCCCACCAGCGCGAGGTGCAGGCCCTCGTAGAGCCCGCGGCGGAAGCGCAGCGCCAGCCACTCGCCGGCCAGCATCGCCAGCGGCGGCAGCAGCGTGAAGGCGAGCGCGAAGACGATGATGTCGCCGCGGGTGTTGCCGCGGACGACGAAGAAGTCGGCGTTGCGCCCGAGCAGGTCGAAGAGCGGCCGCTGGAAGGCAAACGCCCAGAGGACCGCCAGGTGCAGCGCTCCGACGATCAGCGAGGGCCGACCAGCGGCGGCCCGGTCTGCACCCCGGTCTGCGTCGGTGGTCGCGGTCGGGCGCGCGGGTGCGTTCGGGTCACTCATGGAGATTGGCGCCGCCGAGGGATCGCAGGCCCGGCCGGCGCACGGGGCCCGTCATCCTAAAGACCTCCACCGAGTCACGGCCGTGGCGGTAGAAGCGGGGCTGGACGAGGGCGATGAAGCGCGTCTTGCCCTCCAGCTCATAGGCGCGAGATACCGCGGCGATGCGGCCATTGACGGCGACCGCGACGGGGATCCCCCCCGCCGGTGCGCGCATTCCCGAGATCGTCGCCTGCAGCAGCGCCGGCACCTCGCCGGCCTCGGGGTCGGCCTCGTCGACCTCGCTCTCGTCGTCGAAGCGGATGCGGTTTGCCGCGGCCGGTCTCTTGCCGGTGGCCGCCGCCCTGCCGATCAGCGCTGGATCGTCGTCATAGACGCGATCCCAGCCTTCGCCGAAGAGCTCAAACTTGCGGCGAATCGCGTCGGCGCGGCGGCCGGCGTAGCGCCCGACGGACCCCCGCTGCAGCGAGCCGAAGCTGTTGAGCACCCCGACCTCTTCGGCATCGCAGCGATCGGCGTGCCAGTCGAGGTCGACCCCCAGGGCGGTTGTGATGAGCCCCGGGATCTCGGTGGTGCAGGCGTGGCGGTCGACGACCCGCGGGCGCGCCTGCCGCGGCGCCTTGACGAACAGCGGCACGAAGGCGATGTCCTCGAGGTTGTCCGCCCTGACCTCGCGACGAAAGCCGCCGGGGCGGAAGCTGACGCCGTGGTCGGCCGAGACGACGAGCAGGGCGCGGTCCCAGATGCCCTCTCGCTTCATCCGCGCGATCAGCGTGCCGAGCAGGTGGTCCGAGGCGCCGGCCTGGAGCATGTGGCGGGCGTAGGACTGGTCGACGAGCCACTGGTTGGCGATGAAGCGCCCGGGAGGGTCGTCGATGATGAAGTTGTCCATGTCGGGGAAGTGCTGCGGGTAGTGCTGCCCGGTCTCGAGGTACTCCCAGGGGAAGTGCGGCAGCTGGACGTCGAGGAAGTAGAAGTCGCGGTCCTCGCCGTCGATCGGGGCGACGAAGTTGGCGAACATCTGCGCCTTGCCGCCGGGCGTCGCCAGACGCCGCTGGCGGCGTAGCTTGGCGTCGAAGTCCTGCTGGAAGCGAGCGTCGATCTTGGCGGGGCGTTTCGGCGCGGCGAGCGAGCTGCCGAAGCCGCCGACCGTCTGCCCGACCGGCGGCAGGTGCCGGGCGATCGCGTTCGGCAGCAGCAGCCGCTCGGAGACGATCCGCAGGTCGGCGACGAGGGAGCGGAAGCGGCTGGAGAAGCCGGCCTCGTCTGCGCCCGAGCCGTGGCACACCGTCGCCGGGCACATTCGCGTCGCGGTCTCGATCGCGTGGGTCTCGTAACTCGGTCCGAGAACGCTGAAGATGCTCGGCGGCTGGTCGGAGGCGATCGGCAGGCGGTGATAGCCGGGGTTGCGGCCGGTCAGCATCGCCGGCACCGCGCGCGGCGTCTTGTCGGCGACGGTGGTGGTGTTGCGATACCAGCTCGAGTGCGCGGCCAGCTCGGCGAAGTTGGGAAAACGGCGGCCATCGATGCCGCCGTGCTCGTCCATCAGCGTCGAGATCGGGAACTCGTCGAAGAACAGGACCACCACCGGGGCGCGAGCGCTGACCCTGGCCGACGCCGCGGCGGCCTTCTGCGGCAGCACGAGCTTGTGGACCGGCGAGAAGAAGAGGAAGAGCGCGAGGAAGAGCAGCGGCGCGGGGCCGAGCACGGTCAGCGCCTGCGGCAAGAACCGCGTGCGCGTGTAGGCCCATGCCAGTAGGAGGCCCACCGCCAGCGCCGCGGCGATCAAGAGGCCGGCGGGGCCGGCGGCGACGTCGTCCTTGAGGAACTGCAGGGCGACCGCGGCGCTGAGCAGAGCCACGAGGCCGAGGTGAAGCACCACGTAGGCGAGTGGGCGCAGGCGCAGCGCGACCCACTCGGCGATCGCCATCGCCAGCGGCGGCAGCAGCGTGAAGGCGCAGGCGTAGATGACGATGTCGGCGCGGGTGTTGCCGCGGGCGACGAAGAAGTCCGGGTTGCTGCCGAGCAGGTCGAAGAGCGGCCGCTGGAAGGCAAGGGCCCAGAGCACGGTGAGGTGGATCGCGCCGGCCAGGAAGGACCAGCGCGCTGGCTCGCCGGTCGGTGCCTGCGCGGCCTGACCGACGCCCGCTGCGCTCACCTGACGCCGCCCACCGGCTGCAGTCGTGCCTGACCGCCCGCGCTAACCAGCTCGAAGAGCTCGACGAGGTTCCGCCCCGCCCGGAAGGCGCCGGGCGGGATCATCGCCAGCACCCGAGCCGAGCGCGTTCCGGGGGTGAAGGCGCGGGTGATCGCGGCAATGTGGCCGTTGACGGCGACCGCCAGCGGCTCGCCATCGGCGAGCCCGGAGGCGAACTTGCCCTGCAGCAGCGCCGGCAGCGACCCGGCCGCGGGATTGACCGAGGCGTAGAGAGCCGGGTCCTTGGCGCTGAAGGAAAGGCCGGCGGCGGGGCCCCCCGCCAGCGTCGAGGCCCTCTTGCCGAGCAGATCGGCGGAGCCACCGAGGGCGAATAGCCGCGCCGGGTCGCCGGCGCCGAAGATCGTCGCCTTCTCGGCGAGGGTGCGGGCACGGTCGCGCTCGAAGACGGCGAACGGCTCGCTGACGGCGTCGAGCTTGCGGTGAGAGCCGGTGCCGCTCTGGATCACCACGCGGTTGCCGTGGCGTGGGTCGGCCGCGCAGGGTGCGGTCGTCCAGGGGACGCGGGTGTTCAACAGCCCGGCGACGATCGGCAGGACGTCGGTGGTGCAGATGTGGCGCTCGCTGGGCCGGCCCCGCGTCTGGCCGGGAGCCTTGATGAAGGTCGGCACGCCGGCGATCTGGTCGAAGTTGCCGGCGGTCGCGTTGCGCGGCGGCTCGCTGGGCACGAAGGCCATGCCGTGGTCGGGGGTGACGACGACGAGCGCCTTGCGCCAGATCCCGACCGCCTTCAGCCGCGCAATCAACTGCCCGACCAGGCGGTCGGCGTAGCCGGCCTGGAGCAAGTGACGCTGCCAGGACAGCTCGGCGGCGTAGCGATTCGATATCCGCTTGCCGTCGGGGCCCTGCAGCTCGCCGGTCCCGGTCGGCGAGAGCGGGTAACGCTCGCCGCTCGGCAGGTATTCCCAGGGCCGGTGCGGGATCTCGAGGTGGAGGAAGTGCAGCGTGCGGTCGCGGCCGTCGATGCCGGTCAGGAAGCGCTGGAACAGGGCCGCCCGGTCCGACGGTCCGATCTCCTCACCGGCAGCGTCGTTGCCACCACCACCGCCGCGGAAGCCGCCGAAGGTCTGGTCGATCGGCGGCAGATGAGCCCTGATCGCGTCCGGCAGCAGCAGGTGCTCGCTGACGAGGCTGAGGTCGGAGACGAGGTGGTGGAAGCGAGCGCCGAACCGCTCGGTTGGCTGCTGCGAGGCGCGGCAGAGGCTGCGCGGGCAGACCGAGGTCACCGACTCGGTGACGTCGAGCCGGTAGCGGCCGCCGAGCAGGGAGAAGAGGCTGCGGGGATGGTCTTCGGCGTTCGGCAGCGCGCCGGAGCGCGGCGCCAGCCCGCTCATCAGGGCGGGAATCGCCTGAACCGTCTGATCGGCGACCGTCGTCGCGTTCCGGTACCAGGTGGAGCTCGCGGCGAGCTCGGCGAAGTGCGGGTAGCGGCGGGCGTCGATCTGCCCGTGGGGCCCCTCGATCGAAGTCGCCGGGAACTCGTCGAGGAAGAGGACGACGACGGGCGCGCTCGAGTGCACGGCGGCCGCCTCGGCGAGCTTGGGCTTCGCCTGCGGCAGCACGAGCTGGGAGACATCCGAGACGAGTAGGAACCAGGCGAGGAAGACCAGCGGCGCCGGCGAGAGGACGCTGAGCGCCTGCGGCACGAACTCGGTCCGCGCGTAGGCGAGCGCCGCCAGGACGCCCAGCACGACGGCCACCAGAACCATCAGCTTGGCCGGGTGCGAGACGACGCTCTTCTCGAACTGCAGCGCGATCGCCGCCGCCAGCAGGCCGACGAAGACCAGATGGAGCGCCCAGCGCACCCGCCTGTCGATCAGCCCGGCCAGGGCTTCGACGGCGAGCATCGCCAGCGGCGGCAGCGCGACGAGGACGACGGCGAAGAAGACGATGTCGCCGCCGCTGTTGTGGCGGGCGACGAAGAACTCCGGGTTCTTGGCGAGCAGGTTGAGCAGCGGCTGCGCGAACGCGAACGCCCAGAGGGCGGCGAGATGGGCGGCCCCGAGCAGCAGAGAAGGGACCCGCCCCCGGTCGCCGCCCGCGTCTGGCGCAGGCTGCATCGACCGCGCAGCCTATGTCACGACGCCCCCGCCTGACCCATGCCTGCGTCATAGTTGCCGCCGTGTTCAGGTACCTGCTCGGGGCGGGGGAGCTCGCGGCGGTGGCGCTGTCGCTCGGCTGGGGCGCCCTCGCCGTCCGGCGAACGCTGCTGCCCGGCTGGAGCGGCGCCCCGGCACGGCTGGCAGAGACGATCCTCGCCTTCTCGGCGCTGCTGATAATCGCCGAGCTGCTGGGCTCGGTCGGCCTGTCCAAGGAGATCCCGCTGCTCATCGCCTGCGTCGCGATCGGCATCGTCGCCGCCCTGAAGGCCCCGTGGCCCGCGCCCGACGCGCCTCCCCTCCCACCCCCGCCCCGCGCCCACCCCCTGGCGACCGCGATCGCCCTCGCCGCCGCCTTCCTGGTCGTCGTCCACTGGGGAACGTTCGCCGGCTTCAGCCTCGACCACGGCATGTTCCAGTCGGACTCGACCTGGCACAACGGCCCCTTCGCCGCCCGCTTCTGGCAGACCGGCTGGACGACCGGCCTCCACCAGACCGACCCCCTCACCTTCATGCCCTGGTTCTACCCCCAGAACTCAGAGCTGCTGAACGCAGTCGGCCTGCTCTTCCTCCACAGCGACTTCCTAACCCTCTTCGCCAACCAGGCCTGGCTCCTCCTGGCCCTCCTGGCCGCCTGGTGCATTGCCCGCCCCTGGGGAGCCGGCCCAGCAGCCGTACTAGGAGTCCTGGTGATCCTGGACGCCAGCAACATGCTCACAAGCCAACCAGGAGAAGCAAAAACCGACCTAATAGGCATCGCATTTCTACTGGCAGCGATAGGAATCCTCATCACCGCAGCTCCAGCGGGTGGCATGGGGTGGCCCCGCTCACGGATCGGCGCGAAGGGAGTTGAGGTCGGCCGGATACCGAGTCCGCCACTACAGGGAGAGCCCATAGAGGGCGGCCGACCGACGCACCGCAGCGTCGATCCGGGAGTGGGGTCACCCCATGACAGGCCCCGCTGGCCACAAGCATGGGCCCTAGCCGGATTAGCCGCGGGCCTAGCCCTAGGAAGCAAGTACACCCTGATCCCCCTGGTAGGAGTCCTACTCCTGGCCCTGATCGCCATCGCCAGCAAAGGCGCGCGCCTCAGAACCGCGCTCTGGTTCACCCTGCCGCTGCTAGCAACAGGCGCCTACTGGTACGCAAGGAACCTGGCGGTAGCCGGCTCCCCCCTGCCCCAGCGCCACCTGGACCTGGCCGGCCTCCACCTGGGCGCCCCCCAGCTGCCGATCGACGCCTACCCCCAATTCTCGATCGCCCACTACGCCACCGACACCGCGGTCTGGAGCACCTACTTCCGCCACGGCCTCGAGCAGACCTTCGGCCCGCTCTGGTGGCTGGCGATCGGGCTCGCCGTCCTCGGCGGCATCCTGGCGCTGATCCGGGGCTCAGGGCCACTCATCCGCATCGGCGGCGCAATCGTCCTGATCGCCGGCCTCGTCTACGTCGTGACGCCGACGACCGCCGGCGGCCTCGAGGGTATGCCGAAGGCCTTCGTCTACAACGTCCGCTACGCGGTCCCGGCGCTGGCGCTTGGGATGGCGCTGCTGCCCGTGGCGCTCCGCTTCCAGCGCTCGGCTGCCCGTTGGGGCCTGCTCGCGCTCCTCTTCGGCCTTCTGCTCGTCACCGACGCTCCGCTGAGGGCCTTCGAAAGCCGCTACGCCGCCGAGGCCGTGACGATCGCTCTCCTGCTGACGATCGTCCCCCTTGCCCTGGCGCTGGCACGCCGCCGCGGCGCCCCGCTCGTCCCCGTCGCCGCCGTCGCGATCGCGCTCTACGCCCTCGCTGTCGGCCTCGGCCGCGGCGAGCAGACCGACTATCTGAAAGGCCGCTACGCCAACTCCTATCCGCGCTCGGTCCACAACGAGGCCCTCGCCGCGGCGATGAAGTGGGCCAAGCAGATCCGCGACAGCCGCATCGGCATCGTCGGCGGCACCGCGTCGAATCGCGAGTACGCCTTCTTCGGCGACCGGCTGACGAACCGGGTCCAGTACGTCGGCGTCCCCGGCCCCCGCGGCGCCTTTTACCCCGTGCGCGACTGCGTGACCTGGCAGCGGCGGGTCAATGCCGGGCGCTACCGGTACCTGGTGCTGAGCCAGCGCTACATCCCAGGCTCATACCCGGGCGCCCAGTACCTGCCGCCGACCGGAGCCGAGGCGAGCTGGACGCGCGGCGACGGCAATGCGCGCGCCGTGATCGACCGCCACCACATCGCCGTATTCGAGCTGCGCGGACCGCTGTCCGGCCGAAGCTGCGGGCAGCCTCCTGCTCAGCGAGGGCGGGCTTCGTAGAGCACCCGCGTCGTCGAGGGCAGCTCCTGCCGCCGCTCGACCGAGAACCGCTCCTCGAGGACGCGCTCGAAGTTGGAGATCTCGTAGTCGGGGTGCGTGCCCTCGGCCTTGCCCGACATCAGCAGCTCGACCATCGGATCCTCGCGCTTGACGAACTCGATCACCAGGTTGGCGTCGAGGTCGCGGAGGTAGTCGACGAACTCCCGCACGGGAACGTTGGCGGTGATGCAGACGTGGTGGATCAGCGCCAGGCCGAGGACGAGGTCGGGCTTGGCGCGATCCTCGAGCGGGCGGCGCTCCTGGCCGCGCCAGCCGAGACCCGGTGATGGGTCGGCGAGGTTGAAGACCAGCGGCAGGATCTTCTCGTTGCCCTCTTCCTTGAGCGAGCGGTAGAGGGCATCGACCGTGGCGTGGTCGAGGTCGAAGGCGAGGACGTAGTCGGCGCGCTCGGCGGCGATCCGCGAGTAGGCGCCGTCGTTGGCGCCCATGTCCCAGACCAGCTTCGGGTTGGTCTCGAGCGCCTGCCGGATGAAGGCCTGCTTGGCGTCGGCGTCGGCGTCGGAGTAGGTGCAGGTCTGGCGGTAGTCGGTCCAGGCCGTCTCACCGGCCTTCCACTGCAGCTTGCCGAGCAGTCCCTGCAGCCGCAGCGCGTTGCCCTTGATCAGCTTGCTCGAGAAGCGCGCCTTGCGCAGCTCCTGCTTGACCTCGTCGCCCTTGCGCGCCTCGTAGCGGCGCTCCAGCCGGGCGTGGAGGCGGACGTGGGTCATGACGCCGCGGCGGAAGAGGTCGCGCGTCGAGGAGAGCACGGCGGCGGCCTCGGTCGGCGTGATCCCGTCGATCGATCCGCGCAGCCAGGGCTGGAAAGGCACGTCCCTGTGCGCCTGCAGCAGCAACGGGAATAGGAAGAGCATGCAGAACTGGCGGTAGCCGGCCCAGGGCTCGCCCTCGCGCAGCCGCTCGAACGAGCCGACGTCGACGAAGACCGGCTTCGAGCCGCGGAACTGGACGTTGTAGGAGCTGGCGTCCTTGAGGATCAGCTGCTCGTCGAGGGCGCCCAGCAGCAGCTCGAGCTCGAGCAGCGCCGCGTCGCGCAACATGCCGAAGGTCCACTCGTAGGGGTAGGAGACGAGCGGGATGCGCTCGTGGCGCAGGACCGCGGCGGCCTCGGTGACAAGCGCCGAGGCGCCGTCGCCGACCGGGCCCTCGCCGGCCGGCAGCTGCTCGGTGCCGACCAGGGCGCCGGCAGCCGTCTGGGCCGCGAACAGCTGACTGTCGGCGAGCGCGCGCCAGTCAGCGAGGCCGCGCTCGCTGAGGACGCGGTAGACCGCGTCCTCGCCGATCAGCACCCGGCTGTCGGGATCCCTGAAGGAGCCCGGCTCCAGCCGGGCCTCGGAGGAGTTAGGCAGGGTCCTTCTCGGTGTCGACGGCTGCGGCCGGCTTGGCTCCGGGGGCGTCGTCGTCCTTCTTCCAGAAGGCGATCGTCGACCAGATCTGCTTGCCGAACATCTTGACCGCGACGGCTGCGCTGGCGATGCCGCCGAGCAGCATCTGCAGCACCATGCTGCCGCTGCCGGGGTCTAGGTAGGCGAGTACGTGCATGTGGTTTCAGGTTCCTCTCGTCGACCGTCGGGTTGAGCCTTCACGAGCCGCGCGCTGAACGGCTCCCCTGCGACGGCAAGATGGGCAGGCTACCAAAGCGTTAATGAACCGTTAGTGAACAACGTCGATGTGACCGCGATCATTTGATCGTGGCGATCGGCGCACCGCTGGCGATCGGCGCGCCCTCGCTGACCGCCAGGCCGCTGACCTTGCCGGCGCGGTGGGCGGTGATCTCGTTCTCCATCTTCATCGCCTCGATCACGCAGATCAACTGGCCCTCGGCGACATCGTCGCCCTCGGCGACCGCGACCTTGAGCACGGTCCCCTGGAGCGGCGAGCTGAGCGTCTCGCTCGAGGCGCCACCGCCGGCGGCGGCGCGCTCGCGCTTGGGCGGCTTGCGCAGGCCGGCCTGAGCGCCGCCGCCGCCAGCCGCTGCGGCAGCGCCGATCACCTTGACGCCGAAGAGGCGCCCGCCGACCTCGACCTGGTAGTCGCGCTCAGTCTTCGGCTCCTCCTCGCCCTCGGCAGGCTTGGGCGGCGCCTCGGGCGCCAGGGCCTTGAGCCAGTCGCGATCCTCGGTCAGCTCGCGGCAGGTGCCGCCGGCGGCCCACTGCTCGGTCGCGAGGATCGCCTTGTGGAAGGGGATCAGCGTCTGCAGCGGCGAGATCTCGTACTCGTCGAGCGCCCGCAGCATCCGCCTCGTCGCCTGCTCGCGGTCGGCGTCCCAGACGATCAGCTTGGCGACCATCGGGTCGTAGATCGGAGCGACCTCGGAGCCGGCCTCGACGCCAGAGTCGATCCGCACGCCGGGCCCGGCCGGCTCGCGATAAACGTCGATCTGACCGGGCGCTGGGGCGAAGTTCTTGTGCGCGGCCTCGGCGTTGATCCGGCACTCGATCGCGTGCCCGCGAAGCTCGACGTCGTCCTGGGAGATCGAGAGCGGCTCGCCGGCGGCGATCCGCACCTGCTCGCGGACGATGTCGATGCCGGTGACCATCTCGGTGACGCAGTGCTCGACCTGGACGCGGGTGTTCATCTCGAGGAAGAAGTACTCGTCGCCGACCTGGAGCCCCTCGATCGTGCCGGCGGAGCGGTAGCCGACCGCCGCTGCAGCGTCGGTGGCGATCTTGCCGATCCGCTCGCGCATCTCAGCGTCGACGTGCGGCCCCGGCGCCTCCTCGATCAGCTTCTGGTGGCGGCGCTGGATCGAGCAGTCGCGCTCACCGAGGTGGATGACGTTGCCCTGCGAGTCGGCGAGGACCTGGACCTCGACGTGGCGCGGGTCCTCGAGGTAGCGCTCGAGGTAGACGGTCGGGTCGCTGAAGAACTTCTCGCCCTCGCGCGCGGCCCCCTCGAAGGCATCCTTGAGCTCGTCGGCGGTGAGGGCGACGCGAAAGCCCTTGCCGCCGCCGCCGCCCGCCGCCTTGCAGGCGATCGGATAGCCGATCTCCTTCGCCTGCTTGCGCGCCTCGGTGACGTTCTTCGACGGCGCCGTCGCCCCCGGGACGATCGGCACGCTGGCCTTCTGCATGATCTCGCGAGCGCGAGTCTTCGAGCCCATCGCCTCGATCGCCGAGGCGGGCGGCCCGATGAAGACGATCCCGGCCTGCTCGCATGCCTCGGCGAAGCCGGCGTTCTCGGCGAGGAAGCCGTAGCCGGGGTGGACCGCCTCGGCGCCGGCCTGTGCCGCGACCTCGAGGATTTTCTCGACGTTGAGGTAGCTCTCGGCGGGGGCGGCGGGGCCCAGCAGGTAGGCCTCGTCGGCCTCACGCACGTGCGGCGCCTCGCGATCGGCCTCGGAATAGACGCCGACCGAGCCGATGCCCATCTCCTTCAGCGCCCGCATGACGCGAATCGCGATCTCGCCGCGGTTGGCTACAAGAACCTTCGAGAACATTGGCGCGGGAGTATCTCAGCAGCGACGGGCGGCAAGACCGCGCCGCGAGCTGTCAGCGAAGCGGGCCGGGCGGTTCCCGGAGACCCCCATAGGGGTCGATGTACCCGACGATCAGGATGCCGACAAAGATGGCGCCCAGCGAGGCGTAGGCGCTCAGATGCACCACCTTGTCAATCAGGGCGATAAGGAACGAAACGGGTACCGCTGCGAGCAACGGGATCCAGATCTTCTTCATCAAGCTCATCGTAGCGCCGCCGTGAGCAGCTCCGCCCCCAGTCCAACGACAGCCCCGCCGAAGCTGAACCGGGAGACGATCAGCTGGGGGTCAATCTGGCGAAACCCTCTGCGCCGTGCCCTATCGGCCACGAACTGCCCCGCAACGGTGCCGAGGCCCGCGCCCGCGAGGACGTTGACGACGATCGAAGCGTCGCCGACACTCGCAACGAGCGTACGGACCATCTCTCATAGAGCCCTGCCGCCACGATTTTCTCCCCCCTTGGACCTATCGGCGGCGGCGAACTTCGTTGAATGCCGGCGCCGGCAGCTCGGGCTCGCGGCGCTTTGGGGTCGGGCGGACGGTGATCCAGCCGAAGGCGAGCGTCAGCGCCATCAGGGCGATGCCGCCGCCCCATTCGAGGTCGCGGACCCAGGCGGAGGCTTGATCGTGGTGGGCGAGTGGCGTGAACGACTGTGCCGGCGCGACCCGGTCGCGGCGGGTCGAGGCGTTCTCGTGCCGGGTCATCTCCGAGCCCTGCGGCGAGAGCGGGCTCTGAGCGAGATCACCGCCTGAGGCCTGCGTGTGGTCAGCGGCCTTGGAGGCCTCGTCGGTCCCTGCACCGGAGTCCTGAGTAGCGGCCTGCTTCTGACGCGCCTCCTTGCGAGCGCCTCCCGGAGGAGCCGGCTGGATCGGCGGCGCCGGCGGGGGAACCACCGTCGACTGCGGCGAGAGGTTGATCCCGGGGGTGTTGAGGAAGAGGTTCAGTGGCGTCGCCGTCGAGGAGCCGGGAGGAGGCGGCAGCGGCGGCAGCGCTGGTGGAACCAGGCCCGCGTCGATCGGCAGGTTGGGAATCGCCGGCAGCTGGGGCAGGTTGATCTGCGGCAGCTGGCTGCCTGGTGGGGGCGGCGGCGGAGGCGGCGGCGGCGGGTTGCTCGGCGGTGGTGGCGGCAGTGGCGCCTCGGGCGTGAAGCTTGGGCGGGGCTCGAAGGAGATCGGGTAGGTGGCTACCTTCTGGCCGACCGAGAGGATCGCGATCGCGAAGGTGCGCTTGACGTTGCCGGCACCGGCCTCGATCTGTCCCTGCTGGTCGTCGCTGAGGCGGCCGATGGCCGGGTCGAGGCAGACGTAGGGGTCGCAGGGGTTCGCCGTGCCACTGTCATTCGGAGCGGAGGCGGAGCCGAGGAATCTCTGCCGACAGCCAGCGCCGGCTGCCCCGGCCAGCTGCTCCTTGGAGGCGTCCTCGGCCCTCAGCGGCAGCCAGGGCTTGTCCTGATCGGCCCAGACGAGGTCGTAGCAGTGGGTTATTGCCGGGGTGGAGATGTCGTCGTAGCGGAAGGGGACGTCGATGCCGGTCGGCTCGCGGCCGTAACCCTGGAGGGTCAGTCTTTGCCCCGGCCGGAGTACGTGAGTCTTGCTCGGCGAGTTCGGCTGCAGGCCGATCCCCACCCACTCGAAGACTGGCCGCTGCTCGATCTGGATCTGGCCTGTGTTCGGGTCGAGGTGGACGATCGAATAGCCGCGCCAGAAGCCATCGGCGGCGGAGCCCGAGTCCTGGCCCTGGGGGCCGAACTTGCCACCGGCAGAATGGGCGACGAGGAAGGGCAGGGCGCCGGGGGC
>JAWVFK010000040.1:0-12611 GCA_033856175.1 Solirubrobacterales bacterium | reverse complement strand
TCAGGATTGCCTGCTGGTCTGGCTCTCTGGTGCAGGAGCCGGTGTCTGCCTGGGAGCCCTTGATGCAGAGGAGCTTCTCCAGCCAGGCGGATTGGGTCTCTGGGGGGTTCTGAAGCGGGTCTGAGGCGGTTAGCGAGCCTCTGGAGGTATCGGCTACTACCAGGCGGAGGATCTTCTTGCCGTCTTTGATTCCGTCTACGGCGTAGTGGGTCGAGGCCTGGGTGGCGTCGTTGGCGGTCTTGGTTGTGTTGTCCTCTGCTGGTGCCCAGGTGATGCCGTTGCGGGACTGCGGCTTGGGATCGGTTCCCCAGGGGGCTGGCATGGGGGCCATTGCTTGGCGGTAGCCGAGGTTGGTGCCGCCCTGGGCGACGCGGAAAGTGTCGTCGCGGGCCTTGGAGAGATCCTGACCGCCGATGGCGCCGAAGAGCGGCAGCCCCGAGTCCAGAAGCGGCCGGGTGACGATGTCCTGCCAGTCGCGGTGGACCACGCTCGTGTTGAGGTGGTCGCCGACGATCGGCGGCAACGTCTGCTGGCCGCCGGTCACGGAGCGCTCATCGACGCCCGTGCCGTTCACGCCGATGGTATTTCCCGTCAGGCTGCCATTGGGGTCGTTCTGGTCAAGGCCGGCGTCCTGGACGGCGTCACCGGAGAAGAGCGCGAACTGTGCCGGCGACGCGGGCTCCATAAGGCTCTGGTCGATCCGGCGGGGGATGATGTCGCTCTGGAGGTTGGCGCCGCTCGGCGCCGCGCAGATCTTCGCCGCCGGCTGGTCGCAATCGGACTTGCCAAAGACGGCGAAGCTGAGCTCACCCGGCCTCGCCGGCGGCGCGTCAGGCGGCGTTACGGCCTGTCCCTCGACGCCGTCGAGTAGCGGGTCGGCGGGATCGCTCGAGTAATGAAGCAGCGCGTTTGGCTGCGGTGAGCGGTTGTCAGAATCGAAGCTCGTCCCCTCCTGCTCGACCGCCCAGGCCTCAAGCTCCCCGTCGTGCTGACCCGGTATTAGCGCCATCCCGGGGACGCCGGTCGAGAACGGAACGTCGGTGTGCGAGGTGTTGACGCCGTCGTAGGGGTCGGCCTGGTGGGCAGTGGCGAGATGGCCCCGCTCGAGCGTCAGGATCAGGCCGTAGTCGCCGCCGATCAGCGCGCCGAACTGATGACCCCCTGGAGCAATCGTCACGGAGCTGTAACCCGAGATCGGCAGGCCAGTCAATCGCCGCCAGGGATGGTCGCCGCTACCCGAGCGCTCGAGAATCAGGCCCCGCTCCCCCACCGCGAAGCCAAAGCCGCCTGCATCGACGGCGACGGCGCTGAGCGCGGCCTCCTCACCGCCCTCGCCGGCCGGGCCGTCGACCGTCTTGTTGAGCACCGTGCCGTCAGCGGTGTCGTTCTCGAGCCGCCAGCTCCAGCTCGATCCATTGCGCTCGCCGGCAAAGACCTCGCCGTGGTCGGTCGTCAGCCAGGCTCGATCGAGAGAGGGCATCGATATCCCCGTGATCCTCGCCGAGAGCGCCGCCGGCGGCTTGGCGACGGCCTGGAAATCGCCGCCCGGACCGCGCCAGAGCAGGGTCCGTGTATCGCCGCCGACGAGCGCCGAACCGTCGGGAGCCACCGCGGCAGCGTCGAGGTCACGACCCGTGCTGCAGGGCGGCGGGTCGCCGCGCCCGCAGGAGCGGCCCGAGGCAGAATCGAGCGCCGCCCCCGACGGCGAGAGCTCGGCAATTCGGCCGCCGTCCCCAACCAGCACGCCGTTGCCATCGGCGCCGATCGCTATCGCCCGGGCCGCCGAGACGTGGGTGACGACCCGCCCCGGGTCCCAGCCCGGGACCGAGAGCCGGTCCCAGCCCGTGACCCGGTCATAGCGGTAGACCGTGTTCGTGTTGGTCGCCAGCCAGAAGCTGCCGTCGACGCCGCCGGCGGCGTCGACGACGACCGAGTTATCGGCAGGATGGGGCACCTCGGCGAAGGGCGACTCCGGAACCTCGTCGGTGTAGCGGTAAAAGAAGGTGGCGCTGCGGCTCGCCAGCGCGCCGAACCCAGCTTCGCCGCCCATCCGGCGGATCGCTATCCAGGCGCCGCCCTGGCCGTCGGAGACGAGCATCCGCGGCCGGGCGCTGGCGCCCATGTCATCGAAGATTGCCGACGAGGACATCCGAAATGGCGTCGGGAAGACCTCCCAGCGTCCCCGGCCGGGGTCGAAGCGAAACATGGGCCCCTCGGACTTGTCGTCGTGGCTCGTCGGCAGCAGGAACGCCTCACCCTCGCCATTCCGCCCCGGCAGCGCCAGGAGCTGCGGATCCGGACGGGGGTCCACCCCGGAGGCAAAGAGCTTGTCGGGATAGAGCCCGATCGCGTCGTCGGCGCTCCACGGCGCCCAGGCCGACCCCGAGCTGCCGGCCTTGTGTCCGAGGTGCATCAGGATTCCCTGGGCGCTGGTTCCGGTGTGCTCGAGCTGGTAGTCCTGAGTCCCGGCGCCCGTCTTTGGGAAGTTGACCACCGCATTGATCGTCGCGCCGCTCGCCCAGCCGCTCGCCCGCCCATCGCCGTTCTCGGCGACGCTCAACGCCTGCAGGAATCCCCGCTTGGTTCCCGCCGCCGCCACGCACTTGCTCGGGCTGACGGAGGTGTCGCGGCTCGCGCAGCCGGGGTCATAGCCCATTCCATCGGCGCCCGAGCCATCTGTCCAGCGGCCACCAGGATCCTTGTAAAGGATGACCGGGTAATCGGGCGATCCCGCTCTGGTGGCGCCGCCGTAGAGATAGATCCGCGTGCCGACCTCGGCGACGCTGAGCGGCGGCGCCGTTTCGCCATTTTTCGCGTAGACGGGGTCGGGCAGCCGCGGAGCGCCGGGATCGTCGCCGCAGGAGGCCCGCTGCGAGGAGCCCGCCGCACAGCGGGTCCAGCGGCGGCCGTCGAAGTGAAAGAGGTCGGCATCCGTGTCGGTGATCCAGCCGTCGTCGGGAGCGCTGAATGCGACGCTGACGAGCCTGGTCAGGTCAAAGATCGTCGGCACCAACTGCTTCATCGCCGGCTCGTCGAGGCTCCAGCGCCCGTTCCTGTAGACGAGCACGGCCGGACGGGAGACGCCGTCGCTCGATCTTGGGGGGGTGTAGGGGGTGCCGACCGCTACGACCTCGAATTCGTCGTCGTTGGCGGGGTCGGAGTCGTTCTCGAGCGGCACGCGGGTCGCGGCGAGCAACCGCACGGGTTCCGATTGGTGGCTGCTGACGTTGAGGTAGCGCAGCAGCGGCGCCAGGCTCTCGCAGGACGGGTCGGCCGGCAGCTGCTCGGACACGCCGAGGGGATCGCAGCGCTGCCAGCGCGAGTCGACGAAGTGATAGAGCGTCGTCCGCCCGTCGGGTAGGGCCGAGTGGCCTGCGGGAATCAGGCCCGAACCGAGCGCCCAGGCTTCGCTGCCATCGCGGCTGGTGACGATCGAGGACACGTCGTCCTTCAGCAGCCCTATAAAGCGCGAGGTCTGGGGCGAGCCCCAGGGGACGATCTGCGGCCGCGGCATCTGGCGGCGGCGATCCTCGAGCGAGGGCAGGGTGCCGGCGGTCGAGCTGAGCTCATTGCCGCGAAATGGCGCGAAGGAGCTCGATGGCGGCGACGGGCCGCGCTTCGCTGCGCCCACGCGCGGCGGCTTCGGCTCTGGCAAGACGGCGCTGTCGTCGCCCGATCCGCCCATGCGCAGCAGCGCTCCCCTGTCTCCCACGGCCCAGCTGATGCCCGTCGAGCCGATCGTCGTGAAGGCGTTGAGACGGTAGCTCGGCAGCAGGAAGAGGCCGGCGGATTTGACCCGCCGCTGCAGATCGTCGCTGCTGGCCGGCCGGCAGTTCGGGTCGGGTACCGCGACGGCGACCGAGCAGTCCAAGGGCGACGGCAGGCGGAGCCGCTGCGGCGCCACGGTCGTCGTGTACGCGAGGCCCTGGCCGGTGGAGCGCCGCTCGCCGACGGCCCAGTCCATGACCGCGTCCGGTCCCCCGCCGCCGCCAAAACTCGCGTAGCTCGCCGAGGCAGGCACGCCGCTAACGTCGCCGTCGCCGGCGGCGAGCCGCGTGTCGCTGAGGTCGAGCCCGACGGCGTTCTGCGCAAGATGGGTGCAGCTCGAACTTGGCGTCAGCAGCGCCAGCGTGTCGTACGCGGGACAGAAAACATCGGTCTCGAATCCCTTTGCCGTGCCAGGCGGTATCGCGCCGATGATCCAGGAGGGGGGCTCGACGGCGCTCTCGGGCCCGCCGGGAGTGGCGAGCACCGAGACCGTCCCGGGCTGCCCGGGCCTGACCGACATCGCGTAGAAGCTGTCGGGAATCGTCGCCCGAAGGCGGTCGAAGTTGCTGACCAGGCCGTAGCTCGGTCCGAGTAGGCGCCAGCGGTCGTTGTCCCAGACCAGCAGGCGGGCGAGATCGTTTGCCGGATTGAGATCGCAGCATCCGGCGGTGACGCCGACGACCGAGATCTGGCCGCTGCCGGTGGTCTCGCCGGAGACGAAGCGCAGCGCGCGGACGCGAAAGCGGAAGTTGATCGCCGCCTCGACGTCGCCCCGCTTGCCGCTGCCGCTGGTGGCGCCCGGGGCGAGCGTGGTGCCGATTGCCGAGTCGGGGCTACCGTTGCCGTAGCTCTTGTCGATCGTGCCGCTGTGCCACATGAACAGTTGCTGGATCCCGCCGGCGACGCAGAACTGGTCGACGTCGATCGGCGAGCAGTCGATAGCGGTCAGGGCCCGCATCGGCGTCGCCGTCGGCTTGCGAAGCTGCTCGTTGAGGTCCGGCTGGCGGCCCTTGAGCGAGTCGAGGAGGCCATTTGCGGCGCCGTTCGCGGCGCCGAAGTCTGTCGGCGGGGCGCCGGCCTTGGCTTCGGCGCCCTGAACCTGTTGCTCGCCCAGTTGCTCACCGATCTTCGCCGCGGGGCCGACGAGGGTGTCGAGCTGTTTGTCGACGGTGCCGTCCGTCGCGTCAGCCGCCACCCGGGCCGGCTGCTGCGCGTCGGTCGGCGCCGGGTCGGCGGGGATGTTGGGCGCCGTCGGCTTCTGGTCGGCGCCGTACTCGTGCCAGTCCGAGTCGCCGAAGCGCGCCACGCTGGTCTCCCAGATCCGGCCCTTGCCGGAGGGGTCGTGGTCGGGGTCCGAGGTCGAGTCGTTGGAGAACTCGCGATAGGGATAACGGCCGGTTCCTCCCACGGCCAGTGCCCGGCCGCGCGCGTAATAGGCGATCGCGGCGACGAAGCCCTGATCCTCGGCGCGGTAGACCTCGCGCCAGAGTGGGCCCTCGCCCGGCTTGTTGGTGTACTCCCAGATGACCGGCACGCGCTCACAGCCCTTGAGGTCGTCGAACTTGGTCTCAGGGTCCTTGCAGGCGGCGCCGCCGGCGAAGCCGTGGTTCTGGTCGAAGAAGCGGACGGCGTAGAAATCGACCGTGGTCGGTGTGAAGGAGCCCCTGATCGGGCTCGTCTCGTTGAAGCGGGCGCCGCCGACCTGCTTGAAGAGCTCTGAGCCGGTCTTGGCATCGGCGATCGGCGTGAACTGGGTGTCGCAGCTGGCCTGGCCGGAGGCGCCGTTGACCGTCGGGCAGGGGTTGGGGTCGATCTTCGTCGGCAGCACTCCAGCGGTCGGGTCGCTCGGCACCGGCACCGGGTCGTCGGCGCGAGCGATACTCGCCAATCCGGCCACCAGCAGGACGACGAGAGCCATCGCGGCCAGACGGCGCAGTGCCGATCGGCCACTGTGGACCGCACGCCCACGAGGCGGCTTGAAGCGCCGAGCTGCAGGCTCGGGGCGGTCAGGCAGGCGCTCGGGCTGGCGGGGGAAGCTCTCCACGTCGGCCGATAAACAACCCAGGCGCATGTTCTGTGACGATTTTCTTCGCGACCCGTGCGGCAGGCCGGTTTGATCGATCGCGGTTACGGCGGCGGCCGAGCGTCCCCTGGCACCGCCTAGGCCGTCCAGCCCCGTTGCCGCTGGACAAACGCCGCTCCAGAGGCGAAACTGCCCGCGTGGAGGCGCCGCGCCAGCAGGCCGTCGGTTTTGTCGCTCGGGTCGAGACGGCGGCTGAGGAACGCGAACGGATCGAGACCGCGCGCCTGATCGTCCGTGTGCAGGCCGGCGACCGGGATGCCTTCGGCTCGATATACGAGCGCCACTTCGATCAGGTCTACGCCTACCTGCGTGTCGCCCTGCAGGACACCCACGCTGCCGAGGACGGCGTCCAGGAGGTCTTTCTGCGGGCACTGAAGGCGCTGCCGGACTTCGAGCTGCGGGACGTGCCGTTCTCATCCTGGCTGCTGCGCGTCGCCCGCAACTACACGATCAACCACCACCGGCGCGAGGGGAACACGCAGGTCGAAGCCCCGGCCGCCGTCGAGCAGCGGCTCGAGAACGGCCATCAGCGATTCGACCCGCAGCTCCTCCACCGCCTCTCCGACGGCGACCTGATGGTCTTCATCGCGCGACTGCCCGAGGCCCAGCGGCAGGTGATCGCGCTGCGCTACGTGATGGACCTCAGCAACGCCGAGGTCGCCCGCGTGCTCGGCCGCAGCCCCGACTCGGTGCGCCAGCTGCAGTCGCGTGCCTTCGCCTTCCTGCGCAAGCGCTTCGCGGCGATCGGCCGCACGCCGGTCACCGGCCGGCGGCGGACGCCGATGCGGCCGCTGCCGCGCAAGGCCGCCGTGGTGCGGATGCGGCGCTTCGCGCTGATGCGTTAGCCGCCGCCCGCTACCTGCAACCGAGCGGGATCCGTGACGAAATCGTCACCCGGTCGGCACAAATCGGGCTGGACTCATAAGTATCGCCGTGGCAAACTGCGAGGACGATGCAGGCACGTCGGAGGACAAAGGAGCAGATCGAGCGGGAGTGGGATCGCTGCGACCGCCGGCTCGACCAGATCCTCGGGGAGATCCGCCGCGATCGCGAGTACGCCCACAAGCGCGCGGCCCGCGCGGGCACTCAGCTTGAGGAGATCAGCAAGGACGGCGAGCGCCGCGAGCGGGCCTACGCCGACCTCGCGAGGTTCCACGATGGGCTGCTGCGCCGCTTCGAAATCAGCTTCCGTGAGTCATCCGAGATGATGGCAAGCGCCCTGCGGGACCTTCGGTCGGAGCTCGGCGATCTGCGCGAGGCGTCCCAGGCACACACGCAGGCGATCCTCAAGTTGATGGACCGCATCGACAGGTGGGGCCCGCCCGGCCCCGCGGCCGCCTAGGGCGCGGACTAGGGCTCCTTCGGCAGCGCCTCGAACTCGCCCGTGTCCGGGTCGAGCGTCTTGAACTCGCCGGTCTCGGGATCGAGCGTGGCGAAGCTGCCTGTCTCGAGCTCACGGGCGACGCCGGCCTCGACCTCCTCCTCCGAGGGTGGCACGCCCCCGGCCGAGCTGCGAGCGCCGGCGATCTGGCGGAAGCGGAAGCGCCGCAGCTTGAGGATCTCGAGGACGACGACGAGGTAGGCGCTCGCCGCCAGCGCCGCCACCAGGCAGCCGGCCATCAGCGCCGTCCAGCCGGCGTGGAAGTGGCCGTGGTCGTCGCTGTAGGGGATGAAGCGCAGCGCCAGCGCCAGCCCCGACAGCGTCAGCGTCCAGCCGTATAGATAGGCGAGCGTCTGCCGCTGCGAGAAGCCGATGTTCGCCATGCGGTGGTGGAAGTGCCAGCGGTCGGCCTGGTAGATCGGCTGGCGGTACTTGATCCGCTTGGCGACGACGAAGCTCGTGTCGAGGATCGGCACGGCCAGCACCACCAGTGGCAGTGCCAGGGCGATGACGGCGTTCGTCTTCAACGCGCCCTGCACCACCGTCACCCCGAGCAGGAAGCCGAGCAGGTTGGAGCCGGTGTCGCCCATGAAGCTCGACGCCGGCGGGAAGCCGTGGCGCAGGAAGCCGAGGCAGGAGCCGGCCATCGCCGCGGCAAGCACCCCCGCCGCGTTGCGGTCCAGCGACAGGGCGATCGCGGCGAACGCGGCCGAGGCGATCGCGCAGACCCCGGACGCCAGCCCGTCGACCCCGTCGATGAAGTTGAGCGTGTTGACCGCGGCGACGATGCCGATGACGGTCGCCGGGTAGGCGACCCAGCCGAGCTCGACGCCGCCGACGAACGGCAGCGTGACGTTCTCCGGGCGAACGCCTGCCAGCACGGGGATCAGCGCCGCGCCGATCTGGCCGACCAGCTTGACCGGCGGGCTCAGCTCCCAGATGTCGTCGGCGACGCCGACGAGGGCGATCGCCGCGGCGCCGCCGAGGATCGCCCTCGTCTCACCGTCCCAGGGCAGCCAGATCGCGCCGGCGACGAGGACGCCGGCGAGGATCGCGATGCCGCTGAGCTTCGGCGTCGGCTTGTCGTGGAGGCCGCGCTCGCGCGGGTAGTCGATCGCGCCGACACGGCGAGCCAGCGCTTCGGCCGGGGGGACCAGCAGCCAGGCGACGAGGCCGGCGACCAGGAACGCGAAGACGGCGTCGGTCGTCGCGGGCATGGGCTAACCGTATTCGGCGGGCAGGGCGCTCAGAATGCCATCGACGAGAACGCCGACATCGCGGGGGTTGCGCGGGCCGGCCTCGGTCGATCGCTTCTCGAGGATCAGCGCCTCGGGGCTCTCCAGCCGGCGCAGCAGGCCCTCGGCGATCAGGCGCTCGTCTACCGCGCCTTCCCTGCCTGAGAACGTCGTGTAGACGGGGGTGCCGAGGGCCACGGCTTCGCGATTCATCGTGCCGCCGGCGCTGACGACCAGGTCGGCATAGGCGATCAGGCTCTGGGCGTCGATCGCGCGCTCGGGGACGATCAGGTTGGGGCTGTTCATCGCTTCTATCGCGAGGCCCTGGCGCTCGGTCCGCGGGATGACGACCGCGGTCGCGCCGTCCTCGCCCGCGAGCCGCCCGATGACGCCCTCGTACAGCGGGTTCTCGGCGTGGTACTCCGAGGTCTCGGGCGGCGGCCGCACCACCACCAGGATGCGCTGGCGGTCGATCGCCAGCTCCTCGAGCACCGCCGGGTCGGGCCTGAAGTCGGCGAGGTAGTAGTCCTCCTTCAGCCCCGGGTAGCGGACGAGCTTCTGCTCGCGGGCGCCGATCTTCTTCAGCCGGTCGAGCGGGATCGCGTCGGGAACGAGGACGCGGCGGGCGACGCGAAAGCTGATCTTTCGCTGCAGGCCGGCGAACTCGTAGTCCTGCATCTGGGCCGAGGGGATGCGAAAGAGCCCGGCGACGACGGCGAGGTCGACCGAGCCGTGGGCGATCGCCAGCTCGTAGCGACGATCCCAGGCGCGCTTGGCGAGCAGCCGCGAGCGCGAAGCCAGCGCCCGCGCCTTGCCGGCCCGCGAGGCGCCGCCGTGCTCGCCGACGACCGTGTGCGGGATCCGCAGCCGCTCGAGGATGCCGACCGTCTGGCCGTACTCGCGCGCGGTCACGTCGACCTCGTGGCCGATCGCCTCGAGGCGATCGATGATCGGCCGCAGGACCAGAGGGTGCGCCGCCGCGGTGCAGTCGACCCAGATGCGCAAGGCGCCGGGTTCCTAAACGGCGCTGGCGGCGGCGGTGAGCTGGGGGTAGAGCGGGTAGCGCTCCATCAGCGCCCGCGAGCGCTCGAGCAGCGCCTCGCGCTGGCCGTCGAAGTCCTCACCGAGCGCGGTCGCTATGACCTGGGCGATCTCGCGCATGTCCTCCTCGACGAGGCCGCGCGTCGTCAGCGCCGGCGTGCCGATCCGCAGCCCCGAGGGATTCATCGGCGGGCGCTCGTCGAAGGGGATCGCGTTGCGGTTGACGGTGATCCCGACCTGCTCGAGGCGCTCCTCGGCGGTCTTGCCGTCGAGCCCGGTCGGCGTCAGGTCGACGAGCACGAGATGGACGTCGGTGCCGCCGGTGAGTACGTCCACCCCGCCGCCCTGCAGCTCCTCGGCGAAGGCCTTGGCGTTGGCGATCGTCTGCCGCTGGCGCGCCCGGAAGGCCTCGCTCCCGGCAATGCCGAGCGCAACTGCCTTGGCGGCGATGATGTGCATCAGCGGGCCGCCCTGCTGACCCGGGAAGACGGCGCGGTTGATGTCGGCGGCGTACTCCTCGCGGCAGAGGATCATGCCGCTGCGCGGGCCGGCGAGCGTCTTGTGGATCGTCGTCGTGACGATGTCGGCGTGCTTGACAGGGTTCGGGTGCTCGCCGGCGGCGACGAGGCCGGCGAAGTGGGCCATGTCGACCATCAGCTTGGCGCCGACCGAGTCGGCGATCTCGCGGAAGGCGGCGAAGTCGAGCTGGCGCGGGTAGGCGGACCAGCCGGCGACGATCAGCTTCGGCCGGCGCTCCTCGGCGAGGCGGGCGACCTCGTCCATGTCGACGAGCAGATCCTCGCGGCGGACGTGGTAGGCGACGACGTCGTAGAGCTGGCCGGAGACGTTCAGCTTCATGCCGTGGGTCAGATGGCCGCCGTGGTCGAGCGCCATCCCCATGATCGTGTCGCCGGGCTGGATCAGCGCCATGTAGGCGGCGTTGTTGGCCTGGGCGCCGGCGTGCGGCTGGACGTTGGCGTGCTCGGCGCCGAAGAGCTGCTTGGCGCGGTCGATCGCCAGCTGCTCGGCGACATCGACCTCCTCGCAGCCGCCGTAGTAGCGACGGCCCGGGTAGCCCTCGGCGTACTTGTTGGTCAGCACCGAGCCGGCGGCCTCGAGCACTGCCTGGGGAACGAAGTTCTCCGAGGCGATCATCTCCAGCGTCGACTGCTGGCGGGCGAGCTCGCGATCGAGGACCTCGGCGATCTCGGGGTCGACCTCTGCCAGCGGCGCGGTCTGGAAGTTCTCCGGCAGCTCGCTCACGGCTGGCCGCCCTGCTCGACCTCGCCGATCTGGGCGATCCGCGCCTCGTGGCGGCCGCCCTCGAAGTCGGTCTCGAGGAAGCGCTCGACGATCGCCGCCGCCGAGTTGCGGTTGAGGCGGCGCCCGGCGAGCGCGAGGACGTTGGTGTCGTTGTGGTGGCGGCTGATCATCGCCTCCTCGGTGTCGTGGGCGTTGACCGCCCTGACGCCGTCGATCTTGTTGGCGACGATGCAGACGCCAACGCCCGAGCCGCAGATGACGACGGCGCGATCGACCTCGCCGCTGGAGACCATCCTCGCCGCGGCGGCCGCGTAGCGCGGGTAGTCGGTCGAGTCCTCGGAGTCGGTGCCGACATCGAAGACCTCGTGGCCCCAGGCGGCGATCCGCGGGGCGATCTCCTGCTTCAGCAGGTACCCGGCGTGGTCCGATCCGACGACGACCTTCATCTCCCGAGCGACCATAGCAACGGGGGTGGCGCCAGCCTCGCCGCCGGCGCTGCCGAGCTGCTCAGACGACCTGCAGCTGAGGCACGTTCGGCGACACGAAAAGGATCCAGACGACGAGGCTCACCACCGCGGCGACGAGCGAGAAGACGAGGATCGGCTCGAGCGGGCCACGCAGCCGCCGCGCGCCCTCCTCGTCGTCGTCCTCGTCGCCGAGGATCCCGGTGACCCTGAAGTAGAGGTGGTTCATCCAGAAGAGAGCCAGCGAGAAGGCGAGCATCGCCGGCGGGATCAGCAGCACGGCGCCGAGCAGATGGCCGCCGATCGAGCTCGTGACCTTGGACAGCGCCCAGAGCCCGAACACCGGGATGCCGATCCAGAGCACGAGGCTGCCGAGCACCATGAAGGCCAGCAGCAGCCAGGCCACGACCCGGTCCTGGCGCGCGATCGGTGCCCGCTGTGCCATCGCGGTCACGCTACCCCCCGATCGGGGCGCGCGGGTTCGCGCCCCAGAAGATCAGCGTTCCGAGCATCCCGATCAGATGCACGCAGACGATGTTGACGGCCATCGACTTAGCCGTCGCCGTGCCCACGCCGACCGGTCCGCCCGAGGCGTTGTAGCCGTAGTAGCAGCCGACGATCACGATCACCGTCGCCATCGCCATTCCCTTGGCGAGGCTGTAGAGGAGGTCGGGCGGGTTCTGGAACATCCAGAAGATCAGCGAGTAGCCGCCGGCCGAGGTGTCGCCGATCTGGTCGACGACGACGATGTAGCTGGCGACGTACATGATCCCGACGCCGGCGAGGTACATGAACGGCAGCGCCAGCCAGCTCGCCAGCAGCCGTGTCGCCGCGAGGAAGGTCATCGGCGGCACGCCCATGACCTCGAGGGCGTCGATCTCATCCGAGATCCGCATCGCGCCGAGCTCGGCGACGATCCCGGTGCCGACCTTGGCGGCGAGCATGTAGCCAAAGGCGTAGGGCATGACCTCCCTGAGATCGCACCAGGCGCTGAACACCCCGGCGTAGGCCGGCGCCCCCTGGGCGCGGAGCAGATAGGCCCCTTCGATGCCGCACTGCAGGCCGAGGATGAAGACAAGGCCCCAGATGACCATCGTCGAGCCCAAGATGAGGATGCCGGCCTGGCGCAGCGACTCGCCGAAGAAAGTGAAGACCCGGCCCGAGTAGACCAAGCCCGTGACCTTGCCTCCAAAACGAGTGATCTCGCCCATCGAGGAGGCCCAGGCCCGCGGCATCGCGGTCCACCCCCTCACTTGATCTGCGAGATGTCGGGATGGGTGGCAAGCAGGGTCTGGGTGAAGACGTAGTTGAGGGCAAAGACGCCCATGAAGGCGATCACCACCGCCTCGTTGACCGCACGGCCGACGCCGGCGGCA
>JAWVFK010000039.1:0-14339 GCA_033856175.1 Solirubrobacterales bacterium | reverse complement strand
CGTGTAGGCAGCGGTGCAGAAGCGGCCCCTGCTCTGGTCGGGCTCGGCGATCAGCGCGCTGTTGAGGACCTTGAGCACCTCGCATGGGCTGTTTGCCTGAAGCGCAGCCGTGCGCAGCGTGTAACGGGTCAGCGAGGTCAGCGCGGCAGCCTCGGGCCCCTTGCCGCAGACGTCTCCCATCGCCGCGGCCCAGCCGCCGTTGACCTGAAAGAGATCGTAGAAGTCGCCACCCACCGCGGTGCCCTGAGGCCGGAAGCGAGCGGCGACATCGAAGCCGGGAACGTCCGGCAACCGGTTCGGAAGCAGGCTGCGCTGCAGCGTTCGCGCCACCCGCGCCTCCTGCTCGTGCAGGCGGGCGTTGCGAATGCCGATCGCGGCGCGGCGCGCGAGCTCCTCCGCGATCGCTATCTCGCCGGGGCCATAGCGGTCGGGCATCGCCGTCGAGATCAGCTCGAAGGAGCCGATCGTCTGACCTCCGACTCGCAGCGGCACGATCAGCGCCGAGCGAAAGCCGATCTCGCGGATCGCCTCGAAATGCCCTGGGTCGGGGGCAATGCTGCGCAGCATCGAGTCGGGGATATCGGGTATGACCACCGTCTCCCCCCCTTTGATCGCGCGAACGATCGGGTGGTCGCGAGCGGGGTCGAGCGGATAGGTCTCGCGCATCTCCCGGAAGAGTGCCGCCGCGTCGGGCCGCTCGGCGGCGATCGCGACCGGCCCGATCGAGCCGTCGTCGCCGACGATGTCGATGATGCAGAGCGAGGCCAGCTCGGGGATCGCGAACTCGACGACGTGCTCGGTCACGGCCTGCTCAGCCAGCATGTCCTCGATCAGCGTGCCGGTCTCGGCGAGGATCACCGCGGCGCGGCGCGCCGCCACGTTGCGCAGCCGCAGCTCCGCGATCCAGACAGCGGTGGTCGCTGCGGCGATCAGGACGACCAGGTGAACGATGTGGTCGAGGCTGAAGAGAAAGTCGTCCCAGGCGCCGGCATCGACGCCGAGAGCCACGCAGTAGGCGCCGATCAGGGCGGTGCCGACGGGCCCGGCTCGGAGGGCGGCGAACAGCGCCGGCAGCATGAACAGGCCCACCAGGACGACGTCAGTCGCCACTGCGTCGAGGACCGCGAGGCCCGTCGCCAGGAGAAACATCAGCAGCAGCCATCCCTGCTCGTCGCGAGGGCCCGGCAGGCGGTCGGGGTCGCGAGCGGGCACGCCGACGCTGCCGCGCCTGCCTTCCGATCGCAGGGCCAGCGGCAGCTCGGGCAAGAACCGGCGGAGGCTGTTGCGCTTCATGGCTACCGAACCAGCCTAGTGGCTGAGGCTGGGCCAGCCGCCGGTCTCCGGCGGTCGACCGGAGACGATCGTGGATCTAGGAGAGCTTCAGCGCCCCTGGGAGATCCGCAGGACCAGGTGCTCGGCACCGCCGTCCTCACCGGTCTCGATTCGCGTCTCCTCGACGAGCTGAGCCAGCGATGCGCCGATCCCGGGTATCCGCATCTCGCCGAGCATCCGCTCGCCCGCGCCCACGGCCAGCGGGCCGATTCGAACCTCGAGCGAGCTCTCCTCGTCTTCGATCTTGATGCCGACGGTCTCGTCAGGGAAGTCCGAAGCGGCGTGGGCGGAGACCGCGTCGCCGATCAGCACGGCGTCGGACAGGCGATCGATCGAGAAGTCGGCGCGCGCCGCAAGGATCGCGATCACCCTCGCCAGCACCGGGCGGACCATCGCGCCGGCAGCGATCCGCATGTCGGTTCCCGAGGGCGCAGCCGGCCCGGCACCGTCCGCTGCGGCGCCATCGGCCTCGACGTCCTCGCTCACCCAGATCCGCTTGTGGATGCGGATCTCGGTGCCCTTCTCGACGCCGCCGAGGATCTCGAAGGCATCGGAGAGGGCCGCAATCAGCGGCAGCCCGATCCGCAGGCTGGCCTCGGCGGGCTCGGTTGGCCGGGGCTGGATGCCGCTGCCTCGATCACGGACGCTGACGGTCATCAGCTCGCCGTTGTGCGTTGCGTGGATCTCCAGTGGCCCCTCATGGCCGTCATAGGCATGGCGGACGACGTTCATGCAGGCTTCGGTAACCGCCGTCTTGAGATCGGCGAGGGCCCCGGAGTCCATCTCCACCGCCTCGGCGAGCCCGGCGAGGGCCTGGCGGATGACGCCGACGTTCTCGGCACGGGCCGGAACGGTCAGCCTGAGCACCGCGGCGTTCATGCGCCCGGCCCGCTCGAGGCCTTCTTGACGGCGTCCTCGCGGCTGGAGAAGACCGGCAGCGTCGAATCGAGCCCGGTGACGCTGAGAACGCGGGTCACACCTTCGCCGGTGCCGTCGCCGGCGGCGACATCGAAGCCGATCCCGGCCTCGTGGGCGAGGCGGCGTGCCTCGAGCAGAACCCTCAGGATCGAGGAGTCGATGAAGCTGGTCTGGCTGAGGTCGATGACGACCGGCGATCCCCCGTCGACCAGCGCCGCCAGCCTGTCATTCAATGAAGCGGCGGTTGTCAGGTCGTGCTCGCCGGGCATCAAGACGATTTCAACACCGCCGTCGTGCTCCACCTTCAGCTCGTTCTCCTGCAACCGCCCGTCGGTGCGTTCGGGCTCGGTCATCTAGATCTCCTCACTGGTGTCGGCGCGAAGTCGGTCCACGGCCCGTCTGATGATCCGCGAGACGTGCATTTGGGAAACACCGATCTCCTTCGCGATCTGGGATTGGGTCAGGTCATCGACGAAGCGAAGGTGGAGGACGAGTCGGTCGCGCTCGGACAGCGACTTGATCGTGTCGCTGATCGCCGCGCCATACTCGACGACCTCGAAGGAAGGATCCTCCTCGCCGACGCGGTCGGCGATGGCAGTCCCCTCCTCGCTGGCGCCTGCGGTGGTCGCCTCAAGCGAGAGCGTTGCCGCTGCCTCGGCTGCGTCCATCGCTTCGAGAACCTCCTCTTCGCTCAGCGTCATCCGCTCGCCGATCTCGGCGATCGACGGTGACCGCCCGAGGTCCTTCGACAACTCGTCGACGGTCCGCTCGACCTTGAGGATTCGCTCCTGCAGGTCGCGCGGCAGATGGATCGACCAGCCGTGGTCGCGGAAATGCCTCTTCAGCTCGCCGAGGATCGTCGGCACGGCAAAGCTGGCGAGCGGGATGCCACGGTCGGGATCGAAGCGGTCGATCGCCTTGACGAGTCCGACGCTCGCCACCTGGACGAGGTCCTCGATCGGCTCAGGGCCACGCCGGTAGCGGCCGGCCAGCCGGTTGACCAGCGGCAGGTAGCGCTCGACCAGCTCCTGGCGGGCGGCGGGATCGCCATTAGCCTGGAAGCGGCGCAGCAGGCCCTCGTCGTCGGAGAGCCGTTCGTTCGGCCCCGGCAGCGAGGTTCCTGAGACTTCAGGCGACATCGCTGCCGAACTTAGTGAATGCGCCGGCTCGGCAGCCTGCCGAGCGTCAGTCATGCCACCGCTCCGCGCGGTCAAATCTCCCCCAGTCCCTCTTGTCTCAGCTCAGCGTCTCGGCTCAGCGCTCGCCGCTATGCAGCGCGGCGTCCGATTCACGCATCGCCGGCCTCTGGCCGGCGTCGCCACCCGGCCCGCCGGGCGTCGAGGGACGCGAGGAGCGCCGCAAGGAGGACATGATCACCGCCGCCACCGCGGCCCCGGCGACGGCGATGCCGATCGCGAAGATGGGGGTGAATGCGGTCAAAGTTAGGGCGACCACGAGCAACAGCGCCAGAACTGCTGAGAACGTTGAAACGAACCAGCTTCCGTACAACAGCTGAAACCTCCGGAAAGGGGGAAGGGGAACTGTCCGGGGTGGGCTCGTGATCGCCCGAAAGCCAAGTACCCCCGCCTACCGAGAAATAAACCCCCGAACGCAAAAAACTTTGGGCGACGCCTGGGTTCGTGCCTAGACGAAGCGCGGATACAGGGTCATGCCGCCGTCGACGAAGATCGTTGAGCCGACCACATAGCCGGCTCGCTCGGATGCGACCCAGGCGACGACGCCGGCGACGTCGCTGGGCTCTCCCCAGCGGCCCAGCGGAATCTCGTCCTCGACCGCGCGCCGCTGCTTGGGGTCGGCGAGGACGTCGCGGTTGATCGGTGTCGCAATCGCGCCGGGAGCAACGTTGACGACGCGGATTCCATGCGGGGCGAGCTCGCGGGCAATCGACTGGGCAAAGAGCTTGGTGCCGCCCTTCGAGGCGCAGTAGTGCGAGAACTTGCGCCAGGGGATCTGCTCGTGGACGCTGGTGATGTTGATGATCGCCCCCGCCTGCTCGGCGGCGATCATCAGCCGAGCGGCCTTGCGCGAGCAGAGGAAGGTGCCGGTCAGGTTGACGTCGATCACCTTGCGCCACCAGTCGAGCGGCATATCGACGAGGTCGAAGGGCCTCTCGACGCCGGCGTTGTTGACGAGCAGGTCGAGACCCCCGAATGCCTGGGCAGCAGCATCGAAGGCTCGTTCGACATCGGCCTCGAGCGAGACGTCGAGCTGCACCGCCAGCGCCGCGCCACCGGCCGCCTCGATCTCGGTGACCATGCCATCGGCGACGCTAGAGTCGCCCAGATGGCCGATCGCAACCGCCGCCCCGTTGCGGCAGAGCTCGTAGGCAATCTCCTTGCCGATGCCGGAGTCGGCGCCGGTCACCAGCGCGCGGCGTCGCTCGAGCAGCCTTGCCTCGGCAGGTAGGAGCTCGAACTGTTCCCGCCGATCCGCGATTACGCCTTTCTATCTGATTGCCACACGGCGGCCTTGATCGCGCCCGATGGCGGGGTGGAGTGGCTCTGCCTGCCGCGGTTCGACTCGCCGAGCATCTTCGGCGCCATCCTCGACCGCGAGGCGGGCCGCTTCCGGCTCGCTCCGGCCGGGTCCCATCTGCCGGTCAGTCGCCGCTACGAGCCCGGGACCAACATCCTCGAAACCACCTGGATGACCGACAGTGGCTGGCTCGTCGTCCGCGACCTGCTGACGATCGGGGACCGGCGGCAGCGCCCGGCCGATCACCACCCGCGAGCAGCCTCGGAGCACGACGCCGAGCGGCTGCTGCTGCGAATCGCGGTCTGCACCCAGGGCGAGGTGGAGATCGAGGCCAGCTGCGACGCCGCTCCGGACTACGCGCGCAAGCCGATCGCCTGGGAGCCTGCCGAGGCCACACTTCGCGCCCGGCTGGAGGAGGGCATCGAGCTGCGCCTGGCCGGCGATCTGGCCTTCGAGCCCGGCCCACGATTTCCCCAAGCGAGCTGCCGGTTGCGCGAGGGCGAAGCTCGCTACTGCGCCCTCGGCTGGGGCGATGCCGAAGATCTGCCGGGCTCGATCGAGGATGCCTGGGAGAAGCTGCAGCGAACCTCAGACGCCTGGCGCGAGTGGCTGGCAAAGGGACGCTTCCCCGAGCACGAATGGCGTCACCACGTCCAGCGGTCGGCGCTGGTGCTGAAGGGCCTGACCTATGCCCCGACGGGCGCCATCGCTGCCGCCGCGACGACCTCGCTGCCGGAGACGCCCGGTGGCGAGCGTAACTGGGACTACCGCTTCAGCTGGATCCGGGACTCGAGCTTCGCCCTCTGGGGACTGCACTCTCTCGGTCTCGATGACGAGGCCCGCGACTTCATCGCCTTCTTCGCCGACGTCTGCCGCGACGAGGGGCCCGGGCTGCAGATCATGTACGGCCTCGGCGGCGAGAAGGACCTGACCGAGCAGACGCTCGAACACCTATCCGGCTACCAGGGATCTCGCCCGGTTCGGATCGGCAACGCCGCCTTCAGCCAGCGTCAGAACGACGTCTACGGCGCCCTGCTCGACTCCGTCTACATCCACTCGAAGCAGCTCGGCGAGATCAGCGACGAGCTCTGGGAGCTGCTCGTCGAACAGGTCGAGGAGGCCGAGCGAGTCTGGCGGGACCCCGACCAGGGGATCTGGGAGGTTCGCGGCCCGCCGCAGCACTTTGTCTCCTCGAAGCTGATGTGCTGGGTTGCGCTCGACCGCGGCTCGCGCTTGGCGCGTCGCCGCGGCGACGCCCGCTTCGCCGCTTGGGCGGCGGCGGCGCGCGAGCTGCGCGAGGAGATCCTCGAGCGGGGGGTCAGCGAGCGCGGTGTCTTCCGTCAGCACTACGACAGCGACGCCCTCGACGCCTCTAGCCTGCTGGTGCCGCTGGTTCGCTTCCTGCCCCCCGACGATCCGCGGGTGAGAGCGACGGTCGAGGCGATATCGAAGGAGCTGAGCGCCGGCGGGCTCGTCCTGCGCTACCGGGTGGACGAAACCGACGATGGCCTCAGCGGCGCCGAGGGCACATTCGCCATCTGCTCCTTCTGGCTCGTCTCGGCGCTTTCCGAGATCGGCGAGCGACGGCGCGCGCGAGTCCTATGCGAGCGCCTGCTGACCCTCGCCGGCCCGCTCGGCCTCTATGCGGAGGAGATCGAGCCCGCCAGCGGCCGCCAGCTTGGCAACTTTCCCCAGGCCTTCACGCATCTGGGGCTGATCAACGCCGTCCTCCACGTGATCGACGACGACAACGCCCGCGCCTAGTTATCCAACCCTGCACGGAAAAAAGGCCCGGAGCCGGCTGACGCCGACCCCGGGCCCGAATGCTTCAGCGCAGGCTTCTACGCTCTACAGCTATACGCGGCTACCGCGCCAACCGGTGCCAAGCCGCGGCCAGATCAGCAGGACCAGCCCGATCAGAATGCAGGCAATCCCGAGGCCGTAGTGCACGGTAACGGCGAGAACGATGCCGATGACTATTAACAACAGTGAGAGTTCCATGGTTGCCGTCTACCCCCACCGGCGGCCATGAAACCGGTGGGCGAATCAGCCCGCGATGCTGAGGCTCAAAACCTCGCCGTCGAGGTCGGGCTCGACGCGGCGCTCGACCGTCAGCTCCTCGAGCAGCTCGAGCCCCGTCTCACCGATCGAAGACGCTGACAGCAGGGCCTCGGCGCCGCCGGACTGAAAGGGCCCGACCTTGACCCCAAAGACCTGACTGCCCGGATCCAGGGCGATGTGGAGATGGCGGCCGACGCTGGTGGCCGGTGCGTGAGCGGCGATGGCGTCGCTGACCAGCTGGACATCGTTGACGCGATCGACGGCGAAGTTGGCGCGCGAAGCGGTCATGGCGAGCACCCTGCTGAGGACGGCCTCGGCAAGGGCGCCGCTGGCTACGGACACGACCAGCTCCCCCGGCGGCGGGCTGATCTGCCTGTCGCCGACGAGCTCGGGAATGTCCTTCGTCATCGGCCGACCGGTGTCGAAGGTCATGCGGACCTCGGTCCCGCCGTCGTGCGAGCTCCTGAACTCGACCGAGTCGGTCAGGGCATGGATCATGCTGAGGCCGACGCCCGGAGAGCTCGCGGGCACCAGCGGCCGCGGGCGAATGCCGGCGCCTTCGTCGCGCACGGTCACGCAGAGCTCGTCGTGATCCGGGCAGACGTGGAGCTCGAGCAGTCCAGGCCGGCCGCCGTAGGCGTGCAGGACGACGTTGTTGCAAGCCTCGCTGGTCGCGGCGACGATGTCCACGGTGACGGCAGGATCGATGTCGAGAGCAAGCGCAAGGCCTTCGATCGCCCGGCGCACCAGGGCCACATTCTCGGCCCGGCTCAGCATCAGCAGGCGCAGATCCGGCCCCTCACACTCGCCGAGCATCAGATCCAGCTTCGGGACGAGCCTGACGCTCACCTAGCTCTCGGCCAGCTCCCGGAGTCGCTGCAGCGCCCGCCGCAGCAACCGCGAGACCTGCATCTGAGAGACGCCGAGGCGCTCGGCGATCTCCGTCTGCGTCAACTCGTCGACGAACCGCAGCCTGATGATCTCGCGGTCGCGGGCAGGCAGCAGCGGCAGCGCCGAGGCGACGGCGGCGCGATCGACGGCGCGATCGAAGCCTTCGTCCTCCTTGCCGAGGCTCTCGCCGAGAGTGATCCCCTCTCCCTCGGTCGTCTGGTGAGGGGTGTCCATCGAAAGGGCGTCGAAGGCCTGCCGCGCCTCGAGGGCTTCCAGCACCTCCTCGGCCGTCATCTCGAGCTTGCCGGCGATCTCCATGACCGTGGGGGTCCTGCCGGTGGCGGTCGCCAGCATCGCCGAGGTCCGCTCGACCTGCAGGGCTCGCTCCTGGAGCCCGCGCGGCACTCGAACCGACCAGCCCATGTCGCGAAAGTGGCGCTTGAGCTCGCCGAGGATCGTCGGCACCGCGAAGGCGGCGAAGCGAACGCCCCTGTCGGGGTCGAAGCGGTCGACCGCCTTGACGAGCGCCAGGCTGGCGACCTGGGCAAGGTCGTCGCTGGACTGGGAGGTGTGGCGGTAGCGGTCCGCCAGGCGACGGGCGAAGGGCACCATCCGCTCGATCAGCTCGGCGCGGGCCCGCTGGTCTCCCATCGTCCGGTAGCGGCGCAGGAGGCGGTCGGTCGTCTGCTCGTCGAACCAGACGCCGCGCGAAGGGGCCGCGGGAGATGCCGCGGTGGCGGGCCCGTTGGCGAGCTTGGCTGTGCGGGTTGAGCTCATCCGTTCAGTGCAGGAGGAGGGCGCTGACGAGGACCGCGATCGGCGTGCCGATCGTCGTCAGGCGGGCGAAGAACCGCTCCCAGAGGCCGCGGTAGGCGACGCTGTCGAATAGCAGCAGGCCGACCACATGAGCGAGGTTCAAAAGGATCGCCGCGAGCGCGATCAGCATCCGCGCGGCACAGGTCCCGGTGATCGGGGAAGCATCTCCGGCGGCACAGCTGGCCGCCAGCAGGATCAATGCCGCGGTGCCAGCAAGGCCGATCGCAATGCCGACGAGGTCACGCATCGGCACCGGCGGCAGGTTTCGCGACGGCCGCCAGGCCACCGCAGCTCCGCCCGGTTCACGCTCGGTACGCATGCCCTCCAGCTACCCATCGCGACCGCTGAGAAAACCTCGGAGCGCCTCGGCCGATCGTCGAGCGCCCTGAAATGACCCGGGCCCCCGTCGAACGAATCTCCGAGGGCCCGAGTGCTTGCGTCCCGCACGCACCGTGGCAATCACTACCCGGCGGCCAACCGCCAAAACAATGCGAGCAATCGGGGCGCCCGGATTTGAACCGGGGACCTCACCGTCCCGAACGGTGCGCGCTACCAGGCTGCGCCACGCCCCGAGGTGATCGAGTATTCCAGAGCCAGGGTAGATGACTAGGTTTTCGGCGCCGTCCGTACTTCAGCGATGGCGCGTCTGATCGTCGTGAGGCTCGGGGCATCGACTAGCTTGCGGCGCCCGCCGGGGCCATCGACGATGACGGCGGACTTGGCCGGCAGGCGCTCGTCGATCGTCAGCTTGTCGTCGCCGGCGAGCACCTGCTCGATCTGGGGATCCTTGCGGTCGCGCCGCCACTGCTCGATGTCGAGCTCGGGGACCTGCTCGGCGAATCTGGTCATCAGCTTCTCGGTCACGCCGCCGCTCAGCGCCAGCGCCTGGTTCGTGAAGAAGATCTGGATGTACTGCCACTGGCGGCCCTGCAGGCCGGCCGCGGCCGCCGCGTAGAAGGCGACCTGGCGATCGTGCTCCCCCATCGCGAAGTGGTGGTAGACGAGCTTCGCCCTTCCGGTCCGCGCCAGCTCCTCGACCAGCGGCGGAACGGTGCGGAGATACCACGCCGCGCACGGACGGCACTGGAGATCGTCGAAGACGGAGATCGAGACCGCGGCGCCGGCCGGTCCCAGCGAGGCCCCCTGCTGCTCGATGCCGCCGTAGAGCTGCTGGATGGTGTCGGTGCCGACGACCTTGACGGCGCCGCGGTCGACCTTGCCCACAGACAGCACGACGAGGCCGGCGAGGATTCCACCGAAGAGCAGAGTCAGGCCAAGCAGCGGGATCGCCCGACCCCGTCGGCGCCCCTCTATCCCGCCACCGCCTTGTAGTAGCGGACGGCGAGCCCGGTCAGCAGCGTGCGAAAGCTCTCCTCGACCGGCGTTTCGCTGTCGGCCGCGTAGCGCTCGAGCCCTTGATCCTCGATCGCGACGCTGCGGGCGACGACCTCGTCGACCAGCTCCGGATGCTCGTCGCAGAAGAACGCCCCCATCGAATAGAGGTCCGTCTCCATCAGGGACTCGATGAACGAGTCGCGCTCGGGGGTGGCGTCCACGGCCTGATTCTAGGGTTGGGCCCTCGATCGGTGGCCTGGAGTCAGTGATCTAGGGTTCGGCGGTGGCCGACCGCGACGAGATCATCGCCTTCTGCGACGAGCTGCTCTCGGCGGCCGACTTCGAGGACTACGGCCCCAACGGGCTGCAGGTGCCCGGGGCATCGGCCGTCGAGCGGATCGCCAGCGGCGTCTCAGCCAACCAAGAGCTGCTCTCGCAGGCGGTGGAGGACGGCGCCCAGCTCTGCCTCGTCCACCACGGGCTCTTCTGGGAAGGCGCCCAGCGCTCGTTGACGCCGCAGCTGGCGCGGCGCCTGCGCACCCTGCTCGCCGCCGACGTTTCGCTGGCCGCGTACCACCTGCCGCTCGACGCCCACACGGAGATCGGCAACAACGCCCTGCTCTGCGAGCGACTCGGCCTCGAGCGGACAGGCGAGTTCGCCGAGCACAGGGGAACGGCGATCGGTGTCATCGGCCACAGCGCCGCGCCGCTCTCGGCTGACGAGCTCGTCAGCCGTCTGAGCACGGCCGTCGGCCGCCAACCGCTGATCTTCGCCGAAGGCCCCGCGGCGATCGCCACCGTGGGCATCGTCTCCGGCGGAGCCGCCTCTTCGCTGGCGGAGGCGATCGCCCTCGGCCTCGACGCCTTCATAACCGGCGAACCCTCCGAGCAGGCCCTGGCCGACGCCCGCGAGGGCGGCATCCACTTCATCGCCGGCGGCCATCACGCGACCGAGCGCGCCGGCATCGCCCGTCTCGGCGAGCTCGTCGCCGAGCGCTTCGGCCTCGAGCACCAGTTCATCGACGTGCCGAACCCGATCTGAGGCCCCGCGGGGCTTCGCAAATTGCGGCGGCTATCGCTTGACACATCCGTATCAAGCGATATACCTGTCTCATCGAGGACGCGTTTACGCGCAAGAGACAAATCGCAACTCGCCGCCGGGTCCGGACGGGAGCTCGGCGCAAAGGAGGAGGAACGCCTTGGCCAACCATCTGACGCCGACCGAGCTCGCCGACGAGGTCAACATGAAGCGGCGGGAAGTGATCTCGAAATGCATGGAGATGGGCGTGCCGATATTCAACGGCCGCATCGACAAGAGCCTGTTCGTCTCCTCCCTCCGCAGCATCCAGCAGCCGGCCGAGCAGCGCCAGGGCGCAACGGCCTGATCCGCCCCACCTTCTCGGTGGTTGCCGCGCTGGCATAGACTGCCGCGCATGGAGACGGCGACCGCTGCGACGGCGCCCGCATCGACGGGCAGCAAGACGATCGCGGACCTGCTGCCGCTGGCAGCCGAGCGCTACGGCGCCAGCCCGGCGGTCCGCTACAAGGACCCCTCCGGCGAGTGGGTCGACAAGACCTACGCCGAGGTCCTCGAGCTCGTCCGCAGCCTGTCGCTGGGCCTGATCGACCTCGGCGTTCAGCCCGACGACAAGGTCTCGATCCTCTCCAACACCCGGCCCGAGTGGACTTACTTCGACTTCGCCGCGCTGACCGCGGGCGCGACCGTCGTGCCGATCTACCAGACGAACTCGCCAGAGGAGTGCCAGTACGTTCTCGACAACTCCGACGCCAAGGTGGTCATCGTCGAGGACGACGAGCAGCTGGCCAAGGTGACGGCCGTCCGCGACCAGCTGCCAAAGCTCGAGCACATCGTCCGCATCGAGGGGTCGGGTGGTGGCGCCCTCAGCATGGACGAGCTGGTCGAGCGAGGCTCGAGCCACTCGGAGAGCGAGTGGGAGGATCGTTGGCAGTCGGTCTCGCCGCAGCAGATCTGCACCTTCATCTACACGTCGGGCACGACCGGGCCGCCCAAGGGCTGCGTCATCTCCCACGGCAACTACCGGGCGATGCTCGACATGTCGAGCGCGGAGTCGGTGCTCGAGCAGGGCGAGACGACCTACCTCTACCTGCCGCTGGCCCACTCGTTCGCGCTGCTGATCGAGCTGCTGAGCTTCGACCTCGGCGGCGTCCTCGCCTTCTGGGAGCGCGACCCGCTGAAGATCGTGCCGAACCTGATGGAGGTCAAGCCGGCCTACTTCCCGTCGGTGCCGCGGATCTTCGAGAAGATCTACACGGCGGCGACGTCGAAGGTCGAGAAGGACGGCGGCGTCGCCAAGCGCGTCTTCTGGTGGGCGGTCCGCGTCGGCAGCAAGGTGCGTGAGCGTGAGCGCGCCGGCAAGCGGATCGGCTGGCTGCTGCGCAAGAAGTACGAGTTCGCCGACTCGCGCGTGCTCTCGAAGATCCGCGCCCTCTTCGGCGGCCGGATGCAGCGGGCGATCACCGGCGCCGCGCCGATCAACCCCGACATCCTGCGCTTCTTCGACGCCGCCGGCGTCCTCGTCCTCGAGGGCTGGGGAATGACCGAGACCTCGACCGCGGCGACGATCTCACGCCCCGACGCCTTCAAGTTCGGCACCGTCGGCAGGCCGTTCACCGGTTGCCAGATCAAGATCGCCGAGGACGGCGAGATCCTCGTCAAGGGCGCGAACATCTTCCAGGGCTACTACAAGAACGACGAGGCGACGCAGGAGACACTGGTCGACGGCTGGCTGCATACCGGCGACATCGGCGAGGTCGACGAGGACGGCTACGTCAAGATCACCGGCCGCAAGAAGGACATCATCATCACCGCCGGCGGCAAGAACATCACGCCGGCCAACCTCGAGGCCGAGATCAAGCAGAGCCAGTGGGTCTCGCAGTGCGTCGTCGTCGGCGACCGCCGCCCCTACCTCGTCGCGCTCGTGACGCTCGACATGGAGGAGGTCGCGAAGCTGGCCGAGGAAAAGGGCTGGCCCTCGGATCCGGCGGCGCTCGCCCAAAACGAGGACGTCCGGGCGCTGATCCAGGCCCACATCGATCAGATCAACGAGAAGTTCGCCCGCGTCGAGCAGGTCAAGAAGTTCGCGATCCTCCCCGCCGACCTCTCCCAGGAAGGCGGCGAGCTGACGCCGACGATGAAGGTCAAGCGCAACGTCGTCGCCGAGAAGTACAGCGACGTCGTCGACGAGATCTACGAGGGCTAGGCAGACCCCGTTTGGCGGAGCAGGGCGCCGGTCGTCTGCTCCAGCACCCGCCGCCAGGCCGAGCTCTTGCTGCCGCTCTCGGCCTCGATCTGCGCCAGCACCTTGTTGACGCGCCGTGCCGAGATCTCGATGTCGTGCCGGGCGGCGATCTCGCGATAGCGGCGGTAGTCCTTCGCCAGCGAGACCGTGACCGATTGGAAGCCGTGCTTGGCGATCTCCAGCCGCGCCGAGTAGTCCATGATCGACGTGCCGAACATCATCTCGTCGTTCGGCTCGGGCTCGATCAGGATGATGTCGACGCCGGGGTACTTCTCCTTCCAGAAGTCCACCGCCTGATGCAGGCGGGCGTGGGCCAGCAGGCGGAAGGCCTGGTTGCCGATCGCCGCCATCCCCATGTCGGCGACGCGCCGGACTCGCGTGCCGAAGACCGTCGGGATCTGCTTCTTGAAGTCGTTCACGTAGGGGACGAGCGGGTTGATGACGATGATGAACTTGGCCCCACGCTCGACGGCGACGTCGACGTTGGTCGTCGAGCGGATGCCGCCGTCGACCAGCTGGCGTGCCTTGATCTCGACCGGCTGATAGACGATCGGCAGCGCCGTCGAGGCGGCGACGGCGTCTGAGATCGGCACGTCGGCCCACTCGCCCTCGCCGAGGACGATCCGCTCGCAGGTGTCGAGGTCGGTCGCGACCAGCAGCAGCTCGCGCTTGAGCTGGCGGAAGTCGTTGCTGCGGTCGGGGTCCGAGAGCACCTCGGCGACGTAGCGGCGTAGGCCCTTGCCGTTGTAGACGCCGGACGGCAGCCCCTGGGCAATCCCCATCGCCATGTCCATCATCGAGGTCTCGCGGAAGTGCAGCAGCCGCTGGCGCGCCAGCTCGGCGATCCTCACTGGCAGCATCGCCGCACTCTTGACGAAGCCGCTGTAGTTGGGCCGCAGCAGCGTGCCGAGGTCCGGGTCCTCGATCGCCGAGGGCAGATCCTTGTTGAGAACCCGCATCATCTCCTCGGGCGTGACCCCGTTGGCCAGCAGGCTGGCGACGAAGGCGCCGGCGCTGGTGCCGACGTAGATGTCGAAGTCGTTGACGGTGCGATTGACGGCGAGGAGGTCGAGCGCCCGCAGCGCACCGATGTGGTAGACGCCGCCGGTGAAGCCGCCGCCGCCGAGGACGATCGCCGTCTTGGCGCGCCGCTGACGTCGCTTCGGTCGCGACCCCTGTCCCTGCGCCTCCAGCTTGACGACCTTACCC
>JAWVFK010000038.1:0-58566 GCA_033856175.1 Solirubrobacterales bacterium | reverse complement strand
TCCAGCTTGACGACCTTACCCATAAGTACGCCGCGCGACCCTAGCAGGGGGACTGGCCAGCAGGGCCAGGGCCAAAACGGGCCGAGGCCACCGCTACCCTGGCGCGCTTGGGCTGTTTCTACCTCTCGTGCAACAGATGAGACGACTGCTGCTCGCCGGCGCATTGCTCGGCGCCCTAGTGCCGGCCGCCGCCCGTGCCCAGGCCCCTGACCGGGCATTCACGACGCCGGTCGCCCGCGAGGCCCAGGCGTCGGCTTCGCTCTCCAAGACGGGGCTGCAGAAGGCGCTTGCCCGCGAGATGGCCAAGGCCCCGGGGGCCAGCGGCGCCTGGGTCTACGACAGCCGCAACAGCGAGGTCGTCTACAAGAAGCGCTCGGCGACCAACCGGATCCCGGCCTCGAACATGAAGCTGCTGACGACCGCCACGGCGTTCGGCAAGTTCGGTAGCGCCGGCGTTCTCGAAACCCAGATCTGGCAGGTCGGCCACCTCGATGGCTCGACGCTGCGCGGCAACCTCTTCCTCGTCGGCGGCGGTGACCCGGCGCTCGCCAGCAAGGCCTTCTCCCGCAACACCCACGGCGTCTACACGCCGCTGACGGCCCTGGCCTCGAGGATCAAGGCCGCCGGCATCAGGAAGGTGACCGGCAAGCTCTACGCCGACGACACGATCTTCGACCGCCGCCGCGGCGTCGCCGACAGCGGCGGCAGGACGAGCCCCTACATCGGCCCGCTGTCCGGCCTCGACTTCAACTCGGGCTATTCCGGCGACGGCACCGCCCACTTCGCCTCCGACCCCGCCAAGGTCGCCGGCGCGCGACTCGTCCAGGCGCTTCACGGTCAGGGCGTGAAGATCGGCAGCACCGTCAAGCTGAAGGCGCTGCCAGGGGCGAGTCCCAGCCGCTCGGAGATCGGTCACGTCAGCTCGCCGAGCATCAGGCGGCTGATCCGCGAGACGCTCGTTCCGTCCAACAACCACTGGGCCGAGATGCTGCTGAAGGCGAACGGCGCCTATTTCCGCAGCGCCGGCACGACGGCCTCGGGCGCCCGGGTCGTTCGCAGCTACATGAGCAACCAGTTCGGCGTTCGCGGCTTCAAGCAGGTCGACGGCTCCGGCCTCTCGCGGCCGAACAAGGTCGCGCCGGCGGCGTTCGGCACGATGCTCAAGGGGATGCTGAGCGAGCCCGATCACGCCGATTTCGAAGGCGCGCTGCCGCTCGCCGGCCGTGAGGGCACGTTGCGCAACCGGATGCGCGGCAGCGCCGCCGCCGCTCGCTGTCGCGCCAAGACGGGGACACTTCACGACGTCAGCGCGCTCTCCGGCTACTGCTTCAACGGCGGCGGCCGCGTGATGGTCTTCTCGATCCTTCAGAACGGCGTCGGCAACATGGCCGCCGCCAAGGGCATCGAGGACCGCATGGCCGCGGCGATCGCCAGCTACTAGCTGACTGACCTGGCGGCTCACGAGGCGCCGACCAGCTCCCTCAGCCCGGCCTCGTCGAGGATCTCGGTGCCGAGCGCCTCGGCCTTGGCGAGCTTCGAGCCGGGGTTCTCGCCGGCGACGACGAAGTCGGTCTTGCGCGAGACCGAGCTGACGACCTTGCCGCCCGCCCGGCGGATCAGCTCCGTCGCCTCCTCGCGGGTCAACGTCTCGAGGCTGCCAGTGAGGACGACCGTCCTACCGGCCAGAGGGCCGTCGGCGGCGCCGCGGCGCGAAGCCTGCTGCTCGAAGCGCAGGCCGGCGACGCGCAGGCGCTCGATCAGCTCACGCACGCGCTCCTCGGCGAGGCTCTCGACGATCTGCGTCGCCATCACCGGGCCGACGCCGTCGACCTCCTCGACCTCCTCCGGCTGGGCCCCGAGCAGCGGATCGATGCCGCCGAAGTGATCGGCCAGCGCCTCGGCGGTGACGTAGCCGACCCCGGGCAGGCCGAGGGCGAACAGCACGCGCGGGAACGGCCGCTGCTTGGAGCCCTCGATCGCCGCGACGAGGTTGCGCGCCGAGATCTCACCGAAGCCGTCCAGCCCCTCCAGCTGCTCGATCGTCAGGTCATAGATATCGGCGACGTCGCGGATCAGGCCCTCGCCGAGGAAGCGGGCCGCCTGCTTCTCGCCGAGGCCCTCGATGTCCATCGCGCCGCGCTGGACGAAGTGCTTGACGTGCTGGAAGGACTGGCCCGGGCAGCCGGCGCGGTTCGGGCAGTAGGTGAAGACGCTGCCCTCGGGCTTGACCGTCGGCGTGCCGCAGATCGGGCACTTCTTCGGCGGCTTCGGCCGGCGCGGCCGGCCCTTGCGCTTCTGGATCAGCGGCGAGACCACCTGGGGGATGACATCGCCGGCTCGCAGGACGACGACCTCGTCGCCTTCGCGAACGTCCTTGCGCGCCAGGTCCTCCTCGTTGTGAAGCGTCGCCGTCGAGACTGTGACGCCGCCGACCTGGACCGGCTCGAGCATGGCGAAGGGGACGAGATGGCCGGTGCGGCCGACGTTCCAGACGACCCTGTGCAGCTTCGTCGTCGCCGTCGTCGGCGGGAACTTCCAGGCGATCGCCCAGCGCGGCTCGCGGCCGGCAACGCCGAGCTCGCGCTGAAGCGCGCGCTCGTCGACCTTGACGACGACGCCGTCGATCTCGAAGTCGAGCTTGTCGCGGCGGTCGTGCCACCAGCGGCAGCGCTCGATCACCTCCTCGATCGTCTCGTAGACGGCGACATCGGGGTTGACCCTGAAGCCGTGCTCGCGCAGCCACTCGATCGACTCGCTGTGGCTCTGCGGCCCCCAGTTCCCTTCGATTGCGCCGAGGCCGTAGCACCAGATCGACAGCGGCCGCGAGGCGGCGAGCGCGGGGTCGAGTTGACGGATCGAGCCGGCGGCGGAGTTGCGGGGGTTGGCGAAGGCCGGCTCACCGGCGGCGGCGCGGCGCTCGTTGAGCTCGGCGAAGGCGGCCAGTGGCAGATAGACCTCGCCGCGGACCTCGACCAGCGGAGGGGCATCGTCGATCGACAGCGGGATCGCCTTGATCGTCCGCAGGTTCTGGGTCACGTCCTCGCCGGTGCGGCCGTCGCCGCGGGTGGCGCCGCGGGTCATGACGCCGTCCTCGTAGGTGATCGAGATCGCCAGGCCGTCGATCTTCGGCTCGGTGACGAAGCGCGGTGCGTCGGCGTCGATGTCGAGCCGCTTCAGGCGATCGCGGATCCGCTGCTCCCATGCCCGCATCTGCTCCTCGTTGCGGGCGCTGGCGAGCGAGAGCATCGGCTCGGCGTGCTCGACCGGCGCGAAGCGCTCGAGCGGCTTGCCACCGACGCGCTGGGTCGGCGAGTCGGGGGTGCGGAGCGCCGGATCCTCGTCCTCGAGCGCGCGCAGCTCGTCCAGCAGCGCGTCGTAGGCGGGGTCGGAGATCTCGGGGTCGTCGAGGACGTAGTAGCGGTGGTTGTGGTGCTCGAGCAGCCGTCGCAGCTCGGCGGCGCGGTCGGCGGCGGCGCTCACCGCCTGGCCTCGTCGGCCGAGCGCTCACCGCCGGGGTCGTCGTCGGCCGGCGCCTCGCGGCCCTCGAGCGCGGTCGCGAGCATGGCGTCGAGGTCCCAGTTGCGCAGGCGCGGCAGCCCGTCGCGGTCGGTGAGGTCGAAGTGGATCGGCGTCACCGAGATCCTGCCCCTGGCCACAGCCGAGAGGTCCGAGCCCTCTTCGTCCTCGAACGATGGCTCGAAGCCGTAGATCTGGTAGCGGCGGCGGCCGCTCTCGCGGTCCTCCTGGACCAGCTTCAGCTCGTCGTCGTAGAGCCGCTTGCCGAGCGTGGTCACCTCGACCCCGCTCGGATCGCCGGCGGGGCAGTTGATGTTGACCAGCGTTCCCTCGGGCATCGGCTCGCCGTCCAGCCGGCGAACGGTCTCAGCGGTGAAGGCAGCGGCGCAGGAGAAGTCGAACTCGCGGCCCAGCCGGAAGCCCATCTCGCCCACGCCCGACTGCTGCGAGACGGCGACGGCGGGGACGCCGAGGACGATGCCCTCCAGCGCCGCGGCGACGGTTCCCGAGTAGGTGATGTCGTCACCGAGGTTGGCGCCGTGGTTGATGCCGGAGACGATCAGGTCGGGCTGGCCGCCGAGCAGGCCGAGGTCGGCGAAGCGGACGCAGTCGACCGGCGTGCCGTCGGTCGCGAAGCCCGTCGTGCCGTCGTCGAAGCGGATCTCCTCGATCCACAGCGGCGAGCGGGTCGTGATGCTGCGCGCCGTCGCGCTGCGGTTGGAGTCCGGGGCGATGACACCGACTTCGAGGCCCTCGATCCCCTGCAGCGCCCGGCGCAGGGCATGCAGGCCCTTGGCCTGGATTCCGTCGTCGTTGGTCAGCAGAACGAGCACCGCCGCCATCATGGCGAAGCGACGGGCCGAGCGACGATTGCACGCCTGATAGGCGTTCGTCGAGCACGGGCTGACGGCCAAAAGTGGTCTGTTAGGGTGCCCTAAGTGACGACTACGAACCACAGCGCGGGGCGTGCCGGTGTCGCTGGCTGAGACAGCCCTGCTCGGAGCTCTGGCCGGGTTCACGATCTATCTCGGGCTGCCGTTTGCACGCCTGCAGATGCTTGGATCGCGCTCGCGCGTCGGCCTGGCGATGTTCTCGGTCGGCGTCCTCTCCTTCCTCTTCGTCGACGTGCTCGAGCATGCGTTCGCGCTCGTCGAGGACGCCGTCACCGCCTACAGGGACGGCGACGCCAGCTTCGGGCACGCGGCCGGGCTCGCCGGGCTGATGGGCGGCGGCTTTGCCCTCGGCAGCGCCGGGCTGGCGCTGCTCGAGGCCCGCATCCGGCCGGTGAAGCCGCAGCCCATTCCCATTGCCGGCGGCGCCCCGGAGATGACGGTCGAGGAGGCGCGCCAGTTCGTCGAGGACTCGACGGCGCGGGCGCGGGCGCTGCGCACCGGGATGACGATCGCCGCGGCGATCGGCCTTCACAACTTCGCCGAGGGCCTGGCGATCGGCGTCTCCGCCAGCACCGGCGAGATAAGCCTGGCGACGGTGCTGATCGTCGGCTTTGCCCTCCACAACACCACCGAGGGCTTCGGCATCGTCGGCCCGCTCGGCAACGTGCGGCCGAGCTGGCGCTGGCTCGCCCTCGCCGGCCTCGTCGGCGGCGGCCCGACCTTCTTCGGCTCGCTGCTCGGCTACACCGTCAACTCGGGCCCGCTCGAGCTGAGCTTCTACGCCGTCTCCGGCGGGGCGATCCTCTACGTCATCGGCGAGGTCTGGAACGGCATGCGCCGCTACGGCCATCGCGAGCTGGGGCTGATCCTGCTCGCCTGCGGCTTCTTCGCCGGCGTGCTGACCGACCTGATCGTCGTCTACGGCGGCGGCTGAGCCGGAAGCCGGCGCCCGGCACTACTCGCCGTAGCGAACGGCGGCGAGGTAGAGCCCGTGCGGGGGCGCCGTGTCGCCGGCGGCGGCTCGCGGCGCACCGTCGAGCAGGGAGGCAAAGCTCTCCAGCGAGCGGCGGCCGCGGGCGACCTCGAGCATCGTGCCGACGAGGACGCGGACCATGTTGCGCATGAAGGCGTCCGCCTCGATCCAGAACTCGAGCAGCTCGCCGCTGACCGGAGCGGCGACGGTGCGCCAGGCGGCCTGGACCACGTCGCGCTCGAAGCGGACGTGCTCGGTCTGGGTCGGCGTGAAGGCGGTGAAGTCATGGCGTCCGGGCAGCAACGCGGCGAGGGCGTCGAGGGCCTGGCGGTCGAGCGGATAGGACCAGTGGAGCGCCCGACCGCGCTCGAACGGGCTCGCCAGCGGCGCCGCCAGCACCCGGTAGCAATAGACGCGTGAGAGGGCGTCGCGGCGGGCGTCGAAGCCGTCGTCGACGACGGCCGAGGACTGGACGGCGATCTCCGGCGGCAGGACCGCATTCAGCCGCCGCGCCAGCTCGTCCGGCGGCTCGCCGTCGATCCGCAGGCTGACCACCTGGGCCCAGGCGTGGACGCCGGCGTCGGTGCGCCCGGCGACGGTCAGCTCGGAGCGCCGGCCGAGGATCGTCTCGATCGCCCGCCCGAGCTCATCCTCGATCGTCCGCAGCCCGGCCTGCGCCGCCCAGCCCTTGAACGGGGAGCCGTCGTAGGCAATCTCGAGTCGCAGGGTGGCTGGCATGGTGGTCCTGGGCCTGCGCTAGGTTGACGGCAACTCGATCGGGAGCGTGCAGATGGCCAACATGGATGTCACGCAGCGCAACCAGTCCGAGCGGGCGACCCTGGCGGGAAGCTCGGAGCGGATCAGGCGGGGCTCGGAGCGCGGCCTGCGCATCTACACGCTGCTGGCGGTGCCAATCGCAGTTCTGCTCTGCTGGGGCGCGCTGAGCGTGATCGACGCCTGGTGGCAGTGGCTCGTGCTCGGCGTCATCCTGCTGCTGACGTACGCCTTCATGACGGCAGTCTCGCCGAACCGCAGGGGCTCGGGGGACGCCAGCTCACCCGTCGGGGACTGAGCCGGTCCTCAGACCAGCTCGAGGTAGACCATCTCGGTCGAGTCCGACCGGCGAGGGCCCAGCTTGATGATCCTCGTGTAGCCGCCCGGCCGCTCGCGATAACGCGGTGCGACCTCCTCGAAGAGCTTGTGGACGGTGAACTTGTCCTGGCCGAAGAACGACAGCGCCTGGCGGCGGGCGTGGAGGTCGCCGCGCTTGGCGAGCGTGATCATCTGCTCGACCTCGGGCTTGACGGCCTTGGCCTTGGCCTGGCTCGTCTTGATCCGCTCGTGCTCGATCAGCTGACGGCTGAGGTTGCGCAGCAGCGACTTGCGGTGCGCCGAGTCGCGGCTGAGCTTGTTGCGGGTCTTGCGGTGGCGCATCCGGAGCTCTGGCTCAGTCCGGGCGCAGCGAGAGCCCGCGCGAGTGCAGCGTCTCGATGACCTCTTCGATCGACTTGCTGCCGAAGTTCGGGATCGCGTTGAGCTCGGCCTCGCTCTTGCGGACGAGGTCGCCGACCGTCTGCACCCCTGCCCGCTTGAGGCAGTTGTAGGAGCGGACGCCGAGCTCGAGCTCCTCGATCAGGATCTCGTCCTCCTCGCCGCTGACCGCGGGCGCCTCGGCACCGTTGCCTGAAGCCGTGGCGGCGCTGACCGCACCGCCGGCGTCACGGGTGGTGAGCTCATCGACGCGGTCGGCGTCGGTGAAGATCGCCAGGCTCTTGATCAGGATCTCGGCGGCCTCGCGGACGGCGCTCGCCGGCTCGATCGAGCCGTCGGTCTCGACGTCGAGCGTCAGCTTGTCGAAGTCGGTGCGCTGGCCGACGCGCGCCGCCTCGACGTTGTAGCTGGTGCGCCGCACCGGCGAGAAGATCGAGTCGATCGGGATGACGCCGATCGGCGCCTCCTCGTTCTTGTTGTCCTCGGCGGCCTGGTAGCCACGGCCGCGACCGATCGTCAGGTACATCTCGATCTTGGTCTTCTTGTCGAGCGTGGCAATCGGCGCCTTGGGGTTGAGAACCTCGACACCGGCGGGCAGGTCGATGTCCTTCGCCGTGACGGTGGCCGGCCCGGTGATGACGAGGGGCGCCTCGACCTCGTCGGCGTCGGTGTGCATGCGGACGACGACGTCCTTGAGGTTGAGGACGAGGTCGGTGACGTCCTCCTTGACCCCCTGGATCGTCGAGAACTCGTGCGGCACGCCCTCGATCCGAACGCTGGTGATCGCGGCGCCGCCCAGCGAGGAGAGCAGGACGCGGCGCAGGCTGTTGCCGAAGGTGTAGCCGAAGCCCTTGTCGAGGGGCTCGATCGTGAACGTGCCCCGATTGTCATCGGCCTTCTCGGCGCTGATCTTCGGAGTCTGGAATTCGGGCAACGTGGTCATGGTGTCCTTCGCTGGTGGGTTGGTTGGGCCGGGCGCCTGGACGGCTGCCCCTGCCCGTTCGGCTACTTCGAGTAGAGCTCGACGATGAGCTGCTCCTGGACCGGCGCAGAGATCTCGCTGCGCTCGGGGTGGCGGAGCACCTTCGCCGTGAGGGAGTCGTGGTCGGCCTGGAGCCAGGCGGGCACAGCCGCCGTCAGCTCGGTCGCGGCGCGAACGGTGTCCGCGGCCGACGAGGTCGGCTTGATCGAGATGATGTCCTCGGGCCGCACCTGGTAGGAGGGAATGTCGACGCGGCGGCCGTTGACGAGCCAGTGGCCGTGGCGGACGAGCTGGCGCGCCTGGCGCCGCGAGGCGGCGAAGCCGAGGCGGACGAGGACGTTGTCGAAGCGGGTCTCGAGCAGGCGCAGCAGGTTCTCGCCGGTGACGCCGGCCTGGCGGCTGGCCTTCTCGTAGTAGTTGCGGAATTGCCGCTCGAGGACGCCGTAGTAGCGCCGCGTCTTCTGCTTCTCGCGCAGCTGCTGGCGGTACTCGGACTGGCGCATGCGGCCGCGGCCGTGCTCACCCGGCGGGTAGGAGCGGCGCTCGACACCGCACTTGTCGGTCAGGCAGCGAGCGCCCTTGAGGAAGAGCTTCTGGCCCTCGCGGCGGCACTGCTTGCACTGGGGAGAGGTGTCGCGAGCCATGGTTAGACGCGCCTGCGCTTGCGGGGGCGGCAGCCGTTGTGGGCCTGCGGCGTGACGTCCTTGACCGTCGTCACGTCGAGGCCGGCGGCCTGCAGCGAGCGGATCGCGGTCTCGCGGCCGGAGCCGGCGCCCTTGGCGAAGACCTCGACCTTCTCGAGGCCGTGCTCCATGCCCTTCTTGGCGGCCGCGTCGGCGGTCACCTGGGCGGCGAAGGGCGTCGACTTGCGCGAGCCCTTGAAGCCGGCGCTGCCGGCCGACTCCCAGGCGATGACGTTGCCCTCGGTGTCGGTCAGCGTGACGATCGTGTTGTTGAACGAAGTCTTGATGTGCGCCTGGCCAAAGGAGATGTTCTTCTTGACCTTGCGCTTGCGGACCTTGGCGGTCTTCTTCGGTTGAGCCATCGTCTCGCCTGCCTACTTCTTCGCCGGGGTCTTCTTCTTGCCGGCGATGCTCATCCGGCGCGGGCCCTTGCGGCCGCGGGCGTTGGTCTTGGTGCGCTGGCCGCGAACCGGCAGGCCGCGACGATGGCGAAGGCCGCGATAGGCGCCGACCTCCATCAGCCGCTTGACGTTCTGCGAGCGCTCACGGCGAAGGTCACCCTCGACGTCGCCGGCCTCGACGGCGTCGCGGAGCTTGACGGTCTCGTCCTCGGTCAGGTCCTTGACGTAGGTGTTGGGATCGACGCCGGCCTTGGCGAGGATCTCGTTCGCCTTCGAGCGGCCGACGCCGTAGACGTAGGTCAGGCCGATCTCGATGCGCTTGTTGACGGGAAGGTTGATTCCAGCGATTCGTGCCATTAGGTTCCTGCTCCTGCCTAGCCCTGGCGCTGCTTGTGGCGCGGATTCGGGCAGATGACCAGCACGGTCCCGTGCCGCTTGATCACGCGGCACTTCTCACACATCGGCTTGACGCTCGTTCGTACCTTCATCCGCTTCCGTTGGGACGTATCTGACCTTGAATTGAGAAGGCCCCCGACCCCAGGAGATGGATCGCGGGCAACAAAAGACGGCCACTTGGCCGAACCGGGAACGATAGCAGGGCCGTGCGTGCGGCAGGCATGAGGCCATTGCCGGAGGCGCCGGGAGTGTTTAGCGGCGGCGGCGGTCGCGGGCGTAGGCCGGGGCCGGCAGCTCGGGCTGGCGGCGACGGGGAGTCGGGCGGGCGTGGGTGTAGCCGAGCGCGAGGGTCAGAGCGAGGAGGGTGATGCCGCCGATGTAGAGGGCGGCGGGGGTGTCATCGCCGCGATGGGCTCGGGCGGAGAGCGTCGTGAACGACTGGCCGGGACGGCTGCGATCGGCGCGGCTGAAGCCCATCGACTCGCGACCGCTCTCCGGCATCGCCCGCCGGGTCATCGATCGGTCAAGACCGTCCTGGGCGAGATCTCCGGCCGCATCGCTGCTCTTCTCGTCGGTTCCGGCGCCGGAGTCCTCAGTGGCCGCCTGCTTCTGCCGGGCCTCCTTGCGGGCGCCACCGGGAGGAGCGGGCTGGATCGGCGGCGCCGGCGGGGGGACAACCGTCGACTGCGGTGAGAGCTGCAGTCCCGAGGTGCTGAGGAAGAGGTTCAGCGGCGCGGCGTTAGACGCCCCCGGCGGAGGTGGCGGTACCGGCGCAGTAGGCGGCACGAGGCCGGCGCCGATGGGCAGGTTGGGGATCGCAGGCGGGCTCGGCAGGTTGATCTGCGGCAGCTGGTTGCCGGGCGGCGCGGGTGGAGGCGGCGGTGCTGGTGGGCTGCCGGGTGGCGGCGGGGGCGGCAACGCCTCAGGCGTGAAGCTCGGCCGCGGCTCGAAGGAGATCGGGTAGGTGGCAACCTTCTGGCCGACCGAGAGGATCGCGAGCACGAAGGTCCGCTTCTGATTGCCGGCGCCTGCCTGGATGCTGCCCTGCTGGTCGTCGGTCAGCCTGCCGATGTCGGGGTCGAGGCAGACGTAGGGAGCACAGGGGTTGGCTCCCTCGACTGCGCCTCCCACAGGGTCAGGGACGGTGCCGGTAACTCCCCGGGCGGAGTCGAGAGATCTCGAAGCACACCCCGCCCCCGGCTTTCTCGCGCCGGCAAGCTGCTTCTCGCTGGCATCCTTCGCCCCAAGCGCAAGCCAGGGCTTCTCGGGATCGGCGAGCACCAGGTCGTAGCAATGCGTGATCGCCGGGCTCGAGACCTCGTCGTAGCGGATTGGGACGTCGACGCCTACGGGCTCGCGGCCGTAGCCCGACAACACCGTCTTCTGGCCGGCGCGAAGCACGTGCGCCCTGCCGGAGATCCCGACCCAGTCGAACACGGGCCGCTGCTCGACGATCACCGCGCCGTCGTCCTTGATCCGAACGAGCGAGTAACCGTGCCAGAAACCCTGCGATGCCGTGCCCGATGCTGCGCCCGAGCTGCTTTGCGGGCCGAACTTGCCACCCGCCGAGGCGGCGATCACCGTCGGATAGGCGCCCTCGGCGGCGGGGCCACCGCCCCCGGCAAGCCCGGCGGCTACATCGCCGGCAACCTTGGCCGCCGGCGCGGCGGCCTCGCCGCCGCCGGCAGTCGGCGAGCAGGGCTTTGCCGGGTAAGGATCGCCCGGTGCCGGGCAGTGCAGGCCGGGCGACAGGGTCGAGGTGTAGTAGAGGCCGTTCCAGCCGAGCCGCCCAGAGACGACGACATCGACCCGCTCGCGCGCCATCAGCGCCTCGAAGGCGGTGGCGTCGGTGAGCGTGTCGGAGATGCCGCCGGGGCCGTAGGAGTAAGAGGGGGTCTCGGAGACGACGGCGGCGCCCTCGCCCGCGGGACGGGAGGAGAGCACGTCGCCCAGCCACTTGAGCTGCTCCTCGGCCGGGTTTTGGGTGGCGGCAGCGCCGGAGAGTGTCTTCAGCGAGGTGTCAACAACGACGACGCGGAGGATTGGGCTGCCGTCGCGCTTGACGTCAAAGGCGTAGTGGGTGTGGGCGCCGCTTGCCGAGGCGCATTGCTCCTCGGCATGGCTGGAGCCGACGTTCTGGCCAGGAGTGTTCTGGTCGGCGATCTTCTGCTCGGTTACCGATGCCGGCGGGGTATCGGCCGGCGGCGTGCAGACGGAGGGACCCTCGGTGCCCGAGGCCGGGACAGAGGCAAAGGAGTGGCCGCGGGTATCCGCAGGTGGCCCGTTCTCGGCGCCACTTTCAAGCTTCGCTGCACCCCACGGAGCGGACATCTGCGCCATCGACTGGCGCCAGGGCAACGAGGGGCCGGGGTTGCCGGCTTGGCGGGTCCCGGCGCAGGCGGTGATCGGATAGTTCCCGCAACTCCCCGTTTGCGAGAGGTCCTGGCTACCGAGGGCGCCGAACAGCGGCACCCCCGCGTCCCGAAGCGGTTGCGCAACGAGCTCGCTCCAGCGGTGGTGGATCACGTCGGTGTCGATCGGCGCGTTCAGCGCTCGGTAGGGAACAAGTTGATGTTCGACGCTCTGGTCGCGACCGCCACTCAAACCGACGTCCCCGGTGAACAGCGCGAACGCTGCCGCCTCCGGCCCGTCCGGTGCGGCGAGCGAGTCGACGACGCCGCGGGCGATCGTTTCGTTGACGAGGTTTGTGCCGTGAACCTCGGGGCAGGTCGGGTCGTCTGCGAGCTGACACTCCTGTTTGCCAAAGGCGGCAAAGCTGACCTCCGCGCCTGCCGGCGGTGCGTCCGGCAGCGACCTCGCTCGCCCCGCCCCGCCATCGAGGGCGGCGTCAGAGGGCTCGTTCGTGTAGTGGAGGATCGCCGAGGGCGCCGGCGAGGGACGGAAGCAGACGCACTGGTCGTCCTGGACGTCGGAGGCTGCCCAGGCCTCGACCTCGCCGGGCCGGTCGCCGGCCAGCGCCTCCACGCCGACGATCCGCGCCGAGTTGCCGTTCCCCCAACCGTTGGTTATGCCGCTGAAGTAGTCGGCCTGGCGGGCGACCTGGAAGTGGCCATGCAGACGTGTCAGCACCAGCCCCACGTCGCCGCCGATCAGGGCGCCGTCGTCAAGGCCCTGTGGTGGCAGGGCGATCGATCGCAGGCTGTCGGTGCGCCCGAGGTCCAACCGCTTCCAGGAACCGTTCTCGTCGCGCTCCAGCGCAAGCCCGTCCTCGCCGACGGCCAGTCCGCGACCGGCGGAATCGATCTCGACGGCGTGCAACGCGAGCGCCTCGCCCTTGACCCCCTTGGTCAGAGTCGAGGGCTCGGCCTCGAGCTTCCAGCTCCAGCAATAACCCTTAGGATCGCCGTCGCAGCCGATCTTGAGGGTGCCGGCAAACAGCTGGCCGCGATCGGTCGTCAGCCAGGCGCGACCCGAGGAGGGCAGGGAGAGGCCGGTGATCTTCACGTCCTGCGATTGCTGGCGTGGGGCTGCGATCGCCCTGAAGGAAGCGTCTTTCGCCGGCCGCCAGAGAAGTGCCATGCGCTCGCCGCCGGCGATCGCCGCCCCGTCGGGCGCGACCGCGGCCTCCCGCAGCTCATAGCTCGTCGAGCAGGGCGGAACGCCGCCGTTCAGCGCGCACGAGATGCCCGCCGCCGCGTCCAGCACACCACCCCGGGCGTCCAGATCGGCGATCCGCCCCTGCTTGCCGACCAGGATGCCGGTGCCGTCGGCGCCGACGGCGATCGCGCGCGCCGGCGATGGGTTGGTCACCAGCCGTCCACGGTCCCAGCCGGGGATCTGGATGCGGTCCCAGCCCGTGATGCGGTCATAGCGGTAGACGATGTTGCTCGCCGTCGCCATCCAGAGTGCGCCGTCGGGCCCGGCCGCCGTGCCGACGATCGGTTCCCGGACCGGGTGCGGGACATCGGCGAACACCGGCTTCGGCCGGCGGTCGGTGTAGTGGTAGAAGTAGGCGCCGTCCCATTCGGCGGCCCCCCAGAAGCCACCGGCAGCATCGGGCGCGATCGGCCCAATGGTCGCGCCTGCGTCATGGAGGGGCACCTGGGACTGCTTCTCCAAGGTCATGAAGGGGGTCGGCAGAACCTCCCATCGCCCCCGCTCGCTGTCGTAACGGAGCGGCGGGTACAGCTGCACGGCATGGCTGCCGTGATCTGGAACCAGGAAGGCGCGTTCCTGTCCACCCGGACCCTGGACGCTCAAGAGTTGGCGCGGGACGTCGGCCGCGTCGACCAGATAGTCGCTGGCGGCGTCCTGGCGCTTCCACGGCCGCCAGGAAGCTGGGTCGCCGTCCAAGCGCAGGAGCCCGGGCCGGCCGCCCGCGGCCGCCGACGGGGGCGGCGTCTGAGCAGACGCGTTGTAGGAGAGGTTCTCGGGCTTTGGCGTCGAGGAAGGGCCGAACCTGCCCGCCGCCCAGCCGGCGAAGCGGTCGCGGTCGAGCTGGGTAACAGCGATCACAGCCAGGCTCCCCTGCGCGCTGGAGTCCGATGCGCCACTGCAGCCCTGGGCGAAGCGGCCGTCGTGCAGCTCGCAACCCGGATCGATGTCCTTGATCCAATCCCCTCCGGGGTCCCGGTGATAGATCAGCGGATAGGGAGTGCCGCCGCTCGCGACCTGGGGGCCATTCGGAACCGGGTTCGCCGCGCTGATCAGGCGCGTTCCCGCCAGATAGGTCCGCTGCCCTGCGACCGTCAGGTGCATCTCCGAGCTGCCCGTGTAGAAGAGGGGCAGAACGTCCGAGTGACCGCACTTCGCGCTCGCCGGTGTACTGCCCGCGACCGGGTAGCCGGCAGATCCGCAGAATATCCAGCTGCTGCCGTCGAAGTGAAAGAGGCCTGGGCCACCGAGGTCGTTGGTGACCAGCCATCCATCGTCGGGCGCGCTGAACACGGGGCTTCCAAGCACGTCGCGGCTACCGAGGTCTCCTCGCATCTTCTCGTCGAGCGACCAGCGGCCGTCGCGGTAGATCGCAATCGGGTCTATCGACGAGCTCGTACCGGGTTTCGTATAGGCCTCGCCGATCGCCATCACCTCGAACTCGTCGGCGCGCGAAGGATCCGGGCCGTACTCGTTGGGGATTCGCGCCATCGCGGCTGCGCTAAGGACAGCGTGGTGTGCCTCTTCGAGCCCCGAGCAGGCCGGATCCGCCGGCAGCTGACCGGGGATTCCGCCGCTGTCGCACGCTGTCCAGGCGCCGCTGGCGTAGTGGTAGAGCGCCGGCTTTATCCCCTGCCTTCTGTAGCCCGTGGCGGCCCAGCCTTCGGAGCCATCGCGGCTCATCGTGATCGACGTCAGGTGGTTCGTGCCCAGAACCTCGTTCGGATCCGGCGAGCCCGCCGGTACGAGCGCGGGCGCCCGCAGCTGCTCGGACGGTTGATCGAGCGCCGACGGCACCGCGCCGGCCGCCTCGTTCGGATCAGCAGGCTTGAAGGAGTCGTAGGGACCGCGATCGGTCAGCGGCCGCAGCCGCGAGGGGCCGACCGTCGGCGGCCGCGGCTCGGTCGGTGAGCCGACCGTGCCGTTGCCGCCACGACGGAATATCGCTCCCTTGTCGCCAACCGCCCAGATCGTCTTGCCGTCGGTGCCGACGTCGGCGATCGAGTTCAGCCCGTAGGAGGGCAGCGACATCAGCTCCCCCGACGACCGCGACCCTTCGGTCAGGCTGTTCGCGTACTGGCCGTTCGTAGCCTTCGGGCTCGGGTTGCACGTTTCGGCGTACGCCCTGGCTGGCGCGCAGGTGAGCGGGTTGGGCGTCAGCTGGGTCTGATTTAGCGTCGTGTAGGCGGCACCCTGACAGTCCTCGAAGCCGGGTGACTCACATCCCTTCAGCAGCCCGCCGACCGCCCAGTCCGGCTCGCCGTCGGGCGATGTGGCGTCGCCGGTGAAGGCGGTGTAGTTGCCCTGCGGGCGGGCGAGGTCGGCGTCGGCCGAGACGAGCCGCACCCCCGCAAGACGCAGGTCGAGCGCGTCGAGGCCCTCGGCGCTGTCAAGCGAGCGGTCGGGCACACCGCGGTCGACGATGATCCGCGAGCCGGGCTCGCCTCCCGGCCCGCCGGCGGGGGGGCCGCCGGCGCTGGCGATCGTCGAGAAGACGCTGGCGGCCTGAAGGTTGGTGCCCTCAAGACTGGTCGACGCCTGCACCGAAAGAGACACAACCACCGAGTAGTAGCTGTCAGCGAGGGCGCCGCCCGGGGAGCCGCCGCTCGTCTGTGGCTCGTTGACCGGGGTCTGGGACCACACCTTGCCGTCGTACCTGACCAGCCGCGCACCGGGTCGCGCCGAGGCCGGCGCCTTCGGATCGACGGCGGCCTCTGAGCAGCAACCCGCGGTGACAGCGTGAAAGCCCTGGGAGTAGGCAATGGCGTCCCAGCGGATGTCGCGGACGCGGAAGCGAAAGCCCGGAACGGTCGAACCGGTGGCGGAATCTGCCGCGCTTCCATGCAGCGGAGGCGTTTGGCCAACGATTGGGAGCAAAAAGGAGAAGTCATGGACAGCCGGAGAAGAGTTGGCGCCGAGATTGGTCGCCCAGCCGGATGTGCTGCGATCGTCGTAGGCGCGGGCAAAGGCGCCTTCGCCGAAGCTGCCGTCCTCGGCCTTCGGGCGCTCCCACATCCAGAGCTGATGGAGGCCGCCGGCCGTGCAGTACTCGCCGCCATACAGAGAGTCGGCATCGAAGAACTGTGAGTCGGCGGTGTGATTGGCGCAATCGAGCGCCGTCATCCCCCCGGGACGCTCTCCCGCGCCCGCCGTTGCCCCCTCCGTGCCATCCGTGAGGGCTTGCAGCTTCGACCGCAGGTTGCCTATCTCCCGCCAGGCGGAGCCGTCGTAGAGCCAGGCGCGGGGGTTCCCGGCCGGATCCTCATAGCCGGGGTCCTCGACACAGCCGGAGGTGGCGCTCGCCGAACAGCCGGGCTCGCGCCTGGGATAGACGCCGTCGCCGCCGACGGCGAGGACGTTGCCATCGGCCATGTAGGCCAGAGCGCCGACGTAGCCGGTGCTCGGACCCTTCCCGCCGGCGCCGCCGGGAAGATCGACCTGGCTCCAGCTGCTGTTGCGGAACTGCCAGATCGCCGGCACGCGACGGCAGTCGTCGGTCCTGTCGAAGGGCGTTGTCGCATCAGCACATGCCGCGCCGCCTGCGAAGCCGTCGCTTGCTTGCGGATCGTCGTTGAAGCGAACGGTGAAGAAGTCAACCGTGAAGGGCGTCTCCGAGGGCGATGGCTCGGAGACCAGCTCGCCGTTCTTGCCGTAGAGGGCGCCGTCGAACATCTTCCAGCCGAGCTGACGGCCGTCGGCGGGGACGGGGGTGAAATCGGTGTTGGTTCCGGTCTGCTGGCCCAGGGTCTGGGGCCCGTCGGCGCGGGCGATGGCCCCGGTTGCCGTCAGCAGAACGCAGGCGAGCACCGCGGTCAGGCGCCAGCGCCGGCGCGCCGGTCGCGATCGTTGGGCGTTTCCAGCAGCCATCACCTAAGCAACGCGCCGGCGCCGCCCAGCGTTTGAACGAATTGCGGTTTAGATGATCAGGGCCGCAGGATGAAGCGGCGGGAGCGCAGGACCGGGGCCTGGCGGAAGCGGCCACGCATGCGGATCGGCTTCTCGCCCGTGCGCCGACGGCCGATGGCGGTCAGGCGGGCGCGGAGGAAGGTCAGGGCGCGGTGCTGGAGGCCGCGGACATCGTCGGGAGTGCGGCCGAGAACCTGGGCGATCTCCGTGGCGTTGAGATCGAGCATGAAGCGCAGCGCCAGCGCCTGGCGCTGCGCCAGCGGCAGGCGCTCGATGAAGACATGGAGGTCACGGTCGCTGATCCAGGACAGGACCGGCAGCTCCGGCTCGGCGTTGCGATTGGCGCGTTCCTGCCGCCGCGCCATCGCCTCCGGCTCCTCGGCCTCGACCCTGCCGTGCTTTCGCAGGTGGCTGATCGCCAGGTTGCGGACGATCGTGTAGAGCCAGGCGCGGAACGGCTGGCTGCGGATCTCGTAGCGCGGCAGCGCCTCGATCACCTGGGCGAATGCCTGCTGGGCGACGTCCTCGGCCTCGTGAGAGTCCTTGAGCACCACCCGCAGGTAGCCGTAGACGCGGTCGAAGTAGCGGTTGTAGAGATCGGCGAAGCCCTCGCGGTCGCCGGCCTGGATGCGGCGCACCAGCTCGGCACTGTCGGCATCCTCGCGGCGCTGGTCGAGCGCGGCGCGATCGCCGTCGGCCTCGCCGGCCGACAAGCCGGCGGTCCCGCCCTGATTGAAACTCTCAGCCATACCCCGCGGCCATCGTAGTCGGGTCGCCCCTGCAGCGTCAACGAGGAAGTGTCATGAGCAGCAACCTCTCAACCCGCGCCTTAGAGCTCGTGCCAGGGTGTCAGCACCCTCGGCGCGCCGGCCGTGACGGCGACCGTGAACTCGAAGTGGGCCGCCAGCGAGCCGTCGTCGGAGTAGACGGCCCAGCCGTCGTCGCCCATGTGGACCTCGTCGCTGCCGGCGTTGACCATCGGCTCGATCGCGAGAACCATTCCCTCCTCCAGCAGCGGGCCCTTGCCCGGCTCGCCGAAGTTGGGGATCTGCGGGTCCTCGTGCATGTCGCGGCCGACGCCGTGGCCGACGAGGGTGCGGATGACGCCGAAGCCGTCGCGCTCGACGCGCTGCTGGATCGCGCTCGAGATGTCGCTGAGGTGATTGCCCGGGCGAGCCTGGTCGATGCCGACGAAGAGGGCGTCGCGTGTCGTCTCCAGTAGGCGCTCGGCCTGCTCGTCCACCGCGCCGATCGGCAGCGTCATCGCCGCGTCGGCGACCCAGCCCTCATAGGTGACGCCGACGTCGATCGAGAGCACATCGCCGCGCGTCAGCTCGTAGGGGCCCGGGATGCCGTGGACGACCATCGAGTTCGGCGACGCGCAGATCGAGCCGGGGAAGCCACGGTAGCCCTTGAACGAGGGCTCGGCGCCCTGCGAACGGATGAAGCGCTCGGCGGCTTCGTCGAGCTCGGCGGTGGTCACGCCCGGCCGCGCCTTCGCCTCGAGCATCTTCAGGCAGCGAGCCTGGATGTCGCCGGCCGCGGCCATCGCCTCGACCTGCTCGGGCGACTTGCGGACGATCAACTGCGGAGGGAGCTGCGGGCCGGCGCCGCCATCAAACTTCCCCTTCCAGGCGCAGCGTCGCCAGCAGCGCCCGGATCTTCTCCTCGACCTCGGGCGGGGGCAGGGTGCCGTCGACGCGCTGGAGGATGCCCCGCTCGTCGTAGTAGGAGATCAGCGGCTCGGTCTTGTCGTGGTACTGGGTGAGCCTGTGGCGGATGACGTCGGGCTTGTCGTCGTCGCGGACGATCAGCTCGCTGCCGTCGACGTCGCAGATACCCTCCTGCTTGGGCGGGTCGAACTCGACGTGGTAGACGTGGCCGCCCTCGAGGCAGGTCCGCCTCCCCCCCAGCCGGCGGACGACCTCATCGTCGGAGACATCGATCAGCAGCGCGACGCTGAGCTTGCGGCCGAGCTCGTCCATCTTCGCGTCGAGCGCCTCGGCCTGAGCGGTCGTCCGCGGGAAGCCGTCGAGGATGAAGCCGTCGCTGGCCTCGGGGTCGCAGACGCGCTCGGCGATCGCGCCGATGATGATCTCGTCGGGGACGAGGTCGCCGCGGTCCATGTACTCCTTGGCCTGCTGGCCGAGATCGGTCTCGTCGCGGACGGCGGCGCGAAGGATGTCGCCGGTCGCGTAGTAGGGCAGCTCGAGGTCCTCCTGGAGGCGCTCCCCCTGGGTGCCCTTGCCGGAGCCGGGCGGACCGAGTAGGACTAGGTTCAGTTCGGACATTTGAAGCGCGGCGCGAGGCCGCGGGTCCTACTTGAGGAAGCCTTCGTAGTTGCGCATCATCAGCTGCGCCTCCAGCTGCTTGACCGTGTCGAGGGCGACGCCGATCACGATCAGGATCGAGGTGCCGCCGAAGAAGAAGTTGGCCGAGGTCTGGTTGATCAGGATCGTCGGCAGCGCGGCGACGGCGCCGAGGTAGAGCGCCCCCGGGAAGGTCAGCCGCGAGAGGATTCGATCCAGGTACTCGGCGGTCGGCCGGCCCGGGCGCACGCCGGGGATGAAGCCGCCGTACTTCTTCAGGTTGTCGGCCTGGTCGACCGGGTTGAAGGTGACCGCCGTATAGAAGTAGGTGAAGATGACGATGAAGAAGACCTCGCCGGCGACGTAGGCCCAGCCGCCGGGGTTGAAGAAGGCGGCGAGGTCACGGGCGGCGCCGGTGTTGAGCAGCTGGCCGACGGTCGGCGGGAAGGCCATGATCGAAGCGGCGAAGATGACTGGGATGACGCCCGCCATGTTGACCCGCAGCGGCAGGTAGGTGGAGCCGCCCGAGGTCATCCGCCGGCCGACGATTCGCTTGGCGTATTGGACCGGGATCCGCCGCTGGCCCTCCTGGACGAAGACGATCGCGACGATCACCGCCAGGGCGACGAACGGCATCAGCACGACGAAGACCTGGTCGGGGTTGGTCCACCACGCCTGGATGCCGTTGGGGATCCGCGAGGCGATCGAGGCGAAGATCATCAGCGAGATGCCGTTGCCGATGCCGCGCTGGGTGATCAGCTCACCGAACCACATCACCAGCACCGTGCCCGCGGTCAGGCAGATGACGATCAGCAGCACCTTCGAGGCCGTCAGCTGGCCGACGACGCTGGTGCCGGCCTGGTTCTGGAAGCTGCGGAAGAGGAAGACGTAGCCGGTCGCCTGGGCGAAGGCGAGGATGACGGTCAGGTAGCGCGTGTACTGGGTGATCTTCTGCTGGCCGATCTCGCCTTCCTTCTGCAGCTTCTCCAGCGCCGGCACGACCACGGTCAGCAGCTGGAGGATGATCGACGCGGTGATGTAGGGCATGATCCCCAGCGCGAACAGCGACAGCCGCGAGAGGCTGCCGCCGGAGAAGAGGTTGAGGAAGCCGAGGATGTTCGAGCCGCCGAAGTTGGACTCGATGTCCTTGACGGTGTTGATGTCGACGCCCGGCGAGGGGATGTAGCTGCCGAGCCGGTAGAGAAGGAGCATCGCCGCGGTAAAGGCGATCTTGCGGCGAATCTCGGGGACCGCGAAGGCGTTTGTGATCGTTCGGATCACGCGATGACCTCGCAGCTACCTCCAGCCTTCTCGATCTTCTCCTTGGCGACCGCGCTGAAGGCGTGGGCGCGGACCGTCAGCTTCTTCGAGATGTCCCCCTGGCCGAGCACCTTGACGGGGTGGCGGCGCTTGGCGAGGCCGGCCTCGCGCAGGGACTCGGGATTGACCTCGGCGCCGGCGTCGAAGCGCTCCTCGAGCGTGGCGACGTTGATCGGCTGGGTCTGGGTGCGGAAGTTCTCGAACGGCATCGATTTCTTCATGTGCGGGCCGCGCAGCTTGCGCATCCGCATGTGGACGGGGTTCTGGCCGCCCTCGTAGCCGGCCTTCTGCTTGGAGCCGGCGCGGGCGCCGGCGCCCTTGTGGCCGCGGCCCGAGGTCTTGCCCAGCCCCGAGCCCTCGCCGCGGCCGATCCGCTTGCGCGGGCGGCGCGAGCCGGCCTTCGGCTTGATCGTGTGCAGCGCGATCGTGGCGGGATCCTTGGGCATCAGGACTCCTCGACCTCGACGAGATGGCGGATCGAGTGGAGCATCCCCTGCAGCTGCGGCGAGGACTCGCGCTCGGTGGTGCTGCCGATGCGGCCGAGGCCGAGCGAGCGCAGGGTCGCGCGCTGGTTGGCCTTGCTGCCGATGCGGCTGCGCACCTGCTTGATTCGAAGCTTGCTCATTCGGCTGCCTCGGTCGCCGCCTCGGGGGCGCTGGCCTCGACCTCGGCCCTGGCAGCGGCCTCCGGGACCGGCGCCGGCTGCTCGGCCTGCTCGGGCTTGGCCTCGGACTGGTCGCGGTTCTTGCCCTCGATGCCGAGCACCTGGCTGATCGAGAGGCCGCGGACCTTGGCGACCTCCTCGGGGCGGCGCAGGCTCATCAGGCCCTCCATCGTCGCCTTGACGAGGTTGATCGGGTTCTGCGTGCCGATGCTCTTGGTGAGGACGTCGCGGACGCCGCCCAGCTCGAGCACGGCGCGGACACCGCCGCCGGCGATGACGCCGGTTCCCGGGCTGGCTGGGCGCAGGACGACGTGGCCGGCGCCGAAGCGGCCGATCGTGTGGTGGGTGATCGTCTGGCCGTACTTGGGCACGCGGATCAGGCTCTTGCGGGCGTTCTCGACCGCCTTCTGGATCGCCAGCGGCACCTCGCGCGCCTTGCCGTAGCCGATGCCGACGACCGAGTCCTCGTCGCCGACGGCGACGAGCGCGGTGAAGGAGAAGCGGCGGCCGCCCTTGACCACCTTGGCGACGCGGTTGATCTCGATCACCCGCTCCTGCAGGTCCAGCCCCTGGGGGCTGACCGTCTCGATCTCGTGGGTCTTCATCATCGTCATCGCGGTCGTTCAACTTAGCGGAGGCCGGCTGGGGCCTAGAAGTTGAGCCCTCCTTCGCGGGCGCCCTCGGCGAGTGCCTTGACGCGGCCGTGGAACTGGTAGCCGCCGCGGTCGAAGACGCAGGCGCTGACGCCCGACTTGCCGGCGCGCTCGGCCAGCAGCGCGCCAGCGCGCTTGGCCTGCTCGCCGGCCTTGAGCTTGCGCAGCTCGGCCTCGGTCCAGTTGACGGCGGCGATCGTCCGGCCGGCGTCGTCGTCGATCAGCTGGGCGAAGACGCCGCGGTTGGAGCGGTAGACGGACAGGCGCGGCCGCTCGGCGGTGCCGCGGACCTTGGCGCGGACGCGGCGGCGGCGGCGCAGCCGGCGCTGGGGCTTGGTCAGGACGGTCATCGTCTAGGCCCGCTTGCCGACCTTGCGCTTGACCTCTTCGCCGGCGTAGCGAATGCCCTTGCCCTTGTAGGGCTCCGGCGGCCGGCGCTTGCGAATCTCTGCGGCGATCTCGCCGACGAGCTGCTTGTCGATGCCGCGGACGACGACCTCGGTCGGCTGCGGTACCTCAAACTCGATGCCGTCGGGGGCGGGTACCGAGACAGAGTGCGAATAGCCAAGCGCCAGCTCGAGGCCCGTGCCCTTGAGCTGGGCGCGGTAGCCGACGCCCTGGATCTCCAACCGCTTCTCGAAGCCGGCGGTGACACCCTCGACCATGTTGGCGATCAGGCTCCGCGTCAGCCCGTGGAGGGCGCGGTGCTCACCGCGGTCGGTCGGCCGCTCGACGGTCAGCGTCGCCTCGGCCTGCGAGACCTTCATGTCGGTGCTGACGACTTGGCTCAGCTCGCCCTTCGGCCCCTTGACCGAGACGATCCCAGGCTTGATATCGACGCTGACCCCGTCAGGCACTTCGATTGGCTTTCTTCCGATTCGGCTCATCGCAGATCAAGCTCGCTCACCAGACGTAGGCGACGACTTCGCCGCCGACGCCTGTGTTGCGGGCCTGGTGCCCGCTCATCACGCCGTTCGAGGTGGAGACGATCGCCGTGCCCATGCCGCCGAGGACGCGCGGAACCTTGTCGTGGGAGACGTAGCGACGGCGGCCCGGGCGCGAGATCCGCTCCATGCCGCTGATCGCCGGGCGGCGGTCCTCGGTGTACTTGAGCTGGACCGTGATCGTCTGACCGACGCGCGCCGGCTCGACCGAGTAGCCGTCGATGTAGCCCTGCTCCTTGAGGATGCGGGCGACCTCGACCTTGAGCGAAGAGTGCGGCATGGCGACGCTCTCCTTCTGAGCCTGGAGGCCGTTGCGGATCCGCGTCAGGAAGTCTGCGATTGGGTCGGTGAGCATGTTCGTTCGGGTCCCTTGCCTACCAGCTCGACTTGGTCATCCCGGGCACGTAGCCCTCGTGAGCGGCCTCGCGCAAGCAGATCCGGCAGAGGCCGAACTTGCGGTAGAAGGCGCGCGAGCGGCCGCAGCGGCGGCAGCGGTTGTAGCCCCGGGTCTTGTACTTGGGGGTGCGCTGTTGCTTGACACGTTGTGAGGTCTTGGCCATCGTTACTCGGAACCTTCCTCTTTCTCGTTCTCGGCTGTCGGCTCGGCGGCGGCGTCAGCGCTCTCGCCACCCTCGCCCTTCTCGTCGCCTTCGCCCTCGCCCTCTTCATCTTCTTCGCGCTCCGGCTTGGCGTAGGCCTCGGGGTTCTCCTCCTTGAGCTGCTCGAGCGCTGCCTGCTCGGCCTCGGCGCGGATGCGGGCCTCCTCGTGGCGGCGCTCCTCCTCGGCCTTGGCCTCGAGGTCCTCCTGTCCCGGGCGGCCCTGCGCGGAGAACGGCATGCCCAGGCCCAGCAGCAGCTCGAAGGCCTCCTCGTCGGTCTTGGCGGTCGTCGTGATCGTCACGTCGAGGCCGCGCACCTGGTCGATCGAGTCATAGTCGATCTCGGGAAAGATCAGCTGCTCGCGGATGCCCATCGAGTAGTTGCCGCGACCGTCGAAGGAGCGCGGGTTGAGGCCGCGGAAGTCGCGGATGCGCGGCACGGCGATCGAGGTCAGACGGTCGAGAAACTCCCACATCCGGGCGCGGCGCAGCGTCACCGAGACGCCCACCGGCATCCCCTCGCGGACCTTGAACGAGGCGATCGACTTGCGGGCGCGGCGGACGCTCGGGCGCTGGCCGGCGATCAGCGCCAGCTGATCGGTCGCGGCCTCGAGCATGGCGTTGTCCTGCTTGGCCTCGCCGAGGCCCATGTTGAGCGTGATCTTGTCGATCCGCGGCACCTCCATCCGGCTCGAGTAGCCGAACTTGCCGGTCAGCGCCGGCACGACCTCCTGCTCGTAGCGCTCGCGCAGCCGCGGCGGTGGCGTCGCTTTCTGGGCGTCTGTGATCGTGGCTTCCATGGTCGTCTCGGTCGGGCTCAGTCGATCGCGGCGCCGCTGCGCTTGGCGACACGCTTGCGCTGGCCGCCTTCGCGAGTGACGCCGACGCGGGTCGGCTTGTTTGCCTTGGGGTCGAGCAGGGCGACGTTGGAGACGTGGATCGGGCCTTCCTTCTTGATCCGGCCACCGATCTCGCCGCCCTTCTGGGTGTCCTTTACCGCCTGGGCGCGCTGATGGCGGGTGACCATGTTGAGCCCCTCGACGTAGACGCGGTCGCGCTTGGGCTCGGTGCGAATCACGCGGCCCTGCTTGCCGCGGTCCTTGCCGCCGATCAGGATGACGTCGTCGCCCTTGCGGATCTTCATCGAGCCGGCCATCGCTAGAGCACCTCGGGGGCGAGGGAGACGATCTTCATGAAGTTGCGGTCGCGAAGCTCGCGGGCGACGGGCCCGAAGATGCGGGTGCCGCGCGGGTTGTTCTGAGGGTCGATCAGCACGGCGGCGTTCTCGTCGAAGGCGATGTAGGTGCCGTCCTCGCGGCCGAGCTGCTTGCGAGTGCGGACGACGACCGCCTGGACGACCTCGCCCTTGCGGACGCCGCCGTGCGGCGTCGCCTGCTTGACCGTCGCCGTGATGACATCGCCGATGCCGGCGTAGCGGCGGTGCGATCCGCCCTTGACGCGGATGCAGAGGATCTCGCGAGCGCCCGAGTTGTCGGCGACCTTGAGGCGTGTCTCCTGCTGGATCATTCTCGCCGCCCTACTTCGCCTTCTCGACGACCTCGATGAGGCGCCAGCGCTTGAGCCGCGACAGCGGCCGCGTCTCGACGACGCGGACGACGTCGCCCTCGTTGGCGGCGTTGCCCTCGTCGTGGGCGTGGATCGTGCTCGAGCGCCGGACGACCTTCTCGTAGACCGAGTGGCGGCGGCGAACGTCGATGCGGACGGTGATCGTCTTGTCGGCCTTGCTGGAGACGACGATGCCCTGGCGCTCCTTGCGAGCGACGGCGGGGCGCTCGGCCGGCGGCGTGCCGGTGCCGGGCTCGCCGCGCTTGGCGCGGCGGGACGCCCGGTAGCGGCGGCGCTCGGCCGAGGCCTTGGCACGGCGCTCGAGCCGCTCGGCGGTGCGCTCCTCGACGCTGCGCTGGGGCTTGGCCTCGCCGCCATCCTGCGAGCGCTTGAGCTTGCGCAGCTGCTTGGGCGAGAGCTTCTCGGGCTCCTCCTCGACGGCAGGGGCAGCGGCAGGCGGCTTCTCGGCGGCAGGCTCCTCGGCAGGGGCGTCTTCGGCAGGGGCGTCTTCGGCCGGAGCCTCCTCAGCAGGAGCTTCCTCGGCCGGGGCTTCCTCGGCTGCGGGCTCCTCCGGGGCGGGCTCCTCCACAGGAGCCTCCTCGACAGGAGCCTCTTCGGCCTCGGGCGCCGGCGTCTCCACCGACTCCTCGGGCTGCGTCTCTTCGGTTGTCTTCTCTTCTTCGGCCATGTCAGTGCTTGAGGTGGGTGGTGACGTCGATGCCACGCTCTTTGGCGACGGTCAGCAGCTTGGCGACATCGCGCTTGACGGCGCCGATGCGGGCGGTGTTCTCGAGCTCGCCGGTGGCGTGCTGGAAGCGCAGGTTGAAGACCTCCTGCTGGGCCTCGCGCAGGCGCTCCATCAGCTCTTCGTCCTTGAGGCCGTGAGCCTCGGCGGCCTTCACTCGGCGACCCCCTCGCGCTTGACGAACTTGGTCTTCAGGGGAAGCTTGTGACCGGCCAGGCGCATCGCCTCCTTGGCGAGCTGCTCGTCGACGCCGGCGAGCTCGAACATCACCCGGCCGGGCTTGATCACGCAGACCCAGCCCTCGGGGTTGCCCTTGCCGGAGCCCATCCGCGTCTCGGCGGGCTTCTTCGTGTAGGGCTTGTCGGGGAAGACGTTGATCCAGACCTTGCCGCCGCGCTTGATCTTGCGGGTCATCGCGACGCGGGCGGCCTCGATCTGGCGGTTGGTGATCCAGCCGCGCTCGAGGCTCTTGAGGCCGTACTCGCCGAAGGTGACCCTGGTCCCTCCCTTGGCCATGCCGCGCATCCGGCCACGCTGCTGCTTGCGGTACTTGACCCGCTTCGGCATCAGCATCAGACAGGACCTCCGGGGCCGGGACCGGACTGGCCCTCTTCGCCCTCGCTGGCCGAGCGGTAGCCCTCGGGCATGACCTCGCCCTTGTTGATCCAGCACTTGACGCCGATGCGGCCGGTCGTCGTGCGGGCCTCGTAGAAGCCGTAGTCGATATCGGCGCGCAGCGTGTGCAGCGGCACGCGGCCGTCGGAGTAGCCCTCGGTCCGCGCCATCTCGGCGCCGCCGAGGCGGCCGGAGACCTGAACCTTGACCCCCTTGGCGCCGGAGCGCATCGCCGAGGTCAGCGCCCGCTTCATCGCCCGGCGGAAGGCGACGCGGTTCTGCAGCTGCTCGGCGATCGACTGGGCGACCAGCTTGGCGTCGAGCTCGGGGCGCTTGATCTCGCGGATGTTGACCTTGACGGCCTTGTTGGTCAGCTTGTGGAGGTCGCGGCGCAGGGCGTCGACCTCGGTGCCCGACTTGCCGATGACGATGCCCGGGCGGGCGGTGTGGATGTCGACCGTGACCTCGCCACCGCCCTTGCGGATCGTGATGTCGGAGAGGCCGGCGTGGGCGAGCCGCCCCTGGATGTGCTCGCGGATCTTCATGTCCTCTTCGAGGTAGTCGGCGAACTCGCGCTCGTTGAACCAGTTCGACTTCCAGTCGTGGATGTAGCCGACGCGGAATCCTTCAGGATGGATCTTCTGGCCCATTAGCTCACCGTGTCCTTTGGTCGGAGGGCGACGGACACGTGGCAGGTCCGCTTGTTGATGCGGCTGGCGCTGCCGCGGGCGCGGGGTCGGAAGCGGCGCAGGGTGGGTCCGTCGTTGACCTGGATCTCGGCGACCTCGAGGTCCTCGGCGACGAGATCGTGGTTGTGCTCAGCGTTGGCGGCGGCCGAGTCGAGCAGCTTGGCGAGGTCGACGGCGGCGCCACGCGGCGAGAAGCGAAGCAGCGCCCGGGCGTCCTCGATCCCCTTGCCGCGGATCTGGTCGGCGACGAGGCGCGCCTTGCGCGGCGCGACCCGCACGTAGCGAGCGCTGGCGCGGACGGTCGGCGGCACGGGAGTCGCAGCCTTCTCAGCGGCCTTCGGCTTGGCGGCGGGCCTTGGCTTCGCTTCCTGCTTCTTGGGCTTGGGCTTGGCGGCTGCCTTCGGCTTTGCCGCTGCCTTTGGCTTTGCCGCTGCCTTTGGCTTCGCCTCGGCCTTCGGCTTCGCCGCGGCCTTCTTGGCCACCGGCTTCTCCTTGGGCTCCGCTGCCTTCTTGCCACCCTCCTGGTTCTTGCGCTCGGCCATCAGCTGTCGCTCTTCGAAGTTCCGGAGTGGGCGCGGAAGGTGCGCGTCGGCGCGAACTCGCCGAGCTTGTGGCCGACCATCGACTCGGAGATGAAGACCGGCACGTGCTTGCGGCCGTCGTGGACGGCGATCGTGTGGCCGACCATCTCGGGGAAGACCACCGAGCGGCGCGACCAGGTCTTGACCATCTGCTTCTGGCCCGAGGAGTTCATCGCCTCGATCCGCTGCATCAGGCGCTCCTCGACGAACGGGCCCTTCTTTGTCGATCTACCCACGGTCTATCACCTGCTCTTCTTCTTGCCGCGGCGACGGGGGCGGACGATCATCGCGCCGGAGGCCTTGCCCTTCTTGCGGGTGCGGTAGCCGAGCGTCGGCTTGCCCCAGGGGGTGCGCGGGTGGCCGCCGGGCGTGTGGTGGGCCTCGCCGCCGCCGTGCGGGTGGTCGACGGGGTTCATCGCGACGCCGCGGCTCTGCGGGCGCTTGCCGCGGTGGCGGTTGCGGCCGGCCTTGCCGATCGTGACGTTCTGATGCTCGGCGTTGGAGAGCACGCCGATCGTCGCCCGGCACTCGGCGCGGACCATGCGGACCTCGGACGAGGGCAGGCGCAGGCTGACCATTTCCCCCTCCTTGGCGACCAGCTGGATCGATGTGCCGGCGGCACGGCCCATCGCGCCGCCGCGGCCGGGCGTCAGCTCGACGTTGTGGACGATCGTGCCGGTCGGCATCTTGCTCAGCGGCATCGCGTTGCCGGGGCGGATGTCGGCGTCCTCGCCGGAGACGACCGTGTCGCCGACGGAGAGTTGCTGCGGCGCCAGGATGTAGCGCTTCTCGCCGTCGGCGTAGTGCAGGAGGGCGATGTAGCAGGTGCGGTTGGGGTCGTACTCGATCGTCGCGACCTTGGCCGGGATCGCGTCCTTGCGGCGCTTGAAGTCGATCTTGCGATAGCGGCGCTTGGCGCCGCCGCCGCGATGGCGGCTGGTGACGCGGCCGTTGACGTTGCGGCCACCGCTCTTCGAGATGCCCTCGACGAGCGTCTTCTCGGGCTGGTCGGTGGTGACCTGCTCGCGCAGCTGGTAGGTCGCGAAGCGACGCCCCGGGCTGGTCGGCTTTGTCTTGCGGATGGCCATCTCTAGCCTTCCACCGCTGCGCCTTCGAACATCTCGATCCGCTCGCCCGGCGCCAGCTGGACGATCGCCTTCTTCCAGGCCCGCGTGCGGCCGGAGTGGACGCCGCGGCGCTTGGGCTTCGAGCGCACGCGCGAGGTCCGCACCTGCTTGACGTGGACGGCGAAGATCTCCTCGACCGCGGCGGCGATCTGGGTCTTGTGGGCGGCGTCGTGGACGCGGAAGGTGTACTTGCCCTCGCCCATCAGGGCGTAGCTCTTCTCGGAGATCACCGGCTTGATGACGACCTGGCGCGCGTCCATCAGCTCAGCCGCTCCTCGAGCTGCGCGAGCGCGCCCTGCGAGACGACCAGCGAGGCGGCGGCGATGACGTCGGCGACGGCGAGGTTCGAGACCTCGACGACGGCGATCCGCTCGATGTTGCGAAAGCTCTTGGCGGCGCCCGCCTCCTCGTCGGTCAGGACGAGCAGGATCGGCAGCTTCGCGCCCCAGGAGCTGAGCTGGCCGGCGGCGGTCTTGGTCGAGGGCTCGTCGAAGCCGGCGGCGTCGAGGATGGCGATCGTGTCGCGCGCGGCGTGGACCGAGAGCGCCGCCCGCAGCGCTCGGCGGCGGGCCTTGCGGTTGACCTTGACCGTGTAGCTGCGGGGCTTGGGGCCGAAGGCGACGCCACCGCCGGTGCGGTGGGGGACGCTGAGGGCGCCGGCGCGGGCGCGGCCGGTGCCCTTCTGGCGCCAGGCCTTGGCGGTCGTCATCGCGACCTCGCCACGGGTCAGCGTCGAGGCCGTGCCACGGCGACGGGCGGCGAGGTCGGCGCGAACCGCCTCGTGAACGAGCGACTCGTGGAAGGGCTCCTCGAAGAGCTTCTTCGGCAGGTCGGCCTTCGTCTGCTTGCCGAGGATGGCGGCCTTGCTCACCGGCTGCCTCCCTCGCTGCGAATCTCGACGGTGCCGTTGCGCGGGCCGGGAACGGCGCCCTTGATCAGAAGCAGGTTGCGCTCGGCGTCGATCTCGTGGATCTCGAGGCCGCGCTGAGTGATCCGGCCGCCGCCCATCCGGCCCGGCATCCGCATGCCCTTGAAGACACGGGCGGGGTCGGCGCTGGCGCCGATCGAGCCCGGCGCGCGGACGTTGTGCGAGCCGTGCGAGACGGGGCCGCGGCTGAAGCCGTGGCGGCGGACGGTTCCCTGAAAGCCCTTGCCGATGGCGATCCCCGAGACCTTGATTCGCTGGCCGGCCTCGAAGGACTCGACGGTGACGCTGTCGCCGATCTGGTGCTCGGCGCCGATCTCCTCGGCGCGGAACTCGACCAGCGTCTTCATCGGCGGCGCGCCGGCCTTTGCGAGGTGGCCGAGCTCGGCCTTGGTCAGGCGGCGCTCCTTGACCTCGTCGAAGGCGAGCTGGACGGCGGCGTAGCCGTCGCGCTCGGCGTCGCGGACGCCGGTCACGGGGCAGGGGCCGGCCTGGACGACGGTGACCGGCACGCGGCGGCCGTCCTCGGTGAAGACCTGGGTCATGCCGAGCTTCTTGCCGATGATCGCCGCCATCTCGTCCGAACCTAGAGCCGGATCTCGATGTCGACGCCCGCCGGCAGCGCGTCGAGGCGCTGCAGCGAGTCGACGGTCTTCGGCGTCGGCTGGTGGATGTCGATCAGGCGCTTGTGGGTGCGGATCTCGAAGTGCTCGCGCGAGTCCTTGTCCTTGAACGGCGAGCGGATGACGCAGTAGACGTTCTTCTCGGTCGGCAGCGGCACGGGCCCGGAGACCGTCGCGCCGGTGCGCTCGGCAGTCTCGATGATCTCGCTCGCAGCCTTGTCGACCGCGTCGTGGTCGTAGGCCTTGAGGCGAATTCGGATTTTTGCGGTGGTGACAGTTGCCATTGGTCTTGCTGGTCCTCGTTTGCTCCTTAACCGCGCGCTAGGGGCGCCGCCCCGTGCGAGGGGCGCCGCCCCGGTCGTATCGAACTTGACTTCCTGATCCATCCCGCGGCCGGATGGCCACGAGAAGGGCGGGCCCTGCGGCCCGCCCGGACTACTCGACTATCTCGGTAACAACCCCCGAGCCGACGGTGCGACCGCCCTCACGGATCGCGAACCGCAGGCCCTTGTCCATCGCGATCGGCTGAATCAGCTCGATCGACATCTCGACGTTGTCTCCGGGCATCACCATCTCCGTGCCCTCGGGCAGGTTGGCGACGCCGGTGACGTCGGTCGTGCGGAAGTAGAACTGCGGGCGGTAGCCCGAGAAGAACGGCGTGTGACGGCCGCCCTCCTCCTTCTTGAGGCAGTACACCTCGGCCTTGAACTTGGTGTGTGGCGTGATCGAGCCGGGCTTGCAGAGAACCTGGCCGCGCTCGATCTCCTCGCGCTTGGTGCCGCGAAGCAGGGCGCCGATGTTGTCGCCGGCAAGACCCTCGTCGAGGATCTTGCGGAACATCTCGACGCCGGTGACGACGGTCTTCTGCGTGTCGCGGATGCCGACGATCTCGATCTCGTCGCCGGTGTTGACCTTGCCCTGCTCGACGCGGCCGGTGGCGACCGTGCCGCGGCCGGTGATCGAGAAGATGTCCTCGACCGGCATCAGGAACGGCTTCTCGAGCTCGCGGACGGGCTCCGGGATGTAGGTGTCGAGCGCCTCGGCGAGCTCGAAGATCGCCTTCTGCGCTTCCTCGTCACCCTCCAGCGCCTTCAGCGCCGAGCCCTTGACGACCGGTGTCTCGTCGCCTGGGAACTCGTACTGCTTGAGCAGGTCGCGGACCTCCTCCTCGACGAGATCCACCAGCTCGGCGTCATCGACCTGGTCGACCTTGTTGAGGAAGACGACCACGTGGGGGACGTTGACCTGGCGGGCGAGCAGGATGTGCTCGCGCGTCTGCGGCATGACGCCGTCGGCGGCCGAGACGACGAGAATCGCGCCGTCCATCTGCGCCGCGCCCGTGATCATGTTCTTCACGTAGTCGGCGTGGCCGGGGCAGTCGACGTGGGCGTAGTGCCGGTTGTCGGTCTCGTACTCGACGTGCGAGGTGGCGATCGTGATACCGCGCTCCTTCTCCTCGGGAGCGTTGTCGATCTCCTCGAAGCTCTTGGCCTCGGTGCCGCCCTTGTCGGCGAGCGTCTTTGTGATCGCGGCCGTCAGCGTCGTCTTGCCATGGTCGATGTGGCCGATGGTTCCGACGTTCACATGTGGCTTATCGCGCTCGAACTTCTCCTTGGACATCTCGCTCCTTTGGCGTCTTTTCGATTCAGGCGTGTGTGGCGAAGTGAATTGGTCCGCCTGCTGGCGAACAACCTATGGAATATAGACAAAGCCTCATGAGCTGGCCTTCGCGGAGTCGCCCGAGCGGTGCTCGACGATCTCCTCGGCGATGTTCTGGGGCACCTCCTCGTAGCGCTCGAACTGCATCGTGTAGCTGGCGCGGCCCTGTGTCGAGGAGCGGACGTCGGTCGCGTAGCCGAACATCTCGCCCAGCGGGACGAAGGCCTGGACGGCGAGGGCGTTGCCGCGCTGCTCCTGGCCCTGGACCTTGCCGCGGCGGCGCGAGAGATCGCCGATGACGTCGCCGAGGAACTCCTCGGGCGTCACGACCTCGACCGCCATCACCGGCTCGAGCAGCACCGGCTTGGCCTTCTTGGCGCCGGCCTGAAGCGCCATCGAGCCGGCGACCTTGAAGGCCATCTCCGAGGAGTCGACATCGTGGTAGGAGCCGTCGATCAGCTCGACGCGGACGTCGACCATCGGGTAGCCGGCGCGAACGCCGTTCTCGAGCGCCTCCTCGATCCCCTGCTCGACCGCGGGCAGGAACTCGGAGGGGATGACGCCGCCCTTGATCCGGTTGTCGAAGTCGAAGCCCTCGCCGGGCGCCGGCTCGATGTTGATGACGACGTGGCCGTACTGGCCGCGGCCGCCTGACTGGCGGACGAAGCGGCCGACGACCTTCTCGACCCGCTGGCGGATCGTCTCGCGATAGGCGACCTGGGGACGGCCGACGTTGGCGTCGACGTTGAACTCGCGCAGCAGCCGGTCGACGATGACCTCTAGGTGGAGCTCGCCCATGCCGTGGATCAGCGTCTGGCCGGTCTCCTCGTCGGTCTGGATGCGGAAGGTCGGGTCCTCCTCGGCGAGGCGGGCGAGGGCGACGCCGAGCTTCTCCTGGTCGGCCTTGGTCTTGGGCTCGATCGCAACGGCGATGACCGGCTCGGGGAACTCGATCGTCTCGAGCAGGACCGGGGCGTCTGGAGCGCAGAGCGTGTCGCCCGTGCCGGTCTGCTTGAGGCCGACGCCGGCGCAGATGTCACCGGCGAAGCACTCCTCGATCTCCTCGCGATGGTTGGCGTGCATCATCAGCAGCCGGCCGATCCGCTCGGTGCGGCCGGTCGACGCGTTGAGGACGCGGCCGCCGGCGCTGAGCTTGCCCGAGTAGACGCGGAAGTAGGTCAGCTTGCCGACGTAGGGATCGGCCATCACCTTGAAGGCGAGGGCGGCGAAGGGAGCGTCCTCGTCGGCGGGGCGCTCGATGACGTCGCCGGTGTTGCCGTCCTTGCCGGCGGGGACGACGCCGGTGACCGGCGGCACCTCGAGCGGCGAGGGCAGCAGCTCGACGATCGCGTCGAGCAGCGGCTGGACGCCCTTGTTCTTGAAGCTCGAGCCGCAGAGGACCGGCGTGACCTTGAGATCGAGCGTCGCGCGGTGCAGGGACTTGGCGATTCGCTCGTGGGGGATCTCCTCCTCGTTGAGGTAGAGCTCCATCAGCTCGTCGTCGTAGTCGGCGCAGGCCTCGATCAGGTGGGTGCGGTGCTCGTGGGCCAGGTCGACGAGCTCGGCGGGGATCTCACGCGCTTCGACGTCGGTGCCGAGCTCGTCGGTCCAGATGAAGGCCTCGTTTTCGATCAGGTCGATCACGCCGACGAAATCGCCCTCGGCGCCGATCGGCAGCTGGATCGGCAGCGGGTTGGCGCCGAGGCGGTCGCGCATCGTCGCGACGGCGTTGAAGAAGTCGGCGCCGGTGCGGTCCATCTTGTTGACGTAGGCGATCCTCGGCACCTGGTACTTGTCGGCCTGGCGCCAGACCGTCTCCGACTGGGGCTCGACGCCGGCGACCGAGTCGAAGATCGCCATCGCGCCGTCGAGGACGCGCAGCGAGCGCTCGACCTCGACCGTGAAGTCGACGTGGCCGGGCGTGTCGATGATGTTGATGCGGTGGCCCTTCCACTCGCAGGCGGTCGCGGCCGAGGTGATCGTGATGCCGCGCTCCTGCTCCTGCTCCATCCAGTCCATGACGGCGGCGCCCTCGTGGACCTCGCCCATCTTGTGGGTACGGCCGGTGTAATAGAGGATGCGCTCGGTCGTCGTCGTCTTTCCGGCGTCGATGTGCGCCATGATTCCGATGTTGCGCGTCTTCTCTAGTGGGATGCTGCGGGGCATTGCGTAAAGTTCTCCGGCGGTAGGTCGAGAATCTGTTGGGCAGGGCAGTTCGGGGAAGCGAAGAGAGAGGCTTGTCTTGAAGAAACGACCGCGGTCGTGAGCACAAAAAAAGGCCGCACGGGCCCCGAGTGTCCTCACTTCGTGACCGTGGCCAGGCGCTATCTCGAACGGCTCTCCATCTTTGAGGAACTCCTACGGACGCCAACGCACGACTCAGGCGTGGGCGACGCGCGATGATAGCAGAGGCATGAGGGTCCCCAGAGGGCGCAGAGGGGCGCTTCGCGACGCGATCGGCGAGGGGCTGAGGGCGAGCGGAGAGCGCATCGGCCCAGCCGCCGACTCAGCGCGGGCGATCGCGGGGGACGCCGCCGCCACCGGGGCTGACCTGCTGCGGCGCGGCGGCGAGCTGCTCGTCGACGTCTACTGGTGGCTGAGCGACGTCGCCGGGCGGCGGGCGCGTGCGGCCGTCGACTGGCTCGAGGCAGCGCTGCCGCCCGAGCGGGCGCTGGCCGCGGTGATCCTCGCGGCCGCGGCGCTGCTGGCGCTGGCGCAGTTCAGCCACTTCTCGAGCATTCGCGTCGGCGTCAGCGCCTACGCCGACGTCGTCAACGAGGCTCCCGCCCCGGTCGTCAAGACATCGACGACGGGCGCCGCGCACGCCTGGGTCCTGCTGCCCGTGGCCGCGCTGGCCGCATGGGCTGGGGTCGCCGCGCTCGTGCGGGGCCGCTGGCAACTCGCCCGCATCGCCGCCATCGCCGGCGGCCTCGGCATCGCCGTGGCGCTGTTGATCGACCGGCCTCAGGGGCTGGACGAGGGCGTCGCGGCGACCAACTACGACGATGCCCGAGCCGTCTTGACGGGCGGCTTCTGGGTCGAGCTCAGCGCCTCGATGGCGCTGCTGCTCTGCGGACTGCTGCTGGCCAGGCGGCTCGCGAACCGGCCCGAGGCGGCCACCAACTGGCGCTATGCCCCCCAGGCCCACCCTGAGCCGCCGGCCACGGGCTTCTCGAGCGCCGGGAGCGCGACTTGAGCCGGCGTACGGAGGTGCTGCTGGCGATCGCCTGCGCCGCCAGCGCGATCGCGCTGGGCGCATCCGAGCTGATGAACACGTTTGCGCTGCGCCCTCCCGGGGGGGAGACGCAGGAGCTGCTCGGCGCCGGCGAGCGCCACCACTACGCGCTGCTCGTGCTCGGGCTCTTCGCCGTGCTGGCGCTGCTGGTCGCGGTCGTCACCGGCAGCAAACCGGCGGCCCTCGCCGTCGCCGCGGCCGGCGTGCTGGCGCTGCTGATCTTCCTGCTCACCGACCTGCCGGACGCCGGTCAGCTCGGCACCCTCGACGATCCCCGTCAGAGTTTCGTCGACAGCAAGGCCTACCCCGTCTCGGGCTTCTACATGGAGCTGGTCGGCTCGACGGTGCTCGCCCTCTGCGGCGCCGCCCTGGCGACGCTGCGCCCAGATCAGCTCAAGCTCTTCGGACCGACCCTGCCGCGTGCGCCGGGGCCGCTGGACCGCCACGGCGAGCTCGGCTAGTTAGCAACTGGCGCGAGCTACCAGCGGTAGTGGGCGAAGGCCTTGTTGGCCTGCGCCATGCGATAGATGTCGTCCTTGCGCTTGAAGGCGTTGCCCTGCTGCTGGGCGGCGTCGAGGATCTCGTTGGCGAGACGGTCGGCCATCGACTTCTCGCGACGGTCGCGGGCGAACTGGACGAGCCAGCGGACGGCGAGCGTGCGGGCGCGGCGCGGCGGAACCTCGACCGGCACCTGGTAGGTGGCGCCGCCGACGCGGCGGGAGCGAACCTCGAGGACGGGGGTCAATTGCTTGATCGCGTCGTCGAGCTGCTCGACCGGGTTGCCGCCGGTGCGCTCACCGACGATCGCCAGCGCGTCATAGGTGATCTGCTCGGCAAGCGACTTCTTGCCGTCGGACATCACCTTGTTGATGACCTGCTGGACGAGCCGGCTGCGGTAGCGCGGGTCGTGGTCGACGGGACGGATCTGGGCCTGGTTGCGGCGGGGCATGGGTTGAAAGCGAGACCCGGTTAGTGGGCCTTGACCCCGTACTGCGAGCGAGCCTGCTTGCGATCGGAGACGCCGGAGGCGTCGAGCGTGCCGCGGACGACCTTGTAGCGGACGCCCGGCAGATCCTTGACGCGGCCGCCGCGGACGAGGACGACCGAGTGCTCCTGAAGGTTGTGGCCCTCGCCGGGGATGTAGCTGGTGACCTCCATGCCGTTGGTCAGGCGAACGCGGGCGACCTTGCGCAGGGCGGAGTTCGGCTTCTTCGGCGTCGTCGTATAGACGCGGGTGCAGACGCCGCGCCGCTGCGGGGCGGCGATCCGTCGCTTGCGGCCCTGGCCTGACTTGAGACCGGGCGTCGCGACCTTCTTCTTCGGGCGCTTGCGGCCCTTCCTGACGAGTTGGTTGGTGTTTGGCACGGCGGCGAATGGTAGCGGGGCGGTGTTGGCCGGGTCGGGGCGGCCATACTTCGTGGGTGCCCAGTGAACTCGAAAGACCGATCTTGGCGGTCGACGTCGACGGGGTCATCAGCCTGTTCGGGTTCGATGAGCCGCCCAGCCCGGCGGAGGCCGAGTACAAGCTCGTCGACGGGATGGTGCATTGCATCTCTCGGGCTGCTGGGCCTCGGTTGCGGCGGTTGGCCGAGCACTTCGAGCTGGTCTGGGCCACGGGCTGGCAGGACCGGGCCAACGACCATCTGCCATTGATCCTCGGGTTGCCCGAGGAGCTGCCGTTCCTGACCTTCGAGGACGCTCGCTTCGGGTCCTCGCACTGGAAGCTCGGGGCGATCGGCGAGTACGCCGCCGAGCGGCCGCTCGCCTGGGTCGACGACTTCATCGACGAGGAGTGCCACGCCTGGGCCCAGGCGCGCGAGGCGCCGACGCTGCTGGTACCGACGGACTCCGCCAAGGGCCTCGAGGAGGCGCACGTCGAGACGCTGATCCGCTGGGTCGAAGACGGCTACACGCCGCGCTGACCGCGGTAGGCTGCCGGGCAGTGGGTGGGTACTGGTACATCTTCTTCCTCTTCGTCGTCCTCAAGATCCCCGTGATCAGCGCGATGCTGCTCGTCTGGTGGGCAGCCAGGGACGAGGCTCCTGCGGAGGAAGAGGCGCCGCCTTCGGACGACCACGAGTTCCGCCGCTGGCAGCGGTCGCCGGCGGGGCCGCGGAGGCCGCGGCGCGACCCGCATGGTGGCGCGGCAAAGCCGCTACCGGAGTGCCCGCCCGGTGGGCGCAGCCGGATCGAGCGACCGGCAACGCCAAAGCGCGTTGACCACCGCTCCTGACCTCGTTTTAGCGCCGTTTGAGAGTGATTGCCTTCGTGACGACAGTCGGCTGGCCGTCGCCGTCCACGAGTTCGGCCCGCAGTACCGCGGAAACCTTCTTCTTCCTCACCAAGAGCTGACGAGCTTTACGCGTGAGTTTCACGGGAACCGCCGTCAGGTTGTCCTGCTCGATCTCAAAGCTTGCCCCCCCGAGGGAAGCTTCGCGTGGAACGCCATGTTCGGCCGAAACCCGCTGTCCCGAGGCCACGATGACGATTCCACCAGTGCACTCTGGGGAAGGCGGGTTGCTGCAGCGAAGCCCGACGCGGCCGTACGGACGACGCGCCGTCAGCCCCGTCACCGACCCGATGTCCAGCTCGGGAATCTCGTCGATCTGCTCCGGAACCGTGACGTCGGCCGGAGGCTCCGGATCGTCGGCCGGAGGCTCCGGATCGTTCTGGCGGTAGAAGGAGAGACCGGTGTCCTGGTTGTAGCCAGACTCACAGTCCTTCGCGATCGAATCGATCGTGTTGTAGCGAACCCAGTCGTAGCCAGGCCCACAAACGACATCGGCCGGGCCCATCGCAGCCTCATCCGGATCCTGCGGATTGAAGGTCGTGGCGATGATGTCGTTCCCATCGCCACCGTCAAAGCGCCCTCCATGGCCATGGAGAATGTCGTCACCACCCCCACCCTTGAGCACGTCATCCTGCTGCGCCGTGGTGAACCAGTTCACCGCGTCGTTTCCTACAAGCGTGTCGGGACCCTTTGTCGTGACAAAGCTCTCGACAGCGACAACGTTGTTGTCTGGCTCGGCCGCCGTGCCATCGTTGGCCTGCCCATCCAACGTGACGTTGATGCCCGGCTCGGGAAAGTCCCAGCGCATGTCGCTCAGCTGCTGGAACGAGCCCCAATCTTCGCCGGGACCTCCGTCGATGACGGTCGGGCCCGGAAGATCAGCCACCCAATCACTTCCGTCGCCCCCTGACAACCGTGCCGAGAAGGGAGGGAGATCCTTGTCGACGCGAGGACCGCCGCGATATTCCTGCTCGACCTCGCCCTCGACCTTGTCGTTGCCGTCTCCCATCTCGACATCGACATCCTGAACCCCCACGCGTGGGCAGTAGACGACATCGCCCCAATTCCTGTCCTGTTCCTCCCAGCAGCCCGGTCCCGCTGTGGGCCCGGACGATCGGTGAGAGGTGTCGACAATCTGAAACCAAGGACCAGCATCCGTGATCAAGGCGCTCTGCGGACGCTGGGTGGTGACGATGACCTCGACGGAGCTGTCGAATCCGTAGGGGGACAATTTGCCCCCGGTGTCGACCACGCTCAACGCCGAGCCATCCTCGCTGAGCTGCACGACGACCTCCGAGGGACTGTCGGCCCATTCGCAGTAGTCACGATTGATGCACCAGTCGCCCGCTGCCGTCGTACCGCTGCCGTCTTCTCGGTACTGGGGATCGGCTTGAGGTTGCGGGTCCTCTGAAGATTGATCCTGACTGTCACCCGTGGCTTGGCCGCCCTGCTGATCCTCGGACTGAGGCTCCGTGCCCGCTCCGCTTTGGTCGGCGGCGGGTGGGGTGTCCGATGACGCAGGCGGGTTGCCCGCAGTGCTCCCGTCTCCGGAGCCTTGCAGCGGTATCGGCGGCAGAGAGGGGCTTTCGCCCGGCAGCCCCCACGCTTGGGCTGAAAGCGCCATGGCGAGAAGGCAGCACAGAGCCAGGACCGCCATACCTCGTCGGCGGTGTCGTCCTTCCACAGTCGCTTTTCCGCGAATCACAAGCGCCTCATCGGGAATAACGCTGCGCCTGCCAGTTTTGTGACAACGCAACCGACTTAGAGCACCTACTGCTGCGAAGACAGCCACGCCCATCCAGCGGCCTCCGATACCTGGGCGACCTACCGTCTGGAGTGGGATCAGCCGGGCAGAAGGACCGCGCCTATGAGGCCGACCAGCCCGACCAGGAATCCGCCGCCAAAGCGCATCATCGTTCCCTGCAGCGTGTCGAAGCGAGCATTCATTTCGCTACGCAGCAGATGAACCTCGCCCCGAAGCTCTCGAACATCCTCGTCAACTCGCCCGAAGCCGGCGGCGATCGTCTTCGACAGATCGTCGAGGCGTTCGTCTGTCCAGGCCGTGCCCTCCATCTGACTCACAGACTAGCGGGCGATTACGCACGAGATGCAGTCGATATGTAGCGAATGAGGCGCGGAGTTGCGATTCGGCTAGCGCCGGCCGCGATCTCGGTAGCGGGCGTATGCGGGGGCCGGCAGCTCGGGCTCGCGGCGGCGTGGCGTTGGCCTGACGGTGATCCAACCGAAGGCCAGGACCAAGGCCATCAGGGTCATGCCTCCACCCCACTCCAGGCCCTGGACCCAGGCCGAGGGCTGGCGGTGGTGGGCCAGCGGCGTGAACGACTGGCCGGGGGCAACGCGGTCAAGGCGCGTTGCGCTGTTCTCGTGACGGGTCATCGCCGAGCCTTCGGGCCCGTGGTCGCTCTGGGCCATGTCGCCACCCATGTGTTGCGCCTCGGATGAGCTCTCATCCGTCCCCGCCCCAGAGTCCTGCGTGGCAGCCTGCTTCTGGCGCGCCTCCTTGCGAGCACCGCCGGGAGGGGCGGGCTGGATCGGCGGCGCCGGCGGGGGGACGACCGTCGACTGCGGCGCGATGTTGAGCCCCGGTCCGTTGAGGAAGAGGTTCAACGGCGTCACCGTCGAGGAGCCAGGCGGCGGTGGCACGGCCGGGGGTGGCGGCGGCACCAGACCGGCGTCCAGCGGCACGCTGGGCGGCACCGGCGGCTGGGGCAGGTTGATCTGCGGCAGCTGGCTGCCCGGTGGGGGTGGCGGTGCGGGTGGCGGGGGTGGGTTGCTCGGGGGTGGCGGGGGAGGCGGCGCCTCGGGGGTGAAGCTCGGCCGCGGCTCGAATGAGATCGGATAGGTGGCGACCTTCTGGTTGACCGAGAGGATCGCGATCGCGAAGGTGCGCTTGAAGTTGCCGTCGCCTGCTTCGATCTTTCCCTGCTGGTCGTCGGTGAGTCGGCCGATCGCCGGGTCGAGGCAGACGTAGGGGTCGCAGGGGTTCGCCGCGCCACTGTCATTCTGAGTGGAGGCGAAGCCGGAGTCGAGGAATCTCGATCGACAGCCAGCGCCGGATGCCGCCGCCAGCTGCTCTTTGCTCGCGTCGTCAGCCTTCAGTGGCAACCAGGGCTTCTCCTGGTCGGCGAGGACGAGGTCATAGCAGTGGGTTATCGCTGAGGTTGTGATCTCGTCGTATTGGGGGCCTGTATCGATGCCGAGGACCTCGCGGCCGTAGCCTGAGAGCGTGATGCTCTGCTTGGGACGAAGGACGTGGCCCTTGCCTGCCTGGCCTTGAGCGGGTCCGACGCCGATCCAGTCATAGACGGGTCGCTGCTCGATCTGGATCTGGCCCGTCTTGGCGTCGAGGTGGACGACCGAATACCCGCGCCAGAAGCCATTCGCGGCCGATCCTTGCGACTGGCCGTCGGGGCCGAACTTGCCGCCGGCCGAGTGGGCGATGAGGAAGGGAAGGCCGCCTTCGGCGATGCTTCCGCCGGTGAGCTCCGCTGCCTGCTTTTGGGCCTCGCTCTGTGCCTCGCCGGCGGCCTTGTCGGCATCTGAGGAGCCGGCCGGACCACAGCTGGGGAGCGTTGGATGCGCCCCTGTGGGGTAGCCATCACCCGGGCAGGGCCAGTGAAGGCCTGGCTGTAAGGCGTAGTAGAGGGCGTTCCAGCCGAGGCGGCCGTCGACGACGAGATCGACCTTGTTTTGCATCAGGATGGACTCGAGCGCCGTCCCTTCGGCGAGCGTGTCGGTTGTTGCTCCGGGACCGTAGGAGTAAGTCGGGGTGCTCGTCAGGACAACGGCGCGCTCGTCCGCCGGGCGCTGCAGAGCGTCCTTGAGCCACCCAAGCTGCTCCTCGACCGGGTTTTGGTTGTGGTTGGAGGCGGCCAGCGACTTCAGCGAAGTGTCGAGGACGACAAGACGCATGAGGGCTTTGCCATCGCGCTTGACGTCGAGGGCATAGTGGGTGTGGGCGCCGCCGGTGGGGAGCTTCTGGTCGCCTACGGCTCCGCTCTCGGGAATCTTCGTGTCACCGACGTAGCCGCCCTGAGGCACTTCATGGAGGTTGGACCCCGGCACTCGCGGATCGGGGACCTTCGTGCCGCCGGCGGCCTTGGTTGGATCTTCAATCGTCTTGCCGCCGAGCGTTTCCTTCGTCGGATCCTCGATAGGCGTGTCGTCGAGTTCCTTCTTGGTGCCCCCGGTGTCGACCGGCTCGAAGCTGAGGCCGGCACTCGAGCGGGCGGCTGGCGACCCCAGCGCTCCCCACGGGGCGGGCATTCCAGCCATCGACTGGCGCCAGCCCGTGCTGACGCCGCTCTGGGTCTCATCGGCGCTGAAGCAGTTGCCCTGCGCGCCATATGGCTGGCAGGTCCAAGCGGTGGTGCCGAGGTCGCGGGGGCCGATAGCGCCGAAGAGAGGCAGGCCTGCCTCGGCCAGCGGGTCGACGATCAGCTCACGCCAGCGGTCGTGAATCGCGCTCTGCGTGAGCGGTGTGCCTAGAAGCCTGTTGCGGTGGCTGCCGCCAACAGAGCCGACATCGCCTGTAAAGAGGTTGAAGTCAATCCCATTTGGCCGGCCTTGGCGAGCGAGTAGCTCGTCGCGGATCTGACGCGCGACGAGTTGGTTTGCTTCCTTGTTGCCGGTCAACTCGGGGCATTGGATACCCTCGCCGCCGTTAGGACTCCGCTCGTACTGACAGTCGGAGTTGCCAAAGGCAGCGAAGCTGAGTCGATCCGGGGACGAGGAGGGTGAGTCACCGAGACTCTCAGCGCCCCGGGCGACACCGTCGAGCTGGGCATCGGAGGGGTCATTTGTGTAGTGGAGGACTGCGGGAACCGGGGAACGGAAGACCGATGGCGTCTGTGACACCGCCCAGGCTTCGACCTGTCCGTCCTTGGGGCCGGCAAGCAACGCGACCCCGGAGAGCCGCGACACCCACTCACGAGTACCCCTGTTGACGGGGTCGTAGCGATCGGTGAAGCGGGCGAACTCGAAGTTGCCCGGCCTGGTCTCGGTGAGGATGAGACCGTTGTCGCCGCTGATCAATGCCCCCTCGCCACCCGGGCCAAGAGTCACTGCATGAAGCTCGTCGAAGACGCCGGCATCGATCCGCCGCCAGGGTGGGCTCCCCTCCCCCGTGCGCTCGATGATCGTGCCGTTCTCTCCGACCGCGTAGCCATGGCCGGAAGCGTCGATAGCAATAGCCCAGAGCGGCCGATTGTGCCTGCTCGTATCGCGGCTCAGCGAGTCGCCGAACTCGTCGGCATCCTCACGCTTCCAGCTCCAATCGGATCCGTCGAAGGTTCCACCATAGATCTCGCCCAGGTCAGTCGTCACCCAGGCAGCATTGGAACGGGGCAAGGAGACGCCGGTGATGTTGGCGTAAAGTGCGGCTGGGGGTGGATTGATCGCGTCGAACGCGCCCGCGCTGCCCTTGCGGTAAAGCAGCGCGCGGCTATCGCCACCCACCATCGCCGAGCCGTCGGGGGCGACCGATGCGGCTTTGAGGTCGCGACCCGTGCCGCAGGGTGGAGGGGTGCGGGGTTTGCCCGGCGGGGAGCAAAGGACCCCGGCCGCGGGATCGAGTCTTGCTCCACCCGGGCCGACGTTGGCAATCCTGCCGTGCTTGCCGACCACGACACCAGATCCACTCGCGCCGATCGCGATCGCGTAGGCCGGTGAGGGGTTGGTGGCGAACCGGCCTGGGTCCCAGCCTGGAATCGTAATTCGATCCCAGCCGGTTTGGCGATCGTAGCGGTAGACGACATTTCCTTCTGTTGCCACCCAGAAGCTGCCATCTCCGCCACCCGCCGCACCGGCGCCCGCGATGCGTTGTCCCTGGCTGTGGTTGGGTCCATGGGCAATGATCACCTCGCGGATCGGATGCGGCACTTCGGTGAAGACCTCCCGCTGGACCCGGTCGGAGAAGCGATAGAACCTGGCCTCTTCCTGACCCGCCGCCGTTCCGTAGGGCGCGAGCGCGACAGTCCACACTCCGCCGGTGTTATCAGCCGCCATCGTCGTCAGTTCACCACCGGTCCTCGGACAGTTGAATGGCAGGTTCGTACACCACGGTGTCGGCACCATCCGCCATCTCTGGTCCGTCGGGTTGAGCCATACAGCCGGCCTGATTCCTCCAAAGGTCGCGACCACCATGCCGTCGCCGCCAGTGCCGGGCAGGGCCACGATCTCCGCCGGTGGCCTAATCGGATTCATGGTTGATCCCTCGTAAGCCTTTTCTGCCAGGAGTGCTTGGTTCGCCGCGTCATCTCCTAAAATAGGCGCCCAGCCAGTGGTGCCCTCCGCATCAGATTTGATCAGTGGGGTCTCGGCGGCCCCCTTGCTCAATCCTCCTTGAATGCCGGTGTTAGCGGCCCCGGCTAGCGAGCCATTCGCGCCAAACTGCCCAAGACCCCACCCGTTGTAGGAGCCATCGGGGCCACGGGCAACCGAGAGCGAATAGATATTCCCCCGGGTCACGGGATCTTCGTTGGCGATGCAGTTGATCTTGGTCGGGTCCGCGGGATCGGGCTCCTGGCGCACGCAGCCAGGGTCGTAGGACTTTTGCCAGCACCCGGCGTCACCCCCCTTCTCACACGGGCCCGGATCCTTGTAGAGGATCAGGGGGTATCGGTTGGCAGATGAAGCCGCCGTCTGGTTGCCGCTAGCGCTCTGGCGGTTGGTGTCGGTCCGATTTGCGTAGAAGTAGAGCCGATCGCCAGCACTCGTCAGGTGCATGCCGCCATCCCCAGGGTTGGTCGGGAGAAGGTGATCGTGGTCACGGCATTCGATCGGCTCCACCACTCCCCCGGCGTCGACCCCCGAGTCCTGGCCGAGATTGCTGCCGCAGCGCGTCCAACGCTCACCGTCGAAGTGGTACATGTGATGAATGCTGTAACTGCCTTCGTCGGCCACGATCCAACCATCATCCGGACCTGAGAATGCGATGTCGGTCACTGGGCCAGGGTTCTCAACGGTGCTATTCGCGCTCGCAGGGTTGAGTTGATTTGTCCAGTCCTCGTCAACTGCCCAGCGCCCATCGTGGTAGCGAAGGACCGGCTGTCGTTTGGTCGCGTCGGGGCTGCCGATGGCGATTACCTCGAAATCATCAGCCTGGGTCGGATCGGACCCGTACTCCATCGGGATGCGGGCGGCTGCGGTCAACATGACGTTGCCGTCGGTGGCGGTTCGGTAGTGCATGAGGGATCGCAACTCTGCACAGGCGGGATCCGCCTTTATCACCCCCTCGACGGAGTCGGTACCACAAGGCCGCCAGCGGCTGCCGTCAAAGTGAACGAGGGTGGTCTGATTGCCTCCGTCGGGATTCTTCGGGCCGAGCGCCCACCCTTCGGAGCCATCTCGACTCATGATTACCTCCCCAACCCCCTCGGCGCGGCCATCTCGGAGGCCATAAGGGTTGGGAGAGCCGTACGACGTCATCCGCGGCTCGGAGAGTTTCTGAAGCTCCTGGGAAACACGGCCTGGAACGACTCCCGGTGCATCGCTCAACTTCGGCGCAGTCGATCGATAAGGCTCGGTCGGCGAGGCTGATCCGACTCGCTTGGGCCCCAGCTGGGGTGCACTCTCCGGCTTGAGCGTCCCGCCTGAAGACACATCGTTCCCCGCCAGGCGCTCGATCGCGCCTCGGTCCCCCACACCCCAACCGATTCCCGAATCGCCGGCGAAGTTGAATCCGTTGAGGAAGTAGGAGGAGAGCTTGAAGAGGTAACCAGACCTCGTTTCGTCGGCCATCCTCGCCTGCTCCTTCGGCGTACATTTGGGGGCGCTCGATGCAGCGGTGCTACCGGTGCTCTGTGCGTTCCCGTCCAGGAAGCCGGCCGGGCACTCCAAGGGGAAGAGCTTGACCCCGTGCCTGCCAGGACTCGGCTCCATCGTAGTGGTGTAAGCACTTCCTCGCTGGCCTCCTTTGAAGCCGCCGACTGCCCAGTCCATCAGGCTGTCACCCGAATCCCCTGACAATCGCTCTTCCAGCGCCAGCTGGTTCCCCTGCGAGCTGCCGTCGCCTGCGACGAGCCTCGCCGTGCTCACCCACAGCCCGGTTACGGATTCGCTGTCGCCGGCGCTTTGGATGATCTGAGATGGCGGCTCGCCATCGCGCTGCGGTCCACCGGGCGCGGCAAGGGTGGTTCTGATGCCCGTCGTCGGTGCCGCTGCCATGGCGAAATAGCTGTCGGGGAGGCCCCCTGGTTGGAAGCCGGGAGTCCATGTCCCATTCCTTGCGTCGTAGTCCATCATCAGCCCGGCCTTGGGGGTAGCCGTCGTGCGGCCGGCCCAGCGCCCGTGGTCGGTGAGATCCGGAGAGCTCGTGCAGCAGCCGCTCGTAGCCGCGATCGCAAAGGTCCCTCCATATGCCTGGACAAACCGGATAGCCCGTATGCGGTAGTGCCACTTGCAGCCCGTCCGGCGATAGTTGGCGGCGCTTGTGCCGCTGGTGACGGCGCCGTCAGCGAGAACGCACTGCGAGGGACTGACCTTCTTCGAGGCGGGTGTACCAGGCGGTGGGTCGGGCTGCCATGGCTTGGGATCAAAGTCCCCGTCCTTCCACATCCAGATCTGCTGCAGCGCGCCGGCCATTGCGCACTCGCCCGTCGCCCCCGCGCACTGCTCGGTGTCAAGCGAGGCGTCGAGTGCCGTCATCCCCCGCATGCCGCTTGGCAGTCCCTCGCCCGGCGTGCCAAGGTCCTGCCAGTCGCCGTCCGAGAAGAGCCAGGCGCGGCCCTTGCCGGCGGCGTCATGGGCCTGGCGCCACTGGTCCTCGCAGCGAGCCTGGGCTTCCTGGACGTCACGGAGCGTGAGGACCGACTGGCTCGAATCGACCTGCGGAAATATGACGCCCGGCAAGAACTTGACCTCGGGCTTCTTGCCGTCAGGGTTGGCGTCGGCAGCCTTGATCTCATCAGGGTTAAGCGGACATGCCGAGTCCGGAATCGCCGGCTCGCGGCGCGGATAGCCACCGCACGTCGGGTTGTCCTCCTTCGGATAAGAAGGGTCCGTCTCGCTCTTCGGGCAGTTCGCATTCGGTGATCCAGTTCCACCGACCGCTAGCGCCCGCTGACCGTGGTCTTTGGTGTTGGTGTTGTGAAGCCAGCTGATGGCGCCGACGAAGCCCGGAGTCGTGCCCTTGTAGGCCTCTTGCCAGATCGGGCCGAGCTCGGAGTCCTCTGTGTAGCGATAGATGACCGGTACGCGCTCGCAGGTGTTCAGGAACGGTGTGATGCGATCCTGATAGGCGCTGTTTGACTCGCCGTCCTGCCTTTGGGGCGCGTCCTTCTGGCACTGGGCGCCGCCGGCGAAGCCGTTCTTGGAGTTGGCGAAGCGCACCGTGTAGAAGTCGACGGTCGGGGGAATTGGGGCGCGGGCATTCTGGACGGTGAAGTCGTAGCCCGAAGGCTTGTTGGCGTCGGGATGGACGGCGCCGGCGATCTGGGTCCAGCCGATTCCCTTGCCGTCCTGGCCGATTGGCGTGTAGGGGTTGTCGCAGCCGGCGCCCTGGGTCGTTGAGCCCAGATTGTTCTTGTCGACCTGATCCTGGCAGGCAAGACCCGGATCGGTGCTTGCCTGATCGATCAGCGCGCCCTGGCCGCTGGGGTCCGGGCCGGGGTCCACCGGGAGGGTCGGATCGTCGGCGCGGGCGATCGCACTCAGCACAAAGACGATCGCGGCGCTGAGCGCGGCGAGAATGAGTCGACGCTGCCGCCTGCGAGCGCGCGCGTGTGCTTGGCCTCTCCCGTTCATCCAGAGAGAACAATCGCCCGGAGCGGCGATCCGTTGCGGAAAGTTTCCCGGCTAGAGGCGGCGGCCCAGCTGGGGCGCGGCGATCGCGAAGCGGCGGCGGCGCAGGACCGGGGCCTGCCGGGTACGGCGGCGCCAGGGGGCGCGTTCGCGCTGGGAGGGCGCGCGGCCGACGGCTCGCAGGCGCTTCTCGAGGAAGCGCAGGGCGCGGTGCTGAAGGGTGCGGACGTCCACGGCCGTGCGGCCGAGGACCTCGGCGATCTCGGCGTCGGTCAGGTCGAGCATGTAGCGCAGAACCAGCACCTGTCTCTGGGCGAGCGGCAGGCGCTCGGCGAAGAGGATCAGGTCGCGGTCGGAGATCCACTCGAGGGCCCCGATCTGGTGGTGGTCTCCCCCATTCGATTCGGCCTCGCGGCGCTCGTCGATTTCGGCCGGGTCGGCCACCTCGAAGCGAGCGTTCTTCTTCAGCTCGCCGAGCGTCCGATTGCGGACGATGCGGAAGAGCCAGGCGCGGAATGGCTGGGGCCGGCGCTCGTAGCGCGGCAACGCCTCGAAGACCTGCATGAAGACCTGCTGGGCGGCGTCCTCGGCCTGGTGGGTGTCGCGGAAGGCCACGCGGAGGTAGCCGTAGACGCGATCGAAGTAGCGCTGGTAGAGGCAGGTGAAGGCATCCTGATCACCGGCCTGGAAGGCGATTACCAGGCGGGCGGTGTCGAGATCTTCCAGGTGCTCGGACGAACGCTCGATGCGCTCGGCGAAGACCAGCTGCGCTGGTGATGGTTTGGCGCTCACGGACATACCCCGCGGGCATCGTAGTGGGGCGCCTGCGGGTGCGTCAAATCAGTAGTGCGCTGGAGGCGCCGGCCAGATCCTTCGACTCCGGGGCCTTCGGCCCCTCCGCTCAGGATGACAAGAAGAGGGGAGCCACTCAGGATGACAAAGAGCGAGGACGCTCAGGAGGACGAGCGAGGGATCGCTGCGAAGGGCGCTACGACGACGCGGAGCTGTTGCCGCCGTCGGCTGGAGTTTCGATCTCCTGGGCCAGCTCCTCGAGCTCCTCGGCGAAGCTGGGGCCGAAGCCCTCTAGCTCGGCGCCCTCGCCCTCGCCTCCGAGGCCCAGCTCGGCGGCGATCTCCTGCTCGTCCAGCAGGCCGTCCTCGGGCGGCGGCTGGGCGGGCTCGACCGGCTCGATCTCGACCGAGCGGTAGCGCTTGAGGCCGGTCGCGGCCGGGATCAGCTTGCCGATGATGACGTTCTCCTTGAGGCCGAGCAGGCGGTCACGCTTGCCCTCCAGCGCGGCGTCGGTCAGGACCTTCGTCGTCTCCTGGAAGGAGGCGGCGGAGAGGAAGGACTCGGTCGCCAGCGACGCCTTGGTGATGCCGAGGATGACCTCCTCGCCCTTGGCGGGCACGGCGTTCTTCTTCTTCTCCTTGATCTCCTTGTTCAGCTGCTTGAGGCGGTGGCGATCCTCGAGCTGGCCGGGGAGCAGCGTCGTCGAGCCCTTCGAGTCGATCCTCACCTTCTTCAGCATCTGGCGGACGATCAGCTCGATGTGCTTGTCGTTGATGTCGACGCCCTGCTGGCGGTAGACCGACTGAACCTCGGCGACGAGGTACTGCTCGGTCTCTGTCCGGCCGCGGACGGCGAGCAGCTCGGCCGGGTAGAGCGAGCCCTCGTTGAGCTGGGTGCCGGCCTCGACGCGGTCGCCCTGCTTGACGTGCAGGCGGGTGCGGATCGGGAACGAGTAGCTGTGCTCCTCGCCCTTCTCGTCGGTGACGATGACCTTGTTGGCCTTCTCGCCCTCCTCGAGCGTGACCTTGCCGGCGACCTCGGCCATCTGGGCGAGGCCCTTCGGCTTGCGCGCCTCGAACAGCTCAACGACTCGCGGCAGGCCCTGGGTGATGTCCTGGCCGGCGATGCCGCCGGTGTGGAAGGTCCGCATCGTCAGCTGGGTGCCGGGCTCGCCGATCGACTGGGCGGCGATGATGCCGACCGCGTCGCCGATCTCGACCGGGGCGCCGGTGGCCAGGGCGCGGCCGTAGCAGGAGCGGCAGATACCGGTGTCGGCCTCGCACTTGAGGACCGAGCGCAGCGGGATCGTCGCCTCGGGATCGTCCTTGAACGCCTCGGCCAGCTCGACCAGCTCGTCGTCGTCGATCCACTGGTTGCGCTTCAGCAGCTCGCGGCCGCGCTTGGTCGTCAGCTTCTTCGCCGAAAGGCGGCCCTCGAGGTTGACGTTGATGGTGCCGTCCTCGCCGAAGACCGGCATCTCGATGAAGTCCTTCGTCTTGCAGTCCTCGATCCGCACGATCACGTCCTGGGCGACGTCGACCAGACGGCGTGTCAGATAGCCCGAGTCGGCGGTGCGAAGGGCCGTGTCGGCGAGCCCCTTGCGGGCGCCGTGGGTCGAGATGAAGTACTCGAGCACCGACAGGCCCTCCATGAAGTTGGCGCGAATCGGCCGCACGATCTCCTCACCCTTCGGGTTCGCCATGACGCCGCGCATGCCGGCGAGCTGGCGGATCTGCTTGAACGATCCGCGGGCTCCCGAGTTGGCCATCATGAAGATCGGGTTGAGCTCGTCGAGGTTGTCCTCCATCGCCTGGGCAACCTCCTCGGTCGCTTCGTGCCAGCGGCTGGTGACCGCCTCGCGGCGCTCCTCCTGGGTGATGTAGCCGTCCTCGTACTGCTGCTGGATGGCGCTGGTGAGCCCCTCGTAGCGCTCGAGGATCTGCTCCTTCTCCGGCGGCGAGACGACATCGTTCTTGGAGATCGTGATCCCCGCCTGGCTGGCGTAGTGGAAGCCGAGGTCCTTGAAGGCATCGAGGACCAGCGAGACGATCGGCGCGCCGTAGGTGTCGACGAGGTCGGACACCATCGCGTTGACCTCGCGCTTGGTCAGCGTGTTGTTGACGAACTCGTAGGCGTCGGGGTCGAACTCGTCCTCGAGCGCGTCGGCGAGCGCGCGCTCGATCCGGTCGTTGAAGATGATCCGCCCGACCGTGGTCAGGAAGTGCTCGTGGCCGGCGCGCCGGTACTCGGCGAAGTCGTGGAGGCCGACGATGCCGTTCTCGTAGGCGAGCTCGGCTTCCTGCGCGGTGCGGAACGGGCGCGGCTTGACCTTCAGCTTGGCCGGGTCGAGCTGGGTGACGTCCTCACGCGTGTAGGTGAGGAAGTAGATCCCCAGCACCATGTCCTGGGTCGGCGTCGCCAGCGGCGCGCCGTGGGCCGGCGAGAGGATGTTGTTCGACGACAGCATCAGGATGCGGGCCTCGGCCTGCGCCTCGGCTGAGAGCGGCAGGTGGACCGCCATCTGGTCGCCGTCGAAGTCGGCGTTGAAGGCGTGGCAGACGAGCGGGTGGATCTGGATCGCCTTGCCCTCGACCAGCACCGGCTCGAAGGCCTGGATGCCGAGGCGATGCAGGGTCGGCGCGCGGTTGAGCAGCACCGGATGCTCGTGGATGACCTCCTCGAGGACGTCCCAGACCTCGGGGATCATCGAGTCGACCATCTTCTTCGCCGCCTTGATGTTCTGGACGGCCTTGCGCTCGACGAGGCGAGCCATGATGAAGGGCTTGAACAGCTCTAGCGCCATCAGCTTCGGCAGACCGCACTGGTGCAGCCGCAGCGAGGGGCCGGAGACGATGACCGAGCGGCCCGAGTAGTCGACGCGCTTGCCGAGCAGGTTCTGGCGGAAGCGCCCCTGCTTGCCCTTGAGCATGTCGGAGAGCGACTTCAGCGGCCGGTTGCCGGGACCGGTCACCGGGCGGCCACGACGGCCGTTGTCGAAGAGGGCGTCGACGGCCTCCTGGAGCATCCGCTTCTCGTTGTTGACGATGATCTCGGGGGCGCCGAGGTCGAGCAGCCGCTTGAGGCGGTTGTTGCGGTTGATGACGCGGCGATAGAGGTCGTTGAGATCCGAGGTGGCGAAGCGGCCACCGTCGAGCTGGACCATCGGCCGCAGCTCCGGCGGAATCACCGGTACGGCGTCGAGGATCATCCACTCGGGCTTGTTCGTGTAGTGCAGGAAGGCGGAGGCGACCTTGAGCCGCTTGACGGCGCGCGCCTGCTTCTGGCCCTTGGAGGTGTTGATCATCTCCTCGAGCTCCTTGCAGTCGGCCTCGAGGTCGACCTGCTCGAGCAGGTCGCGAACGGCCTCGGCACCCATGCCGCCGCGGAAGTAGTCGCCCCAGCCGAAGGGAGAGCCGAAGCGGTCCTTGAGCTCACGGAAGACGGTCTCGTCGTTGATGACGTCCTTCGGCTTCATCTCCTGGAAGGTCTTCCAGACCGAGCGCATGCGCTCGGCGGCTTCCTCGATGTAGACCTCGGTGTCGCCGATCTCGGAGTCGAAGGTCTTGCGCAGCTCCTTCTGCAGCTTCTGGCGCTCGTCGTCCTTGAGCCGCTTGAGCTGGGTCGCCGTCATGCCGAGCGAGTCCGCCCAGAGATGGTCGTCGTCGGTGAAGCCGGTCTGGCCGCCGCCCTCGAGATAGGCGACGCGGCGCTCGAGCGACTCGTTGAGCTCCTGCGTGCGCTGCTGGATCTCGCCCTCGTAGCCGTCGAGGATCTTGTTGACTTCCTTCTCCAGCTTGGTGAGGTCCTTGGCGCGGGCCTCCTCGTCGACCCAGGTGATCATCGAGGCGGCGAAGTAGAGAACCTTCTCGAGCTCCTTCGGAGCCATGTCGATCAGGTAGCCGATCCGGCTGGGGACCCCCTTGAAGAACCAGATGTGGGAAACCGGGGCCGCGAGGTCGATGTGACCCATGCGCTCGCGCCGAACCTTCGAGCGGGTGACCTCGACGCCGCAGCGCTCGCAGACGATTCCCTTGTAGCGGACGCGCTTGTACTTGCCGCAGTAGCACTCCCAGTCCTTGGTCGGGCCGAAGATGCGCTCGCAGAAGAGGCCGTCCTTCTCAGGCTTGAGCGTGCGGTAGTTGATCGTCTCGGGCTTGGTTACCTCGCCGTGGCTCCAGCCGCGGATCTTCTTCGAGGAGGCGAGGCCTATCTCGATTGCGTCGAAGTTGTTGATGTCGATCATTTCGTCCTTGTCGCTAGTCGCTGGCGGGGGCCCGGCCTACTGCTCGGCTACTTCTCGGCCTTCTCGGTCTTCTTGTCCTTGCCGGCGGCGGGCTCGCCGTCGGCCTCGACGATCTGCTCCTCCTGCTCGTCGGCGGCGCCGTTGCCGGTCGCGCGCACCCCGGAGAGGTCGATGCCCAGCTCGGCGGCGGCCTGCAGCAGGTCGTCCTCCTCCTCGCGCATCTCGACCGAGCCCTCCTCGGAGACCACGTTGGCGTCGAGCGCCAGGCTCTGGATCTCCTTCAGCAGCACCTTGAAGGACTCGGGGATCGACGGCTCGGGGATGTTCTCGCCCTTGACGATCGCCTCGTAGGCCTTGACGCGGCCGACGGTGTCGTCGGACTTGACGGTCAGCATCTCCTGCAGCGTGTAGGCGGCGCCGTAGGCCTCCAGGGCCCAGACCTCCATCTCGCCGAAGCGCTGGCCGCCGAACTGCGCCTTGCCGCCCAGCGGCTGCTGGGTGACGAGCGAGTAGGGGCCCGTCGAGCGAGCGTGGATCTTGTCGTCGACGAGGTGCAGCAGCTTGAGGATGTACATGTAGCCGACGGTGATGCGCCCCTCGAAGGGCTCCCCCGTGCGGCCGTTGTAGAGCTTGACGGCGCCGGCGCAGCGGCTGCCGGGGCGCTCGTTCTTGTCGACGCCGAGGTCGATGCCACGGTCGGCGTTCTCATCCGACCACTTGACGAGGGCGTTGTCGACGTCCTCGACCGTGGCGCCGTCGAAGACCGGCGAGGCGACGTAGACGCGGTCGCCGTGCTTGTGGGCCTCCTTGTAGGCCTGCGAGCCGTCGTCGTACCAGCCATTTGCGGCGGCCCAGCCGAGATGGGTCTCGAGGATCTGGCCGATGTTCATCCGGCTCGGCACGCCGAGCGGGTTGAGGATGACGTCGACCGGCGTGCCGTCCTCGAGGAACGGCATGTCCTCCTCGGGGACGATCTTGGAGATGACGCCCTTGTTGCCGTGGCGGCCGGCGAGCTTGTCGCCCTCGGCGATCTTGCGCTTGGTGGCGACGTAGACGCGGACGAGGTTGTTGACGCCGGGCGGCAGGTCGTCGCCGTCGTCGCGGCTGAAGGTGAGGACGTCGATGACGACCCCGCCCTCGCCGTGGGGCACCTTCAGCGAGGTGTCGCGGACCTCGCGCGCCTTCTCCTTGAAGATCGCCCGGATCAGCTTCTCCTCGGCGGTCAGCTCGGTCTCGCCCTTCGGCGTCACCTTGCCGACGAGCAGGTCGCCCGAGGCAACCTCGGCGCCGACGCGGACGATGCCGTTCTCGTCGAGGTTGCGCAGGCTCTCCTCGGAGCGGTTGGGGATGTCGCGGCTGATCTCCTCGTCGCCGAGCTTGGTCGTGCGGGCGTCGATCTCGTATTCCTCGATGTGGATCGAGGTCAGCTCGTCGTCCTTGACCAGGCGCTCGGAGAGGATGATCGCGTCCTCGAAGTTGTAGCCCTCCCATGACATGAAGGCGACGAGGCAGTTCTTGCCGAGCGCGATCTCACCGCCGGCGGTCGCGGAGCCGTCGGCGAGGACGTCGCCCTCCTTGACCTTCTGGCCGACCTCGACGATCGGGCGCTGGTGGATGATCGTCCCCTGGTTCGAGCGCATGTACTTGTGCAGCGAGTACTCGTGGCGCTTCGACCCGCTGGTGACGGCGATGTTCTTGGCGTCGACCGCGCTGACCTCGCCGTCGGCCTCGGCGAGGATGACGTCGCCGGTGTCGACGGCGGCGCGGCGCTCCATCCCGGTGCCGATCAGCGGCGGCTCGGGAATCAGCAGCGGCACTGCCTGGCGCTGCATGTTCGAGCCCATCAGGGCGCGGTTGGCGTCGTCGTGCTCGAGGAAGGGGATCAGCGCCGTCGCGACCGACCAGATCTGGGTCGGTGAGACGTCCATCAGGTCGACCGCCTTGGGCGGCACCATGACGAACTCGCCGTCGCGCGAGCGTGCCTGGATGTAGGGGCCCTTGAGCTTGCCGGTCGAGGCGTCGAGCTCGGCGTTCGCCTGAGCGATGATCTTCTCCTCTTCCTGGGTCGCGTCGAGGTGGACGACCTTGCTGGTCACCACGCCGTCCTTGACCTCCAGGTAGGGAGTCGTCACGAACCCGTGCTCGGAGACCTGGGCGAACGACGCCAGCGAGCCCATCAGGCCGATGTTCGGCCCCTCCGGGGTCTCGATCGGGCACATGCGCCCGTAATGGGTCGGATGCACGTCGCGGACCTCGATCGGCGCCCGCTCACGCGTCAGGCCGCCGGCGCCGAGGGCCGACAGCCGGCGCCTGTGGGTGAGGCCGGACAGCGAGTTGGTCTGGTCCATGAACTGCGAGAGCTGGGAGGAGCCAAAGAACTCCTTCATCGCAGCGACGACGGGACGGATGTTGATGATCGTCTGGGGGGTGATCGCGTCGGCGTCCTCGGTGGTCAGTCGCTCGCGGACGACGCGCTCCATCCGGTAGAGGCCGATCCGGAATGCCTCCTGGATCAGCTCGCCGACGGTGCGCAGGCGGCGGTTGCCGAAGTGCTCGTACTCGTCGAGGTGGTCGGCGACGGGCTCGCGCGGGTAGGTCGAAGCCTCGGCGGCGTAATCCTTGATCGGGTTCTCCTCGTCGATCTCCTCCGGCAGGCCGAGCAGCTTCGGCAGCGAGACGAGCTCGGCGATCAGCTTGATGATGTCGTCGTGGGTGAGAACCCGGGTGTCGAGATCGACATCGAGGTCGAGGCGAGCGTTGAGCTTGTAGCGGCCGACCCGGGTGAGGTCGTAGCGCTTGGGATCGAAGAAGAGCTGCTCGAGCAGCGCCTTGGCGGCATCCACCGACGGCGGCTCGCCCGGCCGCTGCTTCTTGAAGAGCTCGACGAGGGCGCCCTCCTCGGTCCTGGTCTGCTCGGTGTCGGAGGCAACCGTGTGGCGGATGTAGACCGAGTTGTCGAACATCTCGAGCAGCTTCTCGTCCTCGACGTAGCCCATCGCCCGCAGCAGCACGGTCACGGGCAGCTTGCGCTTGCGGTCGATGCGGACGTAGACGCGGCCCTTCTTGTCGATCTCGAGCTCCAGCCAGGAGCCGCGGGCCGGCATCAGGTTGGCGATGAAGACCTGCTTCTCGCGGTCCTTGGGCTCCATCAGGTAGGCGCCCGGGGAGCGGACCAGCTGCGTGACGACGACGCGCTCGGTGCCGTTGATGATGAAGGTGCCGCGCTCGGTCATCCACGGGAAGTCGCCCATGAACACCGACTGCTCGCGGATCTCGCCCGTCTCGTGGTTGATGAAGGCGACGGTGACCGTCAGCGGGCGCGAGTAGGTGAGGTCCTTCTCGCGGCACTCCTCGATCGTGGCGGTCGGCTCGTCGAAGCGCAGGTCGCCGAAGTTGACCGCGAGGTGGCCGGTGTAGTCCTCGATCGGGGAGATGTCGTCGATCGTCTCGCGCAGCCCGCCCTTCTCGGGGTCGACGAGCCAGTCGAACGACTTGCGCTGGATGTCGATCAGATTTGGGACGTCGTTGGACTTGTCCAGACGCGCAAAGCTACGGCGCGTGCGCGAAGCGTCAACACGAGGCACGACAGGCGACTCCTAGAAGAGGGTCAAAGCGGGCAGGGAGCGGTGCGCGTCTCCCCGGCGGTGTTCGCCAGGTGGAAAAGCGCGACCAGCCAAGATAGCACAGCGCTACGCGGACCCCTCGGAGGGGCGGTCAGCGCTCACGGACCCCGCCCTGGGTGACCGCGTATGTGGCGCGGCACCGTGCTTCTGGGCGGCTACGACTATTGGCCGACGGCGCGCAGTGTAGCGGCGCACAGGGCCGTTGACCACCCGCACTACCATCGCGGTGATGCAGTTCGATCACGTGGCCATGCAGGTCGACGACATCGCCGCCGCGATCACGTGGTGGCGGCGGACGGTGCCGGACGCCGAGGTTCTCTACCAGGACGAGAGCTGGGGTTTCCTGCGCGCGGGCGGCGTGAAGCTCGCGTTCGTGCTGGCCCACCAGCACCCGGTGCACACCGCGTGGGAGGTCTCCGTCGAGGAGCTCGAGCGCCTGGCGGGCGAGCATGGCGCGGCGATCAGCGCGCACCGCGACGGGTCGCGCTCGTTCTACGTGGAGGCACCGGGCGGCACCAGCGTCGAGCTGATCGCCTACGCGGCGGAGCCCGCTGCGGAGCCCAGCAGCACGTAGCTCATGCGCTGGCCGCCGTGGCGGCAGGCGATCACGCTGTCGGGCTTCTTGAGGTAGTGGCAGCGCCAGTGGCGGGGGAAGGGGCGCCCGCCGGCCGCGTTCTCAGCGGCCCACAGCTCGAGCGTCCGGCGGGCCTTGAAGCAGAAGCGCCCGGTGACCTTGAGGCGGTCCACCTTCCAGCCGTGGCCTAGGACGAACTTGGTGGGCGCGCGTCGGGTCGTGGTCGGGACCGGGGAGACGCAGGTCACGCGGCGCTTGAGCTTGAACAGGGCGGCGACGTGGCGGCGCTTGACCGAGCGCCGGCAGCTGAAGCCGGCCGCGTCGGGACGGGTGTCGTAGATGCCGGCCGTGCGGCGCGAGGGCGCGGGGCAGTGCACGAGGCGCCTGACCGCGGCCGCGCACTTCATCGTCCCCACCAGCACGACGACGTAGACGCGCCGGCCGCCGATGTCGTGGTAGCCGCAGGGCTTCATCGGGGGCTCCGCGGGGCCGCCGGCTGCAGAGGCGAGCGCGGGGGCGAGGACGACGGCCAGCAGGAGCGCGAGGGGGGCGGCTCTCACGGCCTCGGAGCGTAGTGACCGGCTCGCGTCGCGGGCGCCAGCCCCGGCGGGCGCGCGCGGCGTGCACGGGTAGGGTGCGGCCGTGGCCCGCGCGCGCGTCTCCGCTTCCCAGCCCTCGTTCCCGCGGCTGGCCACCGGGGGGCGGCTGCGGTCCACGACGCGACCGCTGCGCAGCGCGCTGCTGGCCATGCACCACCCGCTGGGGATGTCGACCGGGTGCTTCGGCGCGCTGCGGGGCGACTGGGCAGGGCTGGTGCGGCGCGCGGCGGACGTCTCGACGTTCGCGGTCGAGCTGTCGGCGCTGGCTGAGGACGAGCTTCCGGGGCTGGTGGCGTTCCTCGCCGAGCGCCCGCGGCTGCCGTTTCACTACGTGGCCGTGCACGCGCCGACCAAGGGCCGGTTGCTCGACGAGGCGCGTCTGGTCGCCGAGCTGCGGCGCCTGCCGCTGGGCGTCGACGCCGTCGTGGCGCATCCCGACCAGATCGGCGACCCGCGGGCGTGGACGGCGCTCGGGCACCGTCTGGTGCTGGAGAACATGGACGCGCGCAAGCCGGTGGGCCAGCGTCCCGAGGAGCTCGGCGAGCTTTTCGCGGCGCTGCCCGAGGCGGGCTTCTGCTTCGACGTCGCCCACGCCGCCCAGGTCGACGAGTCGATGGCGCTCGCCCACGCGCTGCTCGACGCGTTCGGTGGCCGTCTGCGTCACGTGCACGTGTCGTCGCTGCGGGCGGGCCGGGCGACGCACGTCCCGCTCTACCGCAAGGACGAGCACCGGTTCCGCGAGGTGCTGCAGCGCTGCCCCGACGTGCCGTGGATCCTCGAGGCGCTGCCGCCGCGGCGGTGACCGGCACGGCCGACACGCGGGTCTCGCCGCTGGAGGCGCTGGCCGGCGCGTCCGGCGTCGCGTTCCCCCAGCTGCTGGCGGCGCGCGAGGCGACCGGGGTCGAGCTGGCGGCCCGGCGCCGGGCGCTGCGCGACGTGCCGGTCGACGCCGGGGTCGCCGTCGTGCTGATGGGGTCCTGGGGCCGGGGCGAGGTGACGTCGGGGTCCGACGACGACGTCCTGGTGGTCACGACGGGCGCGCCAGGCCCGGGGGTGCGCCCGGCGCTGGAAGACCTGCGCGGCGTGGTCGGGGGCGCGACGGGATCGCAGGGCATCTTCAACACGACGGTCGGGGTCGACGACCTCTGCCGCTTCGGGCTGGCCGACGACGACAACGCGAACACGACGCGGCGCCTGCTGCTGCTGCTGGAGTCCGCGCCGCTGCTGGGGGCGCCGGCCTACGAGCGGGCGCTGCGGACGATCCTGCGCTCCTACCTGGCCGGCGACCGCCGCGACCGCCGGCCGCCGCGGTTCCTGCTCAACGACGTGATCCGCTACTGGCGGACGATCACGGTCGACTTCGAGGGCAAGCTGCGCAGCGGCGGCGGGCAGAAGTGGGCGCTGCGGGTCGCGAAGCTGCGGACGTCGCGGACGCTGCTGTTCGCGGGCGGGCTGCTGCCGGTGCTCGAGTGCCATCACGTGGTTGCCGACGAGGTCGAGGACCTGCTGCTCGACGCGTTCCGGCTGCCGGTCACCGACCGGGTGGCGGCGGCGTTCCTCGCCTATGACGCCG
>JAWVFK010000037.1:0-65389 GCA_033856175.1 Solirubrobacterales bacterium | reverse complement strand
TCGACTCCCAGTCAGGCGAGATCACCGCAGGCGACGGCAACCGCTCTCGCATCTTTGCCCTGGCCCTGCTCTCGGTAGCCGATAAGGCAGCCACCTATCCGATCTCCTTTGAGCCCCGGCCGAGCTTTACGCCTGAGCCACCACCGCCGATCAATCCTCCACCGCCTGCGCCACCGCCACCGCCTGCGACCACGCCCCCCGGGACGGCGCCGCCGCCAAGCGTTCCGACCCCGCCCGTTCCTCCGGCACCGCCGCTTGGCGCCAACCTGCAGGCGACCGCTCCCCCTGCGGCGCCGCTGCCTCCATCCAACGGAACCCCGACGCTCAACCTCTTCACCTCGCCGACGTCGATCAGCGTCGCTCCTTCGCTTTCGCTCTTCCCACCGGCTCCGCCGGTGATCAACGTCGCGCCGCCTACTCCTGCCCGACCGAGGCAGGAGGCCAAGAAGGCGGCGGTTCAGAGCTCGGGGTCGGAGAACGACAGCCCCTCTTCGGGCGCCGAGAGCTCCAGCGTCGACATCGGCGACAGGCCGATGAGCCCCGACGGTGCGCCGATGACGCGACTCGACAAGCACCCGGCCACCCGGCTCGACCGCTCGGCCCCCGGCCAGTCGTTCACGCCGCTCGCCCACCACAGCCAGCCCTCGGCCTGGGCCCGCGACCTCCAGTGGGGCGGCGGCCTGACCCTGATGGCGCTCGTGCTCGCCTTCGGCTGGATCACCGTCCGGCCGACGCCTCGTCGCCGCCAGCCGGAGCTGCCCGCGCCCGCCTACTCGCGGGTCAGGCGGCGGTATTAGGGCCACCTACGCCGACCCCCGGCTCATCGGATATATTCAGCGCCCCCGACGGCTCTGCCGCCCGGGGGTTCCGCGTTCACTCGTCCTCGGCTGACCAGCGATTTGAACACTCCTGAATTCGACAACCCCGATTGGCGCCGCTTTCCGTGGTCTCGCGGCTGCCGTCGCGCCGGGGACTCGACCGATGGGAAGCTCTCCGCTCGGTGCCTGGGCACCCGGCACCGGCGCGGGCGCCGGCTGCAGGGCAGCGCCGGCGTTGCTGGGAGGTGCGGCCGGTCACGTCGCCGGCTTCGCACTTGTCTGTAGCCGCGACGGGGACAGCTGAGCCTTCAGCGGTGTCCGCCGAGATGTCCTCCCCGGTGTCCCCTCAGACGCCCCCTCAGACCTCGCCCCAGGCCGCGTTGTCGTTCCTGCGGCTCTTCGACCTGCTCCTGCTCGCCCTCGCGCTTCCCCTCTTCCTGCTCGCCGGTTGGCCGATGACGGGCTACGCCGCCGCCTGTGGCGCCTGGCTCGTCCAGCGCGGCATCCAGTTCGACTCCGAGCGCCGCGTCGCCTCACAGCTCCAGGCGCGCAACCGCCGCGGCGCGCTGACGCTGACGGCGGTCTCGACGCTCGCCCGCCTCTGGCTGCTCACCCTCTCGATCTTGCTCGTCGGCAAGCTCGCCGACCGCGCCGACGGCCTCGCCGCGGCGCTGCTCTGCGCGGCCCTCGTCACCGCCTCGCTCGGCGGCCAGGCGCTCAGCCGCGTCGCCGGCCCTCCGGCCCCGCAGGGAGAGCCGTCGTGAAGACGCGCACCAAGGTCCTGATCGGCTTCGGCGTCTGGTTCGGGATCGCCGCCCTGCTCGGCGTCCTCGCCGGCAACGGCGGCAAGAACGACGCCTTCAAGCCGCAGAATGAGTTCAAGCTCGACCCCTGGGTCAGTCTCCACCTCGGCCCGCTCGACCTCAGCCTCAACAAGGCCGTCCTCTACCTCGTCCTCGCCAGCGTCCTGACGATCGTGACGATGGTCTGGATCTCGCGCCGCATGCAGCGTGAGCCAAACCGCGTCCAGACGGTCGTCGAGCTCGCCTACGACCTCACCCGCAACAACATCGCCGGCGCCAACCTCGACCAGAAGATGGCGACGCGCTGGTTCCCCTTCATCGCCGGGCTCTTCTTCTTCATCTGGTTCTCGAACATGATCGGCTTCCTGCCGCTGCCGACCAATACCGAGCATCAGGTCCACATCTTCGGCCTCGCCATCCCCTCGCTCGCGCTCTACGCGGCGACCGCCAACATCTCAATTCCCCTGGTGCTGACGCTCGTCGTCTGGGTCTCCTACCACGTCGAGGGCGTGCGGGCCAAGGGGCCGATCGGCTACCTCGCCAGCTGGCTGCCGCCCGGCCTCGAGAGCATGAACCCGGTCGGCAAGGCGGCGATCTTCGTGATCGAGGTCATCTCCCACTTCGTCCGCCTGATCTCGCTCTCGGTGCGGCTCTTCGCCAACATCCTCGCCGGCCACCTGCTGCTGCTCTTCATGGGCGGCGGCCTCGCTGTTCTGCTCGGCCTGGCGGCGCTCGGCGCGCTGACCTTCCCAATGGCCTTCGCCTTCTTCATCTTCGAGGTGGGCCTCGTCGCCACCCTGCAGGCCTTTATCTTCTCGACGCTGACCGCGATCTACCTCAACGGCGCAACCGCCGCAACCCACTAGGAAAAAGGAGCACCAACACATGGATCTGCTGACAGCCGCCATTACAGATGACGGCATCACAAAGGCCGGAAAGGCGATCGCGCTGGGCGTGGGCGCCGGACTCGGCTCAATCGGAGCCGGCATCGGCATCGGCTTCATCTTCGGCAAGGAGATCGAGTCGGTCGCCCGCCAGCCCGAGATGAAGGACGAGCTCCAGAGCATCCGCTGGCTCGGATTCGCTCTGACCGAGGCCGTCGCCTTCTACACCTTCATTTTCGGCCTGATCGCCTTCTTCCTCTAGGCCGCCTTGGAGGCACTGAGCACAACTAGCGCGCTGGTTCTCGCCGCCGAAAAGGGCGGCGGCAGCTTCCTGGTCTCGCCCGGTCTCGGGCTGATGGTCTGGACCCTGGTGCTGTTCCTGTTCACGATGTGGGTGCTGAGCAAGGTCGCCTACCCGCGCATCGCCGATGCGCTCGACAAGCGTGCCAACGCGATCCGCGAGTCGATCGAGTCCGCCGAGCGCCAGCGCAAGGAGGCCGACGAGCTGCTGAGCGAGTACCGCCAGCGCCTCAAGGAGGCCCGCGAGCAGGCCGACGAGATCGTCGACCGCGCCCGCAAGGCCGCTGAGACGGCGAAGGCCGAGGCGAGCGCCGAGGGCAAGTCCAAGCGCGAGGAGCTGGTTGACGCTGCCAAGCGCGACATCGAGGCCGAGACCCGGCGCTCGCTGGAGAAGATCCGCAACGAGGTCGCCGACCTGACGCTGCTCGCCACCGAGAAGGTCACCCGCAAGAGCCTCGACTCGGCCGATCACAAGCGGCTGATCGAGGAAGCGCTGAAGGAAGTCGACTTCTCGGCCCTGGCGGGGGAGAACGGCAGCTGATGGAGGAGGTCGCCCGCGTATACGCAGAGGCGCTGTTCGACGCCGCCCGCAACTCCGGCAAGCTCGACGCGATCCGCGATCAGCTGATCCAGTTCGCCGAGGCGCTGAACGAGAACCGCGACCTCGCGGCCTTCTTCTTCAGCCCCTACTTCTCCTCGGAGGAGAAGCGCGACGGCCTGGCCCGCTCGATCTCCGGCGCCGAGCCCGAGCTCGTCAACTTCCTCGAGCTGCTGGCCGAGAAGCACCGGATGCCGGCGATCTTCCGCATCCGCCAGCGCTTCGAGGCGCTCTGGGCCGAGGAGAACAGGATGCTCGACGTCACCGTGACCAGCGCCGTCGAGCTCGACTCGAAGGTCGTCGATCAGATCGGTGCTCAGATCGAGAAGCAGACCGACCGCAAGGTCGAGCTGACCAGCGCGATCGACGAGGAGATCCTCGGCGGGCTTGTCCTGCAGGTCGGCAACATGGTCTTGGACGCCAGCGTCCGCAATCGCCTCGAACAACTTCGAAAGCACGTCGCGACCGCGGCATAAAGGAGCCAGAACCAAATGGACATCAAGCCAGACGAGATCGCAAGCATCCTCAGGCAGCGGATCGAGGGGCTCGAGAGCGACGCCGCCGACCTCTCCGAGGTCGGCACGGTCCTCTCCGTGGCCGACGGCATCGCCCACGTCCACGGCCTCGACAACTGCATGGCGCTCGAGATGCTCGACCTGCCTCACGACGTCACCGGCCTGGCGCTGAACCTCGAGGAGGACAACGTCGGCGTCGTCCTCTTCGGCGAGTGGGAGAAGGTCGTCGAGGGCGACACCGTCAAGCGGACCGGCCGCCTGCTGCAGATCCCCGTCGGCGATGCCCTGCTGGGCCGGCTGGTCGACCCGCTCGGCCGCCCGCTCGATGACAAGGGCGAGATCGCGACGACCGAGATGCGCCCGGCGGAGTTCAAAGCCCCCGGAGTCGTCCAGCGCCAGCCGGTCTCCGAGCCGCTGCAGACCGGGCTCAAGGCGATCGACGCGATGATCCCCGTCGGCCGCGGCCAGCGCGAGCTGATCATCGGCGACCGCCAGACCGGCAAGACGGCGATCGCGATCGACACGATCATCAACAACCGCGACAAGGACCTGGTCAGCGTCTACGTCGCCATCGGCCAGCGGATGTCCACGGTCATCCAGGTCATGGAGACGCTCGAGGAGCACGGCGCGATGGAGAACACGATCATCGTCGCCGCTCCCGCCGATGAGGCGGCGCCGATCAAGTTCATCGCTCCCTATGCGGGTGCGGCGATGGCGGAGCACTTCCTCTACAACGGCAAGCACGCGCTCTGCGTCTACGACGACCTCACCAAGCACGCCTTCGCCTACCGGCAGATGTCGCTGCTGCTGCGGCGCCCGCCGGGCCGCGAGGCCTACCCCGGTGACGTCTTCTACCTGCACTCGCGGCTGCTCGAGCGTGCGGTCAAGCTCTCGGACAAGCTCGGCGGTGGCTCGATGACGGCGCTGCCGATCATCGAGACCCAGGCCTCCGATGTCTCGGCCTACATCCCGACCAACGTCATCTCGATCACCGACGGCCAGATATTCCTCGAGTCCGACCTCTTCTTCTCCGGCGTGCGGCCGGCGATCAACGTCGGCATCTCGGTCTCACGGGTCGGCGGCGACGCCCAGACCAAGGCGATGAAGCGGGTTGCCGGCAAGCTGCGCCTGGAGCTCTCGCAGTACCGCGAGCTCGAGGCGTTCGCGCAGTTCGGCTCCGAGCTCGACCCCGAGACCCAGCGGACGCTGGGCCGCGGCGAGCGCCTGGTCGTGATGCTCAACCAGAAGGAGCGCAGCCCGCTCTCGGTCGCCGACCAGGTCGTTTCGATCTTCGCCGGCACGGGCGGCTATCTCGACCGGATCAAGACCGACCGCGTCGCTCACTTCCTCGAGGACCTGATCGCCCGGATGCACGCTGAGCTGGGCGACTTGATGAAGCAGATCAACGAGACCGGCCTGCTCTCCGACGAAGAGGAGGAGAAGCTCGGCCAGGCGATCGCCCAGATGGTCGACGACTTCGGGCCGGACTTCGACGAGGAGGGCCAGCCGCTGGAGGAGGGCGAGTCCGACCGGGTCAAGGACCCGGCCCACCGCGATGAGGACTCAGACGCGGCCGATGAGGCCGCCGAGGAAGAGACCGCCGTCGCCACCGACGCCGAGAAGGAGGCGACGCCGGCCTAGCAACCGGTATCTCGCATGGCCTCTCAGAAGGAAGTCAAGACGCGCATCAACTCGGTGAAGAACATTCACAAGATCACGCGCGCGATGGAGATGGTCGCCGCGGCGCGACTGCGCCGGGCCGAGCAGCGGATCGACCACCTGCGCCCCTACGCCCAGGCGCTGCGCAAGATGACCCGCAAGGTCGCCGAGTCGCTCGGCGGCACGCTGCCGCGGATGCCGATCCTCGAGGAGCGCGAGCAGACCAAGAACGCCGCCGTCCTGCTGATCACCGGCGACCGCGGCCTCGCCGGCTCGTTCAACACCCAGATCATCCGCGCCGGCGCCCAGCTCCGCCGTGAGCTCGAGGCCGAGGGCACCGACACCAGCTTCGCCGTCGTCGGCCGCCGCGGCTCCTCATCGCTGCAGTTCCGCGGTGAGCCCGTCCGCGACTCCTACGTCGGCTTCACCGACCGCCCCGGCTTCGCCAACGCCCGCGAGATCTCCAACGACCTCGTCAGCGCCTTCATCGACGGCGAGGTCGATCGCGTCGAGGTGATCTACAACCGCTACGTCTCACCGCTGACCCAGTACGTGCGTCGCCAGACGCTGCTGCCGGTCCAGGAGGCCGAGGTCTACGGCGAGGGGCTCCCCGAGCCCGAGGAGCCGGCCGACCCGGAGCTGGCCGCGGCCCACGACCGGGCGCTCTGGGTCTTCGAGCCCGACCCCGAGGAGCTGATGGCGGAGCTGGTCCCGGAGTACGTGAACATCTCGATCTACCGCGGCCTGCTGGAGTCGGCCGCCTCGGAGCACGGCGCCCGGATGACGGCGATGCGCAGCGCGGCCGAGAACGCGCAGGAGATGATGGGCGACCTGACCCTGGAGATGAACCGGGCGCGTCAGGCGGAGATAACCCAGGAGATCTTGGAAGTCGTTGCAGGCGCGGAAGCGCTCGGATAAAGACGCGGAAGCGCTCGGATAAGGAGATAGATGGCTGAGCAGAATGGAAATGTAGGAACGGTCGAGCAGGTAATGGGCGTCGTCGTCGACGCCGTCTTCTCGGAGCATCTGCCCGAGATCCACTCGGCGTTGAAGATCACGGTGCCCGACACCGACGGCCGCGAGCCGCTCGACCTCGTCTGCGAGGTCCAGCAGCACCTCGGCGACGACCGCGTGCGGACGGTCGCCATGGACGCGACCGACGGCCTGCGCCGTGGCGATCAGATCGTCGACACCGGCGGACCGATCACGGTCCCGGTCGGCAAGGAGACGCTCGGTCGCATCTTCAACCTGCTCGGCGAGCCGATCGACGAGGGCCCACCGGTCACCGGCGATGAGCGCTGGCCGATCCACCGCCACGCCCCCAAGGTCGCGGACCTGACACCGACCCAGGAGATCCTCGAGACCGGGATCAAGGTCGTCGACCTCCTAGCCCCGTACGCCAAGGGCGGCAAGGTTGGCCTCTTCGGCGGCGCCGGCGTCGGCAAGACCGTGATCATCATGGAGCTGATCAACAACATCGCGACCAAGCACGGCGGCCTCTCGGCCTTCTGCGGCGTCGGCGAGCGGACCCGCGAGGGCAATCAGCTCTATCTCGAGATGCAGGAGTCCGGCGTCATCGACAAGACGATGATGGTCTTCGGCCAGATGAATGAGCCGCCGGGCGCCCGCCTGCGCGTCGCGCTCTCGGGCCTGACGATGGCCGAGTACTTCCGCGAGGCCGGCGGCCAGGACGTGCTGCTGTTCATCGACAACATCTTCCGCTTCGTCCAGGCGGGCTCCGAGGTCTCGGCGCTGCTTGGCCGGATGCCCTCGGCGGTCGGCTACCAGCCAACGCTGGAGACGGAGATGGGTGAGCTGCAGGAGCGGATCACCTCGACGACGACGGGCTCGGTGACCTCGGTTCAGGCGATCTACGTGCCTGCCGACGACCTCACCGACCCGGCGCCGGCATCGGTGTTCGCCCACCTCAACGCGACGACGGTGCTCTCGCGAGCGATCTCGGAGAAGGGGATCTACCCCGCCGTCGACCCGCTCGACTCGACGTCGACGATCCTCAAGCCGGACATCCTCGGCGAGGAGCACTACCGCACGGCGACCCGTGTCCAGGAGGTCCTGCAGCGCTACAAGGAGCTCCAGGACATCATCGCCATCCTCGGCATCGACGAGCTCGCAGAGGAGGACAAGCTGACGGTGAGCCGTGCCCGCAAGATCGAGCGCTTCCTCTCGCAGCCGTTCTTCGTCGCCTCCCAGTTCACGGGCCGCGACGGCGAGTACGTGCCGGTCGAGGAGACCGTCCGCGGCTTCACCGAGATCGTCGAGGGCAAGCACGACGAGATCCCCGAGCGCGCCTTCTACATGAAGGGCACGATCGACCAGGTGCTCGAGGAATCGCGCTCAGGCGGCGAGTAGCCGACCCCGATGGCCGACCACCCGAAGTTCGAGGCTCGCGTGCTGACGCCCGAGGGGGAGGTCTTCTCGGGTGAGCTGGAGCAGCTCTCGACCCGAACGGCGGTCGGCGAGGTCGGAATCCTCGCCAACCACGCGCCGCTGATGGCGCGCCTGCGCCCGACCGAGCTGCGCCTCCACATCTCCGATGGCGAGGTACGCCGCTACGCCCAGGGCGAGGGTTGGCTGGAGGTCTTCGCCAACCGCGCCGTCGCCCTGGTCCAGGAGGCCATCCCGCCGGACCAGCTCGACACCGCCGACCTCAAAACAAAGCTCGCTGACGCCGAGCAGCGCCTCGCCGAAGCAGACGAGGGCAGCGCCGCCGCCGACATCGCCGCCCGCGACAAGGACCGCGCCGAGAAGTTCCTCGAGCTGGCCGAAGGCCAGTAGCCGCTCCCTGATTCGCCCCGCGCCGTGGACGGCGTGGAACCCTGCCGACGGGCGGGGGTACTGATTGGCCATGCGAATCGACCGAGTCACCGGATGGCCCCTGGCCCTGGTTGCCGTCGTCCTCTTCGTGGTGATCCTTATCGCTTGGCCCCAGGCAGATGGTGGGGCGAAGCGGTCGGATCGGCACCTGTTCCCTGTCCATCCGGCGCGTGGCCCGATCAACGAGATCGACGGTAGCTATGCCGGCGTTCGTCTGCGAGAGCCGATCGCGCAGGCACGGCGGCGCTTTCGCGATCGTCTGCCGGTCGCCGAGAGCCCGGTAATCGATCAGGAGAGCTTCCCCGGGAGGCTCCCCGCAGACACACCGAAGGATGACGTCTACCCCGATGCTGAGATGACGCAGCGCCATGGCCGGGTCGCCAGCATCCTTGTCTACGGCGCCGGCGCTCGAACCTCTCGGGGGATTGCGGTCGGCGACTCGCTGGACCTGGTGCGGCAGCGCTACCCGCGTGCCAGCTGCGAGTCGGCAGGAACTCACGGCGGCGAGTTCTTTCATAGCGCCGATTGCGAGGTCCAGGTAGCTCCCTATCGCTACGTGTACTTCGGCGATGACCCGATCAGACTCATCGTCCTGACGTATGGGCCTTCGTGAGCGAGCCTGGCCCTCGATCCCGAGGCTCCGCACTCACATTGGCCTTGTGGCCTCTTGCCCTGACCGCCATCTGGATCATCGCCGTGATGACGGCCGGTCGGGTGGCCGGAAGCGAAGACACCCAGATGTGGATGACCGCGGCATACAGCGTCGGTCTTGGATTTGCCGTAGGCCGCGCCCGAATGGCCCTGCTGCCGCTGATCTGGGTCGGGGTCCAGCTCGTCGAGCTGTCGAGTGATAGTGGCGAGCTATATCTGGTGCTCTTCTCCACGATCGCCGCCGGACTTGGTGCCGCGCTTTGCATCTGGGGTGGAGTCGGCCTCAGCAAGCTCGTCAGCCTGCCGCCGATGAACCGCGCCTGGGTCGCCATCTGCAGTTGCGAGGCCCTGCTCACGATCGTGTTGCTGGCCCCCGCCGGCGACCTGTCCTCCGATCGACACCATGCGAAGCCGATCGCTACCAGGCCCGCCCAGGGACCAATTCTCGAGCTGCCGGGAAGCTACGCGGGAATCCCGATCGGCTATCCCCGCGAGGCGGTCAAGCGCAAGCATGGCTGGCCTCTCCTGACATTGCGCACCCCCGTGATGAACGAAGAGAATGAGCCCTTCTATGACCCGAGCTGGAAGGGCGACAGCGAGCTGAAGTATCGCGACGCTCGTTTTGACTTCGAGCACATGAAGGTGGTGCGAATAGCGGTTTATGGGCGCGGCGGGAGAACGTCGCGGGGGGTGAAGATCGGCGATCGGTTGGGTCGGGCAAGAAAGACCTACGGCGCTCGATGCTGGCCGGACCGCCGAATCGGCAAGTTCATCAGCAAGGCCCGATGCGAGGTCAAGCTCGGCCCGGACCGGTACCTCTACTTCGGCGAGGACCCGATCAAGCTGATCATCGTGGCGACCCACAGCTTCGGGGACGCTCCGTACTGATCAGATGAGGATCTCGAAGCGGGCGCCGCAGGCTTCGTAGACCGGACGGGCGCGGCGGTCGAGCGAGAGCAAGACCAGGTCGGCATGCTTGGCAGCGAGCGCGATCAGGCCGTCGTAGATCGCGCGGCCTCGAATTGAATTTGCTGCGAGCGCTTCGCATGCTTGCCTGTATCCAGCAGGGGGCAGTCCAACGGGCTCTCGTTGGCAGAACTGCATCGTGTACTCGAGGGCCACGGAAGGGTCGACGTTAAAAAGGCCCGAGGTGATCGTCAGCGTCGAATAGAGCTCGGCGATCGTTTGCGTTATGAGCCGTCCATCGCGGGCGACCTGTGACAGGGCCTGGGCTGCGATGTCGAAGTGGGGGTGATGCTCGTCGAAGCCGGCGACCAGGACCGACGTGTCGGGCGCGATCAAGGCCGGGCTTCGTCGATTGCCTCGAGGATCTCGTCGAGGCTGGAGGCGGGGATGCCGCTGTCCGGAGAGGCGACCAAGAGGCCGTGCCGGCCCTTGACCAGCTTTACCTGGCGTGGCGGTCGCTGCAACTCGATGGTGCCATTCGTCAGCTCGACATCGAGCGCGTCTCCTCCGCGGAGGCTGAGCGCCTCTCGAAACCTCTTCGGCAGAACGATGCGGCCGGCGTTGTCAATCTTCACGCGCATAGGTTGGAATTCAAAATACCATGAAAGTGGCGCAAAAAATCCCAATTTTGCTCCCAGGCAGTGTTGAATCCGCCCAGGCGCCCGGGGCCGCGATAATCCCGGGCCCCTTGGACGAGCTTGCGCTCACAGAGCAGCTGATTCGCTATGACACCTCGCACGCCGAGGGGGTTCGGCTCTGTGCGGGATTCGTCAATGGCTGGCTGGAGGCGCGGGGGATCGTGGCGCGGCAGCTCGACGTGCGCGGGCTGCCGGTGATCCTCGCCGAGGTTGGGCCTGAAGACGCTCCAACGGTCGTGCTCCATGGGCATATCGATGTCGTTCCCGGGCACGCCGAGCAGTTCGAGCCGCGGCTCGACGGCGATCGGTTGATCGGCCGCGGCGCCTACGACATGAAGGGCGCGATGGCGGCGATGCTGCTGGCGCTGCACGACATCCACTCGGCGGCGACGGCCGGCTCCGAGAACGGCCGGCTAGATCCGGTCCGGGTGCGGCTGGCGGTCGTGCCGGACGAGGAATCAGAGGAGGCCGAGGACCGCGCCAGCGACCGCGTCGTCGACGAGGGCTTCGTCGGCGACTTCGCGATCACCGGCGAGCCGACCGACCTCCACATCGGCGTCCAGGCCAAGGGGGTGCTGGCGCTGCGGCTGCGGGTCTCGGGCACGGCCGCGCACGGGGCGACGCCGTGGCTGGGCGACAATGCCGTGCTGAAGGCGCTGGACGTGTTCCGGAGGATCGAATCGCTACCGTTCGCGCGTCAGAGTTCCGAGCTTTTCGATCGGCCATCGATCAACCTCGGCCGGATCTGGGGCGGAGACGCCCTCAACAAGGTTCCAGACGCCTGCATCATCGATGTCGACATCCGCTATCTGCCAGAGCAGGATCCGCAGGCGATTCGCCGCCTTGTCGAGGCGATCGCCGACACCGAGATCGTTTCGAGCTTCTCACGCCCTCCCGCCGTGGTCAGCAGCGACTCCGTTTTCGTGCGAACTCTCGGTGATGCCGTCGCGCCCAGCGTCGCCGACGGCCCGACAAGCGTCGGCCGCGATGGCGCCTCCGACGCCGTTTCCTTCCTCCGCGTCGGCGTGCCGGCGGTCGAGTTCGGACCCACGGGAGGCGGCCACCACGGCCCCGAGGAGTGGGTCTCGGTGAGCTCGCTGCAGGCTTACCGTCAGGCGCTTGGAACCTTCGTCAGGACGCTGCCCGCCGCGCTGAGCAGGGAGGCCGAGCGCAATGCCGGCTGAGTGGGACGACCGCCCCGGCGACGGGGACGACGACGCCGGGGTCTTTGACGGCCACGCCCACCTCGATGCCGAGACGGGCGAAGGCGAGCATCTGGGCGAGGCTGACGAGTCCGGCGCCGGCGCTGACCCACAGGAGCCACAGGAGCCACAGGAGCCACAGGAGCCGCCGGAGCCGGAGCCGGCCAGCCCCGACGCGCCACTGAGCCCCGAGGAACCGCCGCTCGAAGACTTCGAGGAGGGCGGGGCGGAGGACGAGCCGATCGCCCCGGATGGCGGATATGAGCCGGCCGAGGCCGGCGCCGAGGGCGGGTTCGACGACGTCGACATCGATGTCGATGACGGCGACGAGCCCGACCTCCAAGACGTCGGACCCGAGACCGAGACCGAGCTGGAGCCCGAATTCCGCGAGGAGCTGGAGGTGCCCCCGCCGGCGCCCGCCGACACGGTGGAGCACGCCTTTGCGGCCGAGGAGGCCGACGAGGCCGTCGACGAGGAGGCCCTCGACGAGGACATGCAGCCGCAGGCGCACGAGCCGGCCTCGCCGGAAGCGCCTGAGGCACCTGAGGCCGCCGTGACACCCGAGCCCGCTCAGGAGGCCGCCGATGCCCCCACGGTTGTCGCCGAGGCATACGCCCCCTATGACGGCCCGCCGCTCACCCCGGCCGAGGGCGGCATGCCGGCCGGGATGCAGCCGCCGCCGGGCTTCGTCGCCGGAGCCGACGCCCCCGACGAGCACCCCCCGCGGCCGCATCTCTTCCTGCGCTTCGTGCTCGCCGCGCTGATCATCGTCAGCGTCTTCGCCGGGGCGACGTCGGTGACGATCCTCAACTGGTTCTCCGACGTCGCCGGTGCGCTCGGCCACGGCGCCGCCCTCGCCGGCGTCAAGGACCAGCTGCAGAGCGTCGAGAGCAGCAAGCCGGAGACGATCCTGATCATCGGCTCCGACAAGCGCTACGGCGAGGGCGACCGCGGCCGCTCCGACACGACGATCCTGCTGCGCCTCGATCCCAATCGCGAGGCGATCTCATTGCTCTCGATACCGCGCGACCTCAAGGTAAAGATCCCCCACCACGGCACCGACAAGTTCAACGCCGCCTACTCCGACGGCGGGCCGAGGCTGACCCTTCAGGTGGTCAAGAACCTCACCGGGATCCACGTCAACCATCTCGTCAACGTCGACTTCTCGGGCTTCTTCTACGCGATCAACGCGATCGGCTGCGTCTTCGTCGACGTCGACCATCGCTACTTCCATTCGAACGCGGGGCTGCCGCCGTCGCTGCAGTACTCGGAGATCGACATCCAGCCCGGATACCAGCGGCTCTGTGGCAAGACGGCGCTGCAGTACGTCCGCTACCGCCACCAGGACAACGACCTCGTGCGCTCGGCGCGCCAGCACGACTTCCTGCGCGAGGCGCGGCAGAAGGTCGGGCCCTCGAAGCTGATCGGCGACCGCAAGCAGCTGATCCGGATCTTCACCCGCTACACGTCGTCCGACATCAACGACGCCGAGACAATGCTGGGCGTGCTGAAGCTCTTCCTTGCCTCGCGCAGCTCGACGATCAAGGAGGTCCACTTCCCGGCCAGGCTCGGGCCCAGCTACGTCACCGCCCAGCCGGCCGACATCGCCGCCGCGGTCCGCCAGTTCCTCGGCATCACCGGCAGCGCCAGCCCCCGCGGCAACCTCAACAAGCCGCTCGCGTCGGCGAGCGAGCCGAGCATCGGCGGGAAGGGCAAGGGCAAGAAGGGGAAGAAGGGCAAGAAGCGCAACAAGCGAGCGCTCTCCGGCAGCGCCAACCTGATCGACGCCGCCGCCGCCGGCAAGGATCAGGGCTTCACCGCCAAGAACGGCGTTTTCTTCCCCGTCTACTACCCGACCAAGCTCAAGGGCGGCAGCGTCTACGCGCAAAAACCGCACGTCTACGCAATCCTCCACGCTGAGGGCAGCAAGAAGTTCCCGGCCTACAAGATGGTGATGCGGACGAACCTGGGCGAGTACTACGGGCTCATGGGCACGACCTGGAAGAACCCGCCGATCCTCCGAAACCCCAGCGAGACGCGGCGCATCCGCGGCAAGACCTACATGCTCTTCTACGACAACGATCGACTCCGCCTCGTCGGCTGGCGCACCAAGAGCGCCTCCTACTGGCTCAACAACACGCTGCTGGAGACGCTCTCCGAGCGCGAGATGATGAGCATCGCGACGACGATGGGCGTAACGAAGACACGGCGCCGATGAGCTCCTCGGACAAGCAGCCGATAGGCGTCATCGGCGTCGGCTGGGTCGGCCTGGTGACGGCGACCTGCTTCGCCGAGCTCGGCCATCCCGTAGTCGCTCGCGACATCGTCCCGGCCAAGGTCGAGGCGCTGGCGCGCGGCGAGGTAACGATCCACGAGCCGGGGATCGAGGAGATGCTCGCCCGCAACGCCGAGCGGCTGACCTTCACCACCGACATGGACGAGGTCCTCGAGGCGGCCAAGCTGCTCTTCGTCTGCGTCGAGACGCCGCCGACCTACTCGGGCGACGCCGACCTCTCGGCCGTCTTCTCGGTCGTCGAGGAGCTGAGCGCCGACGGCGGCCACGCGCTGGTGATGAAGAGCACGGTTCCGGTCGGCACCGGCCGGGCGATCCGCCGCCGCGTCCCCGACCTCGCCTATGCCTCCTGCCCCGAGTTCCTGCGCGAGGGCTCGGCGCTCGAGGACTTTCTCCACCCCGACCGCGTCGTCATCGGCGCTGAGGCCGGCGACGAGTGGGTCGCCGACGCGCTCGCCGAGCTCTACGAGCCGCTGGGCGGCGAGATGGTCCGCACCGACGTCTCCAGCGCCGAGATGATCAAGCTCGCCTCGAACGCCTTCCTGGCGACGAAGATCTCCTTCATCAACGAGATCGCCAACGTCTGCGATGAGGTCGGCGCCGACGTCCAGGAGGTCGCTCGCGGCATGGGCCTGGACCAGCGAATCGGCCCCCAGTTCCTCAACCCCGGCATCGGCTTCGGTGGCTCGTGCTTCCCCAAAGACGTCTCGGCGCTCAAGCAGCTCGCCGGCAACTCGGGCTACCACTTCCAGCTTTTGACGGCGGTGATCGAGGTCAACGAGCTGCAGAAGCGCCGCGTCATCGGCAAGCTGACAAAGCACCTCGGCTCGCTGGTCGGGAAGAACGTCGCCCTGCTCGGCCTCGCCTTCAAGCCCCACACCGACGACATGCGCGAGGCCTCGAGCCTCGTCCTCGCCGCGCGGTTGCAGGGCGAGGGAGCGAACGTGCGCGGCTACGACCCGGTCGCCGAGGGCCGCGCCCGCGACATGCTCGGCCACATCGACTTCTGCGACTCGGCCGAGCAGGCGCTGGAGGGTGCCGATGCCGCCGTGCTCGTCACCGAGTGGCCGGAGTTCGCCGAGCTCGACTGGAGCGCCATTGCCAGCCAGATGGCCAACCCGTTGATCGTCGACGGCCGCAACTTCCTCGATCCGGAAGAGCTGCGCGCCGCCGGCTTCGCCTATGAGGCGATCGGCCGCCCGGCCAACCGGACACCCGTCCTCGAGGGCTAGCCCCCGATGCAGGCGCTGATCCTCGTCGGCGGCCAGGGAACCCGCCTGAGGCCGCTGACCGACACGATCCCCAAGCCGGCGCTGCCGCTGGCCGGGCGACCGCTGATCGGCTACATGATCTCCTGGCTCGGCCGCCACGGCGTGACAGACGTCGTTCTCGCCTGTGGCTTCAAGGCCGAGCGCCTGCGCGACGTGCTCGGCGACGGCGAGCCTGGAGGCCCGGCGCTGCGCTACCTGACCGAGCCCGAGCCCCGCGGCACCGCCGGAGCGATTCGCTTCGCCGCCGAGATGCTCGACGAGCGCTTCCTGGCGCTCAACGGCGACGTCCTCGCCGACCTCGACCTGACCAGGCTGATCCAGGCTCACGAGGAGCACGGCGCCCGCGCGACGCTCGGGCTCTACCCGGTCGAGGACTCCTCAGACTACGGGATGGTCGTCACCGCACCCGACGGCGAGGTCACCGAGTTCCGCGAGAAGCCCGAGTCCGGTGAGGCCGGGCCCGGTGAGATCAACGCCGGCACCTACGTGCTCGAGCGCTCGATCCTCGAGCTGATCCCGCCCGACCGCGAGGTCTCGATCGAGCGCGAGGTCTTTCCGCGGCTCGTCGGCGACGGCCTCTACGGCGTCCGGCTCGAGGGCTACTGGCTCGACATCGGCACGCACGAGCGCTATCGGCAGGCCGAGCGCGACATCCTCGAGGGAAAGGTGAAGACGTGAGCGACCCCCTCGACCCGATCCGCGCCGTCGACGCCGCCGGCCAGCTCGAGACCGTGCTGGCGATGCCCGACCACCTCCGCGACGTCCTCTGGCGCGTCGAGTCGGCGCGACTGACTCCGCAGCCGGCGCCGGCGCTGATCGCCTGCGGGATGGGCGGCAGCGGCATCGGCGGTGAGCTGGCGCGGGCGGCGATCGGCCGCCGCCTGCAGGGCCCGATTCGCAGCGCACGCTCCTACGCTCTGCCGCCCGAGGCGCGGCCGGAGGACCTGATCCTCTGCTCGAGCTACTCGGGCAGCACCGAGGAGACCCTCGCCTGCTTCGAGGCTGCCGGCGAGCTCGGCGCCAAGCGCATCGTCGCGACCACCGGCGGCGCCCTCGAGGCCGCCGCCCGCGAGGCCGGGGCGCCGGTGATCGGGCTGCCCTCGGGGATGCAGCCGCGCGCCGCCGTCGGCTACATGTTCGGCGCCGCCTGCGAGGTGGCGGCGCTGGCCGGCGTCGCGCCGCGGCTGCGCGAGGAGATCGAGGCCGCCGCAGCGCATCTGGAGGACCGCCGCGAGGCGATCGCCGCGCGCTCGCTCGAGCTGGTCGAGCGGCTTGGTGAGGGCGCCGCGGTGATCTACGGCTGCGATCTGACCGTCCCGGTGGCCTATCGCTGGAAGACGCAGATCAACGAGAACTGCAAGATCCCGGCGTTCTGGCACGAGCTGCCCGAGGCCGACCACAACGAGCTCGTTGCCTGGGAGGGGGCGGGAGAGGCCGTCTCGCTGGCCGCCGTCTTCCTGCTCGACCGCGACCAGAGCGACCGCGAGCGGCGGCGGATCGAGCTGACCGCCAAGCTGATCGGCGACCGCGCCCGTGCCGTCGAGCTGATCGAGGTGGAGGGGGAGACGCGAACGGCGCGGCTGTTCGAGGCGGTGCTCCTGGGCGACCTCGTATCGCTGCAGATCGCCGCCCGGCGGGGGATCGACCCCTCGCCCGTCGAGCTGATCGAGCGGCTCAAGGACGAGCTGGGCAGGCCATGAGCGCGGGCGCGGGCGCCGCGGGGATCGAGGTGCGCGGCCTCGGCAAGACCTACGGCGAGGGCGAGACCGCGGTGGCGGCGCTCGGCGGGGTGGACCTCGACGTCGCCGACGGCGAGATGGTCGCGATCATGGGGCCGTCCGGTTCCGGCAAGAGCACGCTGCTGCACCTGCTCGGTGCGCTCGAGACTCCCAGCGCCGGCTCGATCTCGATCGCCGGCAAGCGCTTCGAGGGCCTGACCGACAACGAGCTGACGTTGATGCGGCGGGAGCGGATCGGCTTCGTCTTCCAGTTCTTCAACCTGCTGGCGACGCTGAGCGCCGAGGAGAACGTCCTGCTGCCGGCGCTGATCGCCGGCCGCGGCGGCGAGAAGGCTCGCGCCCGTGCTCGCGAGCTGCTGCAGAGCGTCGGCCTCGGTGGCCGCCTCGACCATCTGCCGTCGGAGCTATCCGGCGGTGAGCAGCAGCGCGTCTCGATCGCCCGGGCCCTGCTGATGCGGCCGGCGCTGATCCTCGCCGACGAGCCGACCGGCAACCTCGACTCGACCGCGAGCGCCGAGATCCTCGGCCTGCTCTCGGAGCTGAACGCCACCGAGCGCCACACCATCGTCATGGTCACCCACGACCCGGGCGCGGCGTCGATCGCCGGCCGGGTCGTCTTCCTGCGCGATGGCGTCGTCGCCGGCGAGGTCGGCGGCGGCTCGACCCAGCGGGTGATCGACTACCTGGCCTCGCTGGAGGGCTGATGCGCTCCTTCAACTCGCTCGCGCTTCGCCAGGTGCGGGCGCGGCCGCTGCGGGCGCTGCTGACCGGCGCCGGCATCGTCCTCGGCGTGGCGATGGTCTTCGGCGTGCTCGTGCTGTCGGCGACGATCCGCGGCACCTTCTCCGACCTCTTCGACTCGATCTACGGCCGCACCGACCTCGTCGTCTCGGGTGAGCAGGGGACCGGATCGCTGCCGGCGTCGAGCCTGCGCAGGGTCCGCCGCGTCAGGGGCGTCGCCGAGGTCTCAGCCAACATCACCAACGTCTGGACGCTGGTCGACCGCGGCGGCCGCGCCAAGCGCTCGGCGTCCGGGCAGCTGAACGTCGCCGGGATCGACCCCCGCGCCCCCGACCTCACCGACGCCGACCAGGTCGCCGGCCACAGGCCCCGCCACGGCCGCGAGATCGACCTCCAGCGCAGCTGGGCCGAGACGAACGAGATCCGCGTCGGCGACAGGATCAGGCTGGCAACCCCCAGCGGCGTCGCCCGCCTGCGTGTCTCGGGCCTGTTTCAGTTCTCGACCGGGCTCGACTTCGGCGGCCAGGGCTTCGGCACGCTGCCGATCTCGGTCGCGCGGAGGCTGATGGACAAGCCGCGCGTCTACGACGAGATCGACGTCGTCGTCGCGGGGCGCGGCGCCGGCGCGACGCGGAAGGTGCGCAAGCGGATCGAGCGCGTCCTCGGCAGGGGAGGCAAGGGGGTCCAGGTGACGACGCCCTCCTCGCGCTCGGCCGACGTCGACCGCCAGCTGCAGAGCTTCGACGTGATCCTGTTGTTCTTCGCCGGCATGGCGCTGTTCGTCGGCGGCTTCCTGATCTTCAACGCCTTCAACATGACCGTGCTGCAGCGGATGCGCGAGATCGGGATGCTGCGGACGCTCGGCGCCAAGCGGTCGATGATCAGCCGCACCGTGCTCCAGGAGGCACTGCTGCTGGGGCTGGTCGGGATCGCCCTCGGCCTCGGCGTCGGCATCTTCCTCGCCAAGGGGCTGGTGGCGCTGCTGAAGGCGCTCAACTTCCCCGTCGGCGGCTTGGTCGTGCCGCTGGCGGCTGCGGTCGTGGCGGTCGCGACGGGGGTGCTGACGACGCTGCTCGGCGCGCTCAACCCGGCGCGGCGGGCGGCGCGGGTGGCGCCGATCCAGGCCGTTCTCGGCGGCGCCGAGGTACGTGAGCACCCGACGCTGCGGCGGGCGGCGCTCGGCGTCGCGCTGGTTGGGCTCGGCGGCGCCGGGGCCTACTGGCTCGCCGCCGCCGCCCATCCGCACACGCCGCAGGTCGCCGCCGGCCTCGTCGGGATCGTCGGCGTCTTCCTCGGCCTGTCACTGATCGTCCCCTTCCTGGTGGTGCCGCTGGTCCGGGCGCTGTCGTGGCCGGCGCGCCGGGCTTCCAGCGTCACCGGCCGCCTCGCCGCCGACGCCGCCTCGTCGAACCCCAAGCGCACCGGCGCCACGGCGACGGCGCTGACCGTCGGGCTGGCGCTCGTCGTCGCCTTCGGCACGATCGGCTCGAGCTTCCTCGGCTCGATCTCGAGCGAGCTCGACCGCGACTTCGCCCGCGACCTGACGGTCCAGCCGCGCGGCTTCGCCCCCGGGCAGGGGCCGCAGCAGTCGATCGCCAAGGGCCTGCGGGCGCGGCTGGCGCGGATCCCCGAGGCCGCCGTGGTCGCCCGCGAGCGGATCCACTTCCTCGCCGAGCTGCCACGCCCACACGGTGCGACCAAGACGCAGGGGCTGATCTTTGGCTTCGACCCCGGCCCGTACTCGCAGGTCGACCAGACCGAGCTCAAGGGGGCGTCGAGGAAGGCGGCCTACCGCCGTGTCGCGCGCGGCCAGGTCACGGTGGGCGAGACCTATGCCAAGGACGCCGGGCTGAAGGTGGGGGACAGGTTGGTCCTGCGCGGCGGGTCGGGCAGTCAGCGGACGCGGGTCGCGGCGCTGGTCAAGACGGTGGTCTTCGGCGGCAACACGATCGGCATGTCGGTGCAGACGATGCGCCGGGTCTACGGCGTCACGGCCGACTCGCAGCTGGCGCTGAAGGCGCGCTCGAAGGCCGATCGGCCGCTGCTCGACCGCAAGGTCCACCGGATCGTCGAGCACGACTACCCCCAGCTCGTGGCGCTGTCCAACGACGAGTTCAAGTCGAAGATCGAGGACCAGATCAACCAGCAGTTCGGCTTCTTCAACGCGATCCTCGGCGTCGCCGTGATCGTCAGCCTCTTCGGCATCGTCAACACGCTGACGATGTCGGTGATCGAGCGCCGCCGCGAGATCGGCGTCCTCCGCGCCGTCGGCGCCACCCGCTGGCAGGTCAGGCGAACGATCGTCAACGAGAGCCTGCTGATCGCCCTGATCGGGGCGCTGATCGGCGTCGTCGTCGGCGCGGGCCTGGGCTGGGTCGTCTTCCACGGCGTCGCCGGCGCGGTTCCGGGAGCCGCCTACACGCCGCCGGTGGGGACGATCATCAGCGTCGCGATCGCCGCCGTGATCCTCGGCCTGCTGGCGGCCGTGCTGCCGGCGCGCCGAGCGGCAAGGCTCGACGTGATCGAGGCGCTGAGCTACGAGTAGGGGGGAGGTTGCCGATTGACCGCGGCCGGCGCGGAGCCTAGGATGCGCGCCAGGGGTACCGGGTGGCCAGCGACGCAAGAGAAGCGGCAGATGGGCGCGGGCCGGCGACGGTTCGTTTCTACGAGCCGATCGAGCGCGGGGCCGAGGCGGTCGAGGACCTCGACGCCGCTCGGCTCGTCGTCCGCTTCCAGGCCGGCGAGGTCGAGGTGTTCACGGATCTCTACCGCCTCTACTTCGACCGCGTCTACGGCTACCTCAAGGTCGCGCTGAAGGATCGTCACGAGGCCGAGGACGCGATCCAGCAGGTCTTCGCCCAGGTCTTCGTCAAGCTCGCCGGCTACCAGCGCCGCAAGCAGCCCTTCCGCGCCTGGCTCTTCGTCGTCGTCCGCAACCTGGCGATCAGCGAGCTGCGCAAGAGCGGTCGGCTCGAGCTGACCGACCCGGCGGAGCTGCGCAGCCATCGCGACCGCAACGGGGGAGAGGGTGACGAGTACGCCAGCCTCGGCCCCCTGAGCTGGGTCTCCGACCGCGACCTGACGATGTTCGTCGAGCGTCTGCCGCTCGCCCAGCGCCAGGTGCTGATGCTGCGCTACATGCTCGACCTCAGCAACGGCGAGGTCGCCGAGGTTCTCGGCCGCAGCTCGGACGAGGTCAAGGTGCTCCATCACCGCGCCGTGAAGTTCCTGCGCCAGCGCCTGTCGGCGATCGGCCGGTCGCCGCACGAGGGCCGGCGCGTCCCGGCCCTGCGCCGCTTCAAGCAGGCCGAGGTGCTGCGCCACCGCCGCTGGGCCCTGCTGCGCTAGACGAAATCTCTCGATACCAGCGCCCCATCGCCGACGTTGTTCCAGGTGCATGGGCGGGTCATCTCCCAGTCATCTCGAGGTCGGGCCTTCGGCCGACGGCTTTCGTCCTCCCGACGGCGAGCGTCGGATTGCCCCACGTTGTCATCCCGAGCGCAGCCGCCGCAGCCGCCGCAGTCGAGGGATCTCAATCCTCGCCGCAGCCCTGCTAGTCGCCACCGCGAGCATTGCCCGCGCCGACGACCCCTCGCTGCCGCCGGTTCCCGGCGACCAGCCGACGGCCGATCCTGGACCGCTCTGTGCCGACGAGACGGTGGCCATCAATCCCGATCGGCTCGGCTGCGACAACGCCATCACCCCGATCGCGAAGGACGGCAGTGGCATGGGCTGGAGCCAGGTTGCCGGCGCCGTCTTTGGCGACGCCAGGCGAGGCGATGGCAACTACGACCCGGCGACCGCTCCCACTCGGATTCCGCCAACGGTCGACTTCTACACCGTGTCCTTTGCGAACGACGACAATGGAATAGCCGCCGGCGCCAGGTGTGAGCACGATCCGGCCCCCGGTACCGATCGTCAGGCATTGACCGATTTTCTGGAGTCCTGCACCCGGGTTCCGGTGATCTACCGGTACTCGACCTGGGAGGGGCTGCTGCAGTGGCGTGAGGCATACAGGGGAAGCACCAGCGGCTATGTGGGCGCGGTGGCGTGGCTGCCGCCAGATGGGGTCACCAACGAACGGCGAGCCTTGGCCGTCGGCGGGGACGGTTGTTATCCGCGCCGCGAGGATCGGACCCTGTGCGCTGCCGGCAACCTGCCGCCCATCGATGCAACCGACCCGATCGCCGGTACGGGACGTGCCTGGGGGATGGCCGGGTCGAGCTGGACAGAGATCGACCTGAGCCGCCTTCCGTCCAGCACGGGCATGACGGCGCTCGATGTCTCGAGCGATCCCTTCGTCTGCCCCGGCGCCAGCACGGAGTGCGCGATGGCGGGTGGGCTTCGACAGATTTGGATGTGGAAGAACGGTGCGTTCGACCGCCGTCCGTGGACGACCAACCCGGGCGAGGATTCGCGGCCGGTGCGGGCGGCTGGCCGCAACGCAATAATCACCACCACGCCTGATCCTGATCCGGCCACCGTCTGGCGGTTCCGGGTTCGAGCGATCCGCTACGAGGCTCGAACGAACGATTTCGTCGCCGTTACGGCCGGTTGCTGCGATCCTTCGTTGCCGGCCGACCAGCGGAATCCGGCCAACGAAGGCAATGCCACCCTTCGCTTCTATCATGGCTTCGACGTCTGGTTTGCCGGCATGTCTCCAGCCACGCCCGGCGTGCCGGACAGCCTTTACGCGTACGTGGACACTGGCAACGGCGCGATCCTCGCCTCGCCAGGAGGACCTGAGCGCCCCGGCGAGCCGGCGGCGCAGGTCGGCGGCGCAAACGCCGGGACCGGTGTCACGTATTCGCCGATGTTGAGCTCCGTCCGGCTGGTCGCCGCGGCCGGCGATCTCCAAGGAGCGCAGCCGGATGCCGCACGCAAGATCAGTGGCTCGGTCAGCACTGGCCCCGACGGCTACATCGATTGGGCCGTCGGAGGATTCAAGACGACGGGCCAGGGGGCTGCCTACACGACCACCGCTCAGACTGATTCCGGTGGAGTGATTCCCTCATCTCCACTCACATGCCCGGAGGCCTCTGGACCGCAGCTCTCGACAGACTGCAGACCTGACCAAAGCGCCACCAAGCAGGAATCGCATGGCCTCGTCCGTCTGAGCTCCTATTTTCTCAACGGCTTCACAACGGTCGGAAGCTCGGGTAACAGCTGGGGAGTCGGCGACCGCGGGGCGATCGAGCGCTTGGGTGGCGACGCCGCGCGATCCGGGCTCGTGCCGGAGCGCGCTCCGCGCCTCGGTTCGCACCGACAGGGATCAGGACCTGACACCTCGGCCTACAGTTCCGCCACTCAACTGACGGACTCGCCCGGCGATGTCCCCAGCCTCGCAGCCCAGCCCATGCATGGATCGGAATCGAGGCTAGCCGCCTACGGGACCCCAAACCCGGGCGGATCCGGCCCCTATGGCGCCGAGGGCATTCGCAAGATGGTCATGAGCAGGGACGGCTCCCGCGGCTGGGCGATCGGGCCCGCTCCGGGTGGAAGTCGTCAGTCGGTGGGGACCACCCTCTATGGCTTCGACGGCGTTCATTGGAGCCGCTGCCAGATGGAGCCGCTCGGTCCGCTGCCCCCCGATCCTGCCTGCGCCGCGATACGACCTCTCGCCTCGAACAACGACGTCCAGTTGGACGTTCTCGCCCGGGTGCCGATGGAGAACGGAAACGACCCGACGGCCGCAGACCAGTTCGAGGCCGTCGCGGCCGGGGAAACCCGCGATCGCAAGAATGGGAGTTCAACGGGCGAGGTGATCCTTCGCTATCGCGACGATGCATGGCAGGTCGATCAACGAGCCACTGCGCAACTGCGCGCAATGTCAGCTCAGCCAGTGCCCGTGACCGACATTGTCTTCACGCGGCCTGACGACGGTTGGCTCGTCGCCCAAAACCCGGGTCTTCTGACGATGTACATCGCCCATTTCGACGGCCACGACTGGACTGCCTGCAACGCCGGCAACATCGTCAGCGATGTCGAAAACACAGCTGCGTGCGGCGACACCGGACCCCACGCGCTGGTGCCCGTCCACGACTATTCGCCGGCGGGCGGCGGAGTTCATCTGGCGGCTGCCGGCCAGCGCGTCTACCTGTTCGGCGGCCGGTCGCCGACGATCAATGCCGCTGCTCGCAGTGGCGGCAGCAGCACGGGGGACCAGGTGCACTTTCCGGTCATTCTTTACAAGGATCCCGGTGGCTCGTGGAGGCAGGGGTACGACCCGGGTTGCGTTTCGTTTGACGCCGCCGGGGCCTGCGTGCCGGGCGCAGACGCAGGGACACAGGGCTCGCTTCACGCTCTGTCGGCAACTCAGGCTGCCGATGGCAGCTACAACGGTTGGGGGGTCGGCGATCTGAACGCCGGACAGGGGGGGTCGACGAAACTTGCCCCCAGCGCCGGGGAGACGCCGCTCATTCACGCTGCTCCTAACGGCAGGAGTTGGGCCCCTGAGCCGGCCAATGGCGCCGCCTCCGATTACCTCCCGAGCGGAGACGGAACCAAGAACCAGGTTGGTGGCGACCGGGTGCAGATCGCGACGGCCCCGGGTGCCGGAGGTCAGGGCACGGCGCTCGTGGCGCCTTATACCGTTCCAGGAACAAGGGCCTTCGCTCCCATGATCAGGTTTGATCCCGCCAGGGCGCGCTGGACGGTGGTGCCGACCCCGTTCGCCGAGACTCATGGCACCACGGATCTCATGCAGCAGGGAAGCGTCGAAGCCCTGACCTCGGACGGCAGCGGTGGCGCCTGGATCGCTGCGACCACGTCGTATGGTGACGACAGCTGGTTCTACCGTTACTCGGCTACCGCGCCGGTGGATGTCTTTCGAGAGGTCGGACATCCGATCAGGGAGGTCGTAACGGGAGCCGCCGGCGCTGGGGACGGCAGCTTCTGGGTCATTACCAGCTCGAACGCGGTGTATCGCTACGCTCGCGAGACCGGCTGGAGCCGGATGACCATCCCAGGATGGGATCCGGGCAGGGTCGTCCTGATTCCCTCGTCCGCCTATGCCGTCGCGGTCGGTCCGGACGGGGCGGGGGTTGTTGTCGGAAGAGCGGGGCGGATCGCTGATGTGAACCGAGCCGGGGCGGTGCTCGACGCCGCCGCCGGGGTCCTATGCTCGGCCAACTCCAATTCGGCGCCCTGTGGCACCGGCAGGGACCTGCGCGCCGCCGCGATCGCCCCTGATGGTTCGGCAATGGTCGGCGGCGAGGACCGCGCACTTCTATATCGGCAGGGGGCCAACGGCGCATTCAGTGCGATCGGGCCGCCTCCCACTGCCGTGTTTACGACGATCGCTGGGATCTCGTTGCCGGACGCAGAGCATGCATATCTAGTTACCGACGCTGGCGAGATCTGGGGCGGCCAACTATCCGAGGCGGGCTGGGCGTGGCGAAGGGAGGATGTCACCCCGTTCGGCGATTCGATCACGCGTGGGATCCGCGGCCAGGTCCGGGCTCTGAATGCGATCTCCGTCGATACCTCGGGGCACGGTTACGCGGTGGGCGATCAGGGCACGATCGTGGAGCGCACGTCTGCCGGCGATGGCTCCTGGCGCCGTCTGGGGGCGGGCTACCTGGACGACTTCACGGCTGTGACCCTTGGACCCCACGGGCATGGTGCGCTCATCGGCGGTAATGCTGGGCTCATCCTTACGGAGGCCGGGCCCGGCAGGTTCACACCGGCGAGGTACGCGGACTTCTTCGACAAGGCGACCACAGGCAACATTGCCGGCGCCGAAACCCCAGCGCGGATTGCCGGTCTTGCCGTACTGCCGGGCTACCGCGCCGGCCAGATCGAGGCTTGGGCGGTTTCGCAGCTGCCGCTATCCGAGCGTACGCCGCCCCCGGCCGCGGTTCTGCATTACTCGAGCGACCCGTCTGAGAGCCGTCTCGCCGGTGAGGCCGCGAGCGCCAAACCCCTGGCAGACGCCGCCTTCCCACCGGGTGCGATCAGCTTCGCGGCCTTCGGCAACTCGAACTGCCAGCCCGACACCACGCCCCACGGGACGATCCTCGACGATGCGTCCGGTAAGGAAGTCTGTCCCGAGCTCACAGGGTCCAACGAAGCAAACGACATGACCGCGCGGGCGGTACGCGACGCGATCGTTGCCGGTCGCGGCAGGCCGGGGGGGCCGGAGTTCGGCCTCTTCACCGGCGATGTAGGCGATGCCGCCGGGACCCGTCACCACAACCCGCTGAATACCCCCTTGGACACGAGCCCGATCCACGATCGATGGGGCGAGCTGATCGCAGACCCCTTGCTTCAGGCGGGCATCCCGCTCTTCGGCACGATCGGCGGTCGCGATCTCTCAAACATCCAGGCATGCGATCCAATCGTTCACTCCCTTTGCCCGAACACTCACTTCAGCCGCGTCGGCTTGAACAGTGGCTGGAGGGCCTCGATGAGCGCGATGCCGGCGCCCTGGGGCGATGGAAGCAAGACCATGGGCCCGACCGCTTCGAGCCTCACATTCAGACCGGTACCGAGCACGGCCGCCGATGGAAAGGACCTGACGGTCCCCGATCCGACGGCAGGCCTGAGCGATCCGGTGATCACCGACCCCACCGGCAAGGTCGGCGATCAGACCATCTCGCCTCCCCGGATGCGGGAGCGCACCATCCGCCAGGGAGGAGCGCACACCCATTACGCCGTCGATATCTCGCGTGGTGGGATTCCGCTCGTGCGCCTCGTGGTTGTTGACACCTCGCTGCGGGACCTGACCGCCGCGGACGGCCAGCAGAATCCGCAGGAGGAACAGCTCGGCTGGCTTCGCGATACGCTCGCCTCCCGCCCATCCGGAGAGCGGGCAATCGTCCTCTCCAACACGCCGACCTACTCCTACAACGCCGGCGCGGGGACCGATACCGAGACCGACGGATCTGCTTTCGAGCAGATTCTGCTGCAGAATCGGGTCGACCTCGTCGTCAGTGGACGCTTGGGAATCAACGAGCTTTACTGGGCATTGGCGCCGGGCCTTCACTATCCCTGCGTCGGAGCCTCATATCCCGATCCGAACAAGAAGCCCTCAGCGATTTGCACGCCAGGTGGAACGACCGGGATCGCCGGGGCCGACGACGCGGCCACCCAAGCTCAGGACGCCGCACTCGGGGCTGCTGGAGAGGGCCGTGTGCTGCCGTTTGTGGTCGCATCGAGCGCTGGCGGCAAGTTCGGCCCGGACGGAACGGCTACAGGTGTTGCCGCCGATGGGTTCTGGCGGGGCTATTCGGTCATCCAACTCGACCCGACGAGCGGCGATCTTCGGATCGAGCAGCGCCCGGTCTTCGACTGGATCGGGATTAACGGCGCCAGCCACGATCTCCGCCCGGGACGCGCGGTCGCGCTGCAGGCCTATGGCCGTGAACCGCTTGGCATTGACATGCCTCCGCGCTACGACGAGATCTCGGGCCCTGCGATCACGCATTGCTATGACCTCGTAATCGCTGACCCCGAGAAGCCCTGGCTGCCTCTGCGGGCCAAGGACGCCTCCGATGAGCAACTGGCCCAAGCCAAGCTCGCCGGCTGCCCGCAGAGATCTCTCGACCCCAGCGCCGCCTTGTCATCCCAAGCGGAGCCGCGAAGCGGCGCAGTCGAGGGATCTAATCCCTGCGACCCCTATGTCTGCCTCGATCCCTCGGTCGGCACGATCGACTCCCAGACAGGGCAGGTAAGGGCCGGTGATGGCAATCGTCCCCGCACCTATGCTCTCGCGCTGCTCTCGGTGGGTCATCGCGCGGCTACCTTCGCGCTCGCCTTCGAGCCCAAGCCGAGCTTCACGCCTGAGGCTTCCCCGCAGGTAAGCCCGCCGCCACCACCACCGTTCCCTCCCCCGGCTGCGACCCCGCCCGGTGCGGTTCCGCCGCCCAGCCTGCCGGCCCCGCCGGTCCCCCCGGCCCCACCAATAGGCGCCAACCTCTCACCGACCGCTCCGCCTGCGGTGCCGCTGCCGCCCTCTAACGGCACCCCGACGCTCAACCTCTTCACCTCACCCACGTCGATCAGCGTCGCTCCTTCGCTCTCGCTCTTCCCACCTGCTCCGCCGGTGATCAACGTCGCGCCGCCTACGCCGGCGCGACCGAGGCAGGAGGCTAAGAAGGCGGCTGTCCAGAGCTCGGGCTCGGAGAACGACCAGGCCTCCAGCCAGGGCGTCGACCTCGCCGACAAGCCGCCCTCGGCCGACGGCACCGCAAGCGCGACGCGGCTCGACCCCAATGCCTACGTTCGTGCGGACCGCACCCCGCCAACTCAGTCGTTCACGCCACTCAGCCACCACGCACAGCCCTCGGCCTGGGCCCGTGACCTCCAGTGGGGCGGAGGCCTGACCCTGATGGCCCTGGTTCTCGCCTTCGGCTGGATCACCGTCAGGCCGACTCCCCGCCGCAGGGAGCCTGAGCTGCCGGCGCCTGCGTTCGCGCGCCGTCGCCGCTGAGCCTCCCCGCGAGATCCCCTGCGGAGGCGAGGCAGGGGCGGAGACGGCGGCTGACGTTTATCCTTCCGAGCCCATGAGCACCGTCACGAGCACTCCGCCGAAGGCCGGCGTCGATTTCGAGGTTGCCGATCTCTCCCTGGCCGAGTTCGGCCGCAAGGAGATCACGCTCGCCGAGCACGAGATGCCTGGGCTGATGGCCATGCGGACGGAGTTCGCCGGCTCGCAGCCGCTCGAGGGCGCACGAATCACCGGCTCGCTTCATATGACGATCCAGACCGCTGTCCTGATCGAGACCCTGGTCGCTCTGGGCGCCGAGGTGCGCTGGGCGAGCTGCAACATCTTCTCGACGCAGGATCACGCCGCCGCCGCGGTTGCCGTCGGGCCCGACGGCACCCCGGACGATCCCAGGGGCGTGCCGGTGTTCGCCTGGAAGGGCGAGACGCTGACCGAGTACTGGTGGTGCACCGACCGGGCGCTGAGCTGGCCGGAGCCTGGTCCGAACGGGGAGCCGGGGCCCAACATGATCCTCGACGACGGCGGCGACGCCACGCTGCTGATCCACAAGGGCGTCGAGTTCGAGGCGGCGGGCGAGGTGCCCGGCGACGAGAGCGCCGGCTCGGAGGAGGAGAAGGTCATCCTCCAGCTGCTGCGCGACTCCATCGCCGAGGACCCCCAGCGCTTCACGAAGATGGCGCCCGGCATCAAGGGCGTCACCGAGGAGACGACCACCGGTGTCCACCGCCTTTACGAGATGCAGGCAAACGGCACCCTGCTCTTCCCGGCCATCAACGTCAACGACTCCGTGACGAAGTCGAAGTTCGACAACCTCTACGGCTGCCGTCACTCGCTGATCGACGGCATCAACCGCGCCACGGACGTGATGATCGGCGGCAAGACCGCGGCCATCTGCGGCTTCGGCGACGTCGGCCAGGGCTGCGCCGATTCGCTGCGGGGCCAGGGCGCTCGCGTGGTGGTCACCGAGATCGACCCGATCTGCGCGCTGCAGGCCTCGATGGAGGGCTACGAGGTGCGGCGCCTGGAGAGCGTTCTCGAGACCGCCGACATCTTCATCACGGCCACCGGCAACCGCGACATCATCACCAAGGCTCAGATGGCGAAGATGAAGCACCTGGCGATCGTCGGCAACATCGGCCACTTCGACAACGAGATCGACATGGCCGGGCTCGAGACTTCCGACGACGTCGAGCGCGTCAACATCAAGCCACAGGTCGACGAGTGGCGCTTCGCCGACGGCCACTCGGTGCTCGTGCTGTCGGAAGGCCGGCTGCTCAACCTCGGCAACGCGACCGGCCATCCGAGCTTCGTGATGTCGAACTCATTTACCAACCAGGTGATCGCGCAGGTCGAGCTGTTCGGCAAGCCTGACGAATACGACAAGGCTGTGTACGTCCTGCCCAAGCACTTGGACGAGAAGGTCGCGAGGCTGCACCTCGATGCGCTGGGAGTGGAGTTGACCGAGCTGCGCCCGGAGCAGGCCGAATACATCGGGGTCCCGGTCGAGGGGCCCTACAAGAGCGAGCACTACCGCTACTGAACTGGTCGCGATGCGGGCGATGATCCTGGCGGCTGGCCTCGGCACGCGGCTGCGGCCGCTGACCCACGCGATCCCGAAGCCGCTGATCCCGGTCGCCAACCGGCCGGTGATGGAGCACATCGTCCGCCTCGTCGCCGGCCACGGCTTGAACGAGGTCATCGCCAACCTCTCGCACCTGCCGGACCAGATCCGGGAGCACTTCGGCGACGGCGGCGAGCACGGCATCGCCCTGACCTACAGCGACGAGCAGGCGCTGCTCGGCACCGCCGGCGGCGTTCGCAACTGCGCCGGCTTCCTCGGCGACTCGTTTCTCGTGATCTCCGGGGACGCGCTGACCGACATCGACCTGGCGGCGATGCGCCGTTTCCACGAGTCCCATGACGGCATCGCCACGCTGGCGCTGAAGCGGGTCGCGGAGACCTCGGAGTACGGCGTCGTCATCACCGGCGAGGACGGGCGAATCCAGGGCTTCCAGGAGAAGCCCGACAGCGCCGAGGCGCTCTCCGATCTGGCCAACTGCGGCATCTACATGTTCCGCTCGGAGATCTTCGACTTCTTCCCGGCCCCGGGTGAGAGCAGGGCCGCCAAGCCGGACGACGCCGAGGGCTTCGCCGACTGGGCGCTGGACGTCTTCCCGGCGCTGCTCGAGGCCGACGTCCCCTTCTATGGCCACGAGATCGACGCCTACTGGAACGACATCGGCAACCTCGAGGAGCTGCGCCAGGGCAACTTCGACGCGATCGCCGGCAGGGTCGGTCTCGAGCTGCCGGAGGGGGCCGAGCTCGGCGATGGAGTCCGGGCGGGCCCCGGAACGTCGCTCGACGGCGCCGAGGTCAACGGGCCGGCTCTGATCGGCCGCGACTGCAAGATCGGCAGCGGCGTTCGCATCGAAGGCCCGCTCGTGATCGGCGACGGCTGCACGATCGGCGAGGGGGCGATGCTGCGCGAGTCGGTTCTGCTCGACGGCGCCCAGGTTCCGCCCGGCGCGATACTCGCTGCCGGGGTGCTGGCCGTTGCGAGGGTTTGAGCGCTTCGGGGACGAAATCGACACCGGCTCAACCTTTAGGGTACGAGTGCCGATGAACAAGCATGACCACGCCCACCCACGCTCGCAGAAAGCGCAGGTAACGCGATGACGGCAGTGAACGGAAGGCAGCGGCCCCTGGTGCTGGTTGCCGACGACGAAGAGGACATTCTCGCCCTCGTTTCGTTCCGCCTCGAGGAAGCGGGCTACGACGTGGCTCAGGCAGAGGACGGGGACGCCGCTCTGCGGCTCGCCCGTGAGCTTCGCCCCGACCTGGCGGTGATCGACGTGATGATGCCCCGCAAGGACGGCTACGAGGTCACCGAGGACATGCGTGCCGGTGAGGACACCAAGGACGTTCCGGTGATCCTGCTGACCGCTCGCGTCCAGGAGTCCGATGTGAAGCGCGGCTTCGAGGCAGGAGCCGACGACTACATCAAGAAGCCGTTCAGCCCCGACGAGCTGCGCTCGCGGGTGCAGGCGGTTCTCGGCAACCGCCAGTAAGCGGCCCGGGCGCCTAGCCGCCCAAGGCGCAGCGAGGTGGCCGGCATCGGCCCCATTCCCTGACCATTAAAACGCACGTGCACGAAGCGCGTGTGTTGCGAAGCGCGGGTGTTTCGTGCGCTTCGATCGGGCAGCGTCCGCGCATCGTGCCGACGCTGCGATCGCTGCTCGACCCCGCCCTCAGCCTGCTGGCGCCGCCGCTGTGCGTCGGCTGCGGCGCCCTCAGCACCCCCGAGGCGCTGCTCTGCGGGCCATGTAACCGCAGCCTCGAGCGACTCGGCCCCGTCCGGGTACCGCCGCCGCGAGGCGTCGATCTTGCCTGGGCTGCGGCCGCCCATGAAGGCGTCGCCCAGCGGGTGGTCGTGGCGATGAAGTTCGGCGGCCTCGCCTCGGTGGCGGGACTGCTCGCCGCGAGGATGGCCGAGACCGCGCCGCTGGAGGCGCTCGGCGGCTCGCTCGTCGCGGTGCCGGCGGCACCGGCCAGGCGGCGCCGGCGCGGCTTCGATCCCGCCGCGGCGATTGCCGCTGAGCTGGCAGCCCGCTGCGGCCTGCCGCTGGCGTCGTGTCTGCGGCGAGCCGACGGGCCGCGGCAGGTCGGTCGCAGCCGGGCCGATCGCCTTGCCCGCCCGCCCCGGGTCACGGTGAGCGGACGCCCACCCGAGCAGGCCGTGCTCGTCGACGACGTCGTCACCACCGGAGCGACGCTCGCCGCTTGCGCCGCCGCCCTCCGCGCCGCCGGCTCCCACAGGGTGGTCGCGCTCGCCTTCGCCTGGACTCGATGAGCGCTGGATGCCCGCTGGCCGGACCGTCCGGCGGTTTGGAGAATCGGCCCCGGAGGCTTAGCATTGCCTCGAACAGGCAAAACACATAGTGGCCCTTCGGGGCCATGCCTCCACCCCGACGAAAGGAGAGCAAGCGTGCGGATCGAGATCAGGGGACGGAACGTCGAGGTGACGGAGGAGCTCAGAGATCACGTCCACAAGCGCTTCGCGCGGACGGGCCAGCAGGTCTCGGAGCTGGCGACGCTCGACATCGAGCTCTCGGAGGAGCGCAATCCGGCGATCAGCGATCACTACGTCGCCGAGGCGGTCCTGCGGCTCAAGGGCATCACCCTGCGGGCCCACGAGGCCTCGCCGGAGATGGTCCACTCGATCCACGAGCTGGCCGAGGACATCCGCCGTCAGGTCAAGCGCCACCGCGAGAAGCGCCGTAAGCGAGCCCGCACCCGGCATCTGGTCAACCGCCTGCGCGGCAGAACCGCCTGAAGCACGCCGCTGGATGACTGATCTGGGCCGTTGCTAGCCTGACTGCATGGCCAAGGCACTGATCGACCGCGCCCTGCGGACGGGCGAGTCGCGCAAGTTCAAGCAGTTCGAGAAGCGCGTCGACTCCATCAACCGCATCGAGGCGGAGATGGAGCTGCTCGAGGACGCCGAGCTGCGCGAGGAGGCCGACGGGCTGCGCGAGCGCGCCCGCGGCGGCGAGTCCCTCCACGACCTCCTCCCCGAGGCCTTCGCGCTGACCCGCGAGGCCGCCAAGCGGACGCTCGGCCAGCGCCACTTCGACGTCCAGCTGATCGGCGGCATGGCTCTGCACGACGGCTCGATCGCCGAGATGAAGACCGGCGAGGGCAAGACGCTGACCGGCACGCTCGCCGTCTTCCTCAACTCGCTGCCCGGCACCGGCGTCCACGTCGTCACCGTCAACGACTACCTCGCCCGCCGCGACGCCGACTGGATGTCGCCGATCTACGAGGCGCTCGGGGTGACGGTCGGCGTGATTCAGGAGTCCGACGACCCGCTGATCCGCCGCGACGCCTACGCCTGTGACGTCACCTACGGGACCAACTCCGAGTTCGGCTTCGACTACCTGCGCGACAACATGGCCGGCACGCTCGAGGACTGCGTCCAGCGCGGCCACGGCTTCGCCGTCGTCGACGAGGTCGACAACATCCTCATCGACGAAGCGCGGACGCCGCTGATCATCTCCGGCCAGCCCGAGCAGGCGGCTGACGTCTATTACAGCTTCGCCCGGCTCGCCAAGCAGATGGTCGGCGTCCAGGCCACGGACAAGCTGAAGTCGCTCGGCGAGTCGAAGGACACCTCGGAGGTCGACTACGACTACGAGTTCGACGAGAAGCACAAGACGGTCGCGCCGACCGAGCGCGGCGTCACCCGCGCCGAGGAGTTCCTCGGCGTCGACAACCTCTATCTCTCCGAGCACGGGACGCTCGTCAACCACCTCGTCCAGTCGCTGAAGGCGGAGTCGCTCTACAAGCGCGACAAGGACTACGCGGTGGTCGACGGCAACGTGATGATCATCGACGAGTTCACCGGCCGCATCCTCGAGGGCAGGCGCTGGTCAGAGGGCCTCCACCAGGCCGTCGAGGCCAAGGAGGGGGTGCGGATCGGCGAGGAGAACCAGACGCTGGCGACGATCACCCTCCAGAACTACTTCCGCCTCTACGACAAGCTCGGCGGCATGACCGGCACGGCGCTGACCGAGGCGACCGAGTTCATGAAGATCTACAAGATCCCGGTCGTCGAGATCCCGACGAACGTCGACATGGTCCGCAAGGACCACAACGACCAGATCTACAAGACCAAGCAGGGCAAGTGGAAGAGGGTCCTCACCGAGATCGAGGAACGCCACGAGACCGGCCAGCCGATCCTCGTCGGCACCGTCTCGGTCGAGGTCTCGGAGATGATCTCGGAGGAGCTCAAGCGCCGCGGCGTCCAGCACGTCGTCCTCAACGCCAAGCCCGAGCACGCCAAGCGAGAGGGCGAGACGATCGCCCAGGCCGGCCGCGTCGGCGCGGTCACGATCGCCACCAACATGGCCGGCCGCGGCGTCGACATCAAGCTCGGCGGCAACCCTGAGCAGATGGCCGTGCTGGAGCTCAACAAGCGTGGCGTCCAGCCTGGCAGCGACGGCTGGGACGAGGTGCTCGCCGCCGAGGTCGAGCGCCTCGAGGAGAGCACCGCCGAGGAGGGGGAGAGGGTCCGCGAGCTCGGCGGCTTGTTCATCTGCGGCACCGAGCGCCACGAGTCGCGGCGGATCGACAACCAGCTGCGCGGCCGCGCCGGCCGCCAGGGCGACCCCGGCGAGTCGCGCTTCTACCTCTCCGCCGAGGACGACGTCATCCGCCTGTTCTCGGGCGACCGGATGTACAAGATCCTCGACCGGCTGGGCCCGATCGACGAGCAGGGCGAGGAGATCGCGCTCGAGGCGAAGATGCTGACGCGCACCGTCGAGAGCGCCCAGCGCAAGGTCGAGGAGCAGAACTTCCTGATCCGCAAGCGCGTGCTCGAGTACGACGACGTCATGAACGAGCAGCGCCGCGTGATCTACAAGTACCGGCGCGAGATCCTCGAGGGCCGCGACATGTCAGCGGCCGCCAAGGAGGAGATGGGCGGCGTCCTCGAGCGCCTCGTCGAGGGCTACACGCCCGGCGACATCATCGAGGACTGGGACCTCGGCGGCCTTCAGACCCAGCTCGGCTTGCTGCTGCCCGCCGACGTCGACCTGACCAGCGCCAACCTCGACACGATCGACCGCGAGCAGCTCAAGCAGGACATCGTCGGAATCGCGCTCGAGATCTACGCCAGGCGCGAGCAGGAGCTGGGCGACGAGCTGACGCGCAGCCTCGAGCGGGCGATCCTGCTGCAGATCATCGACGGCCGCTGGCGCGAGCACCTCTACGAGATGGATTACCTGCGCGAGGGCATCCACCTGCGCGGCTTCGCCCAGATCGACCCGCTGGTCGCCTACAAGAACGAGGGCTACCTGATGTTCGAGGAGATGATGCACTCGATATGGGAGGAGTTCGCCCGCCTGATCTTCCACGTCGAGGTCGACATCGCTCCGCAGGCCCAGGAGGCGTTTGCCCCGCCGGCCGCGCCGGCGAGGGGCATCCAGTACTCGGGCGGCACGCTCGACCAGCCGTCGGCGCTCGATCAACCACCGGCGCTCGATGCGCCCGGCCAGACGAATGTCCCGCCGGGGCCGGAGCCGCCGAGCGGCAGCAACGGCTCAGGAATCGTCGAGACCCAGGTCAACGACGAGCACGAGAACCTCGGTCGCAACGACCCCTGCTGGTGCGGCTCGGGCAAGAAGTACAAGAAGTGCCACGGCGCCTGACGCGGGGTCGATGACGTCCCCGACCGAGGTCGTCGAGCGCTTCGTCGCGGCGTTCAACGCCCACGACCTCGACGGCTTCATCGCCCTGCTCGACGACGACGTCGAGATGCACTCGTTGAAGCGAATGCGGCGGGGGATCGAGGAGGCGCGCGAGTGGGCGACGCGGGCGCCCGGCGGCGTCCAGCAGCAGATCGTCATCGAGGAGCTACACGACGCCGGCCCGAACCGCGTGCTGGCGCTGATCCTCCGCCGCTGGCACTGGGACGAGGACGGCGAGCTGGCGCGCGAGGAGCCGATGGCCTGGCTGTTCGACCTCCACGACGGCAAGGTGCGCCGATGGCAGCCATTCGAGGACCGGGCTGAGGCGCTGGACGCTGCCGGACTCGACGCGGCGGCTTGAAGCTTTAGCTCCTTCGAAGGGCTGGCTCAAGCCTGCTACAGTTTCGCCCTCAAGATGACTATAGGTAGCACCGCTCGGGCGGGCTACGGCAGAGGAAGGGGTAGCAGTGGTATTCAGAAGGACGACGTGGCTGGTCGCCGTGCCGATGTTGCTGGCGTTCACCGCATTCGCATATCTGAGCGTCGCCGGCACAACTCAGTCGCAGAGCGATGCTCTCGCTGAGGCGATCGCGAAGGAGCCCATGCTGCGGACCAGTGCGGAGTTCGTCGCGTTTGCAAACGACGGAGCAGCAGCGAGCAGCTTCAAGAGGACACAGCGGGTATGCGCCATTAGCCGACGACAGGTCAGACGTCTCCAACGGAAGTACGACGTGGATGTCATTCGCATGCGGGTCGGGGGCCGTCGGGTGAAGGTCTACCTCGTCCACGACGTGGACAGCGACGCGGAGATCCGGCGGACGTTGCATATTCAGCACAAGCGCTGCAAGCTGGTTCATCGGGGGCAGATCTACTTCCTTCCGTTCAGCCCGCAGCTCAGCTGAGTCAGTCGGCAGACCGGGCCAACGCAACATGTATCGGGGCAAGGTCCAGGGGGGTCTTTACGGGTTGGTGATCGCTTTGCTCGGAGGCTCTTTTGGGCTGTTTCTCTGGGCGTTGCTGCGTGCGCCGATTGAGATCTGGGATCTGCTCGCGGTGGGGATTCTGGGCCTCATGGTTGTCCACACCTGGTACATCTTTGGTCTCCTTCTCTTCGGCCAGGTCCGCAGAAGGACGTACCCGGAATACGCCGAAGAGAGGATTGCCGTCCTCGTTCCCTGCTTCAACGAGGACTGGCCCCTTCTCGAGCGCTCGCTGGATTCAGTGGCGGATGCTCGAGGCAACAAGGAAATCGTGATCATCGACGATGGCTCCACCAACGGCGTGGGACAGTCCTTGGTTGCGTGGACAGAGCAGCATGGTGCGACTCTCTATTCGCTTTCGCAGAACCGTGGCAAGCGCGAAGCGCTGCACCACGCCGTGAAGCGACTATCTGACGATGTGCAGTTCGTTGTCACTATCGATAGCGACACCGTTCTCGACCGTAACGCATTGGTCCGCATCGTCGAGCCGCTGAAGGTCTCAGGCATCGCCGCGTCGACCGGTGATGTGCGACTGCTTAACGAGAGGGACAACCTGCTGACCCATGTGGTCGGTGCTTACTATTGGGTCGGTCTGAATATCTACAAGCTCGCACAGTCGGCCATTGGGTCGGTCGTCTGCTGCAGCGGTTGCCTGGCGGCCTATCGTGCGGATGTTCTAATCGGCTTGATCGACGAATTTCACGCCCAGCGCTTCTTGGGCAGGGCGTGCACCCACTCCGAGGACAGACACCTCACCAACCTCGTTCTGCGTGGAGGAGGGGATGTCGTGTACGTCCCGCTGGCCGTGGCGCACACCGAAACGCCGGATCGGCTTGGTGCCTTCGTACGCCAGCAGACCCGATGGAAGCGCGGCTTCATCCGCGAATCGATTTACACGCTGACGCATGCCTGGCGGCACAAGCGGATGCTTTTTGCCCAGGTGTTGTTGTGGGACCTTCCGGAGCCCTTCCTCACCTTCGGACTACGGCTGGCGGTCGTCGGTCTGCTCGTAACCGATCCGCACTTCTTCTTGATCGCGATCCTCCCGAGCTGGATCCTGGTGAGCGCCGTAAGGAACGTCTTCCTCGTCGTAGCTTCGCCGAAGCGAATTCCGGGCCTCCTCGGCTACATGCTTTTGTACGAGTCGTTGCTCTATTGGCTCAACATCTGGGCTCTCTTCACGGTCCGCAACTCCGGTTGGCTGACCCGGGGGGCCGAGGGCGTCGAGCAGCGTCTGCAAGCATCCTCGGCGGTCATCTGAGCGGCGGGGCAAGGAGCTTGCTACCAGATCGTTCGCTGTGGGTCGAACTCGCGGATCCGCTTGTCGGCGGTGATCAGGTCGGCGCCGACCTCGCGTGCGGTCGCGTAGATCAGGCGGTCGATCGGGTCGCCGGGGAAGCGCTTCTGGTCGAGCTCACCTGCGGCCTGCGCGATCTCCGGGTTGACGTCGAAGACCTCGACACGGGGATTTCCGAGTGCTTGGACGATCCAGGCAGCGGACCCTCGGTCCAGTCTCATTCGCCCGCGGGCTGCCAGGCGTGACACCTCGAAACACGAGATAGCTGGGATGCCCACCCGTCGGGCGTCGTTGATCGCCTCGACAGCGGCCACGCTTAGTCGCTCCGGCGCCACGACCCACCAGACCCAGACGTGGGTATCGAGGACGATCAGCTCTCGACGTCCCAGTGCTCGTCGAGCGGGGCGATGAACTCCTCGTCGGAGACGAGGAAGGTCACGCTGCCGCGCAACGAGGGAACGGGCTCGGCGGGGAGGACTCTGACCAGCGGCTTGCCGCGCTTGGTCACGAGCAGCGGCACGCCGCTCTTGGCGACCATGTCGAGCAGCTTCAGGCAGCGGGCCTTGAACAGGGTGATCGGGACCGTCTTGTCCTTGAGCGTTTCTTCTTCCATCTGAAATGACCATAGCATCGTGGTCACCTATCGCAGGCGGCGTGACCTGGACGGTTAAGCCGCGGCGCGGCTAATCTCTCCCCCCATGGCCGAGACGCTCTCCAGAGAAGCCGTTGCCGAGCGCCTCGCCGACATCCGCGCGCAGCTGAAGCTGCTCGCGGACTATCTTTGACCCCGCTTCGCTGCAGCAGGAGGTCGAGCGGCTCGAGGCTGAGATGCAGCGGCCCGGCTTCTGGGACGAACAGGCGAAGGCGGCCCAGACCTCGGCCGCTCACGCCCGCGCCAAGCGACGCCTGGACACCTTCGGTGAGCTCGAGCGTGACATCGCCGATCTCGGCGAGCTGGCCGAGCTGGCCGCCGAGGACGAGGACGTCGCCGCTGAGCTGGGCGCCCAGATCGACTCGGTCGAGGTCCGCCTGGCGCAGCTCGAAGAGCAGCGGCTGTTCAGCGGCGAGTACGACGCGGGCGACGCGGTCGTCACGGTTCACGCCGGCGCCGGCGGCACCGACTCCCAGGACTGGGCCGAGATCCTGCTGCGGATGTACCTGCGCTGGGCCGAGAAGCGTGGCTTCGAGGTTGAGATGAAGGAGGCCTCGCCGGGGGAGGAGGCGGGGCTGAAGTCGGCGACCTTCATCGCCCGTGGCGAGAACGCCTACGGCCTCTTCGCCGCCGAGCGCGGCGTCCACCGGCTCGTGCGGATATCGCCGTTCGACTCCTCGGCGCGGCGCCACACCAGCTTTGCCCAGCTCGACGTCGGGCCGATGGTCGCCGAGGACGTCGAGGTCGAGATCGACGAGGGCGACCTGCGGATCGACACCTACCGCGCTTCGGGGGCGGGCGGCCAGCACGTCAACAAGACCGACTCGGCGGTGCGGATCACCCACAACCCCAGCGGCATCGTCGTCCAGTGCCAGAACGAGCGCTCGCAGTTGCAGAACCGAGCCACGGCGATGCAGTTCCTGCGCTCGAAGCTGATCGAGCTGGAGGAGCGAAAGCGCGCCGAGACGCTGGCCAAGGAGAGGGGCGAGGTCAAGGACGTCGCCTGGGGGTCGCAGATCCGCAGTTACTTCCTCCACCCCGACCAGCGGGTCAAGGATCACCGCACCGGGCACGAGGTCGGCGACGCCCAGCGGGTCCTCGACGGCGACATCGACGAGTTCGTCCGCGACTACCTGCTCAAGACCGCGCCCTAGCGCGGCGGCCCGGCCCGTCCGCCCGTCGTCTAGCGCGGCGGCACCAGCTCGAAGCGGTTGGCGAGCGCGTGGGGAGGGGCGAGGTCGACGCCGTCGGGGTTGTTGAGATAGCCCGGGCGCGAGCCCGGCACGTTCATGTGCCCGTACTGCCAGACGACCCTGTTCGTGCGCGGGTCGACGACGATGACGCGGTCGTTGTAGTCGTCGTTGGCGAGCACGTCGCCGTTGGGCAGCGGCAGCGCCAGCGACGGGTGGTCGAGTGCCGCGGCTCCCTGCGGCGCGTAGCTCCAGCGTGCGCGGCCCTGAGAGTTGAACGTCTGGATCCCGCCTGGTGCGGAGTAGTCGACGGTCAGGAACACGCCCGGCCGCACCTCGTTGGTGTCGGAGGGGTAGCCGTAGCCCGGCGCGTGTGCAGCCGAGACGAGCCGCCCGGCCGGATTGATGACGTCGATCCAGTTGCCGTTGATCTCGGTGACGACGGTGTTGCCGTTTGCCATCGGGAAGGCGCCGTTGGGGCTGCCATAGGAGCGCGGGGGGTCGTGTACGCACTGGCCGGTGGTGCCGAGCTGGCGCGTGGGCCGATGGGCGGGGGGCCGGATGTAGAGCAGCCGGCAGTTCTTGATGTCGGCGGTGAAGATCGACCCGTCGGGTGTGAAGAGGGCGTCGTCGGGGTTGTTGAGCTGATTGGGCCCGGACCCCGGCACGCCGGGAGTCCCGTAGCGGTAGACGATCCGGTGGGTGGCGACGTCGATGATGCTGATGACGAAGTTGTCCTCCTGGGTGGCGATGACGTGCTTGCCGCTGGCGTCGAAGAAGGCGTCGTCGGGGATCAGGAACGTCTCGCCTCGTCGCAGGTCGCCGCGGCGCGGGAACTGCCAGACCGTGTTGCCGCGCGGGTCGATCTCGAGCAGGCGGTTGTTGAGCTTGTCGGCGATCAGGATGTTGCCGGGCAGGACGCTCGGGTCCGAGCCGCGGCGCAGCCAGGGGCCCAGGCGGAGCGCGGCCGGCCGTGGCGCTCGGGGGGCCGTGGCGGGCGCGGGGGTCAGCAGGGTGACGTCGGCGACCGGCGCCGAGGCATCGCGGCCACCGGCGACGAGGATCCCGTTGCCGGCGGCGATCGCGGCGATGTCCGAGAGGGGCCGTGGCAGGTGCCCGGCCGGCTGCACGCGGCCACTGGCCGGATTGACGGCCAGGATGGCACTCGTCGGCGTGCCGGGCTGGGCTCCGCGGCCGCCGATCACGTAGGCGTGGCCGCCGAGCGCAGCGGCCGCGGCGTGAGTCGTGGCCCGCGGCAGCCGCCCGACGACACGGGTCCTGCCGGTCGTTGGGTCGAAGCTGAGCACCTCGCGGCTGGCCGCGGTCGCCGTCGAGCCGCCGGCGACGAGCACCTTGCCGCCGATAGCGGTCACGGCGGCGTAGCGCAGCGGCTGCGGCAGTCGCCCGACGACGCGTGCTTTGGTCCCCGGCCGCCAGGCGAGGATCGTCGCCAGCGCCTGAGTGCCGGTATAGCCGCCGACGAGGTAGGCCGTTCCTCCGACCACCGCGACGCCGAGGTCCGAGCGGGCCTCGGGCAGATGGTCGACGACCCGCGCCGGCCCGCCGCCGCCGAGCTCGACGATCTCATCGGTCGAGGCGGCCTGGCCGCCACCGAAGAGGAAGACCGAGCCGCCGAGCGCCGCGGCCGCGGCGTCGTGCGCCGGCTGCGGCAGCCTGGCGACGGGGCGCACCCGACCGCCGCTCAGCTCGCTGACCTCGGCCCGTGAGACGTCGGTCGCGTCGAGGCCGCCGAGCAGCAGTTGCGAGTTTCCCCGCGCGGCGATCGCGACGTCCTGAAGCGGCTGGCGCAGCCGGCCGGCGCGATGGGCGACCAGCCGGATCGAGCGGACCGGCTGCGGCGCGGCCTGCTTGGCTTTGTCGCCGACGCCCGAGTCTCCGGGGCCGGTCGAGACGACGGCGATCGCGGCGGCAACTGCGGCAATCGCCATGACAACGGCAGCTCGGCGACGCCTGACCTGGGCTCGGCGCTCGCTGACGCCGCCCGCGAGGCGGCGACGCTCCGGCGGCGGCTCGCCGTTGAGATTCGCTCGGTCGGCCATCGGCGCGGCAGCCTAAGAGGTCCGCCTAAGCGGCGGATCAAAGCAAGCCGAGGTGAGGGCGATCCTTCAGGCGGACCGCCCTCTCCTCGGCTTGGAGCTGCGGGACTAGCCGTCCCGGTTGCTCGTGATCTCGACCAGCTTGTAGCCGCTGTCGAGACGGACGTCGACGGGGGATCCGTCGGGCTTGGTCACCTCGACGTCCCACGAAGAGCCGTGCTCGGTGTCCGGCTCGACGACGCCCGCCTTGCCTCCACCGGTGTAACGGAGAGCCGCCTCGCGGGCCTGGTCGGCCTTCGAGCCGCTCGCCGTCTGATCGTGGTCGGTGGCGATGGCCGTGGCCACGCCGCCGCCGCCGAGGGCGACGACTGCCCCCACCAGCAGCAGGTACTTGCGCTTCACGATGACCTCCTTGTTGGCTTGCGCTCCCATCGCGTCTCAACCTAGAGAGGCGTTCCTAACGGGACGATGAAAGCCGGGCTGGATCGGATCTAGCTCTCCGCCGGCCCAGACGCGGGCAGCTCGAACGAGAACCTGCTGCCCTTTCCGGGCTCGCTCTCGACCCAGAGCCGACCGCCGTGGGCGGTGACGATCTCCTGGCAGATGGCGAGGCCGAGACCGCCGCCTCCGGCCCCGCGGGAGCGCGACTCGTCGACCCGAGAGAAGCGGTCGAAGATCCGGCTCTGCTGCTCCCGGGGGATGCCGCCGCCGCTGTCGCCGACGGTCAGGCCGGCGCCGCGCTCGCCGCGCCAGGTCGCGATCCGCACCCGGACGCCCTCGCCGCCATGCTTGATCGCGTTGGCGGCGAGGTTGGTCACGACCTGGACCAGTCGCTCACGATCGCCGACGACGCCGACGGAAGCGCCTTCGAGCTCGATCTTGGCGCCGCTGCGAGCGGCCATCGACCCGAGCGACCGCGCGACCTCGGCTGCCACCTCGTCGAGTGAGACCGGCTCCAGCTCCAGCTCGAGCTGGCCCTCGTCGACGCGGGCCAGGGTCAGCAGGTTGGCGACCAAGCGGCCCATGTGGTCGACCTCCTCGAGGGCGCTGAGGAGGACGGCGCGGGCAGACGCCGGCAGTGCCTCGTCGAGCAGGCTGACCTCGAGCTCGGCGCGCATCGCCGCGATCGGCGTGCGCAGTTCGTGCGAGGCGTCGCTGACGAGCCGGCGGCGCTGGTCGACGCCGCCCTGGAGGCGGTCGAGCATCGAGTTGAAGGTCTGGGCCAGATGGGAGATCTCGTCGCTGCTGTTGGGGACGGCGACGCGGTCGTCCAGCCGATCGATGCCGATCGTCTCCGCCTGGTCGGTTATCCGCTCCACCGGCCGCAGCGCCTTGCGGGCGAGCAGCCATCCCCCGGCCGCCGTCGCCGCCAGCGCCACCGGCAGGGCCAGCGCAAGCAACGAGAGCAGGTGGCGGACCGAGCGGTCGCTGTCCTGCAGCGAGCGGCCGGCGACGACGATCTGGACGGCGCTGGCGCGATGGACGCCGATCGCCACCACCCGGTAGGGATCGCTGCTGGGACCGAGATAGGTGGTCAGTCGAGCTCTGCCGTCGAGCGCCCGCCGGCGCACCGGCGGCCCGATCATCGCCTGGCGGCTGACGCCGCCGCCCTGCGAGAGCACGACACGGCCATCGGGATCGATCACCTGGGCGACCGCGCCCTCGATCGGCGGCGCGAAGACCGTCTTGCTGACGTCGCGGAAGTCCTTCTCGCCCTCGGACTGATAGCCGCGGGCTATCTGGACCGCGGCCGAGGTCAGCGACTCGTCGACCTCGCCGCGCAGGTCGGCGCGGAGCCGGGTGATCACGAAGGCGCCGGTGGCGATCAGGATCAATGCCAGTAGCCCGACGTACCAGGCCGTCAGGCGAGCCCGGATGGGCATCTTCATTCGAGGACTGGCTCGAGCGAGTAGCCGACACCGCGCACCGTCCTGATCAGCTCTCCGGCCGGCGCGTCGAGCTTCTTTCTCAGGCGGCCCACGTAGACGTCAACGATGTTCGAGTCGCCGGGGAAGTGCTGGTCCCAGACGTGCTCGAGCAGCTCGGTTCGCCGTACGACCTGGCCAGCGTGGCGACCGAGGAACTCGAGCAGAGCGAACTCGCGCTGGCTCAGCTCGACCGAGCGGCCACGGTGGGTCACCGAGCGGGCGGCCGGGTCGATGACCAGTTCCCCGAAGCTGAGAACGGCGGGCCGGCTCGAGCTGCCTCGGCGAGTCAGCGCCCGCAACCTGGCGACGAGCTCGTCGAAGGCGAATGGCTTGACGAGATAGTCGTCGGCGCCGGCGTCGAGGCCGCGAACCCGGTCGTCGAGCTGATCGCGGGCGGTCAGCATCAGCACAGGCGCGCCGAAGCCCTCCGCCCGCAACTTCGAGCAGACGCCGAAGCCGTCGAGGCCGGGCAGCATCACGTCGAGCACGACGCAGTCGTATTCGTAGACGCGGGCCTGATGGAGGGCGCCGTCGCCGCTGTCGATGACGTCGACGGCGTAGCCGCTGCGGCGCAGCCCACGGGCCAGGGCATTTGCGAGCTTGGGCTCGTCCTCGGCGATCAGCAGTCGCATCGGCGGGTGGATTGTGCCGTGGCGTTCATGAACGGACGCTGAAAGCGTGGACGACAGAGCCTGTATACCCGCTGGCCGCGTGCGGCGCCGTCGTTCAGGACAAATTCAGGCGTCGCGGCCTACCTTGGCTCGTAGCGATGAAGCTCCGAGCGCTGCCAATCCTCCTCCTGTTCGCCGCCCTGGTGGTCGCCGGCTGCGGCAAGTCGTCGAGCCCGCAGACCTCCTCGACTGGGGCATCCGAGGCCCAGGCCACGGCCAGCGGCGACATTCCCGACAACCAGGTCTTCCTGACCTTCCGCGACACGGCCGGCGGTTACTCGATTCCCTACCCGGAGGGCTGGGCACGGCACGGATCTGGCGCCGACGTCACCTTCGAGAACAAGAGCAACACGATCCACGTCGTCGTCAGCAAGGGCCCGGCACCGACCGTGGCCTCGGTGAGCGCCGAGATGGCGAAGCTCAGGGCGGCTGATCCCGGACTGAGCGCGGGCAGCCCGAAGCAGTTGACCGTGAAGGGCGTGCCGGTGGTCAAGGTCACCTACACGACGCTCGCCAAGCCGGACCCCGTCACGGGCAAGCGGCTGACGATCATCACCGACCGCTACGAGTACGCGAGCAAGGGGCGGCTGGCAATCGTCGACCTCGGCACGCCCAAGGGAGTCGACAACGTCGACGCCTTCCGGATGATCAGCCAGAGCTTCAAGTGGCTCTAGGCGACGACCTTCCGTCGCAGTCACTCTACGTCGAGCCGGAGCGCCCACCCGAGCGCATCGAGTGGGGTGCGCTGGAGTGTCGCGACGTCTTCAAGATCTACCGCTCGGGACCCGTCGAGACGGTCGCGCTGCGAGGTCTCGATCTGCGGATCGAGCGCGGCGAGATCGTCGCCGTCCTCGGCCCCTCGGGCTCGGGCAAGAGCACCTTCCTCTCGCTCGCTGCCGGCCTCGATCAGCCTTCGGCCGGCGACCTGCGCGGCCTCGGCAGCCCGCTTGGCCAGCTCGACGAGGAGGAGCTCGCCCGCTACCGGGCCCGCGACGTCTCGATCGTCTTCCAGAGCGCCAACCTCTGGTCCGGCCTGACGGCGGAGGAGAACGTCGCCCTCTCGATGAGGCTCTCCGGTACGCCGACGTCGAGGCGGGCGGCCCGGGCGGCGCTCGAGCAGTTCGGCCTCGGCGATCGCCACTCGCAGCGCGCCACCGACCTCTCCGGCGGTGAGCAGCAGCGCGTCGCGATCGCGGCGGCGGCGGCGCGCCGGGCCCAGCTGCTGCTGGCCGACGAGCCGACCGGAGAGCTCGACTCCGCCAACGAGGCGCTGGTGCTCGACACGCTCGACAGCCTGCGCCAGGAGAACGGCACGACGGTAGTCATCGTCACCCACTCGGAAACCGTGGCCCAGCGCGCGGACCGCGTCATCGAGATCCGCGATGGGCGCGCAGTCTGATGGTGACGGTCTGATGGCGGTCGTGGCGAGTCGCGAGGCTGCCCTCGCAGGCGGCGAGGGAGTGTCCGTCTCCTATGGCCGCGGCCCGGCCCGGGTCGATGCTCTCGTCGACGTCGACCTCGAGATAGCCGCCGGCGAGACGGTGGCGCTGCGCGGCCCCTCGGGCTCGGGCAAGACCACCCTGCTGCACGTCCTGGGCGGCCTGGTCGAGCCCAGCGCCGGCGAGGTCCGCTGGCGCGGCGGCCCGCTCTCCTCGCTCGACGCCAGCGCCCGCGGCCGCGCTCGCTCCGACGGCATCGCCTACGTCTTCCAGTCGCCGAGCCTGATGCCGTACTTCACCGCCTACGAGAACGTCGCCTTCGCCATCCACTCGGCCAGGGCGACGGGGGAGGGCACTGACCCCGAGCGGTTGCTTGCCGTGGTCGGGCTGGGCGACAAGCTCGACTCACTGCCGGGCGAGCTCTCCGGCGGCGAGGCGCAGCGGGCGGCGATCGCCCGCGCCCTCGGCCAGCGCCCCGAGCTGCTGCTCTGCGACGAGCCGACCGGGCACCTCGACTCAGACACGGCGGAGCGGGTGCTCGACCTGATCGGCGCCCTGCAGCAGGAGCTCGGTTTTGCCCTGGTCGTGGCGACGCATGACCCGACCGTCGCCGAGCGCTGCGCCCGGCGGGTCGAGCTTGCCGACGGCCGAGTCGTCGGCGACGAGGGGGCGGCATGACCACCGCTCGGCTTGCGCTCGCCAACCTGGCGCGGACGCCGCTGCGAACGGCGATCCGCATCGGCGTGCTCGCGATCGCCAGCGCGCTGCTGGGCGCGATGCTGCTGTTCATCGGCACGTCGCTGCGCTCGATGACCGAGAGCGCGACCAGAAGCGTGCCGCTCGACTGGCAGGGCCCGCTGGCCTCCTACCCGGATGCGACCAGGATCGCCGCCGCGGTGGACCGGCAGCCGGGGATCCTCCAGGCCTCGGCGACTGCGACGGCACCGATCGCCGGCGCGGTGCACAGCGGCGCCGGCGGCGCCACCAGCGCCGGCGCGAGCTCGCTGCTCGCGGTCCCGCCCGACTATCTGGCCCACATCCACAGCTTCCGCTTCCTCCAGGGCGGCCTCAGGCCCGGTCAGGTCGTGCTCGACCAGCAGCTGGCGGCGACGCTGCGCGCCCAGATCGGGGAGACGGTCAGCCTGAGCGTCCGCAAGGGGGCCAAGCCGCAGCCGTTCAAGGTCAGCGGCATCGCCCTCGTCAGCGCCCCGGACGTCCTCTTCCAGCCGCTTGACCCCCAGCTCGGCCCGGCGCCGGCGCAGCCCCCGGCCAACGTCGCCGTGATGCCGGTGGGCACCTTCGCCAGGACGCTGGCCCCGTCGCTCAGCGCGGTCAGCGCCGCCAACATCGGCAGCAACGCCGTGCCCGGCGCACAGACCGGCGTCCAGTGGCAGGTGCAGGCCCAGGTTGACCCGGCGGCGCTGGGCGGCAGCCCGTCGACGGCGCTCAAGCGCGCCGACCGCATCCGCAACCGGGTCGAACGCAGCCTGCCGGGCAAGATCCGGTTCGTCGACAACCTCTCCGAGGGCCTGACGGGCGCCTCCCAGGATGCCCTCTACGCCGAGGCCCTCTACATCATGCTCGCCGTCCCCGGTGCGCTGATCGCCTTCGGGCTCGCCTATCTCGCCGCGCTGAGCACGGTCGACCGCGACCGTCGCGAGCTGGCCCTGCTGCGCGCCCGCGGCGCCACAAGGCGCGCTCTGCTGGCGATGGCGGCGCAGGAGAGCGTCGTCGTCGGCTTTCTCGCCGGGCTGATCGGCGCCGGGATCGCCCTCGCGGCCGTCGACACGCTGGTCAAGGGCGGCGTCCAGCTGAGCCCCGGCCGGGCGATCGCGACCGGCCTGACCTGCGTCCTTGGGGCAATCGCCGGCGCCCTCGTCGCCAGACTGGGGGCTAGCGCGCGGGTGATTCGCGCCTCGGTCGCCGAGAGCCGCCGCTCAGTGCGTCGCGAGGGCAAGCCGCTCTGGCAGAGGCTCTACCTCGACTGGGTCGCGCTGGCGGTCAGCGGCCTGATCTACTGGCTGACCGCCCGCACTGGCTTCTCGGCGGTGATCAACCCCGACGCGAACCCGACCCTCTCGCTCTCGGTCTACATGTTCTTCGCGCCGGCGCTGCTCTGGATCGGCTCGGCGCTGCTGCTCGTCCGCTTGCGGGGCCGCTTCGTCGCCTGGATCTCGCGGCGCGGCGCCGGTGAGCGCGCTTCGACGATGCGCGAGCTGCTGCTCGCCAGCGCCGGCCGCCGCGGCGCGGCGATCAACAGGGGAATCCTGGCGGTCGGGTTGCTGCTGGCCTTCGGCGTCAACCTCAGCATCTTCACCGCCACCTATGACCGCCAGGCCAGCGTCGACGCCCAGCTGACGCTTGGCGCCGATGTCGTCGCGACGGCGCCGCCCGGGGTGACCAGCGGCCGCAACCTCGCCGCCAGGATCGCCGCCGTGCCGGGGGTCGCCGCGACGAGCCCCGTCGACCACTCCTACGCCTACGTCGGCCCCGACCTCCAGGACACCTACGGCATCGACGCGGCGACGCTGACGCGGGCGACGACGCTTCGCGACTCCTACTTCGTCGGTGCAGGAGCGCGCCAGACGCTCGACCGCCTACGCGCCACCCCCGATGGCATCGTCGTCTCGAAGGAGACGATCACCGACTACTCGCTTGCCCAGGGCGACCTGCTGAAGCTGCGCCTGCTCGACCGCCGCAGCGGCAGCTTCCGCGTCGTCTCGTTCCACGTCGTCGGCACGGTCCAGGAGTTTCCGTCGGCGCCAAAGGACTCGTTCATGGTCGCCAACCTTCCCTATCTGCAGCAGGCCAGCCACGACCTCGGGCCCAACGTCGTCTTCGCCAGGGCGAGTGGCGATCCGAGCGTCGTCGCCCGGCGCGTCGCCGCGGCGACGAAGGCCGACGGCGCCGTCGTCAAGGACATCCGCCAGCAGACGCCCGAGACCGTCAGCTCGATCACGACGGTCGACCTCAGCGGCGTCAGCAAGATCGAGGAGGCGTTCGCAATCTTGCTGGCGGCGACGGCGATGGGCCTGTTCGTCGCCCTCAACGTCAGCGAGCGCCGTCACGAGTTCGCGACGATGGCGGCCGTCGGGGCGTCGCTGCGTGAGATTGCCGGCTTCCTCTGGAGCGAGGCGGCGCTGGTGCTCGCCGCCGGCGCCGTCCTGGCTGCCGGGATCGGCTGGCTGCTCTCGGAGATGCTCGTGGCGATGCTCAGCCACGTCTTCGACCCGCCGCCGGACGCGCTCGCGATCCCCTGGACCTACCTGCTCGAGCTGGGCGGCGCGGCCCTCGTCGGCGCGGCCCTCGCTGCGGCGCTGGCGATTCGCGGGCTCTCCCGCCTGCCGCTTGGCGGAATCCTGCGCGAGCAATAGCGTGCCGGCGGCATACTGAGCGGGATCGCCGTGCCTGGCCGCCCGACCATCCTGATCGCCGAGGACGATGCCGATCTGCGGCGACTGCTGGTGCGGGGCCTGGCTGAGGAGGGGTTCGAGGCGACCGCGGTGCGCACGGGGGCTGAGTTGCTCCAGGCAACCGTCGCCGCCCCGCCGGATGCCCTGATCGTCGACATCGGCCTGCCCGACAGCGACGGCCGCGACCTCTGCCAGGCGATCCGTGCCGAGGGCATCGGCTCGCCGGTGCTCTTCCTGACGGCCCGCGATGCGCTCAGCGACCGCCTCGCCGGCTTCAGCGCCGGCGGCGACGACTACGTCACCAAGCCCTTCGCGCTCGAGGAGGTGATCGCCCGGCTGCGGGCGCTGATGCGCCGCGCCTCGGTCGACGGCGCGATCGAGGCGGGGTCGCTGCGCCTGGACCCCGTCACCCATGCCGCCTCCGCCGGCGGCCAGGCGGTGGTGCTGACGCCGACCGAGTTCAGACTGCTCGCCGGGCTTGCCTCGCGACCGCAGGAGGTCCTGCGCCGCCGCGAGCTGATCGACTGCGCCTGGCCCTACGGCGCGATCGTCCACGACAACACGCTCGACGCCTACGTCGCCCGCCTGCGGCGAAAGCTGCGCTCGCTGCCGGGAGCGCCCGAGATCGCCACAGTCCGCGGCGTTGGCTACTCGCTCGGATGAGCCGGCTGATGCCCAACCTCGGCCTGCGGGCGCGGCTCCTGCTGGCGGTCGGGCTGGTCCTCGCTCTCGCCTTGACGGCGCTGACGGCGGGCTTCAACCTCGTCCTCGCCAACCGCCTCGAACACGATCAGAACGCTGTCCTGCGCGCCCGTGCGGCGACCGAGCTGAGCACGCTCACCAGCCTCGACGGGATGCTCGTCGCCCGTGAGGCGCCCGACGACGGCGCCCTCGACAGCCAGGTCTGGGTCTTCTCGGGGACGCGCCAGGTCGAGAAGCCGTCGCGGGTCTCGCCGGCGGTCAACCGTGCCGCGCGCGCCCTCGCCGGCGGCGGCTTCGACACGGCGGACGTCCGCGGGCAGCAGACCCGATTGCTGGCCGAGCCGGTGGTGCGTCACGGCCACCGGCTCGGGACGGTCGTCGTCGGCGCCTCGCTGGCGCCGTATCGCCGCACCGAGCGGATCGCCCTGCTGGCCTCGGCGGTATTCGCGCTGCTGCTGCTTGCCGGCATCATGCTCGTCGCCCGAGCGCTGGTCGACTCTGCCCTGCGGCCGGTCGCCCAGATGACGGCCTCGGCCGCCGATTGGAGCGCGCACGCCCCCCGGCGGCGCTTTGACGTCGGCGCCCCGCGCGACGAGCTGGGCAGGCTCGCGGCGACGCTCAACGCGATGCTCGACCGCATCGCCGCCAGCCTCGCGCGGGAGCAGCGCTTCTCGGCCGAGATCTCCCATGAGCTGCGCACTCCCCTCGCCGCCGTCCGCACCGAGGCCGAGCTGGCGCTGAGGCGGGAGCGGACGCCGCTGGAGTATCGCCAGGCGCTCGAGCACGTGCTCGAGAAGGCCGAGCAGATGCAGCGGGTGGTGGAAACCCTGGTCGGCGCCGCGCGCGCCGAGGCCAGCGGCGAGCGCGGTGAGGCCGAGGCCCTCGCGGTGGCGGAGGAGGCGCTCGGCGCCTGCGCCGGGATGGCGCGCGAGAGGGGGATCGAGCTCGCCCTGGCAACGGCACCGGCCGGGCTGCGGGTCGCCGCCGACGCCGAGCTCGTGCAGAGGGTCCTCGCTCCGCTGCTCGAAAACGGCTGCCGCTACGGACGCAGCCGGCTGACGCTGAAGCTCGCCGACGGCAACGGGCAGGTGCGCTTCGAGATCGAGGACGACGGCCCGGGAGTGGAGGAGGGGGAGGCCGAGCGGATCTTCGAGCCCGGAGCACGGGGCTCCGCCGGCGAGCACGCCGGCCGCGGCGCCGGCCTCGGGCTGTCGCTTGCCCGCCGCCTGGCCCGGGCGATCGACGGCGATGTCGTGGTGCAGCCCTCGCCGGGGGGCGGCCGGTTCTCGGTTCGGCTGCCGGCAGCCCCTGCAGCGCTACAGCAGTAGTGGGGACTTATAAGTAGCCATGCTATAAGTAGCAGCATGCGGCTCGGCGACCCTCGGCATGCGGATCACGGGGGAGCCGGCACTCGCTGGGAAAGGTTCCGGACCGCACTTTTCATCGCCGCTTTCCTGGTATTTCCGTGGACCGGCGTCGTCCTCGCGATCGACCTCCTCGCCGATGGCCATGTGAACCTCGGGGGCTACGCGGCTTTCTTCGGCCGCTGGGGACTGGCTCTTGCAACCGTCGCAGTGGTGGCCGGGTTCGGGTTGCAGGGGCTGCTGGTCACGGCCAGGCGAAGCCGCACTGGCCGGCGAAACGATCCTGGCGCCCCGGCCGAACGCGCGGCCCGGTTGGATCCCTAGACCGCCGCCAAAAGCTGTGCCGATACTCATAGGGTGTGGACTTTTAGGCGCCGACCGGAAAGGTTTCTCCTGTGGCCGAGCGCTCCCAGGCACACGCCGCCCTCGGGCAGGCGATCCGCCACTTCCGCGCCAACCAGCGGATCTCGCAGGAGGAGCTGGCGAACCTCAGCGGACTGCATCGAACCTACGTCGGCGGCATCGAGCGCGGCGAGCGCAACCCGAGCTACGCCAACATCCTCAAGCTCGCCGATGCCCTCGAGGTCAGCCCGTCGAAGCTAATCGAGCGCGCCGAGCGCTCGGCGCGCTGAGCGGCCCCAGCGCCTCGAGCTGCCTCGCCTTCCAGATCCCGACCGAGTCGGCTAGCCCGCCGTCGAGCTCCTCGCGCGGCACGGCGCGGGCGCCATCGCGATCGACGACATACATCTGGATCGGCGGCCCCAGGAACATCGCGGCGACGTCGATCGCCTCGGCGACGGCGCGGTAGGCGACCATCTTGGCTCGCTCGAGGTCGAGCTCGGCGGGCTCGGTCCCGACCAGCGAGCCGATCGCGAACTTGGCGAATATCTCGCCGGTCCCAATCGCCGCGAAACGGTCATGGAACTGGTGATCGCCTCCCGTCCGCGGGATCTCGAGGATGCGGCCGCCCTCGCGATCCCACCAGCAGAAGAGGCAGACGAGGACCGGCGGGTCGGTCCCGGGAAGCGCGACGAAGTGCTCGATGCCGCGTTGCTGGATCGGGATGACCGTGGACGCGAGCCGTTCCCGCAGGCGGGGCGAGGAGTCGGCGAGCGAACCGTTCATCGCAACCAGCTCCTCCTGCAGCGTCTGCTGGAGACCGACGCTGCCGGCGGCCCCCCAGGCGACGCGCTCGCCGATGTCGAAGAGCTTGCGGCTCGGCAGCCGTGTGGGCTGGCCGGCGGTGTCGGCCGTCAGCTGGCCGTCGGAGGCGACCACGATGGCATCGCTGCAGCGCAGCGCCATGATCAGGCTCATGGCCCGCGGAAGACCGATCTCACCGCGTAGCTGGGATAGCGCTCGTAGACGTCGGCGAGCAGCGAGGCAAAGCTCGCCGTCGCGATCTCGTGCTTGATCCGGCGCAGGTCGACCACGGCTGAGGCGGCCGCCCCGCCGCCTTTGAGCAGTACCTCGGCCCGCCGGGCTCCACGCGCGGTGGCGCGGAACCGGCTCCAGGAGTAGCCGGAGACCGGCAGCTTCTCGACCAGGCCGGCGGCGACCAGCCGGTCGGCATCTCCGTAGACGTCGCGGCTCATCGGGCCGTAGTTGTAGGGAGCGAAGCTGTAGCGCTCGGCGGCCACGAGCCCTGCTTCATGGGCCAGCAGGAAGGCGCCCTTCTGCAACCGAACCGGGTCAAGCCCGGGCTCCGCCGGCGGCAGAGCGATCAGCAACAGGAGCCAGTCGGCGGGCGTCATCGGGCGAGCCTAGGACGGTTGGTCGCATGGCTTCGGCCACAAAGTGGAGCCACCGTCAGGCGAGAGTGACGAGAGACGCGCCGCCGCAGAGCCCGTTCGTCGCAGGCCGGCACCCGCTTTTGCGTCAGGATGGCGTCGAGCCCGATGCCCGACCAGTTGACCGACACGCAGCGCGCCGCTCTGGCCGCCTTCTGCGACACGGTGGTGCCGGCGATCGATCGCGATCCGGATCCCGGCGGCCTCTGGCATCGCACCGCCAGCGAGATCGGCAGCGACGGCTACGTCGAGCAGATCCTCGTCTCGATGCCCGACCCCCAGGTCCGCGCCGGCATGGGCGCGCTGCTCGACGCGATCGCCGCGCTCGGCCTCGGCGAGGCGGCCGACCAGCAGGCCCGCGAGGGCATCGTCGCCGCGATCGCCGCCGCCTCGCCCGAGGCCGCCGCCGGCATCGACGCGCTCATCCGGATGACCCTCTTCGTCCACTACGGCGCCCCCGACCCGAACAGCGGCCGCAACGCCAACTGGGACGCCTTCGGCTACCCGGGGCCGCCGGGACCGCCGCCCGCCGTCGCCAAGCCACTGCAGCCGCTCGCGCTCGACGGCGACGACATCGAGCTCAGCGCTGACGTCTGCATCGTCGGTTCCGGCTCCGGCGGCGGGGTCATCGCCGCGACGCTCGCGGCGGCCGGGCTCGACGTCCTCGTCCTCGAGGCCGCCGGCTACTTCAACGAGGCCGACTTCTCGGGCTACGAGCTCGACGCCTATCGCAACATGTACTGGCGCGGCGGGCCGACTCCCAGCGCCGACGGCAACCTCACGCTGCAGGCCGGGACGACGCTCGGCGGCGGCACGACGATCAACTGGATGAACTGCCTGCGCACACGTCCCTGGGTGCGCGAGCAATGGGCGCGCGAGCACGGTCTCGAGGGTGTCGATGGCCCTGAGTTCGACGTCCATCTCGACGCCGTCATGGGGCGGCTCGGCGCGACCGAGGAATGCAGCGACCTCAACGGGCCCCAGCAGCGGCTGAGGGAGGGCTGCGAGAAGCTGGGCTGGAGCTTCGAGACGATCGCCCGCAACGCCGACCCGGCCAGCTACGACCCCGCCACCGCGGCCTTCATCGGCTTCGGCGATGCCAGCGGCTCCAAGCGCAGCGGCGAGAAGACCTGGCTCGCCGATGCCGCCGCGGCCGGCGCCCGGCTCGTCGTCGGCTGCCGGGTCGAGCGCGTCCTCAGCGAGGGCGGTCGCGCCAGCGGCGTCGAGGCGGTCCGGCTCGGCCCCGACGGCGCCCCCGTCGGCAAGGTCAGGGTTCGGGCGCCGCGCGTCGTCGTCGCCTGCGGCGCGCTCGAGTCGCCGGCGCTGCTGCTGCGCTCGGGCATCGGCGGCCCCGCCGTCGGCCACAACCTCCACGTCCATCCCTGCACCGCGGTATTCGCCCGCTACGACGAGGACCAGCGCGCCTGGTGGGGCCCGCCGCAGGCACTCCTCTGCGACGAGCTCGCCGACACCGGCGAGGGCTACGGCCTGCTGATCGAGACGACGCAGTACGCGCCCGGGATCGTCGGCTCGGCGGTCCCCTGGACCAATGCCGAGGCCCACAAGGAGGTGATGGCCAACGTCGCCAACGGCGCCAGCTTCATCGGCCTGACCCGTGACCGCGGCGGCGGCCAGGTGACGATCGACGCCAGCGGCGAGGCGGTCGTCAGCTACGCGGTCAGCGACGAGCTCGACCTCGCCAACCTGCGCCGCGGCCTCGACGCCCAGGTGCGGATCCACGAGGCCGCCGGCGCCGACGAGATACACCCGCTCGCCACCGGCCTGCCGGGCTGGCAGCGCGGCGGCGACCTCGACGGCTTCATCGCCGAGGTCCAGCAGATCCCCTTCGGCTACGCCGGCTACCGCCTCTTCAGCGCCCACCAGATGGGCACCTGCCGCATGGGGACCGACCCCGAGACCTCGGTAGCCGGGCCCTTGGGAGAGCTCCACGACGTCAAGGGGGTCTGGGTCGGCGACGGCAGCGCCTTCCCGACCGCTTCGGGGACCAACCCGATGGTCTCGATCATGGCGCTCGCCCGCCGCACCGGCGAGGCGATCGCCGCCGCCGGCTGAGTCCCGCTAGAGCACGCCCTCCAGCTCGAGCAGCCGCTGCTTCATCGGCAGGCCGCCGCCGTAGCCGCCGAGGTTGCCGCCGCTGCGAAGGATGCGATGGCAGGGGACGACGATCGGCAGCGGGTTGGATCCGAGGGCGCTGCCGGCGGCGCGGAAGGCCCTCTCGCTGCCGGCCTTCGCCGCGATCTCGGCATAGGTGGACGTCTCGCCGTAGGGCACCCGCGCCGTCGCCCGCAGGACGCGGCGGCGGAAGCCCTCGGTGAGCTGCCAGTCGAGCGGCAGGTCGAAGTCGTGCAGCTTGCCCTCGAAGTAGAGCTCCAGCTCGCGCCGGGTCTGGTCGAGCCGCGCCGGAGCCTCGAGCAGGCGCGGCGAGATCCGCGCCGCGAGCTGCTCGAGGACGTCGTCCGGTCGCTCGTTGGTGAAGGCCAGCCGCACCAGGCCGCGGCGCGTCGCCGCGACGACGAACGGGCCGAAGGGGGAGTCGACCGTCGCGTAGGCGACGTCCAGCAGTCCGGCGTCCGCCGCGGCATCGGTCAGCCGGCCGGCCGCCGCCGCGGCCAGCTCGTCGACATCGCCGAGGCCGGCGCGAATCGCCTTCGCCGGGTCAGCAGCCGAGGCTCGGGTCTTGCGCTTGCTCATGCCAGCTCCTCTCTCAGTCGCTTGATTCCCTCGTGGACGTTGCGGCGAGCCGCCTCCTCGGAGCAGCCGAGGGCGGTACCGATCTCGCGGTGGGGCAGATCGCAGGCAAAGCGCAGGGCAACCGCGGTGCGCTGCTTCGGCGGCAGCGCGGCGACCGCGTGCCAGATCGCCGGCCTGCCGTCCTGCTGCGCCGCGGCGGCAACGCCGCCGGCAGGATCGGCGACCGGGGTCGGCCGTCGCTCGCGGCCGCGGTGGTGGTCGATCGCCTTGCGGTGGGCGATCGTCAGCAGCCAGCCGCGGAGGTTGCCGTCGTCCTCGAGCCGCGGGTAGGCGCGCAGGGCAGAGAGGAAGGTCTCCTGGAAGCAGTCCTCGGCGTCGTGCGGCCCGACGGCGGCGATCAGGAAGCCGAGCACGTCGCCGCGGTGGCGGTCGAGCAGCTCCTGAAAGGGGGGGAGGGCGGCCACCATGTCCATTAAACGGGGACCGGGAGCAAAACGTGAGATCGGCGAGACTTCGCTGGTGCAGCCGTCGCTCGAGCAGATCGTCTCCGCGGCCCTCGCCGAGGACATCGGCGCCGGCGACGTCACCAGCGAGGCCGTGGTGCCGGCGGGCGCGCGGGCGCGGGCGCGGATCCTCCAAAAAGCACCGGGGGTCGTCTTCGGTCTCGATGCCGCCCGCGAGGCATTTCGCCAGGCCGGGGGAGAGAGCTTCGAGGTCCTTGCTCCCGAGGGCCAGTGGCGCGACGACGTCCCGGTGGCGATCGCCGCCGCCGCCGGCCCGGCGCGAGCGCTGCTCGCCGCCGAGCGCACCGCGCTCAATCTCCTCGGCCACCTCTCCGGCGTCGCCACGCTGACCGCTCGGTTCGTCGGCGCCGTCGAGGGAACGGGCGTCCGCGTGCTCGACACGCGCAAGACGACCCCTGGCCTGCGGGCGCTCGAGAAGGCCGCGGTCGCCGCCGGTGGCGGCACAAACCACCGCATGGGTCTCGACGACGCCGTCCTGATCAAGGAGAACCACATCGCGATCGCCGGCGGGGTCGAAGCCGCGGTCGCGGCCGCCCGCGCCGCCGCCGAGCGCTCGATCGAGGTCGAGTGCGGCGACGCCGACGAGGTCGCGGCGGCGCTCGCCGCCGGCGCCGAGCGGCTGCTGCTCGACAACATGGGCGTCGACGAGCTGGAGGCCGCGGTGGCGGCCCGCGATCATGCCGGCTCGCCGGCGAAGCTGGAGGCCTCGGGCGGCATCACGCTCGAGAACGTCGCCGCGATCGCCGCGACCGGCGTCGACTTCGTCTCGGTCGGCGCGCTGACCCACTCGGCCCCGGTGCTCGACGTCAGCCTCGAGCTCGAGCCGGCCTAGCCCGCTGCTCGCGGTCTATAGGCTGAGCCGATGCCGGTGAGCGAGGAGATCAGACGCAGGCGCGAGGAGCTCGTCCGCGAGCACATGGACTCCGAGAACCGGCACGAGTACGACGCCACGATCGAGACCTTTCACCACCCGCGCTACGAGCTGATCGGTACCGGCGACGTCTTCGACGGCCACGACGAGGTCGCGCGCTACTTCGAGGAGACGAGGACCGCCTTCCCCGACCAGACCAACGAGCTGATCGCGCTCTACCACGCCGACGATGCCGTCCTCGTCGAGGCCGACCTCCACGGCACCCACCTCGGCCCCTTCCGCGGCCTGCCGCCGACCGGCAAGAAGTTCGAGATGCGCTTCCTGGCGATCTTCGTCTTCGAGGGCGACGAAAACCTGATCTGCGAGCGCGTCTACTTCGACTCCAACACGATCCTGCGCCAGCTGGGCATCGCCCGTGACCCCCTCAGCCTCGGCGGCAAGCTGGCGACGGTCGCCAACCACCCGCTGACGATCGCCAAAGCCCTGGCCCGCCAGCTCACCAGCCGCTGAGCGGCGGTGCTACTTCAATAGCCGCGAGAGGCGGCGGTCCTTGAGCACGCGGCCGCCGGTCTGGCAGTCGGGGCAGTAGGTCGTCTCGTGCTCGGCGAAGTAGACGGCCTCGAGCTTGGTGCCGCAGCGCGGACAGGGCTCGCCCTGGTGCTTGTGGATGCGCAGAGGCTTCGGCGGCTTGTCGGGCAGCTCGTCGCCGATCGTCGCCTCGTAGTGCTCGATCGCGCCGCCGAGCACGTCGAGGCCGGCGTGGAGGCGGGCCACCTCGCCGGCGTCCAGCTCGGATCCCTTGCGGAAGGGCGAGAGCCTCGCCTCCCAGAGGACCTCGTCGACCCAGGAACGGCCGATGCCGGCGATCGTCCGCTGGTGGCGGAGCATGGGGTGGAGGTGCCGCGGCTGGTCGATCAGCCGCGCGAACAGCTCCAGCGGCGGCGCCGGCCAGGCCTCGGGCCCCAGGGTCGCGACGTACTCGTCGGCCGCGACCGCTTCACGCGGCAGCAGCTTGGCCCAGACGCGCTGCTTGGTCCCGAACTCGCGCAGCCGCAGCTCGCGGCCGTCGGTCAGCCGAATCAGCAGCCGCGAAGCACGATCGCGCAGCGAAGCCCGCTTGTCGAAGACGCGCAGCCGGCCGGCCGACATCAGGTGGATCATCAGCGAGAGCTCGGCGCCGCCGGCGGTCAGGTCGACGAGCGGCAGCTTGCCGATCCGTCGCACCCGCTCGATCCGGGCGCCCGCCAGGGCGTCGAGCGGGGGCTCGAACGTCTTCATCGTCGCCAGGCCCGGCGCCAGCGCCGATTCGACCTCGGCGCCGGCGAGCGCGGCGGACAGGCGGCGCGCTGTGATCTCGACCTCGGGCAGCTCCGGCATCAGGGGCTAGACTCTAGGTAGTTCATTCGCCGCGTCCGAGGACCGTTCAGCGGACCGCCCCGGCCGGCGAACATACGAAGGAAGGCGGCGCTCGTGCAGGAGCTTCCGACGCTTCAACCCAACCAGCAGGCCGACCTCAGCCCCGAGGAGATCGCCGAGATCTCGGCCGAGGTGCGCGAGCTGGCCGCCGTGCGCGACGCCGTCATCCTCGCCCACAACTATGAGGTGCCGGAGATCCAGGACGTCGCCGACCTGACCGGCGACTCGCTGGCGCTCTCGCGCGAGGCGGCGGCGACCGACGCCGCGGTGATCGCCTTCTGCGGCGTCCACTTCATGGCCGAGACGGCCTCGGTCCTCTCACCCGAGAAGACCGTGCTGATCCCCGACCTCGACGCCGGCTGCTCGCTCGCCGACTCCATCGACGCCGACCAGCTCCGCGCCTGGAAGGCCGAGCACCCCGGCGCGATCGTCGTCATGTACGTCAACACCTCCGCCGAGGTCAAGGCCGAGACCGACTACTGCTGCACCTCGTCGAACGCCGTCAGCGTCGTCGAGCACATCTGGCGCGAGCACGGCGCCGGCACGGAGATCCTCTTCGGCCCCGACATGTGGCTGGGCGCCTTCGTCGAGCGCGAGACGGGGCTGGTGGACGAGCCCGAGCGCCGTGCCCGCTTCCACATCTGGGACGGCGAGTGCCACGTCCACGCTGGCATTCGCCCCGCCGACATCGACGCCGTCCGCGCCGAGCACCCCGAGGCCGAGTTCCTGATCCATCCCGAGTGCGGCTGCTCGACGCAGGCGATGGAGTACGTCGCCTCCGGTGACATCGCCGCCGCCGGCGTCCACATGCTCTCGACCTCGGGGATGCTCCGCCACGTCGAGCAGAATCCCGAGGGCTCCTACATCGTCGCCACCGAGACCGGGATGCTCTACCCGCTCCAGCAGGCGGCGCCGCAGGCGCGGCTGATCGAGGCCAACCGGATGGCCTCATGCCGCTACATGAAGATGATCACGCTGCCGAAGCTGCGCGACTCGCTGCGCGAGATGAAGCACGAGGTCAAGGTCCCCGAGGTGATCGCCGAGCGCGCCCGCCTACCGATCGAGCGGATGGTTACGATCGGCGGATGATCGCCACCGTCGCAAGGCTCCTGCTGGCGGGCGTCCTCGTCTTCTCGGCCCTCGCCAAGCTCGCCGCGCCGCGCTCGAGCCGGCTGGCGCTCGGGACCTTCGGCTTCGGCACCCCGGCAGCCCGCTGGGTGGGGTGGAGCGGTTTGATCGCTGTGGAGCTGGCTCTGGCCGCCGGCGTCGTCGCCGGCGCCGACATCGCGGCCTACGCGGCAGCAGCCTTCCTGGCGATGCTCGCCCTGACCCTGGTGTCGGCGCTGCTGCGGGGCCGTGCAGGTGCCCCCTGCGGCTGCTTCGGCGCCCGCTCTCGCGTCTCCTGGCGGGGCGTCGTCCGCAACCTGGCGCTGGCGGTCGGCTTCGCCGCGCTGCCGCTGCTGCCCGAGGACCAGATGACGACCGATCAGTGGCTGGGCCTCGGCGCCGGCGCCGCGCTGGTGCTCTGCGCCGCGCTCGCCGTCGCCGTCCTGGCGCTGGCCCGCGAGGTCGGCATGCTGCGGCTCCAGCTCGGGCCGCAGTCGGCGCTGGAGATCGCCGAGGAAGGCCCAGAGCTCGGTGGCCGCACGGCGGCGGTCGAGCAGTTCGAGGCCGACGGCGAGGCGACCCTGCCGCTCGCCGTCTTCGTCTCGGCGAACTGCCACATCTGCCAGGCACTCGAGCCGGCGATCGCCTCGCTCGGCCAGCATCCGCAGGTGACGCTGCGGGTCTTCGAGGAGGGCGTCGACGCCGCGGTCTGGCGCGAGCTGCACGTCCCCGGCAGCCCCTACGCGGTGGCGATGGATCGCGACGGCACCGTCCTCGCCAAGGGCACCTTCAACAACATGATGCAGCTGGAGAGCGTCGTCGCCACCGCCGAGCGACGGCGCGGTCGCGTCGCCCTGGAGGCAACCCGTGCCTGAGCGCGACGAGAGCCTCAGCGAGTCGCTGGCCCAGAACACCTCGCGGCGCGGCTTCCTCGCTCGCGTCAGCCGGGTCCTCTTCGCCGCCAGCGCCACGGGCACGGTCGGCGCGGTGCTCAAGACCGGCGGCGACGTCGATGCCCATCACCTCTGTGGCCACACCTATACGACGGGCTCCTGCCCGCATCCGCACACGCTCGGGATCTCGCCGGTCAGCCATCGCTCGAAGCCTCGCGTCGACGCCCACGGCTACCCGCTGCGCGCCAGCGACGGCCATCCGATCGACAATATCGGCAGGCCGATCAACTCGCAGGGAGTGCCGCTCGATGGCAGCGGCGATCCGCTGCTCGACGCCGACGGCAAGCCGCTGCCGCCGGCGCCGCGAACGACCGTCTGCGCCGAGACCGGCAAGCGCCTCGGCTTCCACACCCAGCTCGACGGCTCCTGGTACCGCTGCTGCGGCGGCCACGTCCGCAAGCTCTGGGACTGCTGCGCCAAGCACAGCACCCGCATCAACGGCGACGCCGCGCTGGTCGGCTATTGCTACGCCGGCCGCAAGGTGTTCTGCGTCACCTACTTCGATACGAGCACGCCCTGTTGAGCGCCGTCGAGGTCACGCTCGTGGTCGCGGCGCTGCTGGCGGGGCTGACCGGCACCTGGTCACCGTGCGGCTACTCGATGCTGGAGACGATCGGCCCGACCGGCCACACGGGTGGCCGGCGAACGACGCTGGCGGCCTGCATCGCCTTCGTCCCCGGCGCGCTTGCCGGCGGTGCGCTGACCTTCGGGATTCTCGGCTGGGCCGGGGGCCTGCTTCACGGCAGCGGTCAGCTGGCCTATGTCGCGGCGGCCGCAATCGCCGGGGTCGCCGCGATCGCCGACATCCGCGGCATGCCGATCGTGCCCCAGATTCGCCGCCAGCTGCCCGAGCACTGGCGGCGGGTGATGCCGATGCCGCTGGCCGCCGCGCTCTACGGCGTTCTGCTGGGGCTCGGCTTCACGACCTTCGTGCTGAGCTTCGGCGTCTGGGCGCTCGCCGCGATCAGCTTCGCCCTTGGCGACCCCTGGCTGGGCATTGCGACCGGGGTGGCCTTCGGTGCCGGCCGCGCGATCCCGATCGTCGCCCTGGCGCCGCTGGTCGGCAGCCCGCTCGGCGGCCGGGCGATCTCGGCGATGGCCGAGCGGCCGTCGATCTACCGCGGCTTTCGCCTCGGCGACGGCCTGGCGCTGGCGGCTGCGGCGGCGACGATCGGCCTGGCCGGGCCGGCGGCCTCGGCAAGCACCGTCGCCGGCGACGCCGGCGACCCGGGCGCCGCCGGAACCGACCTCGTCTTTCAGCGCTCCGACCGCAGCGGCATCTTTCGCAGCGGCGCCGCCAGCTACCAGCTGCTCGGCTCCGACCCGGCGATCGGCGGCCCCTACATCGCCGTCCGCAGCGGCGACGAGGTCGATCTCTACACGCGCGGCAGTCCGCCGACGCCGGTCGTCGGTGGCCAGAACATCGCCACGCCGGGGGCAAACGCGATCGCCGTCTCGGCCAGCTGGCTCGTCTGGCGGGCCCACGAGGGCAACGACGATAAGCTCAGGGCCCGCAGGATCTCGGACCTGCCCACCATCGGCGGCGCCAAGCTGCTCACAGCGGCCACCGAGCCCAGCCAGCTCAGCCATCCGAGCATCTTCGAAGGCACGCTGGTCTACGCGCGAGCGCAACGGCGATCAAACCAGCTGGTCCGCCAGTCGATCTCCTCAGGCCATTCGAGCACGCTCGCCAAATCGACGAGCCAGGCGCTGCAGAACCCGTCGATATATGGGTCGAAGCTGCTCTACGTCGTGCTCGGCCGCAAGCAGAGCCTGGTGCTGCGCAAGCTGAGCGGCGGCCGCACCAAGGCGCTCTACACCCGCTCTCGCAGCGGACCGCGATTGGACACAACCGCCCTCGGCAGCAAGTACGGCTACGTCACGTTGCTCAGCGGCAATGCGGACCCGCCATCGCAGACGTTGCTGAAGTTCAAGCGGTAGCGGTAAGACGGCGTTCTCGGCCTCGGCTGCTGACTCCAAGTGCTCGTTCTGGATCGGAGGATGGTGGCTGCCCCGTTGTGGCGCTTCGTTTCGGCGTGGCATCGAAGCTTGCTGACGGACGTCTATTCTGGTCCCTCTGAGCGGTCAGTCGATGAGGACTCGCGGCAGACGCAGCGCATGGGTCGCTCGCGGCGGACCGTATTGACCGGCAGGCTGCGAAGTTCTCTGTCACAGATTGCTTCCCGGGCGCGTTATTAATCAAAGCGACCAATTTTGGGGTCGTAGGGTAAAGGGAAGGCGCCGTAAATGGACCGAGACCGTCATCGGCCTCGATCAAAACAACTGATGAGTTTCGCCGACTGCCACAAGACGGGGCGGCCCAGCCGTGCGTCCTAGCCGACTGACCCGGACGGTCATCGTCTGCGCGCTCGCTCTTGCCTCAGGGCTCGCTGTGACTGCGACGGCAGATGCCGCGAGCTACGACCTCTTCGTTTGCACTCCTGTCAACCAGTCGGCTTGGACGGGCTTTGGCTCGTCCCGAACGGATTCCCGCTTCAACTACGCGAACACCTGCTCGGCCACGAACGGCTATCTCGACGGCTACGACGACGGTGGGACCAACATCCCCTCGGGCGAATACACCCGCTGGACGTTGTCTGCGCCGACGAATACGCAGATAACCGATGTCGAGATCGTGCGTGCCGAGCTCGAGGAGCACAACGGATTTCACGCGACCGTCCAGGTCGGTGGGACCCAAAGCGGAGCGGTCGCCTTCGGCAACGGCACCTCGACCGGTCCTTGGACCGACTACAGCTATCACGGCTTGCCTGGCTCGAGCTTCTTTTCACAGCTGCGGTGCTCGTCGAACCCCTGCACGAACGATGGGACCTCTCACGCCCGCATCAAGAACATGCGCGTGACCTTCGAGGACAATGTCCTACCGCTCGTTTCCGCCTCCGGGACGCTTCTTGACGCGGGCCCTCAGCGCGCCCAGCGCATAATCAGCCTCAATGCCCGCGACCGCGTCCCCATCCAGTCCGGCCAGACGAGCGAGGCAGCTGGCGGCAGCGGCCTCCAAAGCACCACTGTCCGCGTAACCAATGCCTTTCATACGGATGCCGTGATCACGCCGCTGGCGGGTGGTGGCTCGAGCTTTGCTGATTACACCTCCCCGTCGGCCACCTCGCCCTGCGACATCTTCAGCAGCGGCGGCGTGACCTATGCCAAGGCAACGGCAACGGCAACGACGCCGTGCCTGCTTGATCGCACCGAAAGCTACACCGTCGACACAAGTCAGCTGCCATTCATAGAAGGCCCCAACACCATCAAGATCTGTGCCGAGGATTTCCATACCGATAGCGGCAGTCACGAAACCTGCGACACCCGGACCGTCCAGATCGACAACATCGCGCCTGGCGCGCCGACCATCGACCCCCCGAAGCCTGCCAACCCGACGAACATCACCAGCGCCACGTTCAGCTACAGCGGCGACTCTGGAGGCAGCTTCGAGTGCCGGGAGTACATCTCAAGCCCGCCAGCGTTCGGGACCTGTCCGTCGAGCTACACGAACCTCGCTGCTGGCACACATACCTTTGAGGTTCGCCAGAAGGATGCTGCCGGCAACATTGGGCCAGCGACCAGCTACAGCTGGACGATCGATCTGACGCCGCCCGGAGCGCCAACGATCGCCAACAAGCCCACCAATCCGACCGGCAGCACGAGCGCTAACTTCACCTACAGCGGCGAGCCCGGCGGCAGCTTCGAATGCCGGGAGTACATCTCGACCCCGCCGGCATTCGGGACCTGCCCCCAGAGCTACACGAACCTCGCCGCCGGTACGCATACCTTCGAGGTCCGCCAGAGGGACGACGCCGGCAACCCCGGAGCAGTCTCGAGCTACAGCTGGACGATCGACACGACCTTCCCCGCGACCCATATCGACTCGAAGCCTGTCAATCCGAGCAACCAGACGACGGCAGCGTTTACCTACTCGTCCTCGAAGGCAGGCTCGACCTTCAAGTGCGACATCGGCTCCGGGTACACCGACTGCCTTTCCACCGGGGTCAGTTACCCGAGCCTCTCTGAAGGAAGCCATACCTTCAAGGTCCAGGCGACCGACGCTCAGGGACATGTCGATCCCGACCCGCCCAGCTACACCTGGACGATCGACACAACACCCCCAGCCGCCCCGACCATCCCCACGAAGCCGGCCAACCCCAGCAACGACGCCAATCCCGCTTTCAGCTTCAACGGCGAATCCGGAGCGACCTTCCAGTGTCGCCAGTACGTCTCAAATCCGCCGGCCTTTGGCTCGTGCCCAAGCAGCTACTCGAACCTCGCCGACGGATCACACACGATCGATGTCAAGCAGATCGACGCAGCCGGAAACCAGAGCTCGGTCACGAGCTATACCTGGATGATCGATACAGCGGCGCCACCAGCCCCGACGATTGACACCAAGCCTGCGAACCCAAGCAACGATGCCAGCCCTGCCTTCAGCTTCAGCGGCGAGTCAGGCGCGACGCTCGAGTGCCGTCAGTACGTCTCAAATCCGCCCGCCTATGCCTCCTGCCCCTCCAGCTACTCCAACCTCACCGACGGCTCGCACACGGTCGACGTCAGGCAGAAAGACGCTGCCGGTAACGTCAGCCAGGTTACGAGCTACTCGTGGGTGGTGGACACGACATCTCCAAGCGTGCCGACGATCGGGAGTAAGCCAGGAAATCCAAGCAATAACGCCAATCCCGCCTTCAGCTTCAGCGGCGAGTCTGGTGG
>JAWVFK010000036.1:0-35865 GCA_033856175.1 Solirubrobacterales bacterium | reverse complement strand
CACCGCCTGCGACCACGCCTCCAACCGGTGGGCCTCCGCCCAACATCCCGACGCCTCCCGTTCCCCCGGCACCACCCCTGGGCGCCAACCTGACCCCGACCGCTCCGCCTGCGGTGCCGCTGCCGCCCTCTAACTCGACGCCGACGCTCAACCTCTTTACCTCGCCGACCTCAATCAGCGTCGCTCCCTCGCTCTCGCTCTTCCCACCGGCGCCGCCGGTGATCAATGTCGCGCCGCCTACTCCGGCGCGACCGAGGCAGGAGGCCAAGAAGGCTGCGGTTCAGAGCTCGGGGTCGGAGGCGGATAAGCCTGAAGGCGGCAGCGGCAATGCGACCGTCGACACCGCTGACGCCCCCTACTCGCCGACCGGCGCTCAGATGACTCGCCGCGATCCCAACGCCTCGACCCGCCGCGACCGGCTCGCCCCCACCCCTTCGTTCACCCCCTTGGCCCACCGGAACCAGCCATCGGCCTGGGCCCGCGACCTCGAATGGGGCGCCGGCATGACCCTGATGGCGCTGGTCCTCGCCCTCGGCTACACCACGGTCCGCCCCGGCCCGCGCCGCCGCCAGCCCGAGCTACCGGCGCCGGTCCGCGCCGAGATCCGCCACCGCCGCCACTAGAAATCCGCTGCGCACGACGGGCTGCATTGACGGCCCGCCGAGCCCGGCTCAGCTTCGGCCGATAGAAACCGCCGATGATCCTGATCGTTCTCGCGATCGTCGCGGCGACCTCCGCCGGGCTCGCCGCTGAGCGGCGCTGGGGCGAGCGGGCGCAGCGGGGGGCGCAAAAGGCGCTGCTGGCGACGCTCTACTTCGTCGTTCCGGTCGTCGTCTACTTCAACCTCGCTCGGGCGCAGATCGACGTCAATGCCGGCGGCGGCGTCCTGCTCGGCTACGTCGCTCTCGGCGTCACCGTCACCGTGGCCTATCTCGTATCGACGCGGCTGCTGCACCTCAGCCGGCCGGCGACCGGCGCGGTGATGTGCTGCGCGCTGCAGGCCAACACCGGCTTCCTCGGCTATCCGATGCTGGTCGCCCTGCTCGGCTCGCACGCGCTCAGCGAGGGGGTCGTCTATGACGTCCTCACCCAGACGCCGACGCTGCTGCTGGGCGGCTTCGCTATCGGCGCCGCCTTCGGCGAGAAGGCTGGTGAAGGCGCCCGCGAGCGCGCGGTCGCCTTCCTGACCCGCAACCCGCCTCTCTACGCGGCGATCGTCGCGCTGGTCGTCCCCGACGCGCTCGCGCCGGAGTCGCTCGTCCACCTCTCGCGGATCCTCGTCTTCGCGATCCTCCCCCTCGGCTTCTTCGCCGTCGGCGTCGCCCTCGCCGCCGAGGCCGAGGTCGGCGCCCTGCGGGTGCCGCCGCCGCTGACCCGGCCAGTGGCGAGCGTGCTGGCCATGCGGCTGGTCCTGGCCCCCGGCCTCCTCTTCCTGCTGGCCCTGCCGCTGATCGACCTGCCCGGCCCCTACCTGCTGCTGGCGGCGATGCCGAGCGGGATCAACACGATGCTGATCGCCCACGCCTACGGGCTCGACCTGCGAATCACCGCCGAGGCCGTCACCTGGTCGACGGCGATCGTCGTCGCCGCCGGGCTCGCGGCCTCTCTGCTGCTCTGAGTTGTCTACGGCCTCAGCTCGGTGAAGCCTGCGGCGGAGAAGTCGCCATCGAAGGCAAGCGCCTCGCGGATGCCGTGCGATCGCATGAAGGCAAAGCTCGTCGCATCGACGAACGAGTACTCGCGCTCGTCGTGGCGGCGCAGCCACTCGATTGCCTCTTGCTCCAATGACTCGTTGACGTGCACGACTCGTAAACGGCCGGCTGTGAGGTTGTCGAGAAATGCGGCCGCGATGCGATGCCCCCAGCGGCGTCTTAACAGGGTCCAAGTCTCACCGCGAACATGATTGGTGGTAACCAGATCGTGAGCGTCGATCAGCTCACCGAGTCTCCTCGCCTCGCGATGGCGGTCATCCGTCCCGACGATCCCCGCGAAGAGGTATGAGCTGTCGACGAAGATCACTCGCGTGGGCCATAGACGATGTCATCAACGGACCGCTTGTCATTTGGATCGCCTTTTAGCGTGCCGAACATCCGAAACAAGGGGTCGTCCCAGATCGAGCCTCGAGGTTTGATCTCCTTGCGAACGCTGCGGCGGACTATCTCGGCTTTGGACACGCCCTCGATTCGCGCCGTGCGCTCGAGCTCGGCATCGAGCTCCGGTTCCAGCGATATCTGGAGTCGTTTCATCCTCGCCATGACGTTACATCACCTTCGTAGCTAGTGATGTAACTATAGCCGCGGGCAATGTGCCAGGTTCGTCAACTTTGTCTGTCCGATTTCCGCCGGCGGCTTCGCCGGGATCACGGATAGCCTGCCCGCCCATGCTCCAGCACGTCTCGATCGAGGTTCCGCCCGCCGAGAAGGAGCGCACGCTCGAGTTCTGGGGGCTGCTCGGCTTCCAGAAGGTTGAGGCGCCTGGGCCGATCAACCAGTTCGTCGATTGGGTCGAGAGCGAGGGGACCCAAATCCACTTCATCTACACCGAGGACGCCGCGATTCCCTCGCTCGGGCACCCCGCCGTCGTCGCCTCCGACTTCGACGACGCCGTTGCCCGGCTCGACGAGGCCGGCTTCGAGTTCGAGGAGTCGCGACAGCTCTGGGGCGAGCGGCGGGGCTTCGCGATCGCCCCCGGCGGCCATCGCGTCGAGGTGATGGCGGCGCCGCCGCCGTCCTCCAGCTGGCCAGGCTGAGCGGCCCGCCGCCGGTCCAAGCGCCCGCTCCGCTCGACTATTGACTAGGGAATGGCGCTCTTGCTCTCGCAGGCAGAGGCTCGGTCCTTGCCGCTGCCGCCGTTGCAACCATCCCTGCCGCTGCCGCCGTTGAGGTTGTCCTTGCCGGCGTTGCCCTTGAGGGTGTCCTTGCCGGCCTCGCCGCGCAGCTGATCGTTGCCCGTGCCGCCAGCGAGCTTGTCGTTGCCGGCGCCGGCGCAGAGCCGGTCGTTGCCACCGAGGCCGTTGAGGGAGTCGTTGCCAGCGCCGGCGAAGATCACGTCGGCATCGGCCGTTCCGCGCAGCGAGTCGGAGCCGGTCGTGCCGAGCAGCGTCGCCCCCATGCCCAGGCAGACCTCGTTGAGCTCGTAGGCGCCTGAGTCGCAGTCGCCGCCGCTCGGAAATGGCCGCGGGAAGCCGCGCTCGTCGCTCGTCAGCAGGTTGCCGCCGGTGTCCTTGCAGTCAGCAGCCGGGACGTGGCCGACCGCCGGGCTCGTCGGGGCAACGGCCTGCGTGGGCACGATCTGACGCGCCGCCAGGGGCCCGGCGATGCCAGAGGCACCGATCGCGCCGTTCGGCTGCAACGGCGAGAGCTGTGGGGGCTGATTTGAGTCGCCGGCGGCAAAGCCGCAGCTGGTGCCGAGGTCGATGTTGCCGCCCTTATCGGTGTCTCCGGAGCAGACGTCGGCGGGATCTGGCGCCTGCAGGATCGAGTTGGCGATCTCGAGCGCGCCAGTGTTCACCTGGGTGACGGCCTCGCCGCCGTTGGCGTCGCGGTTCGTGCTGTTTCCGGCCAGCGTCACGTGGCTCAACTTCGCCACCTTCGGCGCTTCCCCGACGAAGAAGACGCCGCCGCCGAAAGCCGATGCCGGGACGTCGCTCTGGGTGACGGTGTTGCCGGAGACCGTGCTGTTGGTGAGGTTGAGATCGAGCTTCTCGTCGCTGAAGACGCCGCCGCCCTCGCCGCCGCCCGCGGTCGAGTTGACCTGGTTGCCGGAGACCGTGCTGGCGAGGATGGTCCCGGTGCCGGAGCAGGCACCGCCGCAGTCGGTCAGGGCGACGCCGCCGCCCCGGGCCGTGTTGGCGCTCGAGCTGGCCGTGTTGTTGGCGACCAGGCTCGATTCGATGATCGTGAACGGAGCGCCGCCGGTGCTTGCGCTGAAGATCCCGCCGCCCTCGCCGTTGAGGACCGAGCTGCTGGCGGTATTGCCGCTGACGACGCTGTTGAACACCAGCAGGCCGCCGCTCGAGCTCTTGGCGATGCCGCCGCCGCGGCCGGACCCGGTGGCCGCGGTGGCCGCGGTGTTGCCCGAGACGTCGGCGTTGGTGACCGCAAGCGAATCTGCCGCAAAGACACCTCCCCCGCTGCCGGCGGCAACGTTGGCGGTCAGGGCGATGTTGGTGAGCGTCCCCCCGGCATCGGTGCCGAGCCGCACGCCGCCGCCGTCGCCGCTGACCGTGCCGTTGGTGATCGTCAGATCGTCCAGCATCGTCGAGGCCAGCGATGCCGGAGTGGCGTCGCCCTTGATATCGAAGATGCGATCGACGTCGTTGCCATTGACCACGGTCAGACCCGGACCGTCACCGTCGACCGTGACCGAGCCCTTGGCGAGATCCAGATCGAGGTCGCCCGACGCATTGAGGTCATCGCCGGCGGCGCCGGAGAGGACATAGGTCCCGGCGGGCACCTTGATCTCGTCGCCCAGCACGCTGTCGCCGGCCGGACAGGCATTGCCGGCCACGGCGGCGTTGGCATTGGCGGCGCTGACCGCCTCGCGCAGCGAGCAGGCCGCGTTGCCGTTGTTCGCCTCGTCGACGGTCGTCGTTACGTTGATCGTCGTCGCCGAGGCCGCCGCCGGAAGGCAGAGGGCCGGCGCGCACAATGCCGCCAGTGCAACTACACCGCGTCTCTTCATCTGGACTGACACCTTCCCGTTGCGCCGAGCTCCGTTGATTCTTCCCGCCCGGCTGGCTGGGCCAGACTAACGGACCGCCACCGCCGAAGCGAGCATTAGGATCGCGCGAGTGCGCTACCCGGTCGAGTCGTTCACCCCCGCTGAGGAAGAGGTCCTCCGCCCCCACTTCACGAACCTCGACCGGCCGGTCTTCGCGCTCGTCAACCTGCCCGAAACCGTCAAGGGGGCGCTGTTCGCCCGCTACTCGCGCTACGCCGGCTCGGTCCGCCGCCTCTTCCTCGATGAGTTCGCCGACGACGCTCCCGAGGGCGGCCGGCCGTTCGACGGCCGTGAGGGCGAGCGGGCGGCAAAGCTCTACGAGCGCGTCTTCGTCGGCTACGGCGACGACTCGATCGCCCAGGTCGGCGGCGCCCACATCGCCTGCGAGTGGGTCTCCAACGTCCTCACCAAGGTGCTCCAGCGCGGTCGCCTCGCCGCCTACCTCGAGCAGTCGACGCGCTACATCCCCTACGACCAGCCGATGCCCGGCGGTGACGAGGGGCCCGGCGGCTACCGCTATTACCGCGGCGACGACCTCGGCCCCGAGTTCTCGGCGGCGATGGACGAGCTCTTCTCGATCTACTCGCGCACGCTGGCGCGGGTCGAGGCCTGGGCCGGTGAGAACTGGCCCCGCGGCGAGGAGCCCGAGGGGGCCTGGGCGCGGGCGATCCGCGCCAAGGCGCTCGACCTGACCCGCGGGCTGCTGCCGGCCGCCACGCTCAGCCACGTCGGCATCTTCGCCTCGGGCCAGGCCTACGAGCAGCTGCTGCTGCGGCTGATGGCCTCTCCCCTGCCCGAGGCCCGCCACTTCGCCGAGATGCTGCTGCGCGAGCTGCAGCAGGTGATGCCGAGCTTCGTCTCCCGCGTCGAGCGCCCCGAGCGCGGCGGCGAGTGGATCGACTACCTGCGCACCCGCCGCGAGTCGACCGAGCGCTGGGTCGCCCGGCTCGGCCTCGACCGCGCCGCCGAGAGCGACGCCCCCTCGGTCGAGCTGGTCCACGTCGACGGCAACGAGGACGACCTGCTCGCCGCCTCCCTCTACGAGCAGGCAGCGCTCGGCGAGTCCGAGATCCGCGCCCGCGTCGACGGCCTCGACCCGGTCGAGCGTTCGGAGCTGCTGGCGGCGCTGGTCGGCGAGCGCAGCAACCGCCGCCACCGCCCCGGCCGCGGCTTCGAGTCGATCCGCTACCGCTTCGAGATCGTCTCCGACTACGGCGGCTTCCGCGACCTCCAGCGCCACCGGATGCTGACCTGCCAGTGGCAGCGGCTCACCCCGAGCCTCGGCGCCGGCGTCCCCCAGGAGGTCGGCGAGGCCGGCGCCGGCGACGACTACCGCCGCGCGCTCGAGGTCTCGCACCGCGAGTTCGACCGCCTCGAGGAAGCCGGGCTCGCCGCCCAGGCGCCCTACGCGCTCTGCCTCGGCTACCGGATTCGCTACGTGCTCGACCTCAACGCCCGTGAGGCGATGCACCTGATCGAGCTGCGCTCAGGCCGCGAGGGCCATCCGACCTACCGCGCCGTCGCCCAGGCGATGCACGACCAGATCGAGGCCGTGCACCCCTCCGTCGCGGCGGCGATGAGCCACGTCGACACCGAGCGCGAGCCGCGGCTGGAGCGGATCCTCAGCGAGATCCGAGCCCACCGCAAGGAACAGCGCCGCGCCGTCGCCGAGCACACCGCCTCGGGCGCCGAGCTCAGCTAGCGCCGCGCCGGCCGCGCCCGGAGGTTTGGCCCCGCGTCCGCCGGTGTAGGTTCTAGGCGAGCGAGAGGAGGACTCAAACGATGGCTGAGGGCCCCGCCGAGGCCGAGCTCGACGTACTGCTGCGCACCGAGCAGACGTTCCCGCCGCCGCCCGAGTTCGCGGCGCAGGCGAACGCGTCCGATCCCGAGATCTACGCCCGCGCCGACGCCGACCCGGAGACCTGGTGGGCCTCCTGGGCGCAGAAGCTCGACTGGATCGAGCCGTGGGACGAGGTCCTCGACTGGTCGGAGCCGCCCTTTGCCAAGTGGTTCGCCGGCGGCAAGCTCAACGTCTCGGCCAACTGCCTCGACCGCCACGTCGCCGCCGGCCACGCCGAGCGAATCGCCTACCACTGGGAGGGCGAGGACGGCACTCGGCGCGAGGTCAGCTACGGCGAGCTGCTCGACACGACGCAGCGCTTCGCCAACGTCCTGCGCTCACTTGGGATCGCCAAGGGAGACGTCGTCGGCATCTACATGCCGATGGTCCCCGAGGCCGTCGCGGCGATGCTCGCCTGCGCCCGGATCGGCGCCATCCACAACGTCGTCTTCGGCGGTTTCTCGGCCGAGTCGGTGAAGGAGCGGATGGAGGTCTCCGACGCCCGGCTGCTGGTCACCGCCGACGCGACGCTGCGCCGCGGCGAGCCGGTGCCGATGAAGGCTGCCCTCGACCCGATCCTCGGCGAGCTGCCGAAGATGGAGCACGTCGTCGTCGTCGACCGCTGCGCCACCGGGCCGCCGATGACCGAAGGTCGCGACGTCTTCTGGGCCGACGCCGTCGCCGCGGCCGACGCCGAGTGCGCGCCCGAGCCGATGGACGCCGAGGACCCGCTCTACATCCTCTACACCTCCGGCTCGACCGCCAAGCCGAAGGGCATCGTCCACACCACCGGCGGCTATCTGACCGGCGTCAGCGCCACCCACAAGCTGGTCTTCGACATCAAGGACGACGACGTCTACTGGTGCGCCGCCGACATCGGCTGGGTCACCGGCCACAGCTACATCGTCTACGGGCCGCTCGCCAACGGCACGACATCGATCCTCTACGAGGGCGCGCCCAACTACCCCAAGGAGGACCGCTGGTGGGAGATCGTCGAGCGCTACGGCGCGACGATCCTCTACACGGCGCCGACGGCGATCCGCGCCTGCATGAAGTGGGGCGTCGAGCATCCCGGCGCGCACGACCTCTCCTCGCTGCGACTGCTTGGCTCGGTCGGCGAGCCGATCAACCCGCGCGCCTGGCTCTGGTACCACGAGCAGATCGGCGGCGGCCGCTGCCCGATCGTCGACACCTGGTGGCAGACCGAGACCGGCGCGATCATGATCACGCCGCTGCCCGGGCTGACGACGACCAAGCCCGGCTCGGCGACCGTGCCCTTTCCCGGCGTCGAGGCGAAGATCTTCGACGCCGAGGGCAAGGAGATCGCCGAGGGCGGCGGCACGCTGGTGCTGACGCGGCCCTGGCCGTCGATGGCACGCACCCTCTACAAGGAGCCGGAGCGCTACGTCGAGACCTACTGGAGCCGCTACGGCCGCGAGACCTATCTCGTCGGCGACGCCGCCCGCCGCGACGAGGACGGCTACTTCTGGGTCGTCGGCCGGATCGACGACGTCATCAACGTCTCCGGCCACAGGCTCTCGACGATGGAGGTCGAGTCGGCTCTGGTTTCGCACGAGAAGGTGGCCGAGGCCGCCGTGATCGGCGAGCCCGACGAGGACACCGGCCAGGCGATCACCGCCTTCGTCACCCTCCAGGGCTCCCACGAGCCCAGCGACGAGATGGTCGCCGAGCTGCGCGACCACGTCGCCGAGAAGATCGGCAAGCTGGCGCGCCCGAAGCGGATCATCTGGGCCGACGACCTGCCGAAGACCCGCTCCGGCAAGATCATGCGCCGGCTGCTGCGAGACATCGCCTCCGGTCAGGTGCTCGGCGACGTGACGACGCTGCGCGACCCCGACGTGATGGAGGCGCTCCAGCGCAAGATCGCGACGGCCCAGGGCGAAGAGGACTAGGGACCTAGCTAGGGCCCTAGCTGCGGTGCTTGCGCTTGCGCCGTGGCTCGGGCTCGGGCGCGGCAGACGGCTCGCCAGCTGACGCGTCGTCATCGCCGGCGTCGTCAGCCCCCGGCTCGGCCTCGAGCTTCTGCGCCATTCGGTCCCCCGCCGAGGGCCAGGGGATCGCCTCGCCGGCGGCCCATGCCGGCGGCAGGCTCGCCACCCGCAGCAGCAAGGCGCCGAGGAAGACGAGCCAGGCGATGACGCCGAGGCCGATCAGCAGGAAGACCGCGGCCGAGGCCATGCCGAAGCTGCCGAGGAAGCGCGTCAAGAGCCCTGTCCGCAGCCCCCAGAGCGACGAGTAGAAGACGCCGACGCTGATGCCGAGCCCGCCGGCGGTGCCGAGCCCGAGCCCGATCTGATGCAGCGTCGAGACCTTCAGCACGTGCTCGGCGGTGTCGGCGGCGCGAGCGCCGCTCAGGTGGGCGGCGACGAAGCCGCCGGCGACCTCGTTGCGCGAGGCCCAGATGACCAGCTCGCTCGCCGCCAGGAACAGCGGCGCCGCGATCATCAGCCCGATCAGGCTGGTCTGGACGCGCTCGCTGCGCGCGGCGTCGGCGCGCAGCAGGTAGACGAGGGGCACCGCGATCAGGGCGAAGCCGACCGCCCGCATGACCGAGAAGGTCAGCAGCTCGCCCGAGTGAGCGTTGAACTCGACCAGCTGCGCCGCGGCCGCCCTCGCCGGGGCGACCGACCGCTCGGCGATCGTGCCGCCGAGGATCAGCGCCGCCGCCGCGATCGCGGCGAGGGCCGTCGGCACTCGCAGGCGTTGCTCGCGCTCGATGACGTCCTCACGTTTCACGGCGACGACTCTACGGCCAAGCCACGTATCGTGGAGACGTGACCTCGACCTCTGAGCCCGGCGCCCACTACGCGGTCAGCGCGATCGGCCGCGATCGGCCCGGAATCGTCGCCGCGATAAGCGAGGCGCTGCTGGCCCTGAACGGCAACATCGAGGACTCGCGGATGGCGATCCTGCGCGGCCATTTCGCCGTGATGCTGATCGTCTCGCTGCCGGCAGGCGTCGGCCGCCAAGAGCTCGAGGGGCGCCTGGCGCCGCTGCGCGAGCAGCTCGGCCTCGAGGCCGTTTCCGTCGGCGAGGTCGAGCCGCTGGCCGCGGCCACCCCCGCCGCGACCCACGTCCTCAGCGTCTACGGCGCCGACCATCCCGGCATCGTCCACACCGTGACGAGCACGCTCGCCGAGCGCGGCGCCAACGTCGTCGACCTGCAGACGCGGCTCACCGGCGAGGGCGAGAAGGCTCTCTACGTGATGGTGCTCGAGCTGACGCTCGCCGGCGAGACCGACGCCGCCGCGCTCGAGGCGGCGCTGGCCGCGGTCGCCGAGGGCGCCCAGATCGAGGTCAGCCTGCGGCCGCTCGAGACCGAAGCGCTCTGAGGGAGGAGCCGGGGCGGTGAGCGTCCGCGAGGTCCTGCGCTATCCCGACCCGGCGCTGAAGCAGATCTGCGCGCCGGCCTCGGCCGCCGAGCTCGAGAGCGTCGGCGAGGAGCTCGTCGCGACGATGCGCTCGTTCGAGCGCTGCGTCGGCATCGCCGCGCCGCAGATCGGCCGGCTCGTTCGCGTCGTCGTCGTCGACGTCCGCGGCCACCCGAAGGCGGCGACCGACAACGGCCTGCTCGTCCTCGCCAACCCACGGCTGGTGACCGAGGAGGGCAGCGAGGTGGCCCGCGAGGGCTGTCTCAGCATCCCCGAGCTGACCGCCAACGTCCGCCGGGCGACGCGGATCGTCGTCGAGCACGCCGGCGGCAGCTTCGAGTCGGAGGGGTTCGAGGCGCGCTGCGTCCAGCACGAGATCGACCACCTCGACGGCATCCTCTTCCTCGATCGTGTCGAGTCGCTGGTCGACGACCTCTTCCGCCGCAAGGACTACGCGGAGTCGCCGGAGTCGCCGCCGCCCGAACGGCCCTGATCCTCGCCCCCCTGATGCCGGCGGATCGGGTAGCTCTCAGGCCCCGACGGCTCGCTCTTGCGGCCTGAGATCCGGCCGCCGATCGCCAGGACGAGGTCGAGCAGCGGCGCCATCGCGCCGATCAGCGCTTCGAAGCGCTCGCGCCGGCGCTCCTGGTCGGGCGTCATCCTCACGACGTTTAGCCCCGCTCGTGGAAGAAGAAGCCGGGCAGGGCTCCCTCGATCACCTCTTGCGTCATCCGCTGGGCGACGGCGAGGTTGCCCGTGCGCACGGCGATGTCGTCGAGCGTGACGATGCCGACCAGCTCCTCGTCGTCGAGGACCGGCAGGCGGCGGATCCGGTGCTGGACCATCAGCGCCGCGGCCTCCTTGAGGTCCATCTCGGGGGCGCCGTAGACAAGCGGCCGCGAAGCATGGTCCCCGACCGCCTCGCTCGGCAGACGCTCGTCGGCCAATACTCGAACAGCGAGGTCGCGGTCGGTGATCATCGCCGCCGGTGCGCCCTCGGCGTCGCAGACGATGACCGAGCCGACGGCGCGGTCGCGCATCTTCTGGGCGACGGAGACGAGGTCGTCATCGGCGTCGGCGGTGATCACCCGCCGGGTCATGATCTCCTGCAGCTGCATCGGTTGGCTCACCGCGGCCGGGCCGCTAGCGAACGCGTCCCCAGAAGCGCTTGACCGTCGGCAGCAGGACGGTGCGCGGCGTGTGGCGGCCGGCGATCGCCCCCGCCTGGTTCATCAGTCCCGGGACGACCGATCGCTTGCCCTTCTCGGCCGCGTCGACCGCCGACTTGGCGACGTCCTCGGCCGACATCCAGAGCATGCCCGGCGTCCGCTCCTCGACGCCGGCGATCCCCGCCGCCTCGGAGAACTCGGTCTTGACCGGCCCCGGGCAGACGGCGGTGACGGTGACGCCCGTCCCCTGCAGCTCGCTGTGGAGCGCCTCGCTGTGGGAGAGGACGAAGGCCTTGGTCGCCGCATAGGTCGAGCTACCCGGCAGCGGCTGGAACGCCGCCATCGAGGCGATGTTGAGGACCGCTCCCTGGCCGCGGTCGACCATCGTGCCCAGGTAGCGGGACTCGAGGTCGACGACCGCCTCGACGTTGAGGCGGACCATCTCGAGCTGGCGCTGGCGGTCGGCCTTGGCGAAGAAGCCGAAGGTCCCGAAGCCGGCATTGTTGACCAGGACCTCCACGTCGAGACCGAGCTTGGCGATCGCCGCCGCCATCCGGTCGCGCCCGCGCGGGTCGCCAAGATCGGCGCCGATCGCCTCGGCGCGCACGCCGTGTGCCGCGGCCAGCTCCCTGGCAAGCTCGCGCAGCCGCTCCTCGCGGCGAGCGACGAGCGTGACGCCATGCCCCCGCGCGGCCAGCTCGCGAGCGATTGCCGCGCCGATGCCGGCCGACGCGCCCGTGACGAGCGCCGTCGAGCCCGCGCTTGGGGAGGGCAGGGCCACGCCGAAACCCTATCTCCCCCGTCGCGATCTCTCGATCGACCGGGTCTCGTGACGCTCTGCGATCTCTTTGCGCGCCTCTCGACGCCGGCTGCTGCCTAGCGTGCGGCAATGATCGTCAGCTGCCGCAACGACGGTGCGGGCGAAGCCTCGATCGAGTACGTCGGTCTCGTCGCGCTCGTCGGCCTGCTCCTGGTCGCGGTAATCGCCGCTGCCCTCGCCGGGCCGAGCCCGCAGGGCGGGCGCCTCCTGGGACAGGCGATCGCCCGCCGGCTTGTCTGCGCGCCGAAGCTGCGGCCGGTCTGCCATCCGAACCCGCTCGCGCTTGCCTACGGGACGCCTGTTGCCAAACTTGTGCGCTTGCTGGCGCCGGCGCCGGTGGCGCTGCCCGGCCCAAAGGGCCTCGACCTGCTGCCGGTGGACTTCCGCTACTGCCGGCGGCCGAGCTGCGCCGTCGCCAGCGGCGGCGACCGCCACCTGACGGCGGCGCGACGGCGGACGACCGCCTTCACCGCCGCCAGCGACCGCCGCCGCGCCGGCGGCGGCCTCAGCGTCGACTACTGGCTCTACCGCCCTGGCCTCGGCTGGCAGCGCCAGCGCCGCCGCGCCGGCCCGGCCGAGCTCGCGGCGGCGAGCTCTTTGCGACTGCGCCTGTCCGACGATCCGGTCCTCGTGCCGCTGGAGACCCTGGCGGGCCGCAACCACTACGCCTTTGCCGGCGGCGAGGAGCCGCCCTGGCGCTGGCGGGTGGAGGGTCGCTATCCCGGCTGACGCGTCTCCTGCTCTGCGGCCTGCATCAGGCCGCGCCAGTTGGTCGTCCTGAAGACGATCGCCAGGGCGAGGAAGCCGAGCAGCGCCGCCCAGGCGGCGACCGCGATCTGCTGGCCGACGGAGTAGGAGAGCACGGCCGAGCGCGAGTGCCCGGCGGCAAGCGTCGCGACGAGCAGCGCCTGCTGCGCGCCGGCCCCGCCAGGGGTCAGCGGCAGCATCGTCGAGATCGCCTGGACGCTCATCACCAGCAGGACGTTCGAGAACGAGCCGCCGATGTGGAAGGCCTCGAGGAAGAACCAGAAGCTGGCGAAGCGGCAGAGCCAGGACACGCCCTGCCAGGAGGCGACCTCGGCGAGGTAGCGGCGCGGATCGGCGAGAACGATCAGGCCCTGCTTGATCCGCTCCCAGAAGAGCTCGGCCCGCCGCGCCAGCAGGATGAAGCCAACGGCCAGGGCAGCGCTCAGCGCCGTGACGACGAAGAGCAGCAGGCGCGGGTGCTCGGCCCAGAAGGAGATCTCGAAGGCGGGAAGGCTCGGCAGGCTCGGTGGCTCCGGCAGCAGGCCCTGGGTCAGCGCGTAGCCGAAGACCAGCAGCCCGGCGGCAGTGTCGAAGACCGACTGGACGAGGAACGAGGAGGCGATCGCGGGATAGGACGAGCCCGGCACCTGGCGCTTGGCGAGCAGGACCTTGACGGCGTCGCCGACGCGGGCGGGAATGACGCCGTTGAGCCCGGCGCCGGCGAGATAGGCGCCGGTGATCCGCCAGTAGGGAACCCGCACGCGGGGGAAGGCGACCCTGAGCACGTTCTGCCAGGCGCGGCTGCGGGTCAGCAGCATGCCGAGGTAGAAGAGCAGCGCCAGGGCGAACGCCCCCCAGGCGATGTCGGTGAGGTGGTTGAAGAACGCCCGCGCGGCGTGGAAGAAGGCATCGAGGCTCTCGCCGATCTCGGCCAGCAGTGGGGTCGAGGCCGCCGGCAGCCAGCTCACCACAGCGCCGAGTGCTCTTCCATGACGCCGAGGCCGCGCTCGAGCGCGATGCCGTCGAGCGATCCGCTGAAGGTGCCGAAGAGGTGCCGGTAGCGCGAGCGCAGAATGAGCAGGTTGTCGTCGCGCGCCCGCTCGGACTCGGCGGCGAACTCGATCCGGGCGCCGCCGGCGAACTCGATCGCCTCGGTGCCCTCGAAGCGGACCGGCGCCGGCTCGGAGGGCTCGCCGTCGGCCCAGATCGCCCGCTCGCTGGCGCTCGGCGGATCGTTGATCCCGCTGACGAGGTTCCAGGCCAGCGGGCGGCCGTCGGCGGCGCTGCCGACACCGGCCGACCACATCCAGTCGGTGTGGCGCTGGTGATAGCCGGCGGAGAGATCGTCGACGCCGCGCGCGCCCTCGAGCTGCCAGCTGCGCCCGCCGGCGTTAAGCGTTCCCGTGACCGCCATGCCGGCGCGCTTTCGCGTCCAGGCATAGCTGCCGCCACTGGGGCAGAGCGACTCGATCGGCTCGCTCTCGGCGAAGCGCAGATCGGCGCTGACCTCACCGGCTCGCAGGCGCAGGCTCACCGGGCCGGCCGAGTCGAGGCCGGGCTCGATCGCCACAGCCCCGGCGCCGCGGAGGAAGCTCGTGTGCGCGTAGCGCCGCTGGCCCTCGCGGTCCCAGAGCGCCCAGAAGCTCTGGCGCATCGGGCCGACCTCGGCCCGTGCGGCGCAGAGCATCACCCGTTCGTCGAACACGGCCAGATAGCGCCAGCGCTTGCGCAGACGGCCGCCGCGCGTGAGCGACATCGAGCCCGGAGGCAGCGGCAGAGCCGGGCGACCGGCGCCGGGACCGCGCCAGGGGAGCTCGCGGAGAGGATCGTGCTGGTCGGCCGTCATCGGCAGGCGAGCGTAGCGGTCGCTCGGCTTGACGCTCGCGCAGCAGAGCGCATAGGCTCGTGGCCGCTTCGTCCAGTCAAACAGGGAGGTTCTCGAATGTCCACGCTCCGCTCGGCTCCCGCCGTGCTCGTCGCCGCCGCCGCGCTCGCCTTTGCACCGGCCGCAGGCGCCAAGACCTTCGCACCGACCACCCACGGCGACCACGCTCCGGACGGCCACTGCAACGCGCACGACTGCACGCTGCGCGAGGCGGTCATCGCCGCCAACGGCCGCGCCGGCAGCGACGTCATCGTCCTCCAGGGCGGCGACGTTTACAACCTCTCACGGCCGGTGGTGGCCGACGACGCGACCGACGGCGACCTCGACATCAGCAGCCTCGACGGCACGGCGCTGACCGTTCGCAGCTCCAACCGCACGCTTGCGACCGTCGACGCCAACGGTATCGACCGGGTCTTCGACATCACCCAGCCGGCGACGACGTTTCGGTTCCTCAAGCTGCGTGGCGGCCATGCGGGGGTCGGAGGCACAGACGACGGTGGCGGCGCCATCAACCTCGGCCTCGACAGCCACCTGCGCGTCCTCGACAGCCTGCTCACCAATAACAGGGCCAACGACGACGGCGGTGCCGTCAACGTCGACAACAATGCCCGTCTCAGCCTCTTCCGCAGCGCCGTCGTCGGCAACCGCGCCCTCTCCGGCAACGGAGGAGGAGGCGGAGGCATCCTCGTCGACGAGGCGGTGGCGAGGATCTCGAAGTCGACGATCGCCGGCAACTTCAGCGGCGGTCCGGGAGGCGGCATCGTCAACGACTCGTCGAACACCCGCGTCGTCAAGTCGACGATCGCCGGCAACCGCGCCAGTGGCCATGGCGGCGGCATCGACAACACCAACGGCGCTGTGCTGCGGATGACGAACGACACCGTCGCCAACAACAGGACGTTGCTTGGCGGCGGCGGCATCGCCGACGAGGGAGGGCCCATCGACCTCGAGTGGGTGACGGTCGCCCGCAACATCGCCGACAGCGACAACGACGGCACGGGCCAGGGCGGTGGCCTCTACGAGGCGGCACTACCCGGCTTCACGCTGAAGAGCTCGCTGATCGCCCGCAACTCGGCCCGCGGCAACCCGGGACCCGACTGCTCCAATCTCGACCCAGGTGGCTTCGTCTCCAAGGGCCACAACCTCGTCGGCGACACCAGCGGCTGCACGGGCTTCGGCGGCAACGGCGATCGGCTCAACCTCTCGGCGGCGCGAATCGGCATCGGCGGCCTGGCCGACAACGGCGGCCCGACCGAGACGATCGCGCTGCTCCAGGGCAGCCAGGCGATCGACAACGGCGCCAACGGTGGGGCCCCGAGCCGCGACCAGCGCGGGGTCAGACGCCAGGACCCCGACATCGGCGCCTTCGAGCGGCGGCGGGTGCGCGACGACGAGGACGGGCGCTAGGCCGACGCGAGGAAGCTGAGGATCTCGGCGGCGATCTGCTCGCCGCGGTCCTCCTGGAGGAAGTGCGCGGCGCCCTCGATCCTGACCTGCTCGCCCGCGGTCGGGATCAGCTCGCCAAAGCGGTCACCGGCCTTCGGGTAGGGAAAGACCGGGTCGGAGTCGGAGAAGGCGATCAGCGCCGGCTTGTCCCAGCGCGATAGCGCGTCGGCGACGGCGGCCATCTCGGCGGCCCCCGGCTCGTCGGCCCCGGTCGGCACTACGAGCGGGAACTGGGCTGCACCGGCCTTCGACTCCGGCGTCGGGAACGGCGCCTCGTAGGCGGCTACGACCTCGTCGGGCAGCTCGGTCGCGGTGCCGCCCTGGACGACGAAGCCGACAGGCAGGTCGGGGTTCTTGGCGGCGAAGTCGCGCCAGGCGAGGAAGCCCTTGCTGACGCGGCCGGTGAAGAGCCCGGTGTTGAGGATGACGAGGGCGCTGACGCGGTCGGCGTTCTCGACCGCCCAGCGGAGGCCGATCGGCCCGCCCCAGTCCTGGACGACGACGGTGACGTCGCTCAGGTCCAGCCCGTCGAGCAGCGCGCCCATCAGCTCGACGTGGCGGTCGTAGCTGTACCAATCGCGGTCGGTCGGCTTGTCCGAGCGGCCGAAGCCGGCGTAGTCGGGGCAAATGACGCGGCGGCTGCCGTCGACCAGCGGCCCGACCATCTTGCGGTAGAGGTAGGCCCAGGTCGGCTCGCCGTGGAAGCAGACGACGGGGCTGCCGCTGCCCTCGTCGACGTAGTGGAGGCGGAGGCCGTCGAGCTCGGCGTAGTGGGGCTCGAAGCCGTAGCCGGGCAGATCCTCGAAGCGCTCGTCGGGTGTGCGGAAGATCTCCGGTGCCAAGGCCGCTGCGATACTAGATGGGTGAGCGCAAGACGCACCGAGACGCCCGTTTCGGGCGGTCCCGGCCCCGCGTCCGAGGCTGTCCCGCAGGCGCCGATAGCCCCGCCCTCCGCGGCGCCGGCCGTCGCGCCCGACCCCGCCGACGAGCGGATGACCGCCCGGGCGAAGGCGCGGGGAAGAGCCGGCCTGCGTCGCAAGCGCCACCGGATCCACGGCGGCGCGCTGCCGAACCTGATCGTCATCGGCGCGATGAAGTGCGGCACGACGAGCCTCCACCGCTACCTGCGGCTTCACCCCGAGATCGCGATGTCGGCGCCGAAGGAGCTCAACTTCTTCGTCGGCGAGCTGCAGTGGGGGCTCGGCGAGGAGTGGTATCGAAGCCACTTCGACCCGCGGCTGGCGATTCGCGGCGAGTCCTCGGTCCACTACACGAACTTCCCCCGCTTCGCCGGCGTGCCCGAGCGGATCCACTCGCTCGTCCCCGAGGCGAAGCTGATCTACATGGTCCGCGACCCGATCGACCGCATGCTGTCCCATTACGTCCACAACCGCGCCGGCGGCTACGAGCGACTCGAGGCCGAGGAGGCGTTCGCAAAGCCGTCGAGCTACATCGACCGCAGCCGCTACGCGATGCAGCTCGAGCAATACCTCGAGCACTTCCCGGCCGAGAACGTCCTCGTCGCGACCCAGGAGGAGCTCAACCGCGACCGGCGAGGGACGCTGCGGCGGATCTTCGAGTACCTGGGCGTCGACCCGAGCTTCGACACCGAGCAGTTCGAGCGCGAGTGGGAGACCGGCAGCGGCAAGGGGCGGCGCTTCTCGCTGCTCGACCGCGTCGCGCGGATGCCCGGCATGCGGGTCTTCGACAAGAGCTATGACCGCCTGCCCGAGGGGATGCTGTGGACGATCGAGCGCGTCGCCTACTCGCCTCGCGGCGGCGCCGTCGCCAAGCCCGAGCTGAGCCTCGAGCTGCGCGAGCGCCTGGGCGAGAGCTTCCGCGACGACGTCGCCGAGCTCGAGCGCTTCGCCGGCCGCGAGCTCGGCTGGAGCATCTGATGCGGATCGCCGTCGCCGCCGACGAGCGGGCCGGCGTCGCCGCGGCGGTGCTCGACGAGCTGCGCCGCCGCGGCCACGAGCCGCTCGCCCGCGGCGCCCTCAGCGAAGCCGAGGCCGAGCGCGACGACTGGGCCTGGGCGAGCGAGGCGGCGGCGCGCGACGTCGCCGAGGGCCGCGCCGAGCAGGCGGTGGTCTGCTGCTGGACCGGGACCGGCGCATCGATTGCCGCCAACAAGGTCGCCGGCGTCCGCGCCGCGCTCTGCGGCGACGGCCCGACGGCGGCCGGCGCCCGGCGCTGGAACGACGCCAACGTCCTCGCGCTGAGCCTGCGATCGACCTCCGAGGCCGAGCTGGGCGAGATCCTCGACGCCTGGTTCGAGACCGAGCCGAGCGCCGAGGCCGGCGATCGCGCCAACGTCGAGCATCTCGGCGAGATCGAGGCGCGATGAGCGACGCCCCTCCCCCCGGCGCCGAGGACAGCGCCCGCGTCCGCGAGCTGCTGCCCGAGCCCGGCGAGACGACGATCGCCGCGCGCTTCGCCGACCTCGGCCTGATCGAGCGCGCCCCCGCCGACCGCCCCTACACCGTGCTCAACTTCGCCGCCACCGTCGACGGTCGCGCGGCGATCGACGGCCGCGCCGGCCCGATCGGCTCGAAGATCGACGGCGAGCTGCTGCAGCGGCTGCGGACCCAGGTCGACGCGGTGATGATCGGCGCCCAGACGATGCGGGCCGAGCGCTACGGCCGGATGGTCTCCGACTCCTCGCTGCGCAGCTGGCGCGAGCGCATCGGCCTTCCCCACGACCCGCTGGCGGTGATCGTCTCCGGCCGGCTGGACCTGCCCTGGGACGCGAAGCTGTTCACCGACGGCGGCGGCCGTGTCCTGATCTTCACCGCCGCCGAGGTCGACCCCCCCGAGACCGCGACCCCGGTCCGCGTCGTTCGCCACGACGGCTACGTCAACCTGATCGACGCCCTGCGCTTCCTGCGCCAGGAGCGCGGCGTGCGGGCGCTGCTCTGCGAGGGCGGCCCGCGGATGCACGCCCAGCTCTGGGCGGCGGGGCTCGCCGACGAGCTCTTCCTGACGACGTCGCCGAAGCTCGCCGGCGGCGACGCTCCGTCGATCCTCGAGGGCGAGCTGGCCGCGACGCAGGAGCTCGAGCTGGCCTGGCTGCTCGAAGCCGAGGGCGAGCTGTTCGCTCGCTACGCCAAGGCCTAGCCGCAGCGATTAGGCTCAGCGGCAGTGGACTTCAACCCCTCCCCCCAGGTCGAGGCGCTGCGTGAGCGGATCCGCGCCTTCCTCGACGAGCACGTCTACCCGGTCGAGGCCGAGGCGATGCGCGCACTCGACGACGAGGTCGGCGTCGGCAAGGGCAAGGCCTACCCGGACCTCATCGTCGAGATTCGCGAGCGCGCCCGCGCCGACGGCCTCTGGAACCTCTTCCTGCCCGACGACCGCTTCGGCCCCGGGCTGACCAACTGGGAGTACGGGCTGCTCTGCGAGGAGATGGGCCGCAGCCCGCTGATCGCGCCGATGGCCTTCAACTGCTCGGCGCCGGACACCGGCAACATGGAGATCCTCGCCGAGCACGGGACCGAGCAGCAGCGCTCCGAGTGGCTCCAGCCGCTGCTCGACGGCGAGATCCGCTCCTGCTTCTCGATGACCGAGCCCGAGGTCTCCGGCTCGGACCCCCGGACGCTGCAGACGCAGGCAGTGCTGGAGGACGGCGAGTGGGTCATCAACGGCCACAAGTGGTTCACCTCGGGCGCCGTCGGCGCCTCGGTGGCGATCGTCATGTGCGTGACCGACCCCGACGCCCACCCCTACGGGCGCGCCTCGATGATCGTCGTGCCGACCGACAACCCCGGCTTCAACCTCGTCCGGCCGGTGCCGGTGATGGGCCACGACGGCGGCCCCGGCCACTGCGAGATCCGCTACGAGGACTGCCGCGTCCCCGAGGCCAGCCTGCTCGGCCCGCGCCAGGCGGGCTTCGTCATCGCCCAGGACCGGCTCGGCCCCGGGCGCATCCACCACTGCATGCGGGCGATCGGCTCAGCCGAGCGGGCGATCGAGATGATGTGCCGGCGCGCCAACTCCCGCGAGTCGTTCGGCGGCCCGCTCGCCGACAAGCAGTTCATCCAGGAATTCGTCGCCAGCTCGCGGATGGAGATCGAGCAGGCGCGCCTGCTGACCCTTCACGCCGCCTGGAAGATGGACACCGAGGGCAAGCGCGCCGCGCGCCAGGAGATCTCGATGATCAAGGTCGTCGCCGCCAACGTCGTCATGAACGTCCTCGACCGGGCGATCCAGACCCACGGCGCCCTCGGCATGTCCGACGACACGCCGCTGGCGGCGATGTGGCGCTTCAGCCGGATGCTGCGGATCGCCGACGGCCCCGACGAGGTCCACAAGATGGTCATCGCCCGCCGCGAGCTGCACCGCTGGAAGGAAGAGGCAGAGGCCCCCGAGCCGGTCGCGGCTTCCTAGCCGAGCCGCGCCTCGGCCTCGCTGGCCGCCTCGGCCAGCCGCACGACCACCCTGCCGAACTCCTCGAAGCCCTCGTCGGGCTTGCCGTATGAGCCGGCGGCGTAGCGCGAGAAGACGCCCTCGAGGATGATCGCCAGCTTCCAGTAGCCGAGGGCGACATAGAAGTCGAGCTCGGCGAGGTCGCGGCCGGAGCGCTCGGCGTAGCGCGCCCTGATCTCGTCGCGGCCGGGGAAGCCGGGGGCCATCGTCGGCGGGCTCATCAGCGCCGTCAGCTGGTCGCCCTCCTCGGCCCAGTAGACGACAAGCAGGCCGACGTCGGCGAGCGGGTCGCCGAGCGTGCAGAGCTCCCAGTCGACGACCGCGGCGATCTCGCCGGCGGGGGTGAGGATCATGTTGTCGAGGCGGTAGTCGCCGTGGACGATCGCCGCCGGCCCCTGCTCGGGGATGCGGGCGGCGAGGCGGTCGTGGACCTGCTCGACCAGCGGCACCTCGCGCGTCTTCGAGCCCTCCCACTGGCCCTGCCAGCGGCGCAGCTGGCGGGCGACGTAGTCCTGCTTGCGGCCCAGCTCACCGAGGCCTACCTCGTCGGGATCGATCGCGTGGATGTCAACGAGGGTGTCGACGACGCGCTCGCCGATCGCCCGGCGCTGCTCGGGGTCGGGGAAGCTCTGCTCGGCCTCGGCGCGGCCGCGCAGGATCGGCCCCTCGACGAAGTCCATGACGTAGAAGGGCGCGCCGTTGACCGACTCGTCCTCGCAGAAGCCGGCGACCGGCGGCACCGGCACGCTGGTCCCGGCGAGCGCCGAGATCACCGTGTGCTCGCGGCCCATGTCGTGGGCCGAGCCCAGCGTCTTGCCGAGCGGCGGCCGTCGCAGCGCCCAGCGGTGGCCGGCGCTGTCGCCGACGCCGTAGGTCAAGTTCGAGCGCCCGCCGGAGATCCGCTCGAAGCTCAGCGGCGGCGCGGCGCCAGCGATGTTTTCAGCGAACCAGGCCTCGACGCGCTCGCGGTCGATACCTTCCGGCGTGCCCTCGTCAGGCGCAGCTTCTGCCCCAGGTGGTTTTGGCTCCTCAGCGGGCTCACCCATCGACCGCAAGCATATGGACACGGCACCGACCCCATCCCAGCCAAGCCACAGCGCCCTGCTGATCGACTTCGGCGGCGTCCTGACGACCGACATCTGGCAGAGCTTCGACGCCTTCTGCCGCGCCGAGGGGCTGCCCGAGGGAACGATCAAGCAGATGTTCCGCGACCGGCCCGAGGCACTGGCCGAGCTGCGCAAGCTCGAGAAGGGCGAGGCCGACGAGGCCGCCTTCGAGGCGAGCTTCGCCGAGCTGCTCGGCGTCTCGGCCGACGGGCTGATCGAGCGGCTCTTCGAGGGGATGGAGCCGGCGGACCGGATGCTCGAGGCCGTCCGCCGCGTCCGCACCGCCGGGCGGCTGACCTGCCTCGTCTCCAACTCCTGGAGCCTCGCCCACTACGACGAGGCCCAGCTGCGTGAGCTCTTCGACGCGATCGTCATCTCCGGCCAGGTCGGCCTGCACAAGCCGCAGCCCGAGATCTACGAGCTGGCGGCCGAGCGGCTCGGCCTGGCGCCGCCCGCCTGCGTCTTCGTCGACGACCTGCGCGAGAACTGCGCCGGCGCCGAGGCCGTCGGCATGGCGGCGATCCTCCACCGCGACGTCGACGAGACGCTGGCCAGGCTCGAGGATCTGCTCGGCGTCGAGCTCGGCGCCCGCCGCAGCTAGTCCTAGCCGCCGGCGGCGAGCATCACCGCGCCGCTGAGCGCCAGCGCCACACCGGCCTTCTGCGCGCTCGCCAGCCGCTCGCCGAGGACGAACCGAGCCAGCAGCACCGTCGCCACCGGATAGAGCGAGCCGGCGACCGCGACCAGCGCCAGCAGGCCCTCGCGGGTGGCGAAGCCGAAGAGCTCGTTGGCGAGGATGTCGAGGAAGCCGATGACGAGCAGCAGCGGCAGGACGCCCGCCGGGAAGCGGAGGCTGCCGGGCGACAGGCGCAAACTTACGAGCAGCGCGGGCACGATCAGGGCGACGCCGCCGCTGCGGGCGAACGCCGTCGCCCAGAGCGCGTCGCGTCCCGCGGCGGCATCCATGGCGACGAAGAAGGCGCCGAAGCCGAGCCCTGCGAGCGCGGCGAGGACGATGCTGCGCAGCGGCACCGAGGCGGCGTCGGGGTCCTCGACCTCGCGCACGGCGAGGACGATGCCGGCGAGGGCGACGACGAGCCCCGCCGCCTGGATGCTCGACGGGCTCTCGCCGCGGGCGAGGCCGACTGCGACGGGAACGATCGCGCCCATCGAGGCGACCGGCGTGACGATGCTGATCGCGCCCGATGCCATCGCCAGGTAGAAGCAGGCGAGCGCCAGGACCCCGGCGGCGCCACCGGCGAACGCCGTCGCCGCCTGCCCGCCCGACAGCGGGCTCGGCCCCGATGACAGCGCCAGCGTCAAAGCCAAGACCAGCCCCACCGGCTGGCTGACGAGGAGGACCGAGAGCACCGGCATCCGCCGGCTCTGCAGGCCGCCGATGAAGTCCGAGACCCCCCAGGACAGGCTCGAGGCCAGCCCGAGGGCGATTCCGAGCACCGCCGCCCCGCTAGCGAACGGCGGCGAGGCCGGTTCGCGCCAGCCAGAGCTCGGGCCGCTCCAGCTCCTCCAGCGAGGGCAGCGCCGCGGGTTCGGACCAGACGCGGTTGAGACCCTCGATTCCGGCTCGCTCGCTGGTCGCGTCGGCGAAGGCCTTGCCGAGGCTGTACTGGCGCAGCTTCATGTCGAGGCCGAGAAGGCGGGTGATCAGCAGCTCGAGCGGGCTGCGATTGGTTCGCTGCTGCTCGAAGCGGTCGCGCATCTCGCCGTAGCGCGGGTCGAGCTGCTCGCCGACGGCGTCCATGACGTGGTCGGAATAGCCCTCGATCACCGCCATCGTCGCCTGCAGCTCGTCGAGCAGTTCTCGCCGCTCTTCGCCCGCGAGCAGCCGGATCAGGTCGCCCTTGCGAAGGCCCTCGATCACCGGTCGCGGATCGAAGCTGCGGACCCGCTGCAGCAGCGCCTGGGGCTCGATCCGCAGCTCGGTCGTCTCCACCAGCCTGGCCACGAGGCCGCCGACGTGGTCGCGCAGCCAGGGCACGGCGGCGAACTGGACGGCGTGGGTCGACTCGTGGAGGGCGATCCAGCGCAGCAGCAGGTCGCGGTCGGCGCCGATCCGGCGCCGCAGCTCGACGAGGTTGGGGCCGACGAAGAGCAGGCGCGGAGTGCGGCTGGGACCGATCAGGGCGATGTCGTACTGACCGACGACGCGCTGGGCCAGATAGCCGCTGACGAGGCCGACCTCGACCCCGGTCGCCGCACCGGCGATCGCCCGGGCGCCGGCACCGAAGGCGCCCGGCAGCCGCAGCGAGTCGGCGAGCCGGCGCTCGATCGTCGCCGCGACCTCGCGCAGGGTGGCGAGGTTGGTCGCCACCCACTCGCGGCGGTCGATCAGCTCCGGCTCGGGCAGCGCCCCCTTCGGGCGCAGGCCGCTGTACTCGATCACCAGCTCGGCGCTCGGCTCGGCCGCAGCGATCAGCGCCGAAGCGTCGAGGCGCTCCTCGGGCCCGCTGCCGGCGACTCCCGCGGCGACCCGCTGGGCGAGATCCCAGTCGATCAGGCCCTCGCCGGCCCCCTCATCGAAGCTCTCATCAGAGCCCTTGCCAAGGCCGCCGCTCATGAGTCCTCCGAGGCGGCGGCCAGCAGGATCTCGAGCTGGGCCGGGTCGCGGGCGGCGACCAGCAGGTAGCGGGCGTCGATCCCGAGCGCGGCCTGGTCCAGATCGAGGCCCTTGAAGGCCGCCGCCGCTCCCGCCTCGCGGGCGATCAGCTGCGCCGCGGCGGCGTCGACCGAGCGGCAGGGCCGGGCGGCGATCAGGCCGTCGAAGCGACCGGCGGCGACGTAACAGAGGGAGATCGCGATCGAGCCGATCGCCCGCAGCCGGTAGGCGTGGCCGGCGAGCCGCTCGAGGACCGGCCCGATCAGGCCGGGGTCGGCAGCCTCGATGCCGACGATCTCGAAGGCCCGCTCACCCTCGACGCCCTGCTTGCCCTGACCGGCGTCGAGCTCGACGCCGTCGAGGCGGGCGCCCTCCCCGCGCCAGGCGCTGAACTCCTCGCCGGCGCCGAAGTCGTGGACGAAGCCGAACTCGACGTCGGCCATCGAGTCGCCGCTGGCGACGGCGATCGAGAGGCTGTGCGAGGGGATCGTGCGGCGGGCGTTGAGCGAGCCGTCGATCGGGTCGATGACAACCCGCGCCGCCGCGTCACCGGCGCCGATCGCAACCTCGCCGCGCTCCTCGGAGACCGCGAGGATCGCCTGGCCGGCCTCGTCGGCGACTCGCTCCAGCTCCGCGAAGACGACGTCCTCGCAGCGGCGGTCGATGACAAGCGAGGCGTCGCCGCCGGCGCCGCGGCCCTCGTAGCGGCTGCGAGCGGCTATCCCGGCGGTCTCGGCGAGCAGCGTCCGCTGGGTCGCGACGATGCGACGGCAGGCGTCGAGCCAGTCGATCGAGCGCGCCGGGGCCGCGGGGTCGCCCGCGAGGGTCTCCGAAGAAGGCTGCGAGGGCACCCGGCCCATGCTACCCAGCGCCGGGCATCGTCTAGCCTCAGAAGATGCCCTCACCGGACGCCGAGCCGACTCCCGAGCTGACGGGGGAGCAGCGCCGGATCGTCGAGCACGAGCGGGGGCCGCTGCTCGTTCTGGGCGGCGCCGCAACCGGCCGCAGCGAGGTCGTCGCCAGGCGGCTGGCGCTGCTTGGCAAGGGCACGACGACGCCGCAGCGCGTGCTCGTGATGACGGGGTCGCGGCGCGGCGCCCGGGCGCTGCGCGAGCGCACCGAGGAGGTGATCGCCACCCCCCACGAGGACCTCTGGGTCGGCACCTATGCCTGGGCGGCCGAGCAGCTGCTGCGCGACTACGCGACCGACGCCGGCCTCGACCCCTTCTTCGAGCCGGTGACGGCCGCCGACCGGCTGGCGATGCTGCTGGAGCGCTTCGAGCAGCTGCCGCTGCGCCACCACGAGATTCGCGGCAACCCGGCCGGCGTCCTCGCGGCGCTGATCGCGCGGATCGACTCGCTCAAGGCCGACGGCGTCACCCCCGACCGCGCCTTCGAGCGCGCCGCCAAGATGGAGGAGCGGGCCAGCGACGCCGCCGCCCACGAGAGGGTCATGCGCGAGCGCGAGTTCGCCGAGCTGTTCGCCCGCCACGACGAGATCGTCCGCCGCGCCGGCGGCCTCGACGCCGGCGACCTGGTCCTCGAGCTGACCCATCTGCTGCGCGATCGCGCCGACCTCACGGCCGCGGTCGGCGAGCGCTTCAGCCACGTCATGGCAGACGAGTTCGAGGACGCCTCCGGCGCCCAGCGCGATCTGCTCGCCGCCCTCGTCGCGCCGCACTCGAACCTGCTGGTGACCTGCGACGACGACCAGGGCCGCGACGGCCGCGGCCGCGCCAACATCGACTGGTTCCGCGCCGCCGGCGACGTCTCCGAGGCGACCCTGACCAGGAGCTTCCGCTCGGGCCGCGACCTCGTCGACGCCGCCCACGCCGTCGTCGCCCCGCTCGAGGGCCGGCTCGAGAAGCAGGTGCGCCCGGCCGAGAGCGACACCAGCGTGCGCTTCTGGCGCTGCCACAGCCGCCGCGCCGAGGCCCAGGCGACGGCGCGGGAGATCGAGCGCACGCTGGCGACGGAGGATGTCGCCGCCGAGCGGATCGCCGTGATCGTCGGCTCGACCCAGCGCCAGGGCGGGACGATCGCCGCGGCGCTGGAAGAGCGCGGGCTGCCGTTCCGGCTGGGCGGCTCGGCGGCGTTCCTGCAGCGGCCCGAGGTCCGCGACACGCTCGCCTGGCTGCGGGTGCTGGCGGACCCGGGCGACGCCGCCGCCGCGGTCAGGGCGCTGGCGCGGCCGCCGGTCGAGCTGCGCTCGGTGGACATCGCCCGCTGCACGACGATCGCCCGGCGCCGCAAGCTCGACATGATCTCGGCGCTGGAGGCGGCGCTGGAGAGCCCGCAGCTGCCGCCCGAGGCCCGCGACCGGATCCAGGCCTTCCTCAAGCTCTACCGCGCCGCGTCGGGGGCGCTCGACGAGCTGCGCGCCGACGTCTTCGTCCGCCGGCTGATCGAGCGCGTCGGCATGCGCCGCCAGCAGCTCTTCGCCGCCCAGCCCGAGGCGGCCGAGCGCCTGGTCAGCCTCTCGCGGCTCGGCGAGCTCGCCGCCGCCTGGTCGCGCCGCGAGCCTCAGGGCACGACGCGCGAGTTCATCCGCTATCTGAGCGCCGTCGCCGAGGCCGGCACCGGCGCCGACGACGAGCCACCGCCACCCTCCCCCGGCTCGGTCTACGTGCTGGGCGCCGACGAGGTCAAGGGGCTCGAGTTCGACCACGTCTTCGCCCTCGGCCTCGAGCGCGCCGGCGATGGCGAGCAGGCGCGCCGCGACCTCTACACGGCGATGACCCGCGCCCGCCGCCAGGCGATCCTCTCCTGGGCCGAGCCGGACGGCGCCGCCGTCGACCAGCCGCCGCCGCCCTTCGAGGACGCCCGGATCGTCCTCGGCGGCGCCGAGGAGATCCAGAAGGAAGAGCTGTTCGGTCCCGCCGAAGGTCTCCACGCGACCTACCGGATGCTCCGCGACGACGTCCTCGAGCACTCCTGGCGCGCCGGCGCCAGCCTCTCGGAGATGCGCCTCGACACCTATGTCGACGTCAACCGCACCGTCGCCCGCTTCCTCGAGATGCTGAAGGTGGGGGCGCTGATCCAGCGCCCCGGGGCCGAGCCGACGCCGGAGGCGCTGCGGGCGATCAACGAGCTGTTGGCCCAGGTCGCCTCGCCCGAGCAGCGCGCTGAGCTCGAGACCTCCGCGCTCGACGCCTATCTGCTCGAAGGCGAGCGCGAGCAGGAGCGCCGCGCCGAGCTCGTTGCCGCCCGCGAGGAGCCGTCGCTGGAGGCGTTCATCTCCAAGCGCGGCGAGGGCCTGGCGATGTCGGCGTCGGACATCGACCTCTACCTGACCTGCCCGCTGAAGTACAAGTTCGCCCGCGTCTTCGCGATCCCCCAGGAGCCGACGATCAACCAGCGCTTCGGCATCCTCATCCACCAGGTCCTGGAGCGCTTCCACGCCGAGCAGGAGCGCCACCCGCCCGGCTCGGCCGAGTCGATGTCGCTGCTGCGGCGCCTGTTCGAGGCCGGCTGGCGGCGAACCGGCTTCGGCGACTCCGACGACGAGCTGCAGTTCCGCGACCGCGCCCTCGTCGCCCTCAACCGCTACCACCAGCGCCACCAGGAAGAGGGCGCGAGCCCGGTATGGCTCGAGCGCAGCTTCAACTTCAAGCTGGGGCCACATCACCTGCGAGGCCGCGTCGACCGTGTCGACCGCCTGCCCTCGGGCGGCTACGAGCTGGTCGACTACAAGACCGGCCAAGCCAAGAGCGAGGCCGACCTCGCCGACGACGTCCAGCTCGCCGTCTACCGCCTCGCCGCCCGCGAGGCCTGGCACGTGGAGGCCGAGGCGGGCAGCTACTACTACGTCCTCGACGATCGCAAGGTCGCCGTCCCGACCGCCCCCGACGAGCGCGAGCGAGTCGAGCGCAAGGTCCTCACCGTCGGCGAAGGAATCCTCGGCCAGGACTTCGAGCCAACCCCCTCATACGAGGTCTGCAGCTGGTGCGACTACCGCCTGATCTGCCCGGCGGCGGAGATCTAGGAAGATGGAACCCACAACATCCGAACCGAAACGGGCCACCTCGCGGATCTACAGCCTCATTGGTTGCATGTTCTGGACAATCTGCACAGCCTTCGCCGCCTTCTTGGCATTGCTCGACGTCGATTCGCGGCGAAGTGGATCCTCGTCATCTGGACCTGTGGCATTGCGATCTCGACTCTACGTTGGCTGATATTCCGCTCCTGACTGCCGGTCTCCATCCGGGTAACTGCTTGCCCCGTGGGCCAGGCATCTAACTTCAAAGCGGCTATGACCCCGAAGTGTCCGGGGTACTTGGGTCAGGCGATCTAGGGGTCGCTTAGAATCACTCAATCGCCCTACTCAATCGTCATGTAGATGTCCGGCTGCGGCTTCAGCACGATGAAGCGCCGGTGATCGCGTCAACCCTCAAGGGCCGCGTCGCTCGCGGATTGCATATCGGCGGGACCACGCGGGGACGTTGGCGAAGCTCGCCACAGATCTCGCTCGACGGCAATGCCCTCACGTCACTCTGGAAGTGGGCGGAGTCGGATGTGGACGGCGAAGAGGAGGTCCCCGGTCAGGACGACAAGGTCCTCGCGATAGCCCACCAGCACGGGCCGATGGGGCTCGTGGCGTGGCGTTGTGATGCAGGAATTCTGCTTCAGGCACTCTATAGCGCGGCGACCGCGCAGCAGGCCGCCATATCTGCTGCTCGAGATCTCTCGACGATCACCCTCTCCGGGCACGCCGCGCTGGCCGGACAGCCCCTACCCTCTGACGAGACGTTGCGCATGCCGTCCAGCTCGTTGAAGGCCGGATCCGACGAAGCCGAGACCCGAGTCTCGATTGCCATTTACACGGTTGTGGCATGTAACGCAATCGCAGAGGAACTCGCAGAAGCCTTTGAAGGATCGACCGAGACAGGGCTGGCTGGCTTTCCAAAGATTCTCGCCGGACCCGACGAGTGCGTCAGGCTCTCACTTCGCATTCCCCAGCCGGAGCCGATCACCTCAACCGATTACGAGCCCGAGCCCGAGCCAGAGCCACTCTTGGCCTTTGATGCCGCCGAAGCGCTGTGGATCACCTCGGAGGCGCTGTCGACGAGCGCGGCCGCTGCGGCGGAGAGAGTGAGCTTTCATGCCGAGGTGACCACCGGGCTAGGCAAGCTCAGGGGACGAGCCCGGGGGCTGGTGCCGCCGTAGCGGTGTGTCTTGAGTCGGTGAAACCGCCCAGGCGCAGCAGGTTTACGCCTCGTGTTGCTCAGCAGTGAAGCTGGCTCGGCCGCACGGCCAGCCGAGGTCCCTCGGCGCTTGCCGGCAGCAGCGAGTCATCGCCGGGGAACTTCGCCCTGACCTGCCAGTGGCCAGCGCGGCAGATCTTCAGTGGACGATAGAAGCGGCCGTCGAAACCCACCTGAGCGGTTGAGGTGAGCTTGCGCGCACCCGAGCGATCGACGGTGCCTGGCAGCGCGCTCACCCACCGGGCGACTATGGAAACCTCGCCGGATGACGCGTTGGCGACGGCTCCCCGGGCAATCAGCCTGCCGCTCGTGAGGCCGGGCCTGGTGACGGTCAGCATCGCCGGCTGGGGGCCGGGCGGCACCGAGCAGCTGATCGTCAGCTGCTCGCTTCGCGTCTGAAGGCGAGAGTGGCTCGTGCCAGGTTGGGTCGTCGCCTCGCTCTGCAGGGTGATGGTGTGATCTCCGGAGATCGTCGGCCGCACTGTCCAGGAGTGGCTCTCGGAGGTCTGGCCGGCGTCGAGGAGGCCGCCAGAGACCGTCTGCGAGGCCAGACCGGAGACGAGCTGGACACCCGAGTCCAAGGCAAGGCCGACCTTGGCCTCGCCAGCGGAAAAGGTCGCCGAGGGATTGGTGAGGGTGGCGGAGACGGCGATGTCGGTGCCGCAGTCGACGGCGGTCGGCGCCGCCGATGCAGAGGCGAACTCGAGGCTCGTCGGGTCGTCGCATTTAAGCGCCACATCGTGGGCGTAGTGCCAGGTCTCGCCCTCGGCGTGGGCCTCGCCGGTGATCGTCACGGTCTTGGTGCCCGGGGAATCGAGTGAGACGGTCCAGGAATGGGCCTCGGAGGTCTGGCCCTTGGCGAGCGTGCCACCGGCGACGGTCTGGGTCGCATCCCCAGAGCTGAGCGTGACGCCGGCGGGAACCGAGAAGGCGACGCTGGCCTGAGCCGCGTCGTAGTCGCTCGAGGAGTTGGCGAGCTTGGCCTGAATCGTCACCGGGTCGCCACAGACCGAGGGGTCGTTCTCGACGCTGACATCGGTCGGCTTTGCCTCGGGCTCTTGGAGGTTGGTGAGAGGGGCTCCGGCGGCGATTGCGAAGGGCTCGGCGTCGGCTCCCTCGACCGTCGAGGCTGCCTTGACCTTGTAGAGAATCTGCTGAGTGCCCTCGTCGCCTGGCGAGCGGACCTGCTCGACGGTGTCGTTGAGATCGAGCGCGTCGGGGCCGGCGCCGTAGCCGGGGTCCGGGGGCGGCATGATCTCGCTGTTGTTGCTGGCGCGGTACTGGTGGAGGTCGAGGTTGGTGGTGGTGTAGGCCACCGGGTTCCCTGGATCATTCTCGGGTGTGAAACCGCGCGTGTCCCACACGAGCGTCGCTTTGGAGTCTGCTGGCGCGTTGACACGGAACAGGGATGCCTCGCCTCCCCTGACGCCCCCAGTGGCGTAGTAACCGCGCTGGACGAACGCCGTCGTCAGGTCCAGTGCCCCCCAACCGGAGTCCGGGTTCCAACCGACCCGCGTCTCACCCGCCATCCGTTTTGCGGAATCGATCAGAATCGCGCGCTGGGCCTTCTCGTCGTTGACCCCGGATCCGGCGAGTAGCGCCAGGCCGCCTGCGGCCATCGGTGCTGAGGCCGACGTTCCACTGAAATCGGTGAAGTCGGCGCAGGTACCGTCGTTGTCGACGGGGCCGCATTCGCCGCCGTTCTGAAGGACATCCACCGGCGTCCTGTTCCAGCTTTGGGTCGGGGAGTAGGCGCCCATCGGAGCGACGATGTCGGGCTGCTTGATTCCCGATGTCGTTGGACCACGGGCGGAGTACTGACCGACCTGGTCATCCGATGGGTCGACCGTGCCTTTTGTATCGGTGCCCCCGACGATGAGATCGTTCTTCTCCGCCTCGCCGATGGAGCCCTGACCTGGACCATCATTCCCGGCCGATTGGGCCCAACTCACATTGAACACCGGTGGAACGAAGTTCGTTTGATCGTGACGGCAGAACTCATAGTCCGCGCTGGGGCAGGAGCTGCTGTTATTGAATATCTCGGCAGGATCGGTAGCGTGGGGCGACCGTGTCGGGATGCCCAAAGAGAAAGCGACATCTCCGCCGTTGAGATGATCGATGCCGTAGGCGATGCCGAGATAGTGCTTGCCGAGGTATGTCTGGTCGGCGGCGATGATCCCGCCGGTATGGGTCTCGTGACCTTTAAAGGCAGCCGGATCAATCCCCGGCTGGTTATCGACCGTCACGTTGTGAAAAGCCGGATGAGTTGGCTCAACTGGACCGTCGGCCACGTCAATCGGCGAAGCATCCGCGGGCCCCGTGCCCCCGGTGAAGCCAGCGTTCCACCAGGTCGGGGCGCCGATGATCGCTGCCTCCTTGTCGAGCGCAGGCCGAAGTCTTGGCGCCGGCACGATCGCCTGAACGTCGGAGCGAGTAGCCAGAGCTGCTAGTTGTTGCTGGCGGACAACTGCAAGCAGACGGCTGGGCGCCGGATCAGCGCCCACGATTTGGCCGCCCGCAGCCCGAACGGCCCGGGCGAGAGTGGCCTGGCTTTGGGCTTGGCGATCGGCCGCACCACGCAGCGAGAGAAGCGCCTCGTTATGTGCACGCTCAGAGCGACGGGCGATACGACCTTCGACATCGGTGAGACGACGCGGAGCGTGGCGTGCGGCCAACCTCGCGCGCTTCGCCGGGATCCTGAGTTGAACCAGGCGCCGGAAACGGGGGCGCCGGGTGGCTCGCAGCAGCGGTTGCTCGCGAAGCAGCAAAGCGACGCGTAGACGAGCGCTCGGCTCGGCACGGGCAGGCAGCAGATCGAGCCGGTGTGGCGTCTGGACCGCGGCCGACGGCAGGCCGAGCTTCGCATCGCTGCGCCCAGCCCCGAACGCAGGAAAAAGGCATGCGGCGGCAAGAAGCGCCCCCAAAAGGGCGCCTCCCGCCATTCCTCGCTTCCGCTTGCCGCCCGTGGCCCACCGCCTCCGTCTTAGAGCAACAAGGCTAGCGCGCTAACGCTTCTCGGGCGCCAGAGCCGCCGTTAGGGAAGGGGTCCGCCCGGCGTATCTGGGTCCGGGGTCCACTTGACCCGCGGAGCGACGAGGCCGCCACCATCGTTGACGATGGTGAAGCGCTTGCCGGTGGTTCCGACCGTTACGCAGATCGAGGTGTTCTGCGCGCCGGAGGGGCTGTCTTGGACCTTCAGCACCACCGGGTCGGTGACGCCAAGCTCGGTGTGGGAGCACGGGCTGGTGTCATCGAGCGGCCCGTCGATGTGCGGGGCGACGCCGGGAGCACCCGTCGCGTCGAGCTCGAGCATGCCGCCGGCCGTGACCGGGCCTTCGACCCGGGCGCAGAACCGTGCGTCCGTCGGCGACGTCTGGCTCGAGTAGAACCAGAGGTGGCTGTTGCCAGTCGAGTCGCCGTTGAGATACTGGCTGTGAGAAGCGTCGTTTTGGCAAGTGCTCGACGGGTAGCCGGCCGGACCGCTCTTTGGCACGGGCTGGCCGACCGAGGGATCATCGGCATTGAAGGTCGGCGCGACCACATTGCCGCTCGGGACAGGGATCACGACGTGCTTTTGGAAGTCGCCGACCGAGATGCAGATCCAGCTCTCGCCGCCCTTGGCGTAGTCGTCGATCGAGAAGGGGGTGTAGCCGATGTCGCCCTCTTCGCGGACATGTCCGGCGACCACCGGATGTGGACCGGCTGCCTCGTTGCTGGCCTTGTTGTCGAGACACTTGTTAGAGGTGTCGTTTTCCAGCGTAGGGACGCCCAAGCTGCCGCTGGGGTCCTTGAGCTCGAAGTCGCCGCCTATCCTGATCTGGTTGCCGTTGTCGGCGCGGAAGCAGATGATCGTCTTGTCGGGATCCGTAGCGGAGCCACGCTGGGCACGCAACTTCACATAGGTCGTTCCGGCGAAGCCGTCGTAGAGCCTCGCTGTCGGGTCCTGGCACTGGGCAGAGTTGATGATGACGGTCCAGGTCCTGGTCGCCGGATTCGCGGAGCCATCGTTGCCGGCACGGTCCTTTGCATAGACGTAGAAGGTATGGGGGCCATTGCCAAGGCCATGGAAGGTCTTGCCATCGGCCGGGCAGTTGTCGACCTCGGTCGGGATGCGATCGAGGGCGCAGCGGTAGCTGACGTCCGGGGCTTCGTTCGACGTGTAATGGAACGTCGCGTCAGCCTGGTACACCTCTCCGCTCGGGCTGTCGCTGCTGATCGATGCGCTCGGCACGCTGTTGTCGATCGTCCAGGTCCGCGACGCTGGCGACCCGTCGGGGTTGCCTGTCGGGTCGATCGCCGTGACCTTGAAGGTATGCGGGCCGTCGGAGCGGTTCATGTAGCCCTTGGGCGAGACGCAATTGTGCGTCACGACGCCATCGAGCTCGCAGTCGAAGTTCGTCACGGTGGCATCCGGCGAGTGGAAGGTAAAGATCGGGTTGCGATCCTTCGTGGCGTCCCCATTTTCGGGGCCCGAGTCGATGGTCGTGTCGGGTGGGATGTTGTCGACGGTGATCGTCTTGATCTCACAGGGAGTCGAGGAGTTGCCGCTGCGCGTGCCGGTCGCGTCCTTGCCGGAGTAGTCGGTCGCGCAGACCTTGACCGTGTTCTTGCCGGCTTGGAACGGGGCATGGGTGGTGTCGAGCGTGTAGGACTTGGTCACATCGAGCGGGCAGCCGGGCAGCGGAGCGCTCGTGCGGCTCTTGTCGGCGAGCAGGTTGGCGCAGCTGCCGTCAGCGGCGAGATCGCTGCTGCCTACGCTCTGCGGCGTACCGCCGCCCTGGGGGACGGCCGTCACGTCGATCGCCTGGACGCCGGCGCCCTGATCGTGCGCGGTCACGCCAATCGAGAAGCTGCCGTTGTGGGAGCTGTTGTCGACGAGGTCGGACGACACGGTCGGCCCGGTCGTGTCGCTAAACGTCACGACGACATCCTTCATGTAGGCGTGGGAGGTGCCGTCGTTGACGCAGGTGACGCCTGTCGGGCAGCGGATCTGCTCGAAGAATCCGGTCGCTCCGCCGCCACTGGTCGTGTAGGTCTGCCAGCCACCGGCCGGGGTGCCGCTGGCGAAGGGAACAGCACCCCCAGGCGTATTCGCCCAGAGTCCGGTCAGAAAGCTGTTGTGCTGCTCCAGCGCAGCGCGTACCGAGATCTGACTGAGCGTCGTGTGGGCGCCCGTCGTGAAGGTCGAGGTGTAGCGCGCGTTCTCCGAGCCGGCAAAGTCGGCGCCGCCGTCGTCATAGACGTCCATGTGACCGCCGGAGGTGCCACAGCTGTCGCCGTAGTTGAAGCGTCCGATCGTTCGACTTGGGGTGAACGGGCCGAGGGACTGGGCCCCCGTGGCGCAGCTTGCCATGTCCCAGCTGCCGGCATGCGCGGCAGGTGCGGCGACGGCCAAGGCCGTCGCCAGGGAGGCGAGCGAAGCGACGAGCGCGATCCTCGCGCGAGAGCGGACGAAACCAAACGGCATGCTTGCGAACACAACGCCTCCAGACGTGATTGCCAAATTCCCCTTCTACTTAATACACCTCGTCAGAGGCCCGAAATGTGACACGAAAGGCGGAAAAATTAGGAATTCGTGCCTAAGCCGTTCAAAACATCGGCGGCGATGGCGTTAAAACGAAGCGGCGGCTAAGGAGCACCAGCGAGCTACGAGGCATCCGGACCATCGCCGATTCCCGGCGATGGTGGGGACCCGACAGATTTGGTTGCCGCCGCTTCGCATCCTTGTCTCGCAGGGCGGCAAGAGCCCTACTTTGATGCTGACGTACGCCGTCAGGCGAGCCGCCGACGATCTCCGCAATGCCCTGGGCACTCAGACCAAAGAAGTACTTCAAGCAGACCATGAGGCGCTGGCTCTCAGACAGGGCACGTAGGTCCTCCAGCAACTCCGGGTCCTTTATCCAGCCGATCTCAGTCTCGTTCTCGGCAAGCAGCCCACTGCGATCGTCGATCTGCTCCTTCAGATCGTGGAGATCGATGGGCGAGACGAGCCACGAGGGATCTTGCTTGCGAAAAGCACTCTTCGCAAGGTTGTCCGCAACAGCGCGAAGCCAGTCGAAAAAGGAGGTGTCGGGGCGCCGCTCATAGCCGCCGATGTATTTGTGGGCACGCATGAAGGTCTGCTGGGTCAGGTCCTCAGCATTGACATGGCTGCCGGTCGCGGCCAACAGGAACCTGTAAACACGCTCGCGGAATCGTTTATAGATCAGTGCCCAGGCCACGCCATCGCCCGCCTGAGCACGCGCGATCAGCGCCTCCGTGTCGACGAACCCAACTTGCTTCTTCTTTTTCCCTTCCATCGCCTTCCCTTCCTTGGTCGGTGTGTGTGCGGCGTCCTCTTCTAGTCAGTCATCGGAGCGGCTCTGGTTTGGCCATGTCGAAGGCAGGCTGGGAGACGGCTCGGGGGATTCCGCGCGGTCGATCCGACCAGAGGCCAACCCGCCGCGGTTACGACAGCCCGCCGAAGTCGCTGGGCGCGGAAGGGAGCCACAC
>JAWVFK010000035.1:0-36836 GCA_033856175.1 Solirubrobacterales bacterium | reverse complement strand
GCCGGGATCGATCCCGACGTTGGGATGAACCTGGCTGCGCTGGTTCATGGCGGGCAGGAGTTCGTTTGGGGCGAGCCCGTCTGTGCCGGCGACGAGATAACGACGACCGCGTCCTGCAAGGACATCTATGAGAAGGACGGCAAGGGGTTCTACGTCTTCGAGACCGTCTCCGTCAATCAGGACGGGGCCGAGGTCACCAGAGGGACCTGGACCAACATCGTCAGAGGGGTTTGAGGTGGCAGAGCTAAATCAGGGCGATGAGATTCCCGAGCGCAGGGTTACGCCGGACAAGTACCTGCCGCACCGCTACGCGGGCGCCTCGAGCGACTTCAACCCGATCCACATCGATCCCGAATTCGCCAAGGCGGTCGGCCTGCCGAGCTCGATCCTCCACGGCCTCTGGACGATGGCCCAGGTCGCCCTCGCCAACACCGACGCCGCCGGCGGCGACCCGCGCGCTCTCAAGCGCCTCAGCGTCCAGTTCCGCGGCATGGGCTTCCCCGAGCAGGAGATCGTCGTCAGCGGCACCGTCAAGCAGGTCGACGGCACCCGCATCGTCGTCGACACGGTCGCCGAGCAAAACGGCAACCAGATCATCCGCAACGCCGAAGCCGAGCTGGAGCTCGGCTAGGCGCTGATTCGCCCGTGTCTCCAGCGCGAATCAGCCGGAGGCCGAGGTCCATCATCGCTTTGGGGTTGGTGGCTGCGGCGGTCGTCGTACTCGCCACGCTCGTCTTTCCCCGAGCGGACGCGTCGAGCTCAACCGCGACTGGTCACCGGTGTTTTGCAGACACGGTCAGAGTTGAAGGGACAACGACAGCGATCCAATTCCGCGTCCGCTGCTTTCGTCAGACAATCAAGCAGCTCACCGTCAAGCCGGACTCCGAACTCAAGGGCTTTCGGCGACACCTCGAAATCCGCCACCGACACGATCCGCGCGAGCACATCAAAGTCTGCGTAAAACGACTGGATGATGGCGATGGGTTCATCCTGTGCAGGGGAGGTGTTCTGGCCGGGACCCAGTTGATCGGGCGTCTCAACGTCCCGGTCAAGAAACGCTGTTCGACGGGCGTCACCTTTCAGATGGTGGGTGGTCTTCCGTGCAGCTACGACGGCCCGTGCCGAGATGCGCTCGTCACGACGGCGGCCACGGACCGCCGTCCCTCAGGCTGCTGAACGTTGCAAGCTTCGGGGCGCATACTCAGGACCGGCGTGATCGTGGTGTTCGGAGCCGTTGCGCTGGTACTTCCACTCAGCCAGGCCTCCAGCGCGTCTTCGGCCGGAAATCGTTGTTTCGTCAACACCGTGCGTGTGGCGGGGACGAAGACGGCAATTGGGTTTCGGGTGCGCTGCTTCCGGCAGACAATCGACACGATGACGCTCCATGCCGACTCTGAGATCAAGGGCTTTCGCCGACGACTGGCGATTCGCCACCGACATGATCCCGACGAGCGGATGAGCTGTCGGCCCCGCGCCGTTGACAGCGGCGGCTCGATCATTTGTCACGGATACGCCCGGGCGGGGACCGAGCTGATCGGGCGTATCAATGTGCCTGCGAAGCGACGCTGCTCGACGAGCGTTCGGTTTGAGATCCGCGGAGGCTGGCCCTGCCGCCGCAGCGCCCAGGCGTGTCCGGCGGTTAGGTCCCGCAGCGACGCCACCGACGGTCGTCCCTCGGGCTGCTAGGTCCCTGCGCGGCGCTGGCGGTCCGCCGGCAGTGGGACGCCATCCAAAAAAGGCCACCGACCGCCTCAACCTAGACTTACTCCATGCCGACCGACCGCCAGCAGCGCCTTCTAACAAATGGTCGTCGGCTTCTACCTGGAGGCGGCCCCTCTCGGATTCTCGTGGGAATCCTGACGATGGCGAGTATGAGCCTGATCGTCGCCATCGCTAACTCGGCGACTGCTGCCGCTCACGATCACCGAATACCGACGGCGACGATTCACGGCAACTCCGATTTCAGGCGGGGCCGACTGTTCCAGTGGGAGTGGATCTATCCTGCAGATCGAGGCCGATGCGTTACCAGTGCGGCCGACGGGCCGCTACGTTTCCGCGGGTCTCCCCTCGCCGTCGGCGTCGGGGCACGCCGGGTGAACGTGAAGTTCCATAAGCGCCAGCGCCCGAAAGGCAACGTTGATATTGCTTCTTGGTCGACCGTGGACCCCGATGGCTTCCCGGTCGGCGATCCGACATATCTTCCCTCGAAGATCTTCAGTCGAGGCGCAGGCGCCCAACGCCGCTGGCTCGCTCGCTTCACTGTGCGTGCGCCCAAGGATGCCTACCTCGCTGTAACGGCCCGCTGGCGGGACCGCGACGGCTGCGGCGGGACGCAAAGTGCTTCATGGAGGTTCCTCATCGGCGCCTGACGTCGATGCGAAGGCGCCGGTACGGGCGCCGCGCGCGTCCGTCCGTAAAATCGGCTCATGCTCACCAAGCGCCAGCAGGAGCTGCTCCGGATGGTCGTCGACGCCTATCTCGAGGCCGGGCGGCCGATCGGGTCGCGGTTTATCGCCGAGCGGGCCGAGCTGCCGTGGGGCGCGTCCACCATCCGAGCCGAGCTGGCCACGCTCGAGCGCGATGGCTTTCTGACCCATCCTCATACCTCGGCTGGGCGGGTTCCCACCGATTCCGGCTACCGCTTCTACGTCGACTCGCTGCTCGAGTCCGAGTCGCGGCTGCCGGCGACGCCGACGGCCAAGGCGCTCGAGCTGACGCGGATGCGGCGTGAGGTCGAGGAGGCGATGCGGGAGACAACGGCGGCGCTGGCCAAGATCACCGACCTCGTCGCTCTCGTCAGCGCGCCGCCGCTCGAAACCGCCTCGATCCATCGCGTCGAGGTGCTGCTGCTGCAGCCGCAGGTCGTGATGGTCGTCGTCATCACCTCCGCCGGCGACATCACCAAGCGCGTCTTTCGCTTCGCCCAGGCCGTCGACCCCGGCCTCGTCGACTGGGCCTCCAGCTACCTCAACGAGCGGCTCGCCGGGATCGGCCTCGGCGCGCGCACGCTCGCCGACCGCTTGCGCGATCCCGAGCTGGGCGCAGCCGAGTCGGCCTTCCTCTCGGAGATTGCCGGCGCCTTCCGCCGCCTCGGCGGCGCCGCCGAGGAGTCGCTCTACGTCGACGGGACCGCGCACCTGCTCTCCGAGGAGCACGTGCCCGATCTGCCGCGGGCCGAGGATTTGATGCGGGCGCTCGAGCAGCGCGTCGGCCTGCTCGGCATGCTGCGCTCGGCGATCGACCTGCGCTCGGTCTTCCTCTGGATCGGCGCCGAGAACCCGCAGCCGCAGCTGCGCTCGGTCAGTGTCGTCGGCGCCAACTACGGCCTCGGCTATCGCAACCTCGGCTCGGTCGGCGTCATCGGACCGCTGCGGATGGACTACGCGACGGCGATCGCCTCGGTCCGCGACGCGGCGGGTGAGCTCTCGCGCTTCTTCGAGACGGTCTACGAAGACTGATCACGCTCAGCCGATGAAGCGCGACTACTACGACGTGCTCGGCGTCAGCCGGGAGGCCTCTGCGCAGGAGATCAAGAAGCGCTTTCGGGTCGTCGCCCGCGAGCTGCACCCGGACGTCAACGCCCACGACCCCGAGGCCGAGGAGAAGTTCAAGGCCGCGGCCGAGGCCTACGAGGTCCTCAGCGACGTCGAGCGGCGGCGCACCTACGACGCCTACGGCCACGACGGCCTTCGCTCCGGCGGCTTCTCCTCACGGGCGTCGGCCTACGGCTCGGTCGAGGACCTCTTCGAGGCCTTTTTCGGCGGTGGCGGCGGCTCGATGTTCGGCTTCGGCAACCGCGGCCCCGCGCCGGGCGCCGATGTCGGCGTCAGCGTCGAGGTCACCCTCGAGGAGGTCCTCACGGGCGTTCAGCGCGAGGTCGTCTTCGACGCGGTTCGCGCCTGTGAGACCTGCCGTGGCAACGGCGCCGAGCCCGGTACCCCGATTCGCACCTGCGAGAACTGCGACGGCGCTGGCCAGCTGCGCCAGGTCGCCCGCTCGGCCTTCGGCCAGGTGATCCGCACCACGCCCTGCGAGGTCTGCGGCGGCGACGGCAAGATCCCCGAGAGTCCCTGCGAGACCTGTCACGGCCGGGGACGGATCGACGGTGAGCGGACCTGGGAGGTCGAGGTTCCGCCTGGCATCGAGTCCGGGCAGCGCATCCGCATCGCCGGCGCCGGACACGCCGGCGAGACCGGCGCCGCGTCCGGTGACCTCTACGTCGAGGTCATCGTCAGCGAGGACGAACGCTTCACACGCGAGGGCCGCGAGCTGGTGACGATCGTCGACGTCAGCGCGATCGAGGCGATGGTCGGCGGCAGCGTCAGCGTCGCGACGCTCGATGGCGAGCGCGACGTCGAGGTCCCGGCCGGCAGCCAGCCGGGCGAGGTGGTCCGCCTCGACGGTCTCGGCCTGCCCGACCTGCGCGGGCGCAGCCGCGGCGCCCAGCACGTCGTCCTCAACGTCGTCGTGCCGAAGAACCTCAGCGAGGAGCAGCGCGAGCTCGCCGAGCGCCTCGACGAGACGATCGACGAGGACAACCTCGTCGCCGATCGCGAGGGGCTCCTCGCCCGGCTCCGCCGCGTGACAAAGGCCACGCGCGGATGATCCGGCTGGCGGTTCGCTGCCACCCCGAGCTCGCCGAGACCGTGCTCGCCGATCTCGCGGCGCTGGCGCCGAATGGAGTCGAGCAGGACGAGGGCCCGGGCTACGTCGAGTACGCGATCTACGGCGCCGCCGGCGAGCTGCCCGAGCTGGGGGAGCTGCGCGCCGCCGCCGGCGATGGGATCGTCGAGATCGAGTCGACCGAGATCCCCGACGACTGGGGCGACCGCTGGAAGGACTTTCATCAGACGATCGACGTCGGCGGGCGCCTTCGCGTGCGGCCGTCGTGGGAGCCGATGCCGGCCGACGGCGCGCTCGAGGTCGTGATCGACCCCGGCCAGGCATTCGGCACGGGCGCTCACGCGACGACGCGGATGTGCCTCGAGCTGCTGCTCGGCCTCGCCGATCGCGATGACGCAGGTGGGGCGCTTGCCGACCTAGGCACCGGCTCCGCCGTGCTGGCGATCGCCGCCGCCAAGCTCGGCTTCTCTCCCGTCGCCGGCTACGACCACGAGGTCGCGGCGCTCGAGGCGGCCGCGGCAAACGCCCTCGCCAACGGAGTCGAGATCGAGCTCGAACGGATCAACCTGCGGGAGGCGCTGCCGCCGTTGCCGCCGACGGTCGTCGCCAACCTGACCGCCCGGATCCTCTGCGAGGTCGCGGCGCGCCTGGGCGATGGGCCGGCTCCCGAGCGCCTGATCCTCAGCGGCATCCTCCGTGAGGAGCGCGAAGAGGTCGCCGCCGCCTTCGCCGAGGCCGGATTCGGTCTGGCAGATAGCCGCCTCGACGGGGATTGGGTGGCGCTGCTGCTCGAGCGCCGGCTGGTCTCGGCCAGATGACCGGCGACGCTGGCCGTCGCTCCGGCCCGATCGCGATGTTCGACTCCGGCGTCGGCGGCCTGACGGTGCTGCACGAGTGTCTCGTCTCCCTGCCCCAGGAGGACTTCCTCTACCTCGGCGACGACGCTCGCTTCCCCTACGGCGCCAAGGATCCCGACGAGTTGCGCCAGTGCGTCGCCGAGGTCACCTCGCACCTGCTCGATCGCGGCGCCAAGCTGCTAGTGATCGCCTGCAACTCGGCCGCCTCGGCCGGCCTCGAGACGGCGCGGGAGCTGGCCGCCGAGCGCGGCGTCGGCCTCGCCGCGGTGATCGACCCCGAGGCCGAGATCGCTGCCCGGGTCAGCGACGCCGGGCGCATCGGCGTCCTGGCGACGCCGGCCACCGTCGAGTCGGGCGCCTACCTGGAGGCGCTGCGCCGGTACCGCCGCCCGCTCGAGATCACCGAGGTCGAGGCTCCAGACCTCGCGGCGATCATCCAGCGCGGCTTCCCCTTCGACGAGGCGGTCGTCGATCTGGTCCGCTCCTACTGCGAGCCGCTCAAGCATGCCCGAGTGGACACCGTGATCCTCGGCTGCACCCACTACCCGCTGGTCGCGCCGATGCTGCAGCGGATGCTCGGCCGCGACGTCCGCCTGGTGACCGCCGGCCACGCGATCGCCGCCAAGCTCGAGCAGATGCTGGCGGCCGAGGGGCTGAAGGCAGACGGCGAGGGCGAGGGCGACTACCGCTTTCTCTGCACCGGCGATGCCGACGCCTTTCGTGAGCTCGGCACCCGTTTCCTGCAGCTGCCGTTGGGCGCTGTCGAGCACGTCGAGCTGGGGTCGGCGGCTGCTGAGCCGAGCGCCTGAGCGCCCCCCGTTAGGCTCCGTGTCGATGTCGATACTCGAACAGGTTCAGTCCGACACGCGTGAGGCGATGAAGGCGCGTGACAGGGAGCGCGTCGGTGCGCTGCGGATGGTCGTCGACGCCCTTCAGCAGGACGCCAAGCTCGGCGATGGCGACGAGGTGGCGGTCCTGCAGCGCGAGCGCAAGAAGCGCCTCGACGCGGCCGAGGCCTATCGCGGCGGCGGCAGCGAGGAGCGCGCGGCAGCGGAGGAGGCCGAGGCGAAGCTGATCGAGGGATACCTGCCGGCCCAGCTCTCCGACGACGAGCTGGCAGAGTTGGTCGACGCCGCAGTTGCCGAGACCGGCGCCAGCGAGCCCAAGCAGATGGGCCAGGTGATGTCGGCGCTGATGCCGAAGCTCGGCGGTCGCGCCGACGGCAAGCGGGTCAGCCAGGCGGTTCGCGAGCGACTTGGCGCGTAGGCAGCTGACCCTCGAGAACGCGGTGGCCGCCGAGCTGGCGGGCTCCGAGGATGCCGTGCTGCGAGCCCTCGAAGGCCACCTCGACTGCGAGCTCTACCTGCGCGGCAACGTCCTCACGCTCGACGGCGAGGCCGGCGATGTCCGCACGGCGGAGACGGTCGTCGGTGAGCTCGTCGAGCTGATCGAGCAGGGCCACGAGATCGCCCCGGGCACGATCGAGGCCGTGACGGGCGCGATCGACGCCCACCGCAGCCCCGGCGAGATCCTCGAAGACGTCGTCTGGCAGCACCGCAACTCGCGGATCGCGCCGAAGACGGTCAACCAGAAGCGCTACGTCGACTCGATCCGCCGCCAGACGATCACCTTCGGCGTCGGCCCCGCCGGCACCGGCAAGACGTTCCTCGCCGTGGCGATGGCCGCGGCGGCGCTGTCGGCCCGCCAGGTCCAGCGAATCATCCTCACCCGCCCGGCGGTCGAGGCCGGCGAGCGCCTGGGCTTCCTTCCCGGCGACATCCAGGCCAAGGTCGATCCCTACCTGCGGCCGCTCTTCGACGCCCTCTACGACATGCTCGACCCCGACAAGGTCACCGGCTACTTCGAGAAGGGCGTGATCGAGGTGGCGCCGCTGGCATTCATGCGTGGAAGGACCCTCAATGACTCGTTCGTGATCCTCGACGAGGCTCAGAACACGAGCCCCGAGCAGATGAAGATGTTCCTGACCCGGCTCGGCTTCAACTCGAAGATGGTCGTCACCGGCGACATCACCCAGATCGACCTGCCGCGCGACCAGCGCTCGGGCCTGGTCATCGTTCGTGACATCCTCCGCGAGGTCGAGGACGTCAGCTTCATCCACTTCGGCGGCGAGGACGTCGTCCGCCACAAGCTCGTCCAGCGGATCGTCGCCGCCTACGGCAGGTTCTCCGAGCGGCGCCAGGCCGATGACGAAGCGCCCGCGGACAACGGCGAGCGGCGGTGAGCGCCGATCTCGAGGATGTCCCGGCCGAGCTACGTGCCGCGGTCAGCGCCGCGCTCGGCGCCGCCGGCATCGGCGATGGCCATCTCGCCGTCGAGCTCGTCGACGCCGAGGCGATGCGGCGGCTCAACCGCGAGCAGCGGGCGATCGACCGGCCCACCGACGTCCTCGCCTTCCCGATCGACGGCGTCGGCGAAGTCGAGGGCCCGCGCGAGCTCGGCGATGTCGTCATCTGCCCCGAGCACTGCGAGGACGTCCGCGAGGCCGCCGTCCACGGCGTCCTTCACCTCTGCGGTCACGACCACGAAGCCGATGACGGCGAGATGCTCGAGCTGCAGCGCCGCGTGATGACGACCCTTGTCGAGGCCGAGGCAGAGGCCGAGGCTCGATGAGCGATCCAGCCGAGACGCCGACGAGGTCGGGCTTCGTCGGCCTCGCCGGTCGTCCCAACGCCGGCAAGTCGACGCTGACCAACGCGATCGTCGGCGCCAAGGTCGCGATCGTCGCCGAGCGCCCGCAGACGACCCGCCGCGCCGTGCGCGGGATCGCGACCGACCCGGCGCAGCGCAACCAGATCGTCCTGGTCGACCTGCCGGGAGTGCAGCGCCCGCGCGACGCGCTGACCGAGCGGATGCAGCGCCGGGTCGAGCGCGAGCTGCGCGACGCCGACGCCGTCCTGCTGGTGATCAACGGCGAGGAGGGGGTCGGCGCCGGCGATCGCTTCATCGCCAACACGCTGCTGCGCGCGAGCCGGCTGACCGGGACCGAGGAGAGCACCGACACCGCCCGCACCCCGGTCATCTGCGCGGTCAACAAGTGCGATCGGCTCAACAACGCCGAGACCGCCGTCGTGCTCAGCGCCGCCGCCGAGCTGGGGGTCGTCGACGAGGTCTTCCCGATCAGCGCTCGCAGCGGCGAGGGCCTCGAGGTGCTGGTCGAGCACCTGGCCAAGCTGATGCCCGAAGGGCCGCTGCTCTACCCGCCCGAGGACCACTCCGACCAGCCGAGCGAGCTGCTGCTGGCCGAGCTGATCCGCGAGCAGGTGCTGCGGCGCACGCGCGAGGAGCTGCCCCACGCCGTCGAGGTCCACGTCGACGAGATCGACCAGCGCGCCGACGGCCTCGTCACCGTCAAGGCCCAGATCTGGGCCGAGTCCGAGTCCCAGCGAGGGATCCTGATCGGCCGCGACGGCCGGATGGTCCGCGACATCGGCAAGGCCGCGCGCAAGGAGCTCGAGCGGGAGCTGGGGACCCAGGTCTACCTCGACCTCACCGTCCAGGCACGAGGCCGCTGGCGACGCGACGACGGCCTGCTCGACCGCCTAGGCATCGAATAGGTCCGAACGACGCTTGAAACGGCGCTGTCCGGCCAGGCCTGCGGCGCCACCTACACTCAGCTGATGGTCGCCGAGATCAACTACGACGCCCAGGGGCTCGTGCCCTGCGTGATGCAGGACGCCGACTCGGGCGAGGTGCTGACGCTCGCCTACATGAACGCGGAGGCCGTGCGGCGCACGCTCGACAGCGGTGAGGTCCACTTCTACAGCCGCTCGCGCGATGAGATCTGGCACAAGGGCGAGACCTCGGGCAACGTCCAGCGGCTGCGCCAGCTGCGCTACGACTGCGATGGCGACGCCCTCGTCGCGCTGGTCGAGCCGACCGGCCCCGCCTGTCACACGGGTGAGCGCTCGTGCTTTCACCGCGACGTCGTCAGCGGCGAGGCGCCGTCGCCGGCGCGCCACGAGGTTCCGGCGGTGCTCGAGCGGACCCTGCGCCGGCGGGCCGAGGAGCGTCCCGAGGGCAGCTACACGGTCGAGCTGCTCGACGACCCGGCGCTGGCCGGCGAGAAGGTCCGCGAGGAAGCCGACGAGGTCGCTCGCGCCGTCGCCGGTGAGTCCGACGACCGCGTCGCCGAGGAGGCCGCCGACGTCGTCTACCACCTGATGGTCCTGCTGGCGCTGCGCGGCGTGCCGCTGACCGCCGTTCTCGACGTCCTCGCCGGTCGCCGCCGGTGAGCGAGAGCGCCGAGACCGAGCCGGCAACAGCGCCGGCGATCGAGCCATCGCTGGATCAGGCGCGGCAGCTCGCCGCCGACGGCAGCGCCGTGCCGGTCTGCCTGCGCTTCATCGACGACTGCGAGACCCCCGTCTCGGCCTTCCTCAAGCTGCGCGGCGAGGAGCCGTCGTTCCTGCTCGAGTCGGCCGAGCAGGGGCGGCTTGGGCGCTACTCGTTCCTCGGCTTCCGGCCGCGGGCGGTGCTGCGCTGGAGCGACGGGGTTCTCAGCGAGTGGGGGGGCGACGGCGACGCCGGCGGCGAGCCCAGCTCTCGACGCGAGGTCGCCGATCCCTACGGTGCCGTCGCCGACTACCTCGAAGGCTTCCGCGTCGCCGCGGTCGATGAGCTGCCGCCGTTCGCCGGCGGCGCCGTCGGCTTCTTCGGCTACGACCTCGTGCGAACGGTCGAGCCGCTGGCGGCGCCGAACCCCGACCCCCTGGGGCTGCCCGACTTGGCGCTGATGATCAGCGACGTCATGGTCTGCTTCGACCACATGCGCCACGAGCTGACGATCCTCGCCTACGCGCACGGCGACGACGGCGCTGAGTTCGACGCCTCCTACGAGCGCGCAGCCGCGGCAGTGGCCGAGGTCCGCGAGCGCCTGCGAGGCCCGGTGCCGCAGCCGCCGCCGCACGCCCCGCGCGAGGCGCCCCGCTTCGAGTCGAACATGCCGCGCGAGGCCTTCGAGGCCAACGTCGAGCGGATCGTCGAGTACATCCACGCCGGCGACGCCTTCCAGGTCGTGCCCTCGCAGCGCTTCTCGGCCCCCTGCCCGGTCGACGCCTTCTCGATCTACCGCGGCCTGCGCACGGTCAACCCGTCGCCCTACATGTACTTCCTCGACTTCGGCGACTTCCAGATCGCCGGCGCCTCGCCTGAGCCGCTGGTCAAGGTCACCGGCCGCCACGTCGAGACGCGGCCGATCGCCGGCACCTACCCGCGCGGCGGCAGCGAGGAGGAGGACCGCCGCCGCGCCGATCGCCTGCTCGCCGACCCGAAAGAGCGCGCCGAGCACGTGATGCTCGTCGACCTCGGCCGCAACGACCTCGGCCGCGTCTGCGAGTACGGCTCGGTCAGCGTCGACGAGCTGATGGCGGTGGAGACCTACTCGCACGTCCTCCACATCGTCAGCGCCGTCTCGGGCACGCTGCGCGAGGGGGTCGACGCGATGGACGTGCTGCGGGCGACGCTGCCCGCCGGGACGCTCTCGGGCGCGCCCAAGGTCAGGGCGATGCAGATCATCGACGAACTCGAGCCGCACAAGCGCTGCTCCTACGGCGGCGCGATCGGCTACCTCTCCTACAACGGCGACCTCGATACGGCGATCCACATTCGCACCGTCGTCGTCAAGGACGGCCAGGTTCACGTCCAGGCGGGCGGCGGCACGGTCGCCGACGCCAAGCCGGCCTACGAGTACAACGAGTCGGTGACAAAGGCCAAGGCGGTCTTCCGCGCCGTCGAGCTGGCCTGCGAGCAGCCGGAGTGGCCATGACCGAGATGACCCGCGTCCTCGTGATCGACAACTACGACTCCTTCACCTACAACCTCGTCCAGTACCTGGGCGAGCTGGGGGCGGAGATCGAGGTCGTCCGCAACGACAAGGCGACCGTGGACGAGCTGCTCGCGCGCGGCGCCGAGCGCCTCGTCGTCTCGCCGGGGCCATGCACGCCGGCCGAGGCCGGGATGTCGATCGACGCCGTCAGGGCCTTTGCCGAGGCGGGGGTCCCCGTGCTCGGCGTCTGCCTCGGCCACCAGGCGATGGTCGAGGCCTTCGGCGGCCGCACGGTGCGCGGCGAGCCGATCCACGGCAAGGACGCCGAGATCGAGCACGACGGAAGGACGATCTACGCTGGGCTGCCCTCGCCGCTCGTCGCCGGGCGCTACCACTCGCTCGTCGCCGACCCCGAGCTGCCGCAGGAGCTGGAGCTGACCGCTTCCTACGGCGACGTCGTCATGGGCGTCCGCCATCGCTCGCTGCCTGCCGAGGGGGTCCAATTCCACCCGGAGTCGGTGCTGACGCCGCACGGCAAGGAGATGCTGCGTAACTTCCTCGCCGCGACGGCCGGCGACTGACACCGACGGATCGCGAGAGCCAAGCGTGCCCAACGACATCCTGACCCGAGCGATCGACGCCCTCTGCGCCGGCGAGCATCTGAGCGCCGACCACACCTCGGCCGTGCTCGAGGAGATCATGCAGGGGCGCGCCAGCGAGGTCCAGACCGGCGCCTTCCTCGTCGGGCTGCGGGCCAAGGGCGAGACGGTTGCCGAGCTCGTCGGCCTGGCGCGGACGATGCGCTCGCTCGCCGAGCCGGTCGAGACCGGCCGCGACGACCTCGTCGACACGGCCGGGACCGGCGGTGGCCCCTCGACCTTCAACATCTCGACGACGGCGGCGCTGATCGCCGCCGGCGCCGGCTGCGTCGTCGCCAAGCACGGCAATCGCTCGGCGACCTCGAAGTGCGGCTCGGCTGATCTGCTCGAGGCGCTCGGCGTCCAGGTCGAGCTCGGTCCCGAGCAGGTCGCCCGCTGCATCGAGGAGACCGGCTTCGGCTTCATGTTCGCGCCGCGCCATCACCAGGCGACCAGGCATGTCGTGCCGGTGCGCAAGGAGCTGGGCGTGCGGACGATCTTCAACTTCCTCGGCCCGCTGACCAATCCGGCGGGGGCCGGGCGCCAGGTGGTCGGCGTCTCCGATCGCCGCTATCAGGAGACGATCGCCGAGGCGCTGATCGGCCTCGGCTGCGAGCGGGCGCTGGTCGTCAACGCCGACGACGGCACCGACGAGCTCAGCCTCTGGGCCGGGAACCGCGTCATCGAGGTCCGCAGCGGCGGCACCGAGGAGTGGTTCGCCGACCCGGTCGAGCTCGGGCTCGAAGCGGCCCCGCGCGAGGCGGTCGCCGGCGGCACGCCGGATGAGAACGCCGCCGTGACCAGGGCAGTGCTCGCGGGCGAGGCCGGCCCGGCCCGTGACGTCGCCGCGCTCAACGCCGGTGCGGCGATCCTCGCCGCCGATGCGGTCAGCGACCTGGCGGCGGGGGTCGGCCGGGCGCAAGAGGCGCTCGACTCGGGCGCGGCGCGCGGCGTGCTCGAGCGGCTCGTCGAGTTGACGACGGCGCTGGCGGCAGCCTAGGCTCGGATGATGAGCATGCTCGACCAGATAGTCGCCAGCACCCGCAGCGCCGTGGACCGGCGCCGCGGCGAGGTTCCTGTGGCAGAGCTGCAGGAGCGCTTGAGCGATCGACCGCTCGACGGCGGCCGTCCGTTCAACGAAGCGCTCGTCCGCCCGGGCCTGTCGCTGATCGCCGAGTTCAAGCGCCGCTCGCCCAGCGCCGGCGAGATTCGCGGGAGCGCCGAGCCGACCGAGATCGTCCGCGCCTACGAGCGCGGTGGCGCCGCCGCGATCAGCGTCCTGACCGAGGAGGAGAGCTTCGGCGGTTCGCTAGCCGACCTGCGCGCGGCCCACGACGCGTCGAGCCTGCCGGTCCTGCGCAAGGACTTCACGATCGACCCCTACCAGCTCTACGAGGCGGCGGCCAACGGCGCCGACGCCGTCCTGCTGATCGTCGCGATCCTCGAGGACGAGGAGCTGGCGAGCCTGCACGCGCAGGCGCGGGCGCTCGACCTCGACTGCCTCGTCGAGGTCCACGACGAGACCGAGCTCGAGCGGGCGCTGGAGCTCGACTGCGACGTGATCGGAATCAACAACCGCAACCTCGCCGACCTCAGCGTCGACGTCGCAACGACGCACGAGCTGATCACCGACGTTCCCGCCGGCAAGACCGTCGTCTCCGAGAGCGGCCTCAGCGACCGCGAGGAGCTGGACGCGCTGGAGGAGATCGGCGTCGACGCGGTGCTGATCGGCGAGTCGCTGATGCGCTCGCCGGACCCCGAGGCGGCGCTGCGGGCCCTCTGCCGTGAGGAAGAGGCGACCGGGGAGCACCGGCTCTGAGCGCTGTTTTACCGTCACGGAAACGGGGCCGGCGGCGTTTTACACATCGCAGGGTGTTTTTCAGCAGGCGACAGACCAGGTTGCTCGGTGCCATCGCGGCGCTGCTGCTCGTCGGCGCCCTGGCGCCTGCCATCGCCGGCGCCCGGGTGCGCTGCACCTACCAGGATGGCGGCCTGCCGATCCTGCCGCAGGGCAACGTGATGTCGATCACGATGGACCAGTTCGACGCACTCGACCTGCGGCGCGCGGGCGACGTAATCGAGCTGCGCGACGACTCGACACTGGGATCGAAAATCCACGTGAGCTGCAGCGGCGGCACGCCGACCGTGACAAACATCGACAGCATCGTCATCGACGCCTCGTCGGCCCGCTCGACAAGCGTCTTCATCAACCTCGGCGGAGGTCCGCTGGCTCCGGGGGCGACCGTCGAACCGGACGGGACGTCAGAGATCGAGATCTCGGTGCGGCAGCACGGTAGCCAGAGCGACATGGGGATCCACGGCAGCGCCCTGCCTGACAGCTTCCGCTTCGGCACCTCCGGCGGCCATCCCGCCGCCAACCTCAACGCCGGCCAGGAGGCGCCGGTGAGCGCCGATGTAGATCTGACCTTCACCCGACCCGGCTTCCACGACATCCTCAGCGGCCGGGGCAACGACAGGATCAGTGCCGATGGCGGACCCGGGTTCGACGGCCAGCTCGGCTCGATGCAGGTCGGCTTCTTCGCCGGCAAGGGTGACGACGTGCTTCGCGGCCACGACGCCTTCGACTGGCTCGACGGTGGCGACGGCGCCGACACGATCCGCGGGCTCGGCGGGCGTGATCTGATCGCCGGCGGCGCCGGCCGCGATCTGCTGTTCGGTGGCGGGGGCAACGACGTCATCAGCAGCCGTCGCGGCAGCCGCGATCGGGTCAGCTGTGGCGCCGGCGCCGACCAGGCCTTCTCGGACGCGCAGGACAGACTTTCCGGCTGCGAGCGGATCTTCCACTCGCCGGTCAGCTTCGTCCGCGCCTTTTAGCGGCGCTTAAACGCAAGCGTTCAGAATTGCCCCGTGGCCGGAACGGGAAATCGACTTCGCCCAACGCTTGCAGGCGGGATCATCGGCGGCTTGGTCGTCGGCCTGCTCGGCTGGGTCGCGATCGCCGCCGGCTGGATTCACTCGCCGGCAGGCGACCAGGGACTCTCGGCTGCCCCGCCGCTGACGCGCAACGCCGGCGACACGAGGAAGGCCTCGACCGTCAACGAGATCTACAAGGCCGACGCCCCCGGCGTCGCCTTCATCCAGGCGACCTCGACGACGCGAACGGCGTCGCCCTTCGACTTCTTCGGCGTGCCGCAGCGCCGGACCTCGAGCGGCTCCGGCTTCGTCATCGATCGAAACGGCGACATCCTCACCAACAACCACGTGGTCGCCGGCGCCTCGGACATCAGGGTCGCGCTCGGCTCGGACAAGGCGACCGTCCCGGCGCAACGCGTGGGCGCCGATCCGTCCAACGACCTGGCGCTGATCCGCGTCGATCCGAGCAAGGTCAGGCTGCATCCGCTCACGCTCGGCAACTCCTCACGAGCCGAGGTCGGCGACCCCGTCGTCGCGATCGGCAACCCCTTCGGCCTCGACCGGACCGTGACCACCGGCATCGTCTCGGCGCTGCAGCGCCAGATCCAGGCGCCGAACGGCTTCACGATCTCCCACGTCATCCAGACCGACGCCTCGATCAACCCCGGCAACTCGGGTGGCCCGCTGATCGATGCGGCCGGCGAGGTCATCGGCATCAACTCCCAGATCGCCACCGCGGGCGGCGGAGGCTCGGTCGGCGTCGGCTTCGCGATCCCGATCGACACGGCGCGGACGATCGTCGGCCAGCTGCGCTCCGGCGGCCAGGTCAAGCGCGCCTATCTCGGCATCGACGGCAGCGACATCAGCCCCGAGATCGCCAGGGCGCTCAACCTGCCCGTCGACAAGGGCGTCCTCGTCCAGGACGCCTTCCCGGGTGGCCCAGCCGCTAAGGCCGGCATCCAGGGCGGCTCGACCCAGGCGAGCATCAACGGCACCCAGGTCCTGCTCGGCGGGGACATCGTCGCTGCGGTCGACGGCCACGGGGTCACCGGGATGCAGCAGGTGGCCGATGCCGTCGACAAGAAGAAGCCGGGTGACAAGCTGAGGCTGTCGATTCTGCGCGAAGGAAAGCCACACGACGTCACGGTGACCCTCGGCGAGCGGCCCGCGGTCGTCCAGGGAGGGGCTCAGCAGGGTCAGAGCCCGTTCGGTAACTAGCCGAACGTCTCAACTGTCACAACCGGACGCGCTACCGCGTTGTTCTGGATGTGAAGGGGTTTTGGGGTATCAGTGGGGCGACGACCTTGGTTCTTGCGCTGGGCTCGCTGGGCTTCCTCGGACAGACCCAGGTCGTGGCGGCGAGCCAAAAATCTCCGTGCCCAGATCCGCCGCCCCCGTCCTACGCTCCTGGTGGACCTGCCCCGGCAGGTCCCCGAATGGAGCTCGTGGGCGCCTCGACAAATGCCCGCCATGTGTTTTTCGTCACCGACCGGCGGCTTGTCAGTGAAGATCGAGATCACGGTCTCGACATCTACGGTCAGGCACGCGGTAAGGCCTTCCTCGAATCTGCTGGTCGATCGCGAGCGGGCGGTCATGACGTCTGGTTTGCCGGCGCGAGCAGCGATGGCCGCCGGGTCTTCTTCTCGACGATAGATCAGCTGACGCGATCGGACCGCGATCGAGGTGTCGATATCTACGAGCGCTACCGGGGCCGCACGACGCTAGTCAGCGGCGGGCCGGCCGCGCGCGCGAGGTTTCCTGCCGAGCAGGCCAGGGTGCGCGCTATCCGCGATGGCGGAGACACCGTGTTTTTCGAAACCGACAAGCGGCTGACGGCGGATGACCCGGACGCCGACGGACTCAGCCTCTACCGATGGCATTCCGGTCATACCGCCTGGGTCTCGAACGCGCACTTCGCCAGCGCGTCAGCCGATGGACGGCACGTCTTGTTCGGAATCAGGGAGAACGATGATTATCAGTACGACTGGCTTTTCGAGGAGCACGACGGGGTTTCTGCGGGCCTGAACGTCCCAGTGATGCTCGACGCTGTCAGCCCGGACGGTTCGGCGATCGTGTTCAGCACCCGCGCCGCATTGAGCCCGGCCGACGCCGACACCTGCCGTGACGTCTACGTCCGGTCGAATGACATCAACACCTTGGTTTCAACTGGGCCGGGCTCGGGCGATGACGAGAACGCACACTTCGAGGGCGCTTCGACCGATCTCGCACACATCTTCTTCAGCAGCCATGAAGCCATGGCCGGCGCCGGGATTGGCACCGATCCCGAGTCCCTCTACTGGCACGTCTATGAGCGAGCCGGCGACACGACTACCGTTGTCGCGTCGTTTCCTACTGCTCCCAACTCGTATCGGCTTGGCTCGTTTCTAAGCACGGTCAGCGACGACGGCGGGGCGTTTCTGGAGACGGATGCATCGCTCGTGCCTGGGGACGGCGATCACCACCGCGACGTGTATGAGTACGTCGATGGTGCGACCCACCTAGCCTCGACTGGACCGCGCGACTACGACGCCTATGTCGGGGCCGTCTCCCACGATGGCCGTCGGCTCCTGTTCACGACCGTGGAGAGCCTGGCACAAGGTGATCGTGATCTTTTTGACGATCTCTACCAGCACACCGGACGGACGACGACCCTCGTTTCACGGCGCGAGGACGGCGTCTCAGACGCTGGTCCAGCCTATAGATGGCTCGCATCTTTCAACCGGATGGCGAGTCCGCTCATATCGGCGGATGGGAGCCGAATCGTGTTCACCACGGAGAAGCGGCTGGTGCCGAGCGACCGCAATGGGCTCCCAGACGTGTATGAGCGCAGTCACGGGCGAACCCGCCTGCTCTCGCGCCAGCCTGGCGGAAGGCTGCCGTAGCCATGCGCGCATTCGTCGTCGTGGCGCTTTTCAGCATGGCCGGGCTGGCCGGGCTCGCTGCATCGGCCAGCGGTAGCAAGCCAGCTCCCTGCGCGCTGGACGCGCCACCGCCGTCCCCGTCAGTGCCGGCGGTGGGCCCTGCCCCACTCGCGCCGGCGAACGTAGGTCTCAGTGCCGTCTCCGACGACGGCCGCCGCATCTTCTTCCAAACGGCGCGGCAGCTCCTCGAGCGTGACCGCGATCGTCGTGTGGACATCTACAAGCGCACGGGTTCCCAGCTAACCCTCGTCTCGACTGGCTCCCGCGGCGACGACGCCGGAGTGGGTGCTTCGCTCGAGGCGATCTCGGCGAATGGCAGCCGCGCCTTCTTCACCACCGCTGATGCCCTCGTCCGGTCTGACACCGACCACGACACGGATCTGTACGAGCGCTTCGGCGCGACGACGGTCCTCCTGTCTCGAGCGCCGAGCAAGGTCCCCGGCGGGGGCATGCCAACCTTCGAACACGTTTCCAGCGACGGCGCGCGGGTGCTCTTCGATGTCGACCCGGGCGGGAGATTCGAATACCGCGGCGGTGCGGTCGACCGCATCCGCGCTCCCGGCCACTATGTGGGCGCGTCGGCCGATGGATCGCATCTCTTCTTCCAGTCCGGGCCAAACTGGCGGTGGGCCCTCGGGGGTCTCTTCGATCTCCACAACGGCAGGACAACCAGAATCGCTCGCAACGCGCGCCTCGGGGGCAGCACCAGCGATGCCCGCGCGGTCGTCTTCGAGACCAAGCAACCGCTGACCCCTCACGATCACGATCGCTGTCTCGACGTCTACAAGCGCCGGGCCGGCCGCAATGTCCTCATCTCCAAGGACCCCGTCTCGGCGCGTCCGGACTTCGATTCCCATTTTCAGGGCATGTCGAGCGACGCCAGCCGAATCTTCTTCGGCACCCAGGAGGCCATGGTCGCATCGGTACCGCAGCCGACGCGGGATCGCGGCAATCCGATCCACATCTATGAACGGGCTCACGGCCAGACCAAGCTCGTTGCGACGCCCGGTGTCAGTGTCTACGTGCCGCCCACGGTCTCGGCGGACGGTAGCCATGTCATCTACGAAACCGGCAGCAGGATCGTCAAGGCAGATCGCGACAGCGCGCGAGACGTCTATGAGTTCACGAATGGTGTGCCAAAGCTCGTTTCGACCAGCTCGCGGGATGCAGGCCATGCGAGCGCGCGGTTTGCGGGAGCTTCGTCGGATGGACGGCGCATCTTCTTCGCCGCCAAGCAGCAGCTGCTGGCTTCCGATCACGACGATGCCTGGGACTTCTACGAGCGTCGGGGCCATGCGACTCACCTTGTTTCCGCTGCCGCCCCCGGCTTGACCGCGCGTCAAGAGGTCTTTCTAGAGTCGCCGCTGATGGCCTCTCTCGGATTCTTCGAGCAAGGCCATTCGCTGCTGACCTCGAGCGACGGTCGGCGAGCGTTCTTTGCGACGGGTGATCGTCTCTCGCATTTCGATCGAAACCGGTTTCGGGATGTCTACGGGTCCGTTCGCGGGCGTAGCTATCTGGTGTCGGGGTGATTCGACGGAAGTCAGGACGCCTGCGCGGGCTGGGAACGCTGCTCGTCCTGCTGATGACGCTTGGTGCAGCTACCGGCTCGCTGGTGAGCGCGAGCTCCGGCTCGAAGCCATGCCCTCCGTATTTCCTCGGCGGGGTGATCCCGCCGGCACCCCCTGCGTTCGCCCCGCCCCCGCCGAATGTTGCCCTCGCTGGGATATCGAAGTCAGGGCACAGCATCTTCATGGAAACGAATCGCCAACTGGTCGAGGGTGACCGAGACAACAACATCGACGTGTATGAGCGCCGCGGGGGCGAAACGAGACTCGTCTCCACGGGGCCGCTAGAAGACGATGCCGGCGAAGACGCGAGCTTCGACGGCGTTTCGAGCGGCGGCGGTCGGGTCTTCTTCGAGACGGCGGACGCGCTGGTGCCCTCCGATGGGGACGCGGAGACGGACGTATACGAGCGGAGGGGTGGGCAAACCATTCTTCTCTCGAAACGACCCCGGGGGTCGAGATGGGTCGAGTTCGATGGGATCTCCGCAGACGGGCGGCGCGTGTTCTTCAGCGCTGCCGGCCTGGGGGTTCTCGAGTCCGTGGGCGGTCAGGTACGACGTATTCGGGGCCATGGCGACTACGCTGGTGCATCGGAGGACGGTCGTCGTGTCTTCCTTGGAAGCAACCGGTTTGAGCACGGGAGGCGGCTCGAGGAGCACCACCTCGGACGCACGAGGACGATTGCCCGCGACGCGACCTTCGATGTCGCCTCAGCAGATGGTCGGACCGTCGTCTTCACGACGCGACAACAACTCGATCCTGCAGATAGGGACACCTGCCAAGACGTCTATGCGAGGACGAACGACGTGAACACGCTTGTCTCGACCGGTGTGAATTCCGGCAGGCGAAAGTTCAGCGCGCGTTTCGAGGGTAGCTCGGCGGATGGCAAGCGAATCTTCTTCAGCACTCAGCAGGCGCTGGCGCCCGGAGCTGAAGCTCCGTCTCGTCCGGGCGGAAACCCGACGAACCTGTACGTCAGGGAGGCTGGCACGACCGCGCTGGTGGCCAGCTTCCGCCGCGCCTACCTGCCGCTTCTTGACGGAATGTCCTCGGATGGCAGGCACGCCTTTTTCGAGACCGCCAAACCGCTGGCCTCGAACGACCGCGATCGCAGCGGCGACGTCTACGACTACTACGGGGGCGCGCGGCGACTGATCTCTACGGGACCAAATCAGCGAAACGTCCGCCACGGCGCGCGGCTCGTCGGCTCGTCGGCGGACGGGCGCCGGGCATTCTTCGTCACGGCGGCACGGCTGGTGCCGGCCGATCGAGACGGCGCGCTGGACATCTACCAGCGGGCCGGGGGCGCTACAAAGCTGATCTCCACACCCAGCTCCGGCTCTCGTGGCGAACAGAGCGTGCTGATCGATCAATTCTGGGCGAAATTCGGGGTTCATCCGTACGGCTTCCCGCTCCTCAGCTCTGCCGACGGTCGACGGGTTTGTTTCGCGGCGAATAGCTCGTTCAGCGGCCACGACCACAATCCATTCAGGGACGCCTTCGAGCACCATCGTGGCCGGACGCGGCTTGCCTCGGGACGCCAGGGGGGCTGGCCCTGGCAATCGACTCCACGCCGGCTGATCAGGCTCACCCTCTGATGCCGCGACGCCAGACGCGAAGACGGTCTGCAATCGCGGCTGTTACCGCGCTTGCGTTGATCGTTTCCGCAACCATCGGGGGCGGCATTTCAGTCGCAAAGAGAACCTGTGCCTCGGCGAGCGCCCCGCGCTCTGACGGACCCCCACCAACGATGCCGCCGCCGGTATTCGGCCCATCGATGCCGCCTCCACCACCACCGCCCCCTCCAAATCCTCAGCTTCAGAAGCCGAACGGTTATTACGTCCCACCTCCCGACACAGATGCATGGCTGGCTGGCCACTCGGCCGATGGCAGCGCGTCCTTCTTTGTCACGCGGGAGCGCTTGAGCCCCGCTGACCGCGACTCCTCGTTTGATGTCTACCGGCGGTCCCATGGCCGAACGAGCTTGATCTCACGAGGACCACGCGCCTCCCGGGTCGAGGCTGACGCTGAGCTCCTTGCCGTGTCCGGCGACGCCCACCGGGCACTCTTTGAAACACCAGAGCAGATTGCTGCCACAGATCACGACGGAGTGTTCGACTTCTACCGGCGCGCCGGCGCCCGCACGAAATTGCTCTCGGGGTGGGGTCGTCGACTCGGTCATCAGTCCCCGATGTTTCTTGGCGCCTCCGCAAATGCTGCGCGGATCTTCTTCTCGACAGAAGGCAGGTTGATCCATGGCGATCGCGACTCGGCTCCAGATATCTACGCAGCCAGCGGGGGGCGCCCACACTTGGTTTCCAGGCTGGCCGATCCTGACGACGACAGGCCACCGCGACTGGAAGCGCTCTCCCCTGGTGGGCGGGTCGTCGTCTACAGCCAGTCTTCCACTGTCTACGTGGCTCGGGGACGCAGAACCGCGGTGCTCCCCCGTCCGGCCGACTTCGCGGATGCGACTCCCGATGACCGAACGATCTTCTTCACGACCGAGGCCTCATTCGATCCGGCCGACGACGACAGCTGCACGGATGTCTATGGCTATCGCGCCGGAGCCACGTGGTTGATTTCAGCCGCCGGCAGCCCTGCAACGAGCGATGACGCGTCGTTCGATGGTGCCTCTGCCGACGGCTCCCGGGTTCTGTTCAGCACCCGGGAAGCGCTTCCCCCCGCTGCCGCCGAGCAGCCGGACTCCGATCAGGCACTCGACATCTACCAACGGGAAGGAGCGACGACGACGAGGCTCTCGACCGGGGAGGACAGTGGCAACGCGGAGCTCGGCTCGGTCTTCCGGGCGGCGTCGCGCGACGGCAGCCATGTTCTCTTCGAAACCCGCGAGGCGCTCGTTCCCGCTGACCGGGACGGTGCCGTCGACGTGTACGACTGCGCCGGTGGAGTGACCAACCTGATCACCAATTCCAGCCGAGGCAGGCACGCTGCACACCTGCGGGCTATCTCAGAAGACGGCAAGCGGGTCATCTTCGTCAGCCGAGATCCGATGACGCGAAACGACCACGACAGGGGCTGGGATCTCTACGGCAACACCGGCGGCAAGATCTCGCTCGTGTCACGAGGCTCAGACGGCGGCCACCCTGCGGTCTTCCAGGCAGCCACCGCCAACGCGTCGCACGTCTTCTTCCGCACGCTGGGCACGTTGGTCTCCGCGGATCGCGATCAGGACTACGACGTATATGACGCGACAGCCTCGCGCCTGCGTCTTGTCTCGACCAGCTGAGTAGCTCGAACTGCGCACACTTCACGCTGGCCAGATCCCTTCAACCGCGCGGCGCGCCCCCACTACCCTTGACCCATGGCCCGAGTCAAGATCTGTGGAGTCACGCGCCTGGCCGACGGCGAGGCCGCGGTTGAGCACGGCGCTTGGGCCATAGGGCTCAACCACTCGCCTGCGAGCAAGCGCTTCGTCACGCCCGATGTCGCCGCCGAGATCGGGGCGGCGCTGAAGCGGCAGTGTGAGGTCGTCGGTGTTTTCGTCAACGCGACGCTCGACGAGGTGACGTTCGCGGCTGACAACGCCAGCCTGTCGATGCTGCAGCTGCACGGCGAGGAAGGGCCCGAGTTCTGCGAGGAGGCGGCACGGCGTACCGGCTGCAAGGTGATCAAGGCCATTCGCGTGCGCGACTCGGGCGACGTCCAGGCCGCCGAGGTCTTTCGAACCGACTACCACCTCTTCGACGCCCACCGCCCCGGCGAGCCGGGGGGTACCGGTGAGCGTTTCGACTGGGGCCTCGTCGCTCGGCGGCGGTCGTCGGTGCCGATGATTCTCGCCGGCGGCTTGCGGCCGGACAACGTCGCCGAAGCGATGGCGACCGTTCGCGCCTACGCGATCGACGTTGCCAGCGGCGTCGAATCCGAGCCGGGGATCAAGGATCCCGTCCTGCTCGAAGAGCTCTTCGCCGCGCTGAAGGTACCGGCGTGAGCGCGCCCGCAGACGCAGCCGCCGCTGCGGTCGAGGAGCGCTTCGGCCCTTACGGCGGCCGCTACGTCCCCGAGACGCTGATCGCCGCCCTCGACGAGCTGACCGCCGCCTGGTCCGAGGCTCGCAGCGACCCTGGCTTTCAGGACGAGCTGGCAACGCTGCTGCGCGACTACGTCGGCCGGCCGACGCCGCTCTACCGGGCCGAGCGCCTCTCCGAGCGGGCCGGCCGCACCGTCTACCTCAAGCGCGAGGACCTCGCCCACACCGGCGCCCACAAGATCAACAACGCGATCGGCCAGGCGCTGCTCGCCAAGCGGATGGGCAAGCGGCGGATCATCGCCGAGACCGGTGCCGGCCAGCATGGCGTCGCGACGGCGACCGCCTGCGCTCTCTTCGGCCTCGACTGCGTCGTCTACATGGGCACCGAGGACATGCGCCGCCAGCGGCCCAACGTCGAGCGGATGAACCTGCTCGGCGCCGAGGTTTCCGAGGTCGGGGCCGGCGCCCGGACGCTCAAGGAGGCGGTCAGCGCCGCGATCCGCGACTGGGTCGCCAACGTCGAGACGACCCACTACATCATCGGCTCGGTCGTCGGGCCAGCGCCCTACCCGGTGCTCGTCCGTGACCTCCAGCGGGTGATCGGCGACGAGGCTCGCGAGCAGGCCCTCGCCGCCGAGGGCTCGCTGCCGCAGCGTGTGATCGCCTGCGTCGGCGGCGGCTCCAACGCCATCGGCACCTTCACGGCCTTCCTCGGTGACGACGATGTCGAGCTGATCGGCGTCGAGGCGGCGGGGGAGGGGCTCGACACCGACCGCCACGGCGCTTCGCTCGGCGCTGGCCGCACCGGCGTCCTCCACGGCTCGCTGTCCTCGATCCTCGCCGACGAGGCCGGGCAGATCCTCGAGGCCCACTCGGTCTCCGCTGGGCTCGACTATCCGGGCGTCGGCCCCGAGCATGCCCAGCTGCGCGACTCCGGCCGCGCCCGCTACGAGGCGGTGACCGACGTCGACGCGCTGCGGGCCTTCCGCGAGCTTGCTCGTCTGGAGGGCATCGTGCCCGCGCTCGAGCCGAGCCACGCGATCGCCTGGCTATTGGCGAACCCGCCCACCCCCGGACGCGGAGCGGAGGAGGCGGCGGCCGCAGGTGGATACGACGTCCTCACCCTCAGCGGCCGTGGCGACAAGGACCTCGCCGAGGTGATCGCCGCCCTCGAACAGGCTGACCGCGACGCCGGCGGAGCCAGCGATGGCTGACGCCGTCGCCACCGTCGGCGCCGAGCGAATCGGCGCTGCCTTCGACGCCGCGCGCGGGCAGAGCCGCGCGGCGCTGATGCCGTACCTGATGGCCGGCTACCCCTCGATCGAGGCCTCGCTGGAGATCGCCCAGGCTTACGTCGAGGCCGGGGCCGACCTCGTCGAGGTCGGCGTTCCCTTCTCGGATCCCCTCGCCGACGGCCCGGTGATCCACGCTGCCGGCACCCAGGCGCTGGCGGCCGGCGCCACCCTCGACACCGCCCTGGAGATCTGCGCGGCGATCGGCGACCGCGTCCCGGCGATCCCGATGTGTTACTCGAACATGGTCCTGACGACGGGCGCCGTGCGCTTTGCCGGGCTGCTAGCGGACGCCGGTGCGGCCGGCGCGATCGTCCCCGACATGCCGCTCGGCGAGGGCCGCGACGTCCGTCAGGAGCTCGCCGCGCGCGGCCTGGCGATGGTCCCGCTGGTGGCGCCGACAACCGCCCCGGCGCGCCGCCGCCAGATCTGCGAGCAGGCGAGCGGCTTCGTCTACGTCGTCTCCGACACCGGCGTGACTGGGGAGCGGGGCGAGCTGGCCCCCCAGCTGCGCGAGCTGGTCGAGGCGGTGCGCGAGGAGGCCGGCGTGCCGGCCGCAGTCGGTTTTGGCATCGGCACGGCCGACCAGGCGGCGATCGTCGGCAGGATCGCCGACGGGGTCATCATCGGCAGCCGGCTCGTCCGCATCGCCGGCGAGGCTGGCGAAGGCCAGGCCGCCGAGGCCGTTGCCGAGTTCCTGCGCGAGACGCGGGCCGCCCTCGCCGCCTAGCTCGGCGGCTGATCGCCAGGCGCTGATGTAGATTTGCGCCGTGCAGCTCGTCGTCTTCACCGCCATCGGCGCCGCCCTCGCGGTCATCTCCTATGCCTTCGGCCAGGGAGGCCCGATCGCCGGCCTGATCTTCCTCGCGCTGCTCTTCGTCGGCGCCTGCCTGCGCGTCGCCCAGCCGCTGCTCGACCGTCTGCGCCCGTAGCGCCCGGCGAACGCGGCTAGGTAAAGAAGCGCTTGGCGATCTCCAGCAGCGAGAGGTCGACCTCCTTGACCCCGGTCACCTCCGACAGCGGGATCGGCACGACCTGGGACCCGCGCACCGCGGCCATCTGGCCGAACTGTCCCTCCTTCGCCATGCCGTAGGCGGCGGCGCCGTAGCGGGTCGCCAGCAGGCGGTCTGTCGCCGTCGGCGTGCCGCCGCGCTGGACATGGCCGAGCACCGTGACGCGGGTCTCGTAGCCGGTGCGGTCCTCGAGCTCCTTGCCCAGCGCCACGCCGATTCCGCCGAGTCGCGGATAGCCGTAGGTGTCGGTCTCCTGCGAGGCGAGGATCTGACGGCTCTCGCCGTTGGCGAAGCAGAGCTGGGCGCCCTCGGCGACGACGATGATCGAGAAGTCCTTGCCGCGGTCGTGGCGTCTGAGGATGCCGTTGGCGAGCTCCTCGACCGTCGTGCCGATCTCGGGGATGACGATGCCGTCGGCGCCGCCGGCGATCCCGGCGCAGACGGCGATCCAGCCGGTGTTGCGGCCCATCACCTCGACGACCATCACCCGGTCATGCGACTGCGCGGTCGTATGCAGCCGGTCGATCGCATCGGTCGCCACCTGGACCGCCGTGTCGAAGCCGAAGGTGTGGTCGGTCCCGGCGACGTCGTTGTCGATCGTCTTCGGCACCCCGATCACCGGGACACCGGCTTCCTCCCAGAGGCGGCGGGTGATCATCATCGTGTGCTCGCCGCCGATCGCGACGACCGCCCCCAGGCCGTCTTCCTCGACCGCCTGCTTGACCTGCTCGACGGTGTCCTCGCGGAAGGGGTCGTAGCTGGAGGTCCAGAGGATCGTGCCGCCGAGGTGGAGGATCCCCGAGACGGTTCGCATGTCGAGTGGCAGGTATTCGCGCTCGGCGAGGCCGCGGTAGCCGCGCAGGATGCCGACTGTCTCGTCGCCGCCGTCGATCGCCGAGCGCGCCACGGCGCGAATGACGGCGTTGAGGCCGGGACAGTCGCCGCCGGCCGTGAGCACGCCGATCCTCATCGCAGGATCTCCATGGCTGGCGCGGTCGATGGGCGGCTCATGCGACGAACATACAATCGCCGCCGATGCCGCGCCGTCCTCCGTTCGCTCATGTCAACCGCCGCGCCGCCCTCGGGCTGACGCTGGCGGTTGGGCTCATCATCTCCGGCGGCGGTTGCAGCGCCGGAACCGGGTCGAGCAAGGTCGTCGGCTCGACCCTCACCGTCTACGTCGGTCTTCCCCTCCACGGCCCTGCCGCGAAGCGCGGCCAGGCGATCGAGAACGGGATCAAGCTGGCGCTGGCGGACGCCGGTGGACAGGTGGCGGGGCGCCGCGTCGAGGCCGTCTACCTCGATGACACCGCGGCGACACCAGGAGCACCGCCGCGCTGGAGCCAGTCCGTCGCCGCCGACGACGCTCGCCGCGCCTCCCAGGACGTGACCGCGATCGGCTACATCGGCGACCTCGACTCCGGCGCCACCCGCGTCTCGTTGCCGATCACCAATCAGGCGGAGATGGCGCAGGTCTCGCCAGCCTCTTCGGCAGTCGATCTGACCCGCTCGGCAAACGGGCTCGAGCCCGCCAGGCTCCAGCCAAGCGGTCGCCCTAGCTTCGCCCGCGTCGTCCCCGCCGATGATGTGCAAGCCGGCGCCGCTGCGCTCTGGGCCAAGCGGCTCGGCGCCCGCAAGGTCGCGGTCCTCTCCAGCGGCGAGCCCTTCGGCAACGAGGTCGCGACGGCGTTCGCCGATGAAGCCAGGCGTCTCGGGCTTGACGTCGTCGCCGAGCAGAGCCTTGCCGGTGCGCGAGGATCGGCGCTCACCGCCCGCATTCGCAAGGCCGTTGGCGCCAGGCCAGACGCCGTCTACTTCGGCGGCACCGCCCTGCGGGCTCTGGCGCCGCTCGAGGAGCTGTCGGGCCTGGATCCGGGAGCGCTCGTCTTTGGCTCCGACGCCCTTCTCGACCCTGGCCTGCTGGTGAGCTTTCGCGGCCAGCACATGGAGCCCTACCTGACCTCGCCGTTTCTGGACGCTGCCCACCTGCCCGCCGCCGGCCAGCGCTTCGCCGCCCGCTACCGGCAGCGCTTCGGCAGCGCGCCTCTGGCAGAGGCGGCCTACGGCTACGAGTCGATGGCGCTGCTGCTGGATGCGATCCGCCGCGCCGGCGGCAGTGGCGACGACCGGACCAAGGTGATCGATGCGCTGCTGGCGACGCAGGACCGTCGCTCGATCCTCGGCACCTACTCGCTTGACGAGTTCGGCGACACCAGCCTGAGGGCGATGTCGGGCTACCGGGTCAGCGGCGGCCGTGCCCGCTTCGCCGCCTCGCTAGAAGCGCCCCGTCCCTAGGTCGCGCTACCGCTCGCGGTAGAGATCCTCGAGCGCCGGCTCCAGCTCCGTGAAGCGGAACTCGAAGCCCATGTCGAGGGCCCGCCGCGGAATCACCCGCTGTCCGCCGGCGAGCACCTCGGCCAGCTCGCGGCCTCGTGCGAGCACCAGCGCGAGCTTCGGCGCCGGGATCGCGCTGGGTCGGTGAAGAGCGTGCCCCAGCGCCTTCGCCAGCTCGCGGTTGGTGACCGGATTCGGCGAGGTCAGGTTCAGCGGTCCTTCGAGCTTCTTCTCGGCGAGCGCCCAGAGCAGCATCGCCACGGCGTCTTCGATGTGGATCCACGGCATGAACTGATCGCCGCCGGCCAGCGGGCCGCCAACTCCCAGCCGAAAGGGAGTCTCGAGCGCCTTCAGCAGGCCTCCGTCGGCGGCGAGCACGTGGCCGGTACGGGTGATCACGGTGCGCATCCCGAACGCCGCGGCGCCCAGGCCGGCCTGCTCCCAGTCCTGGCAGACCGCGGCGAGAACGTCGCCGCCGGCGGGTGTCGACTCGTCGACGAGGGCATCGCCGCAGTCGCCGTAGTAGCCGACGGCCGACTGGCTGATGAATACCCCCGGCCGCGCCTTCTCGTCAAGCGCCGAGAGCCCCTCGATCAGGTTGCGCGTGGCGTCGATCCGGCTCGCCCGGATGCGCTGCTTCGCCTTCCAGGTCAGCCGCTGGTTGATCGGCTCGCCGACCAGGTTGACGACGGCGTCGAGGCCCTCGAGAGCCGCCGCGGGGGGCGGCTCGTCGGCAGCCTGCCAGGCGTGCCAGTTGACCCGCGGATTCGTCTCTCGAGCGCTGCGGACCTCACGCGTCAGCCCGACGACGTCGTCGCCGCGAATCAGCAGCGCGTCGCAGAGGTGGCGGCCGATCAGGCCCGACGCCCCGGTGACGAGAACGCGCATTAGCGCGGCTGCCCTGCGCGGCTGCGCGCTCTCACGCGTCGATGGTGGCGAAGGTGCCGGTTTCCGGGGAGGTACGGGCGATGCCCGCCTGCTGCGCTTCCTGGACGACCGCCTTTGCGACGGCCGGCGCGACGTCGCGGTTGAAGACGCTGGGAATGATGTAGTCCTCGCTGAGGTCCTCAGCGGCGACCGCGTCGGCGATGCCGTGGGCAGCCGCGAGCTTCATCTCCTCGGTGATCTGACGGGCGCGGGCGTCGAGGGCGCCGCGGAAGATGCCGGGGAAGCAGAGGACGTTGTTGATCTGGTTCGGGTAGTCCGAGCGGCCCGTCGCCATGATCCGGACGTAGGGCTCAGCGGCCTCGGGCATCACCTCGGGGTTCGGGTTGGCCATCGCGAAGACGATCGCATCGTCGTTCATCTTCTCGAGGTCGGTGGCCTCGATGACCCCGGGGCCGGAGAGGCCGATGAACAGGTCGCAGCCCTCGATCACCTCGGCCGGGCTGCCGCTCAACTTCTCCGGGTTCGAGATCTCGGCATACCAGCGCTTGATCCCCGACATCTCGCCGGAGGCGTAGTCGGGCCGCTCGGTCGAGAGCGCGCCCTGGCGGTCGCAGCCGATGATGTCGCGGACGCCCGAGGCGAGCATCATCTTCGTCACGGCGACGCCCGCCGCGCCGAGCCCGACGACGAGGACGCGCAGGCTCTCGATCGGCTTGCCGGTGATCTTGAGGGCGTTGAAGAGCGCCGCCATGACGACTACGGCGGTGCCGTGCTGGTCGTCGTGGAAGACGGGGATGTCGAGCTCGTCACGCAGGCGGTCCTCGATCTCGAAGCAGCGCGGCGCCGAGATGTCCTCGAGGTTGATGCCGCCGAACGTCGGCGCGATCAGCTTGACCGTCTGGATGATCTCCTCGGGGTCCTGGGTGGCGAGGCAGATCGGGAAGGCATCGACCTGGGCGAACTCCTTGAACAGCATCGCCTTGCCCTCCATCACTGGCATCGCCGCCTCGGGCCCGATGTCGCCCAGCCCGAGCACCGCCGAGCCGTCGGAGACGACGGCGACCGTGTTGCGCTTGATCGTGTACTCGAAGGCCTTGGCACGGTCGGCGGCGATCTCCTGGCAGACGCGGGCCACCCCGGGCGTGTACGCCATCGAGAGGTCGTCGCGGGTCTTCAGCGGGTACTTGTTGTGCTGCTCGATCTTGCCGCCGCGGTGCATCTGCAGGGTGCGGTCGATGTAGTCGAGGACCTTGGCGCCGCGGGTCGAGCCGATCCCCCGCAGGATCTGCTCCCAATGCTCCTGATCGCGGGCGTCGATCGTGAACTCGCGCACCCGCTTGCCCTCGCCGCCGGCGCCGGGAACGAGGTCGACGCCCTGCAGCTGGCCACCGGCATCGGCGATCGCAGCCGTCAGCTTGCCGAGCGGCTCCTGCCGAGCGTCGAGCTCGACGCGAATCGTGACGCTGTACTGAGCCTGGGCGGGCATGGGCGGGGAATCATAGGAGCCGGCGGCGTGCGGGCCGCGTTCGTGCGGAGAGGCCGGCGCGCTGACGGCCCGGTCAATCTGGGCGTTTGTGGTGCCGCAGACCCAAAAACAGGCAAGTAAGGGGGTCGGCCCGAACCCGGTCGGCGACTTATGGTCGCTATACGTCCGAAAGTCGCCACCAGCGGGGAGAAGACTGTGCTCGTGGCGACTTATGGGCGTTATGCGCCCAGAAAACGCCAAACGGTTGCGTCCCTCAGCCGATCGAGCGGTTGCTGCTGTTGCTGCGCGGCAGCATGGGGTGGTCGCTCGGGCGCAGCTGATCGCGGTAGGGCTGACGGACAGCGCCATCAAGACGCGGGTGCGAGCCGGGCGTATTCATCGCGTGCATCGAGCGGTCTATGCCGTCGGTCATCCGAACCTGACCGTCGAGGGACGATGGCTCGCGGCGGTGCTCGCCGGTGGCCCGCAGGCGGTTCTCAGCCACCGTAGCGCTGCTGCTCTGTGGCAGATACTCCCGGTCCCAGCAGGACCGATCGACATCTCGGTTCCAAGCCTCTCAGGAAGATCGAGGCGCCCCGGAATCACCATCCACCGTCGTGCCGCCTTACTTGCCCTGACCCGCCCCGCAGCCACCACCACCCATCGAGCAATCCCGGTCACCACGCCGGCGCGCACCCTCGACGATCTCCGCCGCGTGCTCTTGACCGACCGCTTGGACAAGGCGCTCAGGGCTGCCGAAGTTCTCAGACTCGATACCGGTGACCAGGCGTTCGAGCCAGACGAGACCCGCAGCGACCTCGAACGTCGCTTCCTGCGCCTGTGTCGCCGGCATGGAGTGCCTCCGCCCGAGGTGAACGTCACGGTCGGCCGCTTCGAGGTCGATCTCCTCTGGAGGGCCGCGGATCTCATCGTCGAGCTGGACGGGTTCCGCCATCACGGCACTCGGTCGGCCTTTGAACGAGATCGAGCCCGCGACGTGGAGCTACGGCTTCTCGGCTACGAGGTCCTCCGATTTACCTACCGCCAGGTACGCGACACGCCCGGCGAGGTTGCGGCAGCACTCCGGGCCCTGCTCGAGCGGCGAGGGAGAATGGGCCGATGAGGGCCAAGCCATTGTCCGTTGAGGACTCGAGCCTGAAGCGCCACCTTCTACTCGCTGTCATCGTCATCGCAGCACTTGCCCTCGCCGCGCTTTTCATATTTCGCCAACTCAATCCCGACCGCTACGCGGGGTGCCCCGCTCGAGGCTTCGATCGCCAGGCCTGGCTCGCCCACGGAGCGATCGACCGTGGAGACTTCACCCGCAGGACGATCCGAGAGCAGCAGGCCGATCAGCTCGTTCGCTGCCGCACCTTGATCGGCCTGACCCGCAAGCAGGTCGTGAGAATGCTCGGGCGGGGGGCCGACGGCTCGTTCGCGGACGGGCTCGAGACCTGGCACTGGGCATACGACCTCGGCGAGGAGCGAGGAATAAATCCGATCTTTCCCTCATTCAGGTTCGAGCTTCTCAACATCGATTTCGACGACCGGCACGGGAAGAACCGACGCGTCAGCTCGGCTCACATCTCGACCGAGGAGGTCGACTAGCCACCCAGAGCTGTTTGGCGCGCCGGGCGAATCGAGACCCCCGCGATCGCCCTACCTATCATGCGCCGGTGGCCAAGCCGGACTCCGAGCTCTTCCTGATCGACGGCAACAGCCTCGCCTACCGGGCCTTCTTCGCGCTGCCGCAGGACATGGCGACCTCCGACGGGCGGCCGACCAATGCGATCTACGGCTTCGCGGCGATGATGGTCAAGATCCTCACCGAGCATCGGCCGAAGGCGGTGATCGTCGCCTGGGACGCTGGGATGTCGGGCCGTGAGGTCACCTACGAGCCCTACAAGGCCCAGCGACCGCCGCGGCCCGATCTGCTCCGCGAGCAGTGGCCGCATCTGATGCCGCTGGCCGAGGCCTTCGGCTTCACCAACGTAAAGATCGAGGGCTACGAGGCCGACGACGTCATCGCCGCGCTCGTCCGCCAGGCCCGCGAGCGCCAGGTCCCCGTGACGATTGTCTCCGGCGACCGCGACGTCTACCAGCTGGTCGGCGACGGCGTTCGGGTGATGGCGACCTCGCGCGGGATCACCGAGACGAAGATGTACGACCGCGAGGCCGTGATCGAGCGCTACGGCGTGCCCCCCGAGCTGATCGCCGACCTGATCGGGCTCAAGGGCGACACCTCCGACAACATCCCTGGCGTCCCCGGCATCGGCGAGAAGACCGCCTCCCAGTTACTGCAGGAGTTCGGTTCGCTCGAGGCGGTGCTGGAGAGCGTCGATGAGATCTCCGGCCCCAAGCGCAAGCAGAACCTGACCGAGCACGCCGAGGACGCGCGGGTCTCGAAGCGGCTAGCGACGCTCCAGCCCGAGATCGAGACCGGGCTCGACATCGACGAGCTGATGCGCCGGCCCGCCGACCGCGGTCGCCTGCGGGAGATGGCGCGCGAGTTCGAGCTGCGGGTGGTGCTGAAGCGGCTCGAGGAAGGCCTGGCCGAGGATGAGATCCCCGCCGACCAGGGGGCCCAGGAGCTCGCGATTGACGCCGTCGAGGGAGCGGTCTCGGAGCTCGCGGATGGCCCGATCGCGATTGCGGTCTCCGGCGGGCGCTGGGCCGCGGCCGACCCCGAACGCGTTGTCACCGGCGACGCCTCCGACCTCGGCGTTCTCGCCAAGCAGCTGAGCGGGCGGCGGCTGATCGCCCACGACGCCAAGGGGCTCGGCGGCGGCCCGCGCAGGTGCCTGCTCGCCGAGTGCGGGGAGGACGGGCTGGACCTCGAGCACGACACGATGGTCGCCGCCTACCTGATCAACCCGGCACGGCGGGTCTACGACCTCGCCGAGCTGGCCGAGGACGAGGGGCTCGCGACCGCCAGCATCGGCGGTGAGGACGAGGCAGAGCCGGAGCAGACCCAGCTCGAGATCGGCGAGGAAGCCGGGGAGATAGAGCCGTCGGCCGACCCCGCCGCCGAGGCTCGCCTCGTGCACGAGCTGGCCGGGCGCCAGCGGGCGCGCCTCACCGAGCTCGACCTCGACCGTGTCATGCGCGAGGTCGAGATGCCACTGGTCGAAGTGCTGGCGGCGATCGAGCGGATCGGCGTCAAGGTCGACGCCGGCCGCCTGGCCGAGATCGACTCGGGTCTCGCCGAGCGGATCACCGAGCTCGAGGCAGAGATCTGGGAGCTCGCCGGCGAGCAGTTCACGATCGGCTCACCGAAGGAGCTGCAGCGAATCCTCTTCGACCAGCTCGGGCTCAGCCGCAAGCGCCGCGGCAAGACCGGTTACTCGACCGACGCTCGCGTCCTCGGGCAGATCCGCGACGAGCACGAGATCGTCGCCAGGATCGAGAGCTGGCGCGAGCTGACCAAGCTCAAGAACACCTACCTCGACTCGCTGCCCGGCCTGATCGACCCCGAGACCGGTCGCATCCACACGACCTTCAACCAGGTCGCGACGACGACGGGCCGCCTCTCGAGCACCAACCCCAACCTGCAGACCATCCCGATCCGATCCGAGGTCGGCCGGCCGATCCGCAGCGCCTTCGTCGCCGAGCGCGGCAAGCGGCTGCTGAGCGCCGACTACAGCCAGGTCGAGCTGCGGGTGCTGGCCCACGTCGCCGGTGAAGAGGCGCTCAAGGAGATCTTCCGCGCCGGCGAAGACGTCCACCGCGCCACCGCCGCCGAGGTCTTCCAGATCGAGCCCGACGCGGTTGGCGTCGCCGAGCGCTCGAAGGCGAAGATGGTCAACTTCGGCATCGTCTACGGCCTGACCGGCTTCGGCCTCGCCGATCGCCTCGGCATCGATCGCGACGAGGCCGAGGCCTTCATCGAGCGCTACATGGGCCGCTTCCCCGCCGTCAGCGAGTTCATCGAGCGGACGATCGAAAGCGCCCGCGAGCAGGGTCACGTGACGACGTTGATGGGCCGCCGCCGGCGCATCCCCGAGCTGCGCTCGCCCCAGCCCCAAACCGAGTCGCTCGGCCGCCGGCTCGCCGTCAACACCGTCATCCAGGGAACCGCCGCCGACATCATCAAGCTGGCGATGGTCCGCTGCCACGCCGCCCTCTCGGAAGCCGAGATGGCGACCCACCTGGTCCTCCAGATCCACGACGAGCTGCTCTTCGAGGGCCCCGCGGCGGAGATGGATGCCGCCGCCGAGCTCGTCGAGAAGCAGATGTGCGGCGCCTTCGAGCTCGATCCTCCGCTCGAGGTCGACATCGGCATCGGCGCCGACTGGCTCTCGGCGAAGTAGGCGGCAGCGTTCGTCCGGCGAGCTTGACGGCCGGCGCCTGCACGGCATAGGGTCGGCATCTCGGCATCGCACCCCACGCTCGCAGGAGGCTCGCATGCACTTTCGCCAGGGATCGGTCGTTCGCAGCTTCGTCTTCGCCGCGGCCCTCGCGGCCCTGTCCGTAGCTCCCGCCAGCGCCAGCGCAGCCACCTGCTTCGGCCAGCCGGCGACGATCGTCGGCAACAGCCATGACAACACGCTCAACGGCACGGCCGGAGACGACGTGATCGTCGGCCGCGGCGGCGACGACAAGATCCACGGCAACGGCGGCAACGACAGGATCTGCGGCGACAGCGGCGACGACAAGCTCTTCGGCGATGCTGACAGCGACACCGTGATCGGCGGCAACGGCCGCGACCGCGTCGAGGGCAACGCCGACACGGACATGGTCATTGGCGACAAGGGCGTGGCCAGTGGCCTCGCAAAGGGGGATAGCGCCTCCGACTTCGTCAGCGGCGGCGGCGGCAGCGACACCGTCGTCGGCGACAGCCTGTCGCTCGCCGGCAAGGCGATCGGCGGCGGCAACGATCAGGTTCGCGCATCGGCTGGAGCGGTCACCGTCGTCGGCGACAGCTTTTCGCTGAACGGGATCGCCAGGGGTGGCGGTAACGACGACATTCGCAGTACCGGCGGCGGCACGACGGTCGGCGACAGCTTCTCGATCGGCTCCGCTGTCTCGGGAGGAGGAAACGACAAGGTCCGAGCGCCGGGGTCGAGCACGACTGTCGGCGACAGCTTCACCGTCGGCCCCGGCACCGCCAGCGCCTCGGGGCACGGCAACGACGTCGTCCGTGGTGGCAGCACCGCCGTCGGCGACAGCTTCTCGACGCATGGCAACGCCGGTGGCGGCGGTAACGACGACGTCAGCGGCTCGAGCACGGTCGTCGGCGACGCCTTCACGGTGGTGGCTGGCGCTCTTGCCCGGGGGGGTGGCAACGACAAGGTCCGCAACTCCAGCGGCGGTACCACCGTGGGCGACAGCTTCGGTGTAAGCGGTCGCGCCTCCGGCGGCGGTAACGACACCGTTCGGCAGGTGGGCGGTGGCAGCGCCGTCGGCGATAGCTTCGCGACCGGAGGGCCGGCCTCGGGTGGCGGCAAGGACGACGTCCGGCTGAGCGGTGGCGGCGCCGCCGTCGGCGACAGCTTCTCGACCGCAGGGCCGGCCTCGGGCGGCGGCAAGGACAGCGTCCGGGCGAGCGGCGGCGGTGACGCCATCGGCGACAGCTTCTCGACCGGAGGGCCGGCCTCGGGTGGCGGCAAGGACGACGTTCGGCTGAGTGACAGCGGTACCAGCGTCGGCGACAGTTTCTCGACGTCATCGGGCGGCGCTTCCGGTCGCGGAGACGATCGGGTGCGCCACACCGGCGGCGGCACCGCCGTCGGCGACAGCTTCGCCACCGCCGGTAACGCCGGTGGTGGTGGCAACGATGTTGTGCGCCTGAGCGGCGGCGGTAGCGCGATTGGCGATGGGATTGCGCTTGGGTCCTCGCACCGAGCCCGAGGCGGCGGGAGTGACGATGTCCGTCTCAGCGGCGGCGGCACGGTCGTCGGCGACGGGTTCGCGAGCGGCGGGTCGAACGTCGTCAGCCATGTGGGTCGCGACCGGGTGCGGTTGAGTGGTACCGGTACGGCCGTCGGCGATGGGTTCGCGCCCAGCGGCGGATCGAGCGCAACCGGAGGCGCTGCCGACCGGATCAACTCCAGCGGCAATGGCAACCAGATCATCGGCGACAGCCGCGGTGGCGGTGGAGCTGTGAGCGGCGGCGGCGCCGATCGGATCAGCGACGGCTCCGGAGGAGCCACCTTGATCGTCGGCGACAGCTTCAACGCGGGGGGTAACGCCACCGGCGGCGGCGACGACGCCATCCTCGCGGGGGGCGGGGACGACACCACCATCGTCGGCGACAGCTTCGCCTCCGGCGGCGGCTTCCACGCCAGCGGCAAGGGCGACGACTTCGTCGATGCCGGCAGCGGCAACGACGGGATCTTCGGCGACAACTTCGGCAGCGGCGGCGCGACGGCGATCGGAGGCGGTCGCGACCTCCTGCTCGGCGGCAGCGGCAACGACACGATCGACGGCGGCCCGAAGAGGGACAGGTGCGTCGGCGGTCCCGGCGCCGACACGCTGACGAACTGCCCTTAGCTCCGGCGAACGAAGAGAGGGCGCCCGCCGGGCGCCCTCTCCACCGCTTCTCTGAGAGCTCGCGCTAGCTAGCCGCCCAGCTCAACCTTGTCGAA
>JAWVFK010000034.1:0-62919 GCA_033856175.1 Solirubrobacterales bacterium | reverse complement strand
GCGGCGGCGGTGCCGAGATCGACCGTGCCCGCGGTGCCCTGACCGTGGGGGTTGGTGCCGTGCATCGGCGGCACGTAGTCAGGCGGCGTGCCGGCCTGGGTGGTTGGGTCGTCGGCGGGTGCGGAGGGCTGGCCGGGAGCCGAAGGCGCCCCGACGCTCGGCGGCGACTGGTTCAGCGCCTGATCGACATTGAAGCCGCCCAGTGCGGTTGCTCCTGCCGGCAAAGCCAGCAGCGCGATCGCGCCGAGAAAGATTCCGATTGACCCTGCCCGTCGGTGCTTCTGCTTCATGCGCTTCCCCCTGTAGACACCGGACCTCAATTTCAAGAATCCGTTCATTGACTCCGCCGACAGTAGGGACGCTTACTTAGTTTTGCAAGCGACAACCGCTCGGATATCCGTCCAATCAGGCACGATTGGGCTCAAGTGTGATCGCCGCTACGCTTGCCAGCCAGCCCCCGTAGCTCAGCGGACAGAGCGAGGGATTTCTAATCCCTAGGTCGGAGGTTCGACTCCTCCCGGGGGTACTCCGCAACCGCCCGCTTTCTCGGGTGGTCAGTTTCTTCACGGCTCCGTACTCCCCGGTACCGTGTGGGCATGGCCGAAGCACCAACAGGAGGCCTGCGGGCTGGGGGTAGCGACGTTCCCGTGTTCTCCGGCGAGGACCGGGGCGGCAAGGGCACGCTCGCGTTGCGAGCCGGGGTACTCGCGCTAGGCGTGATGATCGCGGTCTGGCTGATCGCGCTGGTCTTGGGGGCACTCGGCTTCGGCGGCCTGCCGCTGCTCGACTTCGGTGGGACCAAGAAACCGGCTCCGCCTGCCGTCAGAAAGCCGGCGCCCTCCAAGCACCATCTGCAAAAGCATCACCTCTCGACTGCGACCTCCACCGCCAGGGCCTTGCCGGGGATCGGGGCGGCGACCGGCAGACGGTCGACGACCCAGGCTGGTGGCGGCGCTTCCCCCGGGGCCTCCGCTCCGGCTGGAGGTGGCGGCGCGACGGGTGGCACGGGATCCTCTGGCTCTGGCGGCGGTTCTGGCTCCGGCTCCTCAGGCAACGGTCGTGGCAAGCCCACCGAGCCCGCTACGGGGGGTCGCGGCGTCCCCGCGGTGACGCCGAACGGCAAGCACGTGCCCGGCAGTCTTACCGGTAAGGGCAACGGTCACCTCAAGTCCAAGTAGCGACGTCCGCGACGCGGCGCGCGGCACCGGGCGGAAGATCGAGCGGCCGCCGGCGCACTGGGCCATCCTCGCCGTGGTCCTCGCGGGGCTGCTGCTGCTGCTGTTCACACAGGGACTGACGACGAAGCTCACCGGAGCCAGCCGGACCCCAACGGCGCCGGCGAATGCCGCAGCCGCCATCGAGGTCCCAAGAGGACGCGCTGTCCTCACCGCCAGTGCCGACGGCACCCGCCTGGTCTCGCGCCAGCCCGACCCCGGTCACCGCATCGCCCTGACCTTCGACGATGGTCCGGACCCGCGCTGGACACCGCGCATCGCCGCGGTCTTGGAGCGCCTGAAGGCGCCGGCAACCTTCTTCGTCGTCGGCGAGCGGGTCGCCGCCGAGCCCGGCATCGTCAGGCGCCTTCATCGCGAAGGCTTCGAAATCGGCAACCACACCTTCAGCCACAGCGCCCTGACCGGGATCGCCGGCTGGCAGCTCTCGCTGCAGCTGTCGCTGACCGAGAGCGCCGTCGCCGGCGCCGCCGGCATCCGGCCGCGGCTGGTTCGCCCGCCGTACTCGTCCTCGCCGGAGGCGGTCTCGAAGGCGGACCGCTCGGCGTTCCTCCACGTCGCCCGCGAGGGCTACCTGATCACGCTGTCGAACTTCGACGGCGAGGACTGGCGACGGCCGGGGATTCGCAAGATCGTCGAGTTCGCATCGCCGCCCGGCGAGAAGGGCGGCATCGTTCTGATGCACGACGGCGGTGGTGACCGCTCACAGACGGTCGCGGCGGTGGCGCAGCTGATCCCGAAGCTCCGCCGTCGCGGCTTCGAGATCGTCCCGTTGCGGAGCCTCCTGGGCATCCCCGCCAGCTCGGCAGAGCTGCACGCCTCCTCCAACCAGCAGCTCCGCGGCGAGCTGCTGATCGGCGCCCTCAGCGCCGCACGCTGGATCACCGCGCTGCTGGGCTTCCTGCTCGTGCCGATCGCGATCCTCGCCGTCCTGCGGGCCGGCGTGTTGGCGGCGTTCGCTCGCCGCCACGCGCGCGCCTTCCGCCGTCGGCCGCCGAAGGAGGACTTCCTGCCGCCGGTCTCGATCCTCGTCCCGGCCTACAACGAAGCCGAGGTCATCGAGGCGGCGGTGCGCTCGCTGGCTGCCAGCGACTATCCCGACTTCGAGGTCATCGTCATCGACGACGGCTCCGACGACGGCACCGGCGACATCGTCGAGGCCATGGGGCTGCCAGGCGTTCGGCTGCTGCGTGAGGCGAACAAGGGCAAGCCGGGCGCGCTCAACACCGGCATCGCCGCGGCGGCGCACGACGTCCTCGTCTGCGTCGACGCTGACACCGTCTTCGAGCCGGTCACGCTGCGGCGGCTGGTCCAGCCGTTCGAGGACGCCGCCGTCGGCGCCGTCGCCGGCAACACCAAGGTCGGCAACCGCGGCGGCATGCTCGGGCGCTGGCAGCACATCGACTACGTCATGGGCTTCAACCTCGACCGCCGGCTGTTCGACATCCTGCGCTGCATGCCGACCGTCCCGGGCGCCGTTGGCGGCTTTCGCCGCCAGGCGCTGGACGAGGTCGGTCGCTTCTCGGGCGCGACCCTCGCCGAGGACACCGACCTGACGATCGCCCTCGGCCGCGCCGGCTGGCGCATCGCCTACGCCGAGGACGCCCGCGCCTTCACGGAGGCGCCCTCGACCCTGGCCGCCCTCTGGCGGCAGCGCTACCGCTGGTCCTACGGAACGATGCAGGCGGTCTGGAAGCACAGGCGCGCGCTGATCGAGAAGGCGCCGATCGGCCGCCGCGGGCTGCCCTACCTGCTGCTCTTCCAGATCGCCCTACCGATGCTGGCGCCGCTGATCGACGTCTTCACGCTCTACGGCCTCTTCTTCCTCGACCCGCTGCCGGTTCTCGCCTACTGGGTCGGCTTCAACGTGCTGCTGCTGTCGCTCGGCGCCTTCTCCTTCAGCCTCGACGGCGAGCCGCTGCGACCGCTGTGGGCGATGCCCCTGCAGCAGTTCGTCTACCGCCAGCTGATGTATCTGGTCGTGATCCAGTCGATCATCAGCGCCGTCCGCGGCACACGCCTGCGCTGGCAGCACATGGAGCGCAGCGGCGACGAGCTCGCCGTGGGGGAGATCGCCCGCTAGATTGAGACGGGCGCGGTGGGCGTAGCTCAGTTGGTAGAGCTCCTGGTTGTGGTCCAGGCGGTCGCGGGTTCGAATCCCGTCGCTCACCCCTTGTGAGGACCTTCCCGGGGGCAACCCGTAGCGCCTCGCTCTCGGCGGGTTCGGCGCTCGTCTGCCTGCTCGTTTGACTAATACTGAGGGCATGGCGTCCGAGACGCTGCCGAAGCGGTGGCGTATCAATCCCCGGCCGTCGCGGCCCTGGCGCGCTCGAGGCCCGCGGCGGCTGATCGTCGGCATCGCCGTCAGCGCGGCAGCCCTCGGCATTCGCGGCATCGGCGGCGATGGGGCGGAGACCGTCCAGAGGATTGCGGCGCCGATCCTCGCGCCGCCGACGGCGCCGGGCTCGATGCTGTTCCCGCGCGCCCGGGTGGTCGGCTTCTACGGCGCGCCGCAGGACCGCAAGCTCGGGATCCTCGGCATCGGCACGCCTGACCAGGCGGCGGCGAAGCTGCGGCTTCGGGCGCGCGCCTACGGCACTCCACAGAGGCCCGTGATTCCGGCGATGGAGCTGATCGCGGTGATCGCCTCGGAGCAGCCGCAGGCCGACGGGCGCTATCGCAGCCGTCAACCGCCGCTGACGATCCAGCGCTACCTCGATGCTGCCCGCCGCGCCCATGCCCTGCTGATCCTCGACATCCAGCCCGGCCAGTCCGACTTCCTCAGCGAGGCCAAGGTGCTCGAGCCCTATCTGAAGCAGCCCGATGTCGGCCTCGCCCTGGATCCCGAGTGGCACGTTCCGCCGGGCCAGATCCCGGGCCAGTCGATCGGCTCCTCGACGGCGACAGAGGTCAACCAGGTGGCCGACTACCTCAGCAGCCTCGTCACCGTCAATCGCCTGCCGCAGAAGCTGCTGCTCGTCCACGAGTTCACCGAGAGCATGGTCGTGCCGAAGTTCGGCCTGCGAGCCCCGCGGGGCGTCGCCGAGGTCATCAACATCGACGGCGTCGGCCCGCCTCGCGTCAAGCAGCTCAAGTACGGCCAGCTGACCGGCCGCCTCAACCCCGCCCTTCGTCGCGGCTTCAAGCTCTTCTTCCACGAGGACCCGCGGCTGATGGCGCCGGCCGAGGTGCTGGGGCTCTCGCCGCCGCCGGACGTCGTCATCTACGAGTAGGCAGGACGAGCAGGCAGGAAGCGGCGCCTGCGAGGGGAACATCGAAGGCGGAGGACCTTCGGTGATCGTCGACTGCGCCCACTACGCCAACGGGGTTCGCAAGAACGCCGGCCAGCTCTCGATCGAGGAGGCGGCGAGCTGCGCCAAGGGCGATGACGAGTTCGTCTGGCTCGGCCTGCGCGAGCCCGCTCCGGCCGAGCTTGCCAAGGCGGCTGAGCTCTTCGACCTCCACGAGCTCGCCGTCGAGGACGCCAGCCGGCCTCACCAGCGGCCGAAGCTCGAGGAGTACAGCGGCTCCTACTTCGTCGTCCTGCGGACCGGCCGCTACGACGAAGAGGAGGAGCGCGTCCACTTCGGCGAGATCCACATCTTCGCCGGCCCCGGCTACGTCGTCACGGTGCGCCACGGCGAGGCCAGCAGCCTCGCCGGCGCCCGCGAGCGCCTGGAGCAGCGCCCGGAGCTGCTGAAGCTCGGGCCGGCGTCGGTCGTCTGGGCGGTCGTCGACCAGGTCGTCGACGACTACGAGCCCGTCGCCGGCGGCATCGAGGACGACATCGAGGAGGTCGAGCAGGCGATCTTCGCCGAGGACGCCGAGCCGACCCAGCGGATCTACTTCCTCAAGCGCGAGGTGATCGAGTTCCATCGCGCCGTCTGGCCGCTGCTGGGGCCGCTCGAGGCGCTCGAGCGCGGCGCCATCGTCGCGATCGCCGACGAGCTGCGCGACTACTTCCGCGACGTCGCCGACCACGCCCGGCGGGTCGACGAGCAGGTCAACTCTCAGCGCGAGCTGCTGACCAGCATCCTCGAGGCCAATCTCGCCCTCGTCAGCGTGCGCCAGAACGAGGTCGTCAAGCAGATCTCGAGCTGGGCGGCGCTGGTGGCGGTGCCGACGTTCATCGCCTCTATCTACGGGATGAACTTCCGCAACATGCCCGAGCTGAGCTGGCACTACGGCTATCCGGCGGTGCTGCTGCTGATGGCCGTGCTGGTGCTGGCCCTCGTCAGCTTCTTTCGCCGCATCGACTGGCTGTAGGACGGCAACCGGTCGGGGCTGCGCGGCGCTGACGCTACGCTGGCCGCATGGTGCCCCTGGGCCACCTCGCCTCGCCCGCCTTCGCGCCGCTGCAGGTGCTGCCGCCGCTGGCGATCGCGTTCGCGTACTGGACGCGAGCCAGGACCCTGGCGGCGCGCGGCCGGCCGGTCCCGGCCTGGCGCCAGCTCTGCTTCGGCTCCGGCCTGGCGCTGATCCTGGCGGCCCTTGCCTCGCCGCTCGGACACGTCTCCGGGGAGCTGATGCTCGCCCACATGGTCGAGCACCTGCTGATCGGCGACCTCGCGACGCTGCTGATCGTGCTGGGCCTGACCGGGCCGCTGCTCCAGCCCGTTCTGGCGGTGCCGGCGCTCGACCGCCTTCGTGCCCTGACCCATCCGCTGGTCGCCTTCCCGCTCTGGCTCGCCAACCTCTATCTCTGGCATCTGCCGGCGCTCTACGGAGCGACCCTCCACAGCCAGCCGCTGCACGCGCTCGAGCACGGGCTCTTCGTTGGCCTCGGCATCGCGATGTGGATGCCGCTGGCCGGGCCGCTGCCGACGCCGGCCTGGTTCGGCAACGGTGCCCGGGCGATCTACGTCGCCGTCGTTCGCCTCGCCGGCACCGCGCTCGCCAACGTCTTCGTCTGGTCGGGCCAGGCCTTCTACCCCGGCTATGCCCGCGGTGAGGCGCACTGGAAGCTCTCGCCGCTTGCCGACCAGTCGACGGCCGGCGTGATCATGATGATCGAGGGCAGCTTCGTCACCCTCGGCCTGCTCGCCTGGCTCTTCATCCGCTGGGCGAAGCAGTCCGAGGAGAGCCAGGCCCTGCTCGACTACGCCGAGGATCATGGCGTCGCGCTCGACGCCGCTCGGGCCGACCGCGCCGTCGCCGCGGGGCGGGGGGGCGAGCTTGCCGATCGCTTGGCCGAGCGTGCCTGAGCCGGCCCGGCAGCGCGGCGCCCGGCCGCGATCCCTCGATCGCAGCCTCGCCTGGCTGGTAACCGGGCCGCTGGGGCGCGGCGGCGCCTTCTTCATCGACTTCTGCCGGGCGCTCGGCCATGGCCTCCGCAGCGTGGCCGCGAGCAGCCGGCGCGCTCCTCGCCGGTAGGCTGCGCCGCTGATGGAGACCTCCGTCACCGAGATCGCCGATGCCCGCGTGCGGGTCGACGTCAACGTCGACCCCGCCGATGTCGAGTCGCGCCTGCGCCGTGCCGCCGAGGGCCTCGGCCGCCAGCTCAAGGTGCCGGGCTTCCGCAAGGGCAAGGTGCCGCCGGAGATCGTCATCCAGCGCGTCGGCCGTGAGGCGGTGCTCGAAGAGGCCCTCCAGGGCTCGCTGCCGGAGTGGTACGAGCGGGCGATGCTCGCGGCCGGCGTCAACGCCGTCGGCGAGCCCGACCTGAAGGTCGAAGGCCTGCCGGCGGAGGGCGAGCCGCTGAGCTTCTCGATCGAGGTGGCCGTCCGGCCGAAGGCCAGGCTCGGCGAGTACAAGGGGCTCGAGGTCGGCAAGGCCGAGCCCGAGGTGCCCGCCGACGCCGTCGACGCCGAGATCGACCGTCTCCGCGAGGGATTCGCATCGCTGCAGCCCGTCGAGCGCGCCGCCGCCGAGGGCGATCTGCTGGTCATCGACTACAGCGGCAGCGTCGACGGCGAGCCGTTCGAGGGAGGCGAGGCCCGCGACCACATGGTCGAGCTGGGCGCCGGCCGGTTGCTGGAGCAGTTCGAGTCGGCCCTGCCTGGCAAGTCAGCCGGCGACGAGGTCGAGGTCGAGGTCGACTTCCCCGACGACTACAGGCCTGAGTCGCTCGCCGGCAAGAAGGCGAAGTTCGCGATCACCGTCAAGGAGGTGCGCGAGAAGCAGCTGCCCGAGCTGGACGACGACTTCGCCGGCCAGGCCTCCGAGTTCGACACGCTCGCCGAGCTGCGGGCCGAGATCGAGGGCAAGATTCGCCACGCGATGGAGCACCGGGTCGAGGACGAGTTCCGCGAGGCGGCGATCGACGCCGCCGTCGCCAACGCCAGCGTCGAGATGCCCGAGGAGATCGTCACCGCCCGCGCCGGCGAGAGCTGGGAGCGGCTGGCGCGCCAGCTCGCCGCTCAGGGGATCGACCCCGAGACCTACCTGAAGATGCAGGGCAAGAGCGCCGACGAGGTGATCGCCGACGCCAAGCCCGACGCCGAGCAGTCGCTGAAGCGAGAGGCCGTCCTCGAAGCCGTCGTCGAGGCCGAGCCGGTCGAGGTCAGCGAGGAGGAGATGCTCGAGGCGCTGGTCCCCGCCGCCGAGCGCGAGAGCCGCAAGCCCGAGGCGGTGCTCGAGCAGCTGCGCGAGCAGGGCCGCGACGCGCTGCTTCGCAGCGACCTGCGGATGCGTAAGGCGGTCGACGTCATCGCCGAGGCGGCGAAGCCGATCCCGCTGGAGCGGGCGGCGGCGCGCGAGAAGCTCTGGACGCCGGGCAAGCCCACCTGAGCCGGTAGCGCCCGGAGCGCAAGCCGGGCGAGGGGGGCGGCCTTATAGACTGCCGCCCTCGATGAGCCCGATGGTTCCAATGGTGGTCGAGCAGACCTCGCGCGGCGAGCGCGCGTTCGACATCTACTCGCGCCTGCTCAACGAGCGGATCGTCTTTCTCGGCACTCCCGTCACCGAGGACATCGCCAACCTCGTCGTCGCCCAGCTCCTTCACCTCGAGTCCGAGGACCCCGACAAGGACGTCAGCCTCTACGTCAACAGCCCCGGCGGCTCCGTTTACGCCGGCCTGGCGATCTACGACACGATGCAGTTCATCAAGCCGGACGTGCAGACGATCTGCGTCGGCGTCGCGATGAGCATGGGCGCGCTGCTGCTCGCCGGCGGCGCCTCCGGCAAGCGGATGGCGCTGCCGAACTCGAAGATCCTCATCCACCAGGTCTCCGGCGGCTTCTCCGGCCAGGCGACCGACATCGAGATCCACGCCAAGGAGATCCTCGACGTCCGCCGCCGCCTCGACGAGATCATCGCCAAGCACACTGGTCAGCCGCTCGAGAAGGTGGCCAAGGACACCGAGCGCGACTACTTCATGAGCGCGGAGGAGGCGAAGGAGTACAGCATCGTCGACCGCGTCATCGAGCATCATTAACTAGGGCGGCGGTCCCCCAGGCAGGGAAACGGGCGGCGAGGGCGTAACTCGCTGTTACCGTTTTCCTGAGGTACCTCGTGGCCCGCCCGACCGACTCCAACGAACAGCTCCTCTGCAGCTTCTGCGGCAAGTCGCAGCGCCAGGTCAAGAAGCTGATCGCCGGCCCCGGCGTCTACATCTGCGACGAGTGCATCGATCTCTGCAACGAGATCATCGACGAGGAGCTGACGGCTCCGCCGACGTTCGAGCTGGAGAAGCTGCCGAAGCCGAAGCAGATCTACTCGGTGCTCAACGAGTACGTCGTCGGCCAGGAGGGCGCCAAGCGGGCGCTCTCGGTCGCCGTCTACAACCACTACAAGCGCGTCCAGATGGCCCAGAGCGAGGACAGCGAGATCGAGCTGCAGAAGTCGAACATCATGCTGCTGGGCCCGACCGGCTGCGGCAAGACGCTGCTCGCCCAGACGCTCGCCCGCATTCTCAACGTCCCCTTCGCGATCGCCGACGCGACGGCGCTGACCGAGGCCGGCTACGTCGGCGAGGACGTCGAGAACATCCTGCTGAAGCTGATCCAGGCGGCCGACTTCGATGTCAAGAAGGCCGAGACGGGGATCATCTACATCGACGAGATCGACAAGATCGCCCGCAAGGCCGACAACCCGTCGATCACCCGCGACGTCTCCGGCGAGGGCGTCCAGCAGGCGCTGCTGAAGATCCTCGAGGGCACGACCGCCTCGGTGCCGCCGCAGGGAGGCCGCAAGCACCCCCACCAGGACTTCCTGACGATCGACACGACCAACGTGCTGTTCATCTGCGGCGGCTCGTTCGCCGAGCTCGACAAGGTGATCGAGCGCCGGGTCGGCCACAAGGGCGTCGGCTTCGGCGCCGCGATCTCCTCGAAGAGCGAAATGGACACCAGCGAGCTCTTCGAGCAGGTGCTGCCCGAGGACCTGATGGAGTACGGCCTGATCCCCGAGTTCATCGGCCGGCTGCCCGTCGTCGCCGCGATCCACCAGCTCTCGCGCGAGGATCTGATCACGATCCTGACCGAGCCTCGCAACGCGCTCACCCGCCAGTTCCAGCGCTTCTTCGAGTTCGACGACATCGAGCTGGTCTTCGCCGAGGACTCGCTGGCGGCGATCGCCGACCGCGCCCTGGAGCGCGAGACCGGCGCCCGCGGCCTGCGCTCGATCCTCGAGGAAACGCTTATGGACGTCCAGTTCGAGCTGCCCTCCCGCCGCGACGTCACCAAGTGCGTCGTCACCAAGGAGACGATCGAGCGCGGCCTCAAGCCGACGCTCGTCACCCAGGCGGCTCCGATCGGCGAAGACGATGACGACGACCTCGGCGAAGAGCTCGCCGAGGAGTCGGCCTAGCCTCGCCGGCATTCGCCGCGGCGGCACCGGTTTGACTTCGCGCCTCGGCAGCGCCTAGCATGGCCGCGGGGTATGACGGGTGATGTTCAAGAGCGGCGGCAAGCGGATCGGGCCGAGCTGAACGGCCGGGTCCACTTCGTCGAGCGGATCGACGCGAGCGAGGAGCAGCTCGAGGACGCCGACACGGCGCGGCTGGTGATCCGCCTCCAGGGCGGCGAGGCGACGGCGTTCGAGTCGCTCTACGGCCGCTACTTCGACCGTGTCTACGGCTATCTCAAGGTGACGCTGAACACCCGCGAGGAGGCCGAGGATGCGGCCCAGCAGGTCTTCATGCACGTCTTCGAGCACGTCGATCGCTACGAGCGCCGCGACAAGCCCTTTCGCGCCTGGCTGTTCACGATCGTCCGCAACGTGGCGCTGATGCGGCTGCGCAAGGAAGGGCGCGTGGACATCGTCGACCCGGCCGAGCTGGGGCGCCGCCGCGAGGGCGCCGCCCCTCAGGACCTGCACGTCCTCGACTGGATCTCCGACCGCGACCTGATGGTCTTCGTCGAGCGGCTGCCCGACGCCCAGCGCCAGGTGCTGATGCTGCGCTTCATGCTCGGGCTGCGCGCCGCCGAGATCGCCGAGGTCCTGGGGCGGACGCCCAACGACGTCAGCCAGCTGCAGTCGCGCGCCCTGCGCTTCCTGCGCCAGCGGCTGACGGCGATCGGCCGCAGCGGCAGCCGCCGCGACCGTGCCCGCACCCAGCGGCGGACGATCCAGGCCTGGGTCCTGCGCTCGCGGCGCTACGCGCTACGGTAACTGGGGCCGCTAATCAGGGAGCGCCAGCGGCGCGTCGTCGCGAGTGCCGACCGAACGGGGTCCCGGCATTCCAGCGCTCGATCGAATGGAGCGCTCCCAGCCCTGTCACCAGTGGCAGCGCAAAGAGCAGTGGCGAGGGCCAGTTCCAGACCATGACTCCGATGCCGATCGCTGCGGTCATTGTCCAGACCGCGATGGTCAGGTAGCGCTGTTGCTTGCGTGTGAGAGGGCTGGTCTTCATCGCTGGCTCATGACGATCATAAGCGCCATCAGGGCGCCCAGGGCGCCCCAATCAAAGCCCAGCGCGAGCCCGCGATTGACCTCGGCGGAGATCGTCGCAGCTGGCTGTTCCGACCATGAGGCCTGAGACGCGAGGAACCCGCTAGCAGCAGCCATGAAGCCACCGAGGATTGCGAATGCCGCGATCGCGGATTCGAGCAACAAGGGAAGAGCGGTCAGCGCTCGCATCGGTGACGACCTTAGACCGGGCAACGATCACGGCTGTCGCGCACGATGTGTCAATTGCCGCGCGGGCGACCAATTCGCTGTCAGGATCGCGGTGCCAGCGCATTCTTCGGGGTAGATGCGGGCGGAGAGGCTTTTAGGGCAGCGAGAGCAGGCAGGCCGGCGGCGCGTTGCGGTGCTGGTCGTCGGAGTGCTATTCGCGATCTGCGCTGCCGCCGGCGCCCGAGCCGACGATCCAGTGCCAGGCGGCGTTCCGGATCCGACCGCATCGATTCCTCAGAATCCCGGCGAGGCCTGCCAGCAACAGGTGGACCACGCGGGGGCGGGCGCCGCAACCAAGGGCGGGGGCTGTGACAACAGGTACACACCGATCGCCAAGGAGGGTGCAAAGCTCGGCTGGACCCAGGTTGCCGGGGCCGTGTTCGGCGGCGCCACACGCGGCGATGGCGGCTACGACCCCAGGGCCACCACCTCCAAGATCCCGGTCACCGTGGAGTTCTACACGGTCAATTTCACCAACCAGCACAACGGCCTTGCCGCCGGCGCCCAGTGCAGGGACGACCCGCAGCCGGGGATCGGCGGAGCCGAGCTCGACAGCTTCCTGGCGAGCTGCGTCCGTACGCCGGTCATCTACCGCTACAGCGACGACAGCGAGCTTGGCCCCGTCTGGCGGCAGGTCTACAGCTCGGACAGGCCCGGTTACATCGGCGCGATCACTTGGCTCCACAACCAGGACCGGCGCGAGCGCGGCGAGCGCGCGTTGGCGGTCGGCGGCGACGGCGTCTATGTGAAGCGCGAGCCCGCCTTTCCGCAGTCCGCGGCGGATGAGTGCAAGCAGCAGGCGGCCAGAGGCCCCGATGTCAATCCAGACGGCTCGGACCCGAAGGTCACGCCGTATCCGAACGGCGTCTTCACCTCGCCGGCGGTCAGCGCCGACCCGGGCAACAAGGTGGTGCCCCATGATCCGCGCGCTGATTTTGCGGCCTGCGAGGATCGCTGGCGCCAGCAGCACGACCCCGCTGGCAAGCCGCGCGTCTGGCTGCTGTCCGACGACCACTGGGACGAGCTCGACCGGCTGCCGAAGACGATGCGCGCGATGCAAGCGCTCGATGCGTCGGTGCGCCCTGGCGACTGCCCGGGGGCTGTAAACGAGTGCGCGTTCGCCGGCGGCATCCAGCAGATATGGATGTGGAAGGACGGCGACTTCGACCAGCGCTCATGGCATCCCGACCCGACCGCGACGGATCCCTCGCGCCCGCTCGTCACTCCCGCCGCGGAGACCCAGACCCCGACCGACAAATGCAACGTCAGCCTGTCCTGCGGCTGGCATTTCCGTGTCCGCGCCATCAGGGCGGCACCCTCGGTGAGCCTCGACACGAATGGTTTCATCGCGGTCACGGACGGCTGTTGCTCTTCCTTCTCGGACCGTGATCCCCGCGGCGGACCTCGGGTGCTCACCTACTACCCGGAGTACTACCCCAGCTCGGCGACCTGGGTGATCACCTCGTTGTCGACGATCCCCGACAGCCTCTATGCGGCCACCTTCGGAGTCAACGAGTTCAACGGCAATGGCAAGGGCATGACCGAGTCGTTTCTCGCCGTGCCGGGCGGGCCGGCAGAACCCGGGGAGCCTTCGTCCCAGGTCATCCGCAGCACTCCGAGGGATCCTTTGGAGGGCACCGAGCTGCAATCGGAGCTCAGCCGCGCCTACCTCAGCTCGGCGCGTCTCGTCGCCGGCGACGGCGACTTCCAGGCCCAGCAGCCCAACATCGCGGAGAACCTGCAGGGGACTCCTCATCGGCCGGGATACTCCGGCGGCGACGGCCTGATGGACTGGGCGGTCGGGGGATTCAGGTCCGTCGATCGAGCGGCCGCCTACACGACAAACGTGACTTCGGGCCTGGCCGGGGACCTCGACGTTCCCTACCCGCTCGATTGTCCGGCCGGGCCGCCTGACGCTACCTGCAAGCCGAAGCCGGATCCGGTGGCTGGGACGAAGTCAGGCGCCCTGCTCGCGCTCAGCTCCTACTTCCTCAACGGCATGACATTTGCCGGCAACTCGGGTGTTGCCTGGGCGGTGGGCGAGCGCGGGGCGATCGAGCGGCTCGGCGGAGACGGCGGATCTGGCGCCGGGGCGCTGCCGCCAGAGCGACCGCCGAAGCTCGGTCAGAAGCGATTGGGCAAAGCGCCAGACCGCCAGCCATACGCCGGCGGCGATCCGACGACGGCGGGTAGCCCCGGCCCCGTACCGGCGCTGGCCACCCAGCCGCTCGTCCACAGCCGCCAGCCGATGGCCACTCCTTACGGCTCCCCAAATCCCGACCCGCGCCAGGTGTTCAACGAGGAGGTCGGCCGGATCGCGATGAGCCGCGACGGAAACGAGGGCTGGGCGGTCGGGCAGCCGATCAATTTTGGCCGCGACAAGACGACGCTCTACCACTTCACCCAGGGCACCTGGCGGCGCTGCCGGATCCGCTCGGCGCCGGGGCTGCTGGACCCCGACCCGGCATGCGCGGCGCTTCGTCCGCTGGCCGACGCCGGCTCGGGCGCCCAGAGCGGGGTCAAGCTGACGGCGATCACGCGAATACCGACCGAGTACGATGCGGACCCCAGCAACGACGACGACTTCGAGGTGATCGCCGCCGGTGAGAACCCTCCCGGGGTCCGAAACCAGCCGACGCCGGTGATCCGCTACCACGACGGTCGCTGGTCGGTCGACACCAGCGCGGAGCACCAACTGGGGGACCTCGCGGCAAAGGTGACGAGCGTGGCGTTCAGCGGCCCGAAGGATGGCTGGCTGATCGCGAGCAGCTCTGGGGACGATCAGATCTTTCGCTATCAGGACAATCGTTGGGTCCGTTGCAGGCTGGAGTCGGACCGTCTGCCGTGTGCTGATCGGAGCGGCGCGGCACAACTCCTGCCGTTCCTGGATACGGTTGGCGACACAGAGTTGACCTCGGCCGGCGAGCGCGTGTATCTGTCTGGAACGCGGGAGGAGGTATCGCGAAGACAAGCTGGGGCTGGTACCACTGCCGGAACCCGCTATCCGATGATCCTGTACCGGGATTCCGGGGCATGTACTGCCACCGACTCAAGCGGCTGCTGGAAGGCGGCGTTCAACCCCAAGGTCGACGATCCGGCGAACAGGCGGCTGCAGGGCGAGCTCTACTCGCTCTCTGTGGCGCAGTCGCCGGACGGGTCCTATAACGGTTGGGCCGTCGGCTTCATGCCGAACGGGGGAGTGAGCAGCAAGGGTTTCTACGTACGCGCCAAGCGCGGTGCTCACGAGGCGGTGCTGCTCCACTCCAGCCCCGATGGCAAGCACTGGGAGCCAGAGGACGCCACGGGCCCGGTCCGCGACTACCTATTGCCTCCGGACGCGACGAAGAAGATCGCGGACCTCAGGTCGAACGCCCAGGTCATCGCCCTCGGCGGGCCCGAGGGTCGAGGGAGGGTCTTTCTCGGCGCTGGGGTATACGGCGGCTCCGGCGCCACCGGTCCGGTGCTTGGGCGAGATCCCTCGGACGGTCGCTGGAGGGTTCTCGAGACGCCATTTCCGGTGATCCCCGGCGGGGCCCGCTACGACACCCAGGGGTCTGTCGCTGCGCTGGCCGACGACAAGCGAGGCGGTATCTGGGTGGTCGCAAAGCCATACGGCACGATGCAGAGCTGGTTCTACCGCTTCTCGGACCAGTCGCCGCGGCCGGTGTTCGAGGAGGTCGCGCATCCGATTCGCGAGCGGATAACCGCCGCCAGCGGTGGCGGCGGCGACGGCAGCTTCTGGGTCGTGACGAGCACCGGCTCCGCCTATCGCTACGACCGGGTCACGGGCTGGGACAGGCTGCAGGCCCCTGGCTGGGACCCAGGTCGGTTCGTCCTCAACCCGTCGTCTGCGTACGCCGTCGCCATTGGCCGCGACGGCAACGGGGTGATGGTTGGCAAGGACGGGCGCATCGCCAACGTCGGACCCCAGGGGGCCGCGCTGGACCGAGCGGCTGGATCTCTTTGCGTCTCCGCGGCTGCGCCGGCGCCGTGTGGCACGGGTCGAGACCTGCGCGCCGCGGCGATCTCCCCCAACGGCTCCGCCCTGGTCGGCGGCGACGATCGCGCGCTGCTCTACCGCAGCGGCGCGACCGGCGATTTTCACGCCATCGGCCCTCCGCCGACGGCCATCTTCTCGACGATCACCGGGATCTCGTTTCCCTCCGATGCTCGGGCCTGGATCGTCACCGACACCGGCGAGATCTATTCGGGCTCGCTCGGGCAGGACGGTTGGAGCTGGGCTCGCGAGGACGAGGACCCCTTCGGCGACTCGGTCAGCCGCGACGAGCTGGGACAGCCACAGTCGCTGCGCGCGATCGCGGTGAGCTCCGATGGGCACGGGTATGCGGTCGGGCGCTCCGGGACAATCCTCGAGCGCACCGGCTCGGGCCGGCCCCCATGGCGACGGATCGACAGCGGCAAGCTGGACGACCTTCAATCGGTGACCCTCGGCAAGGGCGGGGCCGGCGCCTTGATCGGCGGCAGCGGCGGCCTGATTCTCAGCCTTGTCGACGGCCAGTTCGAGACTACTCACAATACCGACCACTACTCGCCGACCGACTACGGCTACGAGGTGAACGGCTCGCTTTCGGCGGGGGTGGCGCTGATGGCGGGGCCCGAGGATGGCCAGGTCGAGGCCTGGGCCGCCACGTCGATCGCAGCGATCTCCGACGAGACCCAGCGCGACTCGACCCCCTCGGCCGTCCTTCACTACACCAACGATCCGGGTGCGCCGCTGCTCGACGGCGGCAGGGCATCCGGCCCACCGCTTCCCGACCATCGGTTGCCGGGGGCCGACTCGATCGACTTCGCCGCGTTCGGCAACTCCAACTGCCAGTTCAACAACGGTCTCAACACGCTCTGCCCCGAGCTCACGGGCGCCAACTATGCCAACGATGCGACCGTCAGGTCGCTCAGGCATGAGCTTATGTCGAGCGCGGGCAAGCCTGGTGCACCGTCGTTTGCCCTCTTCACGGGCGACGTCGGCGATGCCGCGGCGACCAACGACCGTTATGCATTGGACAGCCCCTTTGACGAGAGCCCGATCCACAACAGATGGGTCGAGATGCTCAGCCAGCCGCTGCTCGAATCGGGCCTGCCGCTGTTCGGGGCAATCGGCCCGCGGGACTACTCGCGGACCCAGGTCTGCGATGCCGGGAACCAGACCTTTTGCTCGGGCTCGATCGCCGGCACCAACAACCTCGGCTGGCGCCAGGCCATGGCGACGATGCCGGCGCCGTGGGGGCTGGCGGCGGCTGCGGCGCCGCCTTCGACCGGCGAGCTCACATTCGAGCCTGTCCAGGGCGCCGGGCCGGCGGTCGAGCTGGGCGATCATGAGATCGCCGATCCGACCAACGTCGTCCCGCCAACGACGGTCGCCGACCCGACGAAGGCACTACCGGACCAGACGATCGAAGACCCAGCGAAGACTCTCGGAACCACGGGCCAGGGCATCGTCGGCGATCACAATCCCCATGGCGCCCTCGGCGACCTGAGCGTCAGAGGCGGCGCCGTAGGCGACCAGAAGATCCCCACCGGCGGCGCCCACACCCACTACGCCCTGGACGTCAAGCGCGACGGCCAGGCACTCATGCGCCTCGTCGTCCTCGACACCTCGCTGAAGTCGCTGGCGGCGAGCGATCCCGAGCAGAACCCGACCGAAGAGCAGCTGGGCTGGCTGAAGGACGCCCTCAAGCGCCCCGAGGGCGAGCGCGCCGTCGTCCTCACCAACACGCCGACCTACTCCTACGGCCCCGGCGCCACCACTGACACCGAGACCGACGGCACTGCGCTCGAGGCGATCCTGATGCAAAACAGGGTCGATCTAGTCGTCGACGGCCGGCTCGGCTGGAACGCCCTCTACTACGCCCTTGCGCCGGGCCTTCACTGGCCCTGCCCCGGCGACTCCTACAGGGCCGAGCCGCCGCCGGCGCTGCCGGACTGCAACGGGGTCGGCTCGGCCGATGGCACCAAGGCACTCGGCGATGTCCAGAAGGGTGCTGCCGAGTTGACCGGAGGAGCGAGCGCGGTCGGCGCGCTTCCGTTCCTCGTCGCCGACTCGGCAGGTGGCAAGTTCGGGCCCCAGGGCCAGGACTCCGGCTCCGCCGCGAACGGGTTCTGGCGCGGCTACTCGATCGTCCACCTCGACCCGAGGAGCGGTCAGCTCCAGATCGAGCAGCGGCCCCTCTTCGACTGGATCGGAATCCGCCCGGCGAGCGCGCATGACGCGACCCACGTCCTGCGCGCAGGGCGCCAGATCTCGCTCCAGGGATTCGGCCGCGAGCCCCTCGGCATCGATGCCGGCCCGCGCTACGACGAGATCACCAGCCCGGCGATCACCCACTGCTACGACCTCGTCTGGGCCGACCAGCAAAAGCCCTGGTTGCCGCTGCTGGCAAAGGACGCCAGCGACGAGCAGCTGGCAGCCGCCTCGGGTGCCGGCTGTCGCGCAAGATTCCTCGACGCCGCCTCCGCTCGGAATCACAGTGAAGGCAACGCGAACCCATGCGATCCATACGTCTGCCTCGACCCGGCCATCGGCCGCCTCACCGACGACCAGCAGGGAAAGATCGAAGCAGGCGATGGCAACGTCAAGCGCACATTCGCGATGGCGGTCCTCTCGGTCGGCCAGAAAGCCGCCACCTACCCGATCGCCTTCGAGCCTCGACCGAGCTTTGTCCCCGAGCCGCCTCACCCGCCACCGCCGCCTGGAAGTCCGCTGCCGCCGCCACCGCCGCCGCCCCCGCCAGGCAACCAGCTGCCGCAGATCAACCTGCCCCAACCCCCCGTTCCTCCGAGCGTGCCACTCGACGCCGGCCTCGTGCCGCCACCGCCGCCTGCGCCACCGCCTCCGCCAGGGGCTGCCAACGCGACGCCGCTGAACCTCTTCCTCAACACCCCCGGCATCAACCTCTCACCGCAGTCGACCGTGGTCCCCCCACCGGCACCGCCGATTCAGCCCGCACCTCCGGGTGGCGCTCGCAAGGAGGCTCGCCAGAAGCAGGCGGCTACGCAGGACTCCGGGGCCGGCACCGACGAGAGCTCGTCCGAGGCGCAGCAGCTCGGCGGCGATATGGCGAACGCGCCGCCGTCGCCTGACCTCTCCGCGGCGACGCGACGCGAGCCCAACGCCTCGACGCGTCGTGACCCGGTCGGCCCAGCCCAGTCCTTCACGCCGCTGTCGCACCGCTCGCAGCCCTCCGCCTGGGTCCGTGACCTCGAGTGGGGTGGAGGCATCGCGCTGATGGCGCTCGTCCTCGGCTTCTCCTGGCTGACGGTTCGGCCGACGCCGAAGCGCCGCGAGCCCGAGCTGCCGGCTCCGGCGTACGCGCGGACGAGCTCGCGGCGGCGTCGTTAGGGCGCTGAGCCGCTCGCAGCCGGCTCGGTTCGGTCTGCGGCCAGCTGGCGGCGCAGGAAGCCCAGGACCGTGGCGGCAACCCGCTCGGGGTCGTCGGCAAACGGGAAGTGGCCGCTCTCCTCGAGCAGCTCGACCTGGGCGCTCGGGAAGGCCTGGAGCAGCTCTTCGACACGGCGCTCGGCCAGGTGCGGGTCCTTGCGGCCCCAGACGATCAGCGCCGGGCGGTCGAGCCGGCCGAGCTGCTCGATCCAGCCGGGGACCGGGGGGTAGGGCAGCGGCATCGCCCGGTAGAGCTTCAGCACCGCGCGCTTCGTCGCCCAGTCGTAGTCCTCGTACATGCGGTCGACGAACTCGTCCGGCAGCGGGCGCGCCTCGCCGGCATTCATCGTCTGGCGCCAGCGCCCGCGGGTCGTTGCCAGCATCGCCAGCTCGCCGATCAGCGGGCGGCGCCAGATCCGCGCGAAGCGGTGCCACTTGCGGGCGGTGCCGAGGCCGGTGTTGAAGAGGACGGCGCTGGCGAGGCGGTCGGGGTTGGCCGCCGCCCAGGCGAAGCCGAAGGGGCCGCCGAAGTCGTGCATCACCAGGTGGACGCGTCCGATGCCCAGCTCGGCGAGCGCCGCCTCGATGAACTCGGCATAGCCCTCGATCCTGTAGTCGAATCGCCGCGGCGCGTCGGCGCGGCCGAAGCCCGGCATGTCGACGGCGGCGGCGCGGCCGAGATCGCCGCTGCGAGCGACCAGCTCGCGCCAGTCCTCGGCCGAGCCCGGGTTGCCGTGGAGGAAGACGGTGGCCTCGCCGGCGCTGGCCGATCCGGCCTCGAGCAGGCGGGTGCGCAGGCCGTTGACGACCATCTCGTGTTCACGCACCTCGGCCACGGCGCGACCCTACCGTCCGCCGGCGGCCAGGCCGGGGCCGGGACGGCGGCGAACTGAAACTAAACTCGCGCCTCGTGCCCGACGAGCGCCTGAAGAACCTCGAGTCGAAGACCCGCTACGACCACGGCGAGGTCGAGCAGCGGATCTTCGACGCCTGGCTCGAGACCGGCGCCTTCCATCCGCCCGCCGAGGGCACCCCCGAGGAGAACTTCTCGGTCGCGATCCCGCCGCCCAACGTCACCGGCGCCCTCCACATGGGCCACGCGCTCAACGGCGCGATCCAGGACGTCCTCGTGCGGATGCGGCGGATGCAGGGGCGCAACGCGCTCTGGATCCTCGGCACCGATCACGCCGGCATCGCCACCCAGTCGGTCGTCGAGAAGGAGCTGCGGGCCGAGGGGATCTCCCGCCACGACCTCGGCCGCGAGGCCTTCCTCGAACGGGTCTGGGAGTGGAAGGAGCGCTACGGCTCGCGGATCGTCGAGCAGTACAAGCGGCTTGGCGCCTCCTGCGACTACGAGCGCCAGCGCTTCACCCTCGACGAGGGCTACGTCCGCGCCGTCCATCGCGTCTTCGTCGAGCTCCACCGCAAGGGCTACATCTACCGCGACAACTACATCGTCAACTGGGACCCTGGCTCGCGCTCGGCGATCTCCGACCTCGAGGTCGAGAACCGCGAGGTCAGCGACACCCTCTACGAGATCGACTATCCGCTCGAGGGCTCCGATCGCGTGCTCACCGTCGCCACGGTCCGCCCCGAGACGATGCTCGCCGACACGGCGGTCGCGGTCCACCCCGACGACGAGCGCTACGAGGCGCTCGTCGGCTCACACTGCGTCCTGCCACTGGTCGGCCGCCGGCTGCCGGTGATCGCCGACGAGCACGTCGACCCCGAGTTCGGCACCGGCGCGCTCAAGATCACCCCCGGCCACGACCCCAACGACTTCGACATCGGCCGTGCCCACGGCCTCGAGGAGATCACGGTGATCGGCGAGGACGGCCGGATGACCGAGGCCGCCGGCGAGGCCTTCGCCGGCATGTCCGTCGCCGAGGCCCAGGAGGCCGTCGTCGCGGCGCTGCGTGCGGAGGGCCGTTTGCGCGACGAGCAGCCCTACGCCCACTCGGTCCCCTTCTCGCACCGCTCCGGCGAGCGGATCGAGCCGCTGATCTCGCTGCAGTGGTTCTGCCGCATGGACGAGCTCGCCAAGCCGGCGATCGCGGTCGTCGAGCGCGACGAGGTGCGGATCGTCCCCGACCAGTGGAAGCGGGTCTACCTCGACTGGATGGGCAAGATCCGCCCCTGGTGCATCTCGCGCCAGCTCTGGTGGGGCCACCGGCTCCCCGTCTGGTACTGCGACGCCTGCGAGGAGACCTACGTCGCCGAGCAGCGGCCGCAGCGCTGCGGCGCCTGCGATGGCGAGCTGCGCCAGGAGGAGGACGTCCTCGACACCTGGTTCAGCTCGGCGATCTGGCCCTTCGCGACGCTCGGCTGGCCCGACGACACGGCCGAGCTGCGCGCCTTCTACCCGACCGACTTCATGACGACGGCGCGCGAGATCCTCTTCCTCTGGGTCGCGCGGATGATCATGACCGGGCTCGAGTTCGCCGGCGACGTTCCCTTCACCGACGTCTACGTTCACTCGGTCATCCAGGCCCCCGACGGCCGGCGGATGTCGAAGAGCCTCGGCACCGGCATCGATCCGATCGAGACGATCGACGAGCACGGCGCCGACGCGCTGCGCTTCGGCCTGCTGGCGATGTCCTCGACCCAGGACGTCCGCTATTCCGAGCCCAAGGTCCAGCAGGGCCAGGACCTCGCCAACAAGATGTGGAACGCCAGCCGCCTGATCCTGTTGAACGCCGCCGACGTCAGCGCGCTGGCGCGAGACGAAGAGGGTCGCCTCGTCCCCCAGCTGGCGCGGGCCGAGGACCGCTGGATCCTCTCGCGGCTGCAGCGGACGATCGGCTCGGTCAGCGAGAAGCTCGACGCCTACGACTTCGCCCACGCCGCGCTCGAGCTCTACCGCTTCTTCTGGTCGGAGCTCTGCGACTGGTACCTCGAGATCGTCAAACCACGCCTCTACGAGGGCGAGGAGGGCGTCTCGGCGACGCTGCTCTACACGCTGCGCGAGTTCCTGGCGCTGGCGCATCCGCTGATGCCGTTCGTGACCGAGGAGATCTACGCCCACCTGCCCGGAGCGGAGGGGATGCTCGTCAGCGGTCCCTTCCCGGCGATGCATGATGCCCTCGTCGACGATGCCGCCGAGTCGGAGATCGAGGCGGCGATCGAGCTGACCCGCGCCCTGCGCCGCTGGCGCGACCTGGCCGGGGTGCCGGCGCGGATCGTGCTCCAAGCCCGCCTCGCCGGCGCGGCCGAAGCCCACGAGCTGGTCGAGCGCCTGGCGCGGATCTCGCTCGACGGCGCGGCCGGTGAGGCGGTCGCGACGGTCGGGCCCGTCGAGATCCTCGAGTCGGAGGGGGTCGATCCGGCGCAGGTGCGCGAGCGGATCGACGAGCGCCGCCGAACCCTCGCCGCCGAGGTCAAGCGAGCCGAGGGCAAGCTCGCCAACGCCGGCTTCGTCGAGCGGGCGCCCGACGAGGTCGTCGAGGCCGAGCGCGAGAAGCTCGAGCTCTATCTCGCCGAGCTCGCCGAGCTCGGCGGCTGATGAGTGGCTGACCCCGAGGCCTACCTCGGCTCGCTCGAGCCGATCGGCTGGCGGCTGGGGCTCGAGCGGATGGCGAGGCTGACGTCGCTGCTCGGCATGCCTCAGCACCGCTTCGCCTCGATCCACGTCGTTGGCACCAACGGCAAGTCCTCGGTGACGAAGGCGATCGCGGCGCTGCTCGAGGCCCATGGCCTCTCTGCCGGCGCCTACCTGTCGCCGCACCTTCATCGCTGGGGCGAGCGGATCGAGCTCGGGGGTGAGCCGATCGGCGAGGCCGAGCTGGCGAGCGCCGTCGAGCGGACGGCCGAGGCCGCCGCGACCGTCAACCGGACGCTCGACGAGGGCGACTTCGTCACCCAGTTCGAGGTCGCGACGGCGGCCGCCTTCGTCGCCTTCGCCGCGGCACGCGTCGAGGTCGCGGTGATCGAGGCCGGCCTCGGCGGACGCCTCGACGGGACCAACGTCATTCCCTCGCGGATCACGGTCCTGACCTCGATCGGGCTCGATCACACCCAGTGGCTGGGGCCCTCCGAGGCCGAGATCGCGGCCGAGAAGCTCGCCGTCCTGCGCGACCACACCATTCTCGTCAGCGGCCGCCTGGAGCCCGAGATCCTCGCCCTGGCGCGCGCGACCGCCGCCGCCCGCCAGGCGCGCTTCGTCGAGGCGCCGGGCGACCCGGGCGCCGCTTACCCCGAGCGCAACCTCGTTCTCGCCGAGGCCGCCGCCGAAGCCTTCCTCGGCCGGCTCGACGAGGACGCGGCGCGCTCGGTCGCGTCGTCGCTGGCGATGCCCGGCAGGCTCGAGCTGATCGACGGCGAGCCGCCGATCGTGCTCGACGCGGCCCACAACCCCGCCGGCGCCAGGGCGCTGGTCGAGGCGCTGCCGCGGTTGACGGGCGGACGGCCGGTCGTCGGCTGCGTCGCCGTTCTCGCCGACAAGGACGCCGCCGGCATCGCCGCCGAGCTGGTCGCCGCCTGCGAGACGGTGGTCTGCACGGAGGTTCCAGCGGCGGCGCTGGCCGGCAGCGGCCGGCCGGGCGCCGAGTCGCTGCCGGCGGCATCGCTGGCCGAGCTCGTCGAGCGCGCCGGCGGCCAGGCCGAGGCGCTCGGCCCCGTCGAAGCTGCCCTGGCGCGTGCGCGCGAGCTTGCGGGCGATCGCGACGGCGTCGTGCTCGTGACCGGTTCGCATTACCTTTTGGGCCTGGTGGAGGCACAACTGTGAATCGCGAAGTCCGCTCAGAGCTGCTGGCGATGATGGCGCTGGTCGGCGCCATCGTGGCCATCGTCATCCTGGTCTTCTTTGCCGTCGGCTACGTCTTCGGCCGGCTGTTCCTCTAGGCGACGCCTCGGTGTCGCTCTTGCATCCGGCTCTCAGGCACTGAGTAGACTCCGCCGCCCGCGATGCGACTTGCGATTTTCGGCATCTCAAACGGCAGCCTGAACCTGGCCGTCAACCTGATCGTGCTCTTCCTGGTCGCGGTGTGGCTCGCCCTGGTCTACTGGACCTACGCCGACGCCCGCCGCCGGATCAAGGACCCGATCCTGGTTGCCTGCGCCACGGGGGCCTCTTTGATGCCCTTTCTCGGCACGATCGTCTACTCGATCCTGCGGCCGCCGGAGTACCTCGACGACCGTCGCGAGCGCGAGCTCGAGATTCGCTCGACCGAGCTGAGGGTCCGCCAGCTCGCCGAGCAGGCGTGCCCGCACTGCGAGTACCCGATCGAGAAGAACTACCTGCGCTGCCCGAGCTGTCGCCGCCGCGTCAAGGACCCCTGTGCTGCCTGCGGCGCGCCGCTGGATCCCCGCTGGGGAGTCTGCCCCTACTGCGAGACCGAGGTCGTCCGCCAGGCGCCGGCCCAGCGCCAGGCGCCGGCCCAGGGCCGCCGCGCCGCCCAGGCGCGCCCCCAGGGTGAGCGCCCCCAGCGCAAGCGGGCAACGCGCCAGAAGACCGCCGCTCAGCAAGCCTCGGGCCAGCAGCGCCAGCAGCAGCGTGACCCGCAGCGGGCCCAGCAGCGGCCCGCCCAGCCGCAGCGCGCGCAACGCCAGGCGGCGCCGGCGCCACAGCAGCAGCAACAGCAGCCTCCGCCGCCAGCACAGCAGCAGCAACAACAGGCGCAACAACAACCGCAACAGCAGCAACAGGCGCAACAACAGCGGCCACCCCAGCCCCGTCCGCAGGGATCCGAGCCGGCTCCCCGGCAAAGCGGCGGCTCGAGCCCGGCCCCGAGCTCCTGAGCGGAGGCTGACGAGCGATGTCCCGGACGCTGATCCTGATCAAGCCCGACGCCTTCGACCGGGCGCTGACCGGCGAGGTGATCGCCCGCTTCGAGCGCAAGGGGCTGCGCCTGGCGGCGGCCAAGCTGGTGACGATCGACGAGGAGCTGGCCGGCCGCCACTACGCCGAGCACAGCGAGAAGCCCTTCTTCGGCGAGCTGGTCGAGTTCATCACCCGCGGCCCGCTGGTCGCGCTGGTCCTGGAGGGGGTCAACGCAATCCCCGCAGCCCGGCAGCTGATCGGCGCCACCGACCCGGTCGAGGCGGCGCCGGGATCGATCCGCGGCGACTTCGGCACCGAGGTCACCTTCAACCTCGTGCACGGCTCGGACTCCGAGGAGTCGGCCGAGCGCGAGATCGGCATCTGGTTTCCCGAGCTCTGATGGCTTCCGGCCGCCCGCGCGGCCGCGGGTCCGTCGCCGGGCCCGTTCCCGGGTCCATTGCCCGGTCCATCGTTCTGGCCTCGCGCTCGCCGCAACGGCGCGAGATCCTCAGCCGCCTCGGCATCGAGTTCACCGCCGTCAGCCCGGACGTCGAGGAGTTGCGCGAGGGCGAGCCGGCGAGCGTCGTCCGCGAGAACGCGCTGCGCAAGGCGCGCGCCGGCCTGGTGGCGACGGGTGCGACCGCTCTGGTCATCGGCTGCGACACCGAGGTCGTCCTCGACGGTCGCGTTCTCGGCAAGCCCGCCGGCGCCGAGCAGGCGCTCGCCGGGCTGCGCTCGCTCTCCGGCCGCCGCCACGAGGTTCTCAGCGGCCTCGCGATCGTGGGTCCGGCTGTGGCCGAGGGCGAGACACCCGAGCGCAGCGGCGTCTCGCGCTCGCTCGTCGACTTCAAACGCCTCGACGAGGCGACGCTGGAGCGCTACGTGGCCAGCGGCGAATGGCGTGAGCGTGCCGGCGGCTATGCGATCCAGGGGCTGGGCGCGGCGCTGGTCGAGCGGGTCGAGGGCGACGTCGCCAACGTGATCGGTTTACCGGTCGGTTTGCTCTGGGAGCTGGCTCCCGAGCTGCTCTGAGCTCTCTGCGAGGATTTCAGTCGTGTATCGAAGGCAAGTCCGACGCCGCAGGGCGATACTCGCGCTGCTCGTCGCGGCGTCGCTGACCCTGCTCAGCATCTCCTTCCAGGGAGGCCTGCGGGGCTTTCAGGACGGTGCGGGCACGATCTTCGGCCCGGTCGAGTACGCGGCGGGCAGAGCGCTGAAGCCCGCCCGCGACCTCGTCAACTGGTTCGACGAGACCTTCCGCGCCCGCGGGCGCAACAGGCAGCTGACCGCCCAGGTCCGCGATCTTCGCGCCCAGGTCGCCGGCGCCGCCGCGATCAAGGCCCAGAACCGCCAGCTGCGCGGCCTGCTGGGCCTCCATCGCAGCGGCGCGATCCCGGCCAGCTCGAAGACCGTCTCGGCCGAGGTCGTCCTGCGCTCGCCGACGCTGTGGTACTCGACCGTGACGATCGACGCGGGATCGAGCTCGGGGGTCCGGGTCGATGACCCGGTGGTCAACGGCGACGGCCTCGTCGGCCGCGTCACCGCGGTCGCCCACTCCTCCTCCGAGGTGACGCTGATCACGGACCACACGAGCGCCGTCTCGGGCACAGTGGTCCCCGATGGCACCAGCGGCCTGATCCGGCCCCAGGTCGGCAATCCCAACGACCTGCTGCTCCAGTTCATCCAGAAGCGGCGCCGGGTGCCGGTTGGCCAGAAGGTCGTCACCTCCGGCTGGCGCGGCAGCAAGCTGCAGTCGCTGTTTCCCTACGGCATCCCGATCGGCGAGGTCAGCAGGAGCTCGCTCGAGGAGCAGCAGACCTCGCAGCAGGTTCACGTCAAGCCGTTCGCCGACCTGCGCGAGGTCGACCTGGTCGAGGTCGTGCTGGGAGGGCGCCGATGATCGTCACGCCCCGCATCGCCGGCCGCATCGCCGGGCTCGTCTTTCTCGGCGTGATCCTCCAGCTCGCCTTCTTCTCGCGCGTCTCGCTGTTTGGGACGAGCCCGGACGTCACGCCTGTGATCGTCGTCTGCCTGGCGCTGCTGGGCGGCAGCCTCGCCGGGGCGGTCGTCGGCTTCTCGACCGGCCTGCTGATCGACACGCTTCAGTACCAGACGCTCGGCGCCTCCTCGCTGGCGCTGATCCTCGTCGGTTACATCGCCGGGCGCTACCGCGAGTCGTTCGACGTCTCCGGGCGCTTCAGCGCACCGCTGCTGGTCGCCAGCCTGACGCTCGTCGCCGTGCTCGCGTTCTCGCTGATCCAGCTGATGCTCGGGGTCGAGGCCGACCTCAGCGCGCTGATCCTCCGCGACACGCTGATGAAGGCGCTCTACAACTTCCTCCTGACCGGGCCGATCTACGCCGGCATGCGCTGGGCGCTGCGCCCGGCTCTGATCGAGGACGCTCCGCGGCGGCGCTCGGTCGTGGCGGCGGCGATGAGAACGGCTCGCTGACCCGCTGAGCTCACGAGGGCGCCGTGTACCTGGACAGAGACGACATCGAGCAGCCGCGGCGGTCGCAGACCGCCTTCCGCGTCGCGGTGCTCAGCGGCATCGCCCTGGTGATGTTCTCGGTGATCTTCTTCCGCCTCTGGTACCTGCAGGTGCTCTCCGGCGACCGCTACCTGGTCGCGGCGCGCAACAACCAGGTCCGTCAGATCCGCACGCAGGCGCCGCGCGGCGACATCGTCGATCGCAGCGGCCGCATCCTCGTCGACAACCGCACCGCGCTGGCGCTGCAGGTGCAGCCGACCAAGCTCGCCGCCACGCCGGCGGCGCGAGCCGACGAGCTGCGCCGGCTGGCGCCGATCGCCGGGATGACGCCGCGCCGCGTTCGCCGCCGGATCGCGGCGCTCTCGAAGGAGCTGCCGCAGGGGCCGCTGACGCTGCGCCGCGGCGTCCCCTACGACCGGATCTTCTACCTCCAGGAGAACCAGAGCCGCTTCCCCGGCGTCAGCATCGAGCGCGTCTTCGTCCGCCGCTACAAGGGCGCCAATCTCGCTGCGCAGATGTTCGGCAACGTCGGCGAGGTCACCGCCGAGCAGCTCAAGCAGCCCGGCTACCAGCGCCTGATCCAGGGCGACATCGTCGGCCAGTCCGGCCTCGAGTACACCTACGACCGCTTCCTGCGCGGGCAGGCCGGGGCGACGAAGATCCAGGTCGACGCGCTCGGCCGCCCCAAGGGCCAGGTCAACCTCAAGCCGGCGATCACCGGCAACACGTTGCAGCTGACGATCGACGAGGCGGTGCAGCGGGCGGGTGAGCGGGCGCTCGCCTCGCGCGGCCTGCCGGGCGGCTTCGTCGTCATGGACGTCAAGACCGGAGAGGTGCTCGGCCTCGGCTCCTATCCGACCTTCGACCCGGCGGTATTCACGCGCTCGCTGACCAAGGCCACCTACCGGCGGCTGACCTCGAAGGCGACCGGGGCGCCGCTGTTCAACCGCGCCATCGGCGGGGCCTATCCGACGGGTTCGACCTTCAAGCCGATCACGGCGCTGGCGGCGCTCAACGGCGGCCTGATCACACCGTCGACGATCATCGTCGACGGCGGCTCGATCAAGGTCGGCGGGATCGAGTTCAAGAACTCGGGCGGCGGCCTCGGCTTCGGCGCGATCGACCTGCCGACGGCGCTGAAGTTTTCCTCCGATGTGTTCTTCTACATCCTCGGCCAGCAGGCCGAGCAGAAGGGCGAGGGGATCCAGAAGTGGGCCCAGCTGCTCGGCCTCGGCGCCCGCACCGGCATCGACCTGCCCGGGGAGCTGAGCGGGCTGATCCCGACCCCGGAGTGGCGCAACCGCCTCTACCGCCGCCATCAGACCGATCGCCCCTGGTCGGTCGGCGACAACATCAACCTCGCCGTCGGCCAGGGGGACCTGCAGGCGGACCCGCTGCAGATGGCGGTCGCCTACGCCGCGATCGCCAACGGCGGCGAGGTCCTGCGCCCGCACGTGGGGGGTCAGGTCGAGGACGCCGCCGGGCGGGTGCTGCAGGAGATCCGTCCGCCGCCTCGGCGCCATGTCAACATCAAGCCCGAGTACCGGCAGGCGATCCTCGACGGCCTCCACCTGGCGGCGGACTCGCCCGGCGGCACCTCGTACAAGGTCTTCGGGGCGTTTCCGACGCAGATCGCCGGCAAGACAGGCACGGCCGAGCGGCCCGGACAGCAGGACCAGTCATGGTTCGTGGCGTTGGCCCCGTACAACAACCCGCGGATCGTCGTCGCCGTTACGATCGAGCGCGGCGGGTTCGGCGTCGATTCGGCAGCGCCGGCGGCAGAGCGTATTCTCGCCCAGTACTTCCACGTGAAGCCAGGTCAGACATCACAGAGCTCTCCGGGGGCGGCGGCGCCCGTCGCGCCCGGCGTCACGGCGCCCGAAGCCGCCGGCAGGCCCGAATGATGGCCCCCGGCGCGACGATGTCGATGCCGCGCGGCTTCGAGGCCCGCCGTCACGGCCTGCTGGCCCGCACGGGCATCCTCAACGTCGACCTGCTGCTGCTCGCGGCGGCGGTCGGCCTGATCGGCTTCAGCGTCTTCACGCTGGCCGCCGCCACCCACGACGACATCCCCGGCAACCCCCTCTACTTCGTCATCCGCCAGGCGATCTACGCGATCGTCGGCCTGGTGTTGATGTTCTCGGTGATGAGCGTCGACTACTCGCGCTTCCGCGAGCTGCGGGTCGGCCTCTACGCGATGCTGATCGGCTCGATCACGCTCGTCCTCGTTCTCGGCGGGGCGACGCGCGGCTCGCGCCGCTGGATCGAGCTGCCGTTCTTCCGCTTCCAGCCCTCGGAGCTCGGCAAGGTGCTGCTGATCGCGGCGCTCGCCGGCTTCATCCTCGATCGCGTCCGCCGCCCCGACGCGCGCCGGCGCACGATCAACCTGCTGTTGCTGGGCTTCACGCCGGCGACGATCATCTTCCTCCAGCCGGACCTCGGCACGGGGGTCGTCTATGCGGTCATAACGCTGACGATCCTCTTCCTTGGCGGGGTCCGGTCATCTCACTTCGTCGCGATGGCCGCGGCGACGGTGGCCCTTGTCGCCCTGCTTTTGGTGGCGGCACCGGCAGCTGGACTGCCGGTTCTCAAGGGCTACCAGCAGACTCGTCTGACCGCGTTTTTGCACCCGAGCGACGATCCAAGCGACTCGGGTTATCAGGTCAACCAGGCCCTGATCGCCGTCGGCTCCGGTCAAAAGACCGGCCGCGGCGAGGAGAAGGCCACCCAGACGCGGCTCGACTTCGTCCCCGAGCGCCACACGGACTTCATCTTTGCCGTGATCGGAGAGCGCTTCGGCTTCGTCGGAGCCGCGTTCGTTCTGTCCCTCTACGCCCTGCTTACCTGGCGGGCGCTACGCATACTCACGCTCTCGAAGAACCTGTACGGGACCCTGCTTGCCGGCGGTATCGCGGCGATGCTGATGTTCCAGGTCTTCGTCAACGTCGGGATGAGCATCGGCATCATGCCGGTGACCGGCGTTCCTCTACCGTTGATGAGCTACGGAGGTTCCTCCGTGCTCGTCACCTTCATCGCGATAGGGATCCTTCAGAGCATCAATGCGCAGGCGCAGCTCACCAGCCGCAGCGGGGCATCCCCGTTCTGAGCTCGATGCGAGCTGAGACAAATTTGAAAGGCATGCATGAAAAAGACAATTCTTGTCAGCGTCGATCGCGGCGAGACCCGCGTCGCCGTACTCGAAGCGAAGGGCACGCCCGCACGGCGTGCAAAGGACCCCGGCACCCCCAAGCCGCCGGATAGCCCGGCCGGCTACACGGTCGCCGAGCTCTACATAGAGCGGCGCGGACGCCGCTCGATCGTCGGCAACGTCTACAAGGGCAGGGTCGACAACGTCCTGCCCGGGATGGAGGCCGCCTTCGTCGACATCGGCCTCGAGCGCAACGGCTTCCTCCACGTCGACGAGATCGTCCTGCCGGGCGGCGAGGCCGTGCCCAAGCGTGGTCGCGGCCACGGCCGCAGGATCGACGAGCTGATCAAGCCCGGCCAGGAGATCCTCGTCCAGGTCGTCAAGGACCCGCTGAAGACGAAGGGGGCCAGGCTCTCGATGCAGCTGTCGATCGCCGGCCGCTACCTCGTCTACATGCCCCAGGGCGGCGGCGTCGGCGTCAGCCGGCGGCTGCCCGACGGCGAGCGCGAGCGCCTGCGCAAGCTGATCGACAAGATCCACACCGGCGACGGCGGCGTCATCGTCCGCACCGCCGCCCACGGCGCCCGCAAGACGGACTTCGAGCGCGAGATCGACTACCTGCACAAGCTGACCGAGGTCGTCGAGCGCCGAGCCGAGGACGCCCCCGCCGGGGCAATGGTCTTCCAGGAGGCCGATCTGTCGGTGCGCGTTCTGCGCGACGTCTTCCTCAGCGACTTCGAGGCGGCGATCATCGACGACGAGAAGCAGCACCAGCGGGTCACCGGCTTCTTCCAGCGGACGGCGCCGGAGCTGGTCGACAGCGTCTTCTTCTACGAGGACAAGCAGCCGCTGTTCGAGCGCTGGAACATCGACGCGGCGATCAACTCGACGCTCTCGCGCCGGGTCGACCTGCCCTCGGGCGGCTATCTGATCATCGACTACGCCGAGGCGATGACAGTGATCGACATCAACACCGGCAGCTTCACCGGCCGCGGCAAGGGCCGGCTCGAGGACACGATCACCAAGGTCAACGTCGAGGCCGCGAGCGAGGTCGTGCGGCAGCTGAGGCTGCGCGACATCGGCGGCATCATCGTCATCGACTTCATCGACATGGCGAGGAGCGCCAACCGCAACGAGGTCCTGCAGACGCTGCGCAAGGCCCTCGACGAGGACCGGACGAAGACCTACGTGATGGAGGTCTCGCCGCTCGGGCTGGTCGAGATGACGCGCCAGAACGTCACCGACGGGGTCCGCGAGATCATCACCAAGCCCTGTCCGACCTGCCACGGCGAGGGCGTCGTCGCCTCCGAGGAGACGGTCGCGCTGAGCATCATGCGGCGCCTCTGCGACGTGATCGCCGAGCGGCCCGACCCCGACGCCTACCTCGTGCGCGTCAACCCGAAGGTCGCGCGGGTCCTGCTCGAGCCGGAGAGCGGGCTGGTCGAGCTCGAGGCCGAGACCGGCAAGCATTTCCACTTCGAGGGGGGTCAGGCCCTGCCGCTGGACACCTTCGAGGTCGTCGAGAGCGGCAGCCGCGAGCAGATCGAGCAGCGGGCTCTGCCCTTCGGCGTCGGCGACGAGGTGCTCGTCACCGTCGAGGAGCCACACATGTACAACGTCGACGACGCGATCGCCCGCGTCGACTCCTACATCGTCAGTATCGCCGGCGGCGGCCGCCACGTCGGCGAGCGCAAGCTGGTGCGGATCGAGAGCGTCGGGCGGGCGGCCGCGATCGCGACGCTTGCCGACAACGGCGAGGCGGGGGACGCTGCCCGGGAATCCGGCGCTCATGATCTAGAATCCGCCGCCGCGAGCCAGCGCTCGGGCGACAGGGGCGACTAGCGCTGTCGCTGACGGCAGCACTAATGCAAGGCAAAGAGAGAGATGGCTGACACCTACGCAGTGATCGAATCGGGCGGCAAGCAGTACCGCGTCGAGAAGGGCAGCACGCTGCTCGTCGACCGCCTGCCCGACAAGGAGGGCGCCAAGGTCAGCCTGCGCCCGGTGATGCTGCGCGACAGCGACCTCGTCGCCGACGCCAAGGGCCTCGAGAAGGTCAAGGTCGAGGCGACCGTGGCCGAGCATCTGCGCGGCCCCAAGATCAAGGTGTTCAAGTACAAGGCCAAGAAGGGCTACCGCCGCCGCGCCGGGCATCGCTCGGAGCTGACCCGGCTCGAGGTGACCGCGATCACCAAGGGCTCCTCGCCGGCGCGCAAGCCCGCAGCCAAGAAGGAGACCGCAGATGGCGCATAAGAAGGGGCTCGGCTCGAGCCGCAACGGCCGCGACTCCAACCCGAAGATGCTCGGTGTCAAGGTCTTCGCCGGCCAGCAGGTCGGCGGTGGCGAGATCATCGTCCGCCAGCGCGGCACGCGCTTCTGGCCCGGCCCGGGGACGGGCATCGGCCGCGACCACACGATCTTCGCGACGCGCCCGGGTACCGTCGACTTCAAGCCCTCGCGCAGGGGCCGCGAGGTCCTCGTCGTCGAGGGCGCGGACTAGGACCAGCGGCCTCGGTTCCGCGGCGCTTCGGCGCCCGGTCCGGCTCGACGATGGCTCTGAGGCGCAGCCTCGAGGATCGCGTCTACCGCTGGCGGATGGCGCGCCGGCGCAGGCGGGCGTTCGCCGAGCTGCGCGCGAGCGGCGACCCGACGGTTGCCGCGATCGGCCGCGCTCTCGAGGCGACGCAGGCGCAGCGGCTCGCGCCGGAGGAGCGAGCCTGGGTCGAGCGGATCGAAGGATTGCGTCAGGCCCTGGGCGACTCCGATGAGGTGCTGAGGACGAGCCACATCGAGTGGACCGGGGAGGAGGCGGACCGCGACGTCTTCAGGACCAAGCCGGTCTCGCTGCTGGCGACGAGCGTCAGCAAGCCGAGGCGCTGGGGGGTGCTGATGCTGAAGCTCGTCCGCGAGCTCCAGCCCGAAGGCTGCCTCGAGCTCGGCAGCTGCATCGGCATCTCGGCCGCCTATCAGGCGGCGGCGCTCGAGCTGAACGGCGGCTCGGGGCGGCTGGTCACGCTCGAGGCCGACTCGAATCGCGCCCGCGTCGCCGAGGCCAACTTCGCCGAGCTCGGCCTCGAGGGCCGCGTCGAGCTGAGGCTCGGCCGCTTCCAGGAGACGCTCGAGCCGGCGCTCGCCGAGCGGCGGATCGACTTCGCCTTCATCGACGGCCATCATCAGGAGCAGCCGACGCTCGAGTACTTCGAGCGGATCGCCGCCCAGGCGCCCCGTCCCGCGGTGCTGCTGTTCGACGACGTCGGCGAGCGGCTCGAGGGAATGCGCCGCGCCTGGCGGACGATCTGCGCCGACCCGAGGGTGTCGCTCGCCGTCGAGGTCCGCTCGCTCGGGATCTGCGTCCTCGCCGACGGCGCTGCGGCCGAGCCCACCAAGCCGGTGCTCTGCCCGCTGTTCGCCTGACGGGCCGCGGCTATCGTCAGCCCATGCTCCACGACAAGGCGCGCGCGTACGTAGAGGCAGGCCGGGGCGGCGACGGCTGCGTCAGCTTCCGCCGCGAGGCCCACGTGCCGCACGGCGGCCCCGACGGCGGCGACGGCGGTCGCGGCGGCGACGTGGTGCTCATCGCCGACGACTCGCGGCGCGACCTGACCGAGCTGCGCTTCCGGCCCCAGCTGCGGGCGGGCCGCGGCGGCCACGGCCGCGGCAAGCAGCAGCACGGCCCCCGCGGTGAGGACCGCGTCGTCCGCGTGCCGCCGGGCACCCAGGTCGAGGGCCTCGACGGCGAGCGGATCGACCTCGTCCGTGCCGGCCAGCGCGCGGTGATCGCCGCCGGCGGCAGCGGCGGTCACGGCAACAAGTGCTTCGCCAGCTCGACCCGGCAGGCGCCGCGCTTCGCCGAGCGGGGGCTCTCCGGCCAGTCGGGCTGGGTCGAGCTGAGGCTGAAGCTGCTCGCCGACGCCGGCCTCGTCGGGCTGCCAAACGCGGGCAAGTCCTCGCTGCTGCGGCGGCTGACCCGGGCGACGCCGAAGGTCGCCGACTATCCGTTCACGACGATCGAGCCGGCCCTGGGGACGATCGAGACCGACGACCGCCAGCTCGTCGTCGCCGACATCCCGGGGCTGATCGAGGGCGCCGCCGCCGGCGCCGGGCTGGGCCAGGAGTTCCTCGCCCACGTCGAGCGCTGCCGCACGCTCGTCCACGTCGTCGACATCGCGCCGCTGGAGGGCGAGGCCGAGGCCGCCTACGCCACCGTCCGCGACGAGCTGCACGCCTACGGCGCCGGCCTCGACGCCCTGCCGGTGCTGCTCGTCCTCTCGAAGCGCGACCTGGTGCCGCCGGCCGAGGTCGAGCAGCGGGTCGAGGCCTGGCGCGGCCGTCTCCGCGACGAGCTGCTCGACGTGCTGGCCGTGTCGGCGGTGACCGGGGAGGGGCTTGATGCGCTGCGCCACCGGATCCTCGAGTCGACGCCGCCTCAGGCTGCTGCCGCCGCGGCCGCCGGCTCGTCGCCGGTCGACGAGGTCGAGCATCGCGTCTACCGGCCGGGACTCGACGAGGGATTCAGCGTGTCGTGCGAGCAGGAGGGGGCGTTTCGCGTCCTCGGGCGGGGTATCGAGCTGCTCGCCGAGCGCTATGACCTCTCCAATCCCGAGGCGCTCGCCTACCTCGAGCAGCGCCTGCGCGACATCGGCGTCGTCAGCGAGCTGCACGCGGCCGGCTTCGAGTCAGGCGACGAGCTGCGGATCGGCGAGGTCGCGTTCGACTTCTTCACTGGTTAGGAGTCATTGGCTAGGAGTCGCTGGCTAGGCATCGCTGGGTGAGCATCGGCGGCCGTGCACCTGCACGGGCCGTCGGCCAACCCCTCTAAGCTCTGCTCGGTGTCGGGGAACCTCTCAGGCGGGGTCGTGCCACTGCGTGCACGGCGATGGTCGCTGGCTGCCCTTGTGGCGGCGGGCGCAGCGCTGTTCGCGGCCGTGGTCGTCTCCGAGCCGAGCGCCGCCGACGGGTCGGCATCGGGACGGCCCAACGTCGTCGTGATCATGACCGACGACCAGAACGTCTCCGACCTCGCGGTGATGCCGAAGACGCGCCGGCTGCTGGCGGACCAGGGGGCCCGCTTCGATCGCTACTACGTCTCCGACCCGCTCTGCTGCCCCTCGCGGGCGACCTTTCTGACCGGGCAGTACGCGCACAACCACGGCGTCCTCCAGGACGGCGGCAAACGCGGTGGCTACCAGCGGCTGCGCAAGCGCCAGACGCTCAACGTCTGGCTGCACAAGGCCGGCTACCGCACCGCGCAGATCGGCAAGTTCCTCAACCACTACGGCGAGAAGGGAAGCCCGCGCGAGATCCCGCCCGGCTGGGACGAGTGGGACGTCCCTCCCGGGGTCAGCCGCCAGAAGCTCTACGACTACGTCCTCAATCAGAACGGCCGGCTAAGGCACTACGGCCACAGGCCGGCGGACTACCAGACCGATGTCTACGCCAAGTTGGCTGCCGCCTACATCGGCCGTCAGCGCGCCTCGCGGCCCTTCTTCCTCTCTTTGATGCCCGTCGCGCCGCATGACGACGCCGGCGGCGAGCAGCGGATGGATGGCCTCCACGGGCCGCCGCCGGCGCCGCGGCACAAGGGCCGCTTCCGCGACCTGCCGTTTCCTGAGACGCCCTCGTTCAACGAGGCCGACGTCAGCGACAAGCCCGCCTATGTCCAGGATCGGCACAAGCTGACCAAGTCCCAGGTGAAGCTGATCAAGAGGGGCTTTCGCCGCCGCTCCGAGAGCCTGCTCGCCGTCGACGACCTCGTTGGCCGGGTGGTGAAGAAGCTCTCGGCACGAGGGCTGCTCGAGAACACCTACGTCGTCTTCACTTCGGACAACGGCTTCCTGCTCGGCGAGCACCGCCTGCAGGCGAAGTCGCTGCCGTACGAGGAGAGCGTGCGGGTGCCGTTTCTGCTGCGCGGCCCAGGCGTCCCCGAGGGGGTGGTGCGCCAGCAGCTGACGGCAAATGTCGACCTGGCGGCGACGATCGTCGGGATCGCCGGCGCCGAGAGCCGCGTCTCCCATCCGCTCGACGGCGTCTCGCTGCTGCCCTTCGCGACTGCCGACGCGGCCTCGACGCGGCCGATCCTGCTCGAGTCCTTCGAGCACCGGCGCTTCATCGCCGTCGAGAGCGGCGACTGGGTCTACGTCAAGTATCCGACCGGCGACCGGGAGCTCTACGACCTCGCGAACGATCCGTTCGAGCTCGGCAACCTGGCCGCGGACCCGGCGGCGTCCGCCAAGCGGTCTGAGCTCGAGGACCTGCTGCAGGCGCTGCGCGACTGCGGGGGCGCTTCATGCTCAGGCTGAGCCTCGGCGGGTTGATCGCCGCGGTGCTCGCCTCGGTGGCGCTGCACGCGGAGCAGGGCGCGGCCGCCGTCGCCGGGACGCCCAACGTCGTCGTGATCATGACCGACGACCAGGACTCGAGCGAGCTGAGGCTGATGGCCCAGACGAAGAAGCTGCTCGCCGGCCACGGCGTCAGCTTCAAGCGCTACTACGACTCCGACCCGCTCTGCTGCCCCTCGCGCACGACCTACCTCACCGGTCAGTACGCCCACAATCATCGCGTTCGCTCGAACACCGGCCCCAGCGGCGGCTACCAGCAGTTCAAGGCGACGGGCGACATCGACAACACGCTCAACATCTGGCTGCAGGGCGCCGGCTATACGACCGGCTTCGTCGGCAAGTACCTCAACGGCTATGGCCGCGGCGGCCCGACCCAGAAGAAGGAGATCCCGCCCGGCTGGGATCAGTGGTTCGCTGCACCCGGATCGAGCGAGATCAAGGTCTACGACTACACGCTCAACCAGAACGGCAGGCTGCGCCGCTACGGCCACAAGCCGCGGGATTACCAAACCGATGTCTACGGCAAGCTCGCGACGAAGTTCATCCAGCACCAGGACGGCACGAAGCCGTTCTTCCTCTCGCTGGCGCCGCTTGCCCCGCACGACGACACGACCGCCAACGAGGCCGCCAGCGGCGGTGTGCACGGGCCGCCGCCGGCGCCGCGCCACCAGGGCCGCTTCCGTCACCTCGCCTTTCCCCACAAGCGCTCCTTCAACGAGAAGGACGTCACCGACAAGCCGCGCTACATCCGCAAGCGCCCGCGCTACAACGCCCATCAGGTCGCAAACTTCGTCGCCAGCTACCGGCGCCGGGCGGCGAGCCTGCTGGCCGTCGACGACCTCGTCGGGGACGTCGTCTCGGCGCTGCGGGCCAAGGGCCAGCTCGACAACACCTACATCTTCTTCACCTCCGACAACGGCTACCTGCTCGGCGAGCACCGGATCGAGACCAAGAGCTACCCCTACGAGGAGAGCGTGCGCGTTCCGCTCGTCGTCCGCGGGCCGGGGATCCCGGCGGGCGAGGGCCGAAGCCAGCTGACGGCGAACGTCGACCTGGCGCCGACGATCCTCGATATCGCCGGGGCCAGCGGCCAGGCGACGCGCCCGCTCGACGGGCTCTCGCTGCTGCCGACAGCGGTCGCCGGCCTCGATCCGACGCAGCCGGGATCGACGCCGCGTGCCGGCATCCTGATCGAGTCGTTCTCTCTGGCCCACTACCAGGGCGTCGAGAGCGGGGACTGGACCTACGTCCAGTACTCGAGCGGCGAGAAGGAGCTCTACAACCTCGGCGACGACCCGCTGCAGCTGAGCAACCTGGCGTCGAAGCCGTCGACGAGCATCCGCCGCCACGACATGGCCCATCTGCTCGCCCAGCTCGCCGACTGCGCCGGCGAGACCTGCAGCCAGGGTCCCTAACCGGTCGCAGGGGGGTCTTCGGGCCGCGGCGGCGACCTACACTTCGCCGCCATGACCGTCGTCGTCAAGCTGGGCTCATCGATCGTCGCCGATCCCGAGGGGGAGCTGCGCGACGAGGTCCTCGACCGCGTCTGCGAGCAGGTCGCGGCGCTGCAGGACGCAGGGGAGCGAGTGGTCCTGGTCACCTCCGGGGCGATCGCCCGCGGGATGAGGATGCTCGGCATCGGCACGCGGCCGGCGACGATGGACGAGCTCCAGGCTGCCTCGGCCGTGGGGCAGGGGCCGCTGTTCGACGCCTACGCCGAGCGGCTCGCGGCTCGCGGCGTCACCGGGGCCCAGCTGCTGCTGACTCAGTTCGACCTCTCGACGCGGGTCCATTACCTCAATGCTCGCCAGACGCTGCGCAAGCTGCTCGAATGGGGTGCCGTGCCGGTGGTCAACGAGAACGACACGACGGCGACCGACGAGATCACCTTCGGCGACAACGACTTCCTCGCCGCCCAGGTGGCGATCATGCTCGAGGCGCGGTTGCTGGTGCTGCTGACCGACATCGACGGCCTCCACACGGCCGATCCGCGGCGCGAGCCCGGCGCCGAGCTCGTCGCCGAGGTCAGCGACTTCGGCCAGCTCGCTGCGCTCGAGATCGGCGACGGGACCTCGCCGTTCGGTCTTGGCGGCATGCGCAGCAAGGTCGCCGCCGCCGAGATGGCCGCCGAGGCCGGCATCCCGACCGTGATCTGCAACGGGACCGAGGAGGGCACGCTGCGGGCGGCGGCCGCGGGCGAGGCGATCGGGACTCGCTTCGGGCCGCAGCCGAGCCGCGCGTCGAGCTTCAAGCTCTGGCTGAAGTACGCCAAGCCCAGCCACGGCACGGTGAGCGTCGACGAGGGCGCCGCCCGGGTCCTGCGCGAGAGCGGCAGCAGCCTGCTGCCCGTTGGCATCGTCGCCGTGGAGGGTCGCTTCGACGCCGGTGACGCGATCGAGGTGCTCAGCGACGGCGCCGTCGTCGGCAAGGGAATCGTCAACTACTCGGCCGAGGAGCTGCGCCGGCTGATGGGGCGCAAGAGCGCCGAGGTGCGCGAGCTGATGCCCCAGGGCAGCGAGGAAGCCGTACATCGCGACCACTTCGTTCTCAACTGATTCGGCCCCTGGCTAATCCGCCCCTGGTTAACGCGGCCCCTGGTTACCCTGTGCTGATGGCTGCCACCGCCACATCCGTGCGTGAAGTCTGCGAGCGGGCGAAGCATGCCTCGCGGCTGCTCGCCCAGGCGAGCACTGCCGCCAAGGACGCCGCGCTCGAGGCGATCGCCGAGCGACTCGGGCCGGCGACCGCGGAGATCCTCGCCGCCAACGCCGCCGATGTCGAGGCGGCGCGCGCCGGCGACTACGACGACGCCTTCGTCGACAAGCTGACCCTGACCGGGGAGCGGGTCGCCGCGATGGCCGCGGGCGTGCGCGAGGTCAAGACGCTGCCCGATCCGGTTGGTGAGGAGCTGGAGCGGCGGACGCTGGCCAGCGGCCTCGAGCTGCGCAAGCTGCGGGCGCCGATCGGCGTCGTCGCGCTCGTCTACGAGGCGCGTCCGAACGTGACGATCGACGCCGCGGCGCTCTGCCTGAAGAGCGGCAACGCCGTGGTCCTGCGCGGATCGAGCGCCGCCGAGCGCTCGAACGCGGTGCTCGCCGGCATCGTCGCCGAGGCCTGCGCGGAGGCGGGCCTGCCCGAGGGCTCAGTCGGCTTCGTCGCCGGCGGGGGCCATGACGACATGCGCCAGCTGGCGACCCAGGAGGGGCTGGTCGACCTGATCATTCCCCGTGGCGGCGAGGGGCTGAAGGCGGCTCTCAAGGACGTCGCGACGGTGCCGGTGATCTACGCGGCGGCGGGCAACTGCCACGTCTACGTCCACGCCGACGCCGACCTCGAGATGGCCGAGTCGATCGCCTACAACGCCAAGGTCCAGCGCCCGGGGGTCTGCAACGCGGCCGAGACGCTGCTCGTCAACGCCGAGCTGGCCGAGAGCTTTCTGCCGAGGGCACTGGCGCGGCTGGCCGCTGCCGGCGTCGAGCTCGTCGGTGACGAGCGGGCGCGGGCGAGCGTCGCCGGCGCGATCGAGGTGGGGGAGGCGAGCGAGGAGGACTGGGCGACCGAGTACCTGGGCCTGAAGATGGCGGTGGGAGTGGTCGACTCGCTCGAAGAGGCCGTCGAGCACATCAACACGCACGGGACGGCGCACTCGGAGGCGATCGTCACCGGCTCCGCGGCGGCCGGCGAGCGCTTTGCCGCCGGGGTCGACGCCGCTGCGGTCTACGTCAATGCGTCGACGCGCTTCACCGACGGCTTCGAGTTCGGCATGGGCGCGGAGATGGGCAACTCGACGCAGAAGCTGCATGCGCGCGGGCCGATCGGCCTGCGCGAGCTGACGACGAGCAAGTACGTCGTCCACGGCGACGGCCAGACGCGGAGCTGAGTGAGCTCTCGACCGCAGGCGGGCCGCAGGCTCGGCGTGCTCGGCGCCGCCTTCAACCCACCGCATCTGGGCCACCTGCTGCTTGCCCAGGAAGCCGCCTGGCAGCTCGAGCTCGACGAGGTCGTGCTGGTGCCGACGGGGGAGGCGCCGCACAAGCAGATCGAGCAGGATCCCGGCGCCGAGCTGAGGCTGGAGATGGCCGAGCTCGCCGCCGCTGACGAGCCGGAGCTGTCGGTGTCGGCGCTCGAGGTCGAGCGGCCCGGGCCGTCGTACTCGTATGCGACGCTCGAGCAGCTTGCCGCCGAGCATCCAAACACCGAGCTCTGCCTGTTGATGGGCGCCGACGCGGCGGTCGGCTTCGGCGGCTGGGAACGGCCCGAGCGCGTGCTCGAGCTGGCGGCGCTGGGCGTCACCGGTCGGCCGGGCGTCGACGAGGGAGAGCTGCGCGCCGCCCTCGACCGTGCCGGCGCCGCTGAGCGAGCGCGCCTGTTCACGATGCCGGCGGTCGAGGTTTCCTCGAGCGCCGTACGGGCGCGGGTCGCCGCCGGCCGGCCGATTTGCCACCTCGTGCCCGAGGCTGTGGCGGCGACGATCGAGTCGCGGGGCCTCTATCGATGAACACCGAGGCGCTGGTCAGGCGGATCGCCCGGGCGATCGACGACAAGAAGGGCGAGGACATCGTCGCTCTCGACGTTCGCGAGCTGATCTCCTACACCGACTTCCTCGTCCTCTGCACGGCCCGCAACGAGCGCCAGGCGAAGGCGATCCAGGAAGAGGTCCGGGCGCAGCTGAAGAAGGAGGGGGTGCTGCCGGCGAGGATGGAGGGCGAGCGCGATGCCCGCTGGCTGCTGATCGACTACCTCGACTGCGTGTTGCACGTCTTCACGACCGAGGCGCGCGACTACTACCGGCTCGAGCAGCTCTGGGGCGAGGCCGGCCGCCTCGACCTCGAAGACGTCCGCGGCGCCGCTTAGCTTTCGCCGCCATGGGGAGTTTCGATCGGGCCCCCCTCGGCTATGACCGCGAGCAGGTCGATTCGCGCATCGCCGAGATGGAGCAGGAGCTGGCGGCGCTCGCCGAGATGGTCGCCGAGCGCGAGCGCGAGCTGGGCGCAGCCCGCGAGGAGCTGCGCGAGATCCAGGAGGTGCGCAACCGCAACGCGACAACGATCGAGTCGGTCGGCCAGCAGCTCGAGGAGATCCAGGCACAGGCACGGGGCCAGGCGACGCGGATCCGGATGAAGGCGCTGCGCGAGGCCGCCGAGATCGGCGAGCGGATAACCGAGCTCGCCAAGCGGACCGGCCTCGACCCGCGACTGCTGCTCGAGTTCCGCCGCCAGAGCGCCGAGGTGCTGGAGCCGGTGGCGACAGAGGTGCGCGCTGCCGAGCCGTCGGCGGATGGGAACGCCGTGCAAGAGGCCGGCGATGTCGAGGTCGTCGTCGGGCCGTTACGCGACTTCGCTCAGCTGACCGCCTTCGAGGACGCCTGCCTGGGGCTGGCGGCCGTCGACACCGTCGCGATCGAGCGCTTCTCCGAGGCCCGCGCGACGCTCGTCCTGAGTCTCAGAGAGGCAACGGACCTGAGAGCCGAGCTCGCGCAGGCGACACCATTCGAGCTGACGCTGCAGCAGTCGGGCGCGACCCGGATCGTCTTCGAGGTCGCCGACGGCTACGCCGCAGCCGCATAGACCAGCCGCGGGCAAATCGTCACATTGCTACCTGCTTCCCGTCGAGATGGTTGCCGGTCGGCATGCTGTCGTCCTTCGGCTCTCACCAGCTCGAAATGGGCAGCTCGCAGCGATAAACTTCGCCGCAGCGTACGAGCTTGGGGCTGTAGCTCAGCTGGAAGAGCGCCGCCATGGCATGGCGGAGGCCGGGGGTTCGAGCCCCCCCAGCTCCACTCAACTTCGAGCCGTAGCGGACGGCCCGCACAGCCTCAGGTTCCCAACCCGTGATGAGTAGCGGCTACTCCGGAACTCCCCTCGCGAAGAAGCTCGGCATCAAGGAAGCCTCGACGGTCGCCCTGGTGGATGCCCCCGAGGACTTCGAGCGAACCCTCGGCGAGCTGCCGCCAGCCGTCGAGCTTCGCGCCGGCGCCCGCGGCAAGCGCGACCTGACCATCTGGTTCGTGACCTCGCACCGCCGGCTCGAGCAGCGTTGGGACTCGATCACCCGAGCCATCGACGCCGGCCTCTGGATCGCCTGGCCCAAGCGCGCCTCCGGCGTCGAGACCGACATCACCGAGGACGTCATCCGCGAGGTAGCCCTGCCCCGCGGCTGGATCGACCACAAGGTCTGCGCAATCGACGAGACCTGGTCAGGCCTCCGCCTCGCGCGCCGCAAGGTGCCTTGATGCACCGCCCAGGCGCGAGTCGGGACGCCGATTGCGCTCCCTAGACTGGCCCCGTGGAGCGCTACGACGCCGGTGAGATAGAGCGCAAGTGGCAGGCCGTCTGGGAGGCCGAGCGGACCTGGGAGGTGCCAAACCCGGGCCAGCCGGGCTTCGACGACTCGATGCCCAAGAGCTACGTGCTCGAGATGCTGCCCTATCCCTCCGGCGAGCCGCACATGGGCCACCTCAAGTGCTACTCGATCGGCGATGCGCTGGCGCACTACCGCCGCCGCAACGGCATGCGCGTCATCCACCCGATGGGCTACGACGCATTCGGCCTGCCAGCTGAGAACCACGCGATCAAGACGGGCGAGCACCCGCGCGACTCGACCGAGGCCTCGATCGAGTCTTTCCGGCGCCAGTTCCGCTCCTGGGGCGTCTCGATCGACTGGTCGCGCGAGCTGGGCACCCACCAGCCGTCCTACTACCGCTGGACGCAGTGGATCTTCCTCAGGCTCTTCGAGCGTGGCCTCGCCTACCGCGCCGAGGCGCCGGTCCAGTGGTGCCCCAAGGACGCCACGGTCCTCGCCAACGAGCAGGTCGTCGACGGCCGCTGCGAGCGCTGCGGGACCGAGGTCGTCTCGCGCAAGCTCGAGCAGTGGTTCTTCCGCATCACCGACTACGCCGAGCGGCTGCTCTCCGACTTCGAGCTGCTCGAGTCCTGGCCCGAGCACGTGATCACGATGCAGCGCAACTGGATCGGCCGCTCGGAGGGAGCCGAGGCCGTCTTCCGCTGCGAGGAGGCCGAGCTCGACTTCCCGGTCTTCACGACCCGGCCCGACACCCTCTTCGGCGCAACCTTCTTCGTCCTCGCCCCCGAGCACCCCGAGATCGAGCGCCTCGTCGCCGGCACCCCGGCCGAGGACGAGGTTCGCGCCTACGTCGACCAGGCGATGCGCTCCTCGGCCGAGGACCGCGGCGCCGAGGAGCGGCCGAAGACCGGCGTCGCCCTCGGCCGCACCGTCACCAACCCCGTCAACGGCGAGCAGATCCCGATGTACGTCGCCGACTACGTGCTGATGGAGTACGGCACCGGCGCCGTCATGGCCGTCCCTGCCCACGACAGCCGCGACTACGAGTTCGCGCGCACGTTCGGGCTGCCGATCCGACGCGTGATCGAGGGCAGCGACCCCGAGCAGGCCCGCGACGACGACGGGCTGCCCTACAGCGGGGACGGCCCCCTGGTCAGCTCAGGCCCCTTCGACGGCCTGCCCAACCGCGAGGCATTCGAGAAGATCGTCGCCTGGCTCGAGGCCGAGGGCCGCGGCAAGAGCACCGTCAATTACCGCCTTCGCGACTGGCTCGTCTCGCGCCAGCGCTACTGGGGCGCGCCGATCCCGATCGTCTACTGCCCCGATTGCGGCATCGTCGCCGTCCCCGACGACCAGCTCCCGGTCGAGCTGCCCGATGTCGAGGACTACGCGCCCGAAGGCCGCAGCCCCCTCGCCGCCGTCGAGGACTGGGTCGCCACCGAGTGCCCGGGCTGCGGCGGACCGGCGCGGCGCGAGACCGACACGATGGACACCTTCGTCGACTCGTCCTGGTACTTCCTGCGCTACCTCGATCCGCACAACGACACCGCCCCCTTCGATCGCGAGGCGGTCGATGCCTGGATGCCGGTCGACCAGTACATCGGCGGCGTCGAGCACGCGATCCTCCATCTGATGTACGCGCGCTTCCTCTGCAAGGCGCTCGCCGACGTCGGCGTACTCGGCATCCAGGAGCCGTTCGCCAACCTCTTTACCTAGGGGATGATCACCCGCGACGGCGCCAAGATGTCGAAGTCGAAGGGCAACGTCGTCAGCCCCGCGGCCTACGTCGAGCGCTACGGGGCTGACACCGCCCGCACCTACATCTGCTTCATGGGGCCGCCGGATAGGGACGCCGACTGGTCCGACGAGGGGGTCGAGGGAGTCCACCGCTTCCTCGCCCGCCTCTGGCGCCTCGCCGTCGAGGTGGCAGACCGCAGCGGGGCGGGCGAGCCCGGCGACGCCGAGGGCGAGGCGCGGACCCTGCTGATGAAGACCCACTGGGCGATCGACAAGGTCAGCGGCGACCTCGGCCGCCGCTTCCAGCTCAACACCGCGATCGCCGCCGTGATGGAGCTGCTCAACGAGGCCTACCGCCTCAAGGACACGCTCTATGACCAGGCCGGCGGGCCCGCGGCGGTGCGCTTCGCGACCGTCACCGCCGCCTCGCTCATCTTCCCCTTCGCCCCGCACCTCGGCGCCGAGGCCTACGAGCTGCTCGAGGGCGAGCGGGTCTGGGAGACGAGCTGGCCGCAGGCCGACCCCGACCGGTTGAGCGGCGAGACCTACACGCTGGTGATCCAGGTCAACGGCAAGCTCCGTGACCGCGTCGAGGCGCCCGTCGGCGCCGAGAAGGACTCCCTGCTCGAGCTGGCGCGCGCCAGCGAGCGCGTGCAGCTGCAGCTCGACGGCCGCGAGATCGTCAAGGAGATAGTCGTCCCCGGCAAGCTCGTCAACATCGTCGTCAGCTGATTTGCCTGCCTGGACCCGCGTCGCCTCCAGCCGTTCTGCTACAAACCTCGCGAATGTTGGTCAGGCGGCTCAACGAGGCGGCTGTGCAGGAATGGCACCGCCTCCGCTCGCACATCCTCATGGACGCAGGCGAGCTTGGCTCGCGGCATATGTCTGTCAGCTGGATCGAGGTCCCGCCCGGAGTCGACCAGACGATGCACTCCCACGAAGAGTCCGAGCAGGTCTACGTCTTCGTCCGCGGCAGTGGCCGGATGACCGTGGCCGGTGACACCGAGGCCGTCGGCGCCGGCGACCTCGTCCTGGTGCCGCCAGCGACCGACCACGCGATCGGCAACGACGGCGACGCCGACCTCGCCTGCCTCTCGATCCAGTCGCCGCCGGTCTCGGTCGACGAGGTCTACGGGCGCCAGCTCGCCGAGGTCGGCTTCGACGAGGACGACGAGTACTAGAGCCCTCTGGCGCCTGCAGGGCGCTGTGACGCTCTGGTGACGCCGGCGTCACCCTCTTTTCGCATCTAGCCCTCTCCGCGGGACACCCCGCCGGCGACGATCGCCGCGATGGCACAGCTCAGCCGCGCCCAGATCGTCGCCTATGGCGCGATCGCGATCGCCGTCCTGCTGCTGGGCGTCCGTTCGATCCGCGCCGAGCCGGCCGGCGCCGGGCGTGGGGGAGGCACCTTCCAGGGGGCGCCTCTTCAGGTCAAGTCCCAGAGCAGCGGCGACGTCGTCGTCCACGTCGCCGGCGAGGTCGCCCATCCCGGCGTCTACCGGCTGCCGACCGGCTCGCGTGTCGCCGATGCCGTCGACCGTGCCGGCGGCGCGACCGGACAGGCCGCCGCGGACGCGGTGAACCTCGCCGCCCGTCTCGCCGACGGCCAGCAGGTGATCGTCCCCGCGAAGGCCCCGGGTGGCGCGACCGTCGGGCCCCAAGGCCCCAGCGATGGCCCGATCAGCCTCGGCTCGGCGACGGTCGAGCAGCTCGACTCGATCGAGGGCATCGGCCCGGTCACCGCGCAGAAGATCATCGCCTACCGAACCGAGCACGGTGGCTTCTCCTCGGTCGCCGAGCTCGACCGGATAAGCGGCATCGGCCCGGCGACGATGGAGTCCCTCAAGGCCCGCTTGCAGCCCTGACGCCCCCGGCCGGCAGGCTGATCCGCAGCACCGTCACGCCGTCGGCGCTCATCGCCATCGCCTCGCCGCCGTGGGCGACGGCGATCGCCCGGACTATCGCCAGCCCGAGGCCGGCGCCTTCGCCGCTGCGTCCGGCGTCGCCGCGGCTGAAGCGCTCGAAGGCCTGCTCGGCGAAGCCCGCGGCGAATCCGGGGCCGCGGTCGGCGACCTCAAGCACGACGCGACTGCCGTCGTGGCGGGCGCTGAGCCGGATCTCGCCCTCGCCGTGTCGCAGAGCGTTCTCGACGAGGTTGCCCAGGGCCTGCTCGATCCGGAAGCGGTCGAGATCGGCGGCGACATCCGGCGCTCCTTCGACGACGATCTCGCGACCGCTTGCCTCAGCCCGCCGGCGGAAGCGGCCGGCGACCCGCTCGAGCACTTCGGCGAGCGACACGCTCTCGGGGGCGATCTGAAGCTGGCCCTGGTCCGAGCGGGCGATCACCAGCAGGTCCGCGGCCAGCTGGGCGAGCCGATCGACCTCGGCGCGGGCCGAGCGCAGTGCGTCCCTGACGTCGGCACCTGAGCGCTCGGGCCGGTCGGCGAGCTCGAGCTCGGCCTTGAGGATCGCCAGCGGCGTCCGCAGCTCGTGGCTGGCGTCGGCGACGAAGACGCGCTCGCGGGTAAGCCCGGCTTCGATCCGGTCGAGCATCGTGTTCAGCGTCTGCCCCAGCTCGCGCAGCTCGTCTTCGGCGGCAGGGAGGGGCAGGCGGTCGCCGCTGCGCTCGAGGGTGATCCGCTCGGCGCGCCCGCGCATCGCTCGCACCGGCGCCAGCGCCCGGCCGGCCAGCAGATAGCCGAGGCCCGAGGCAAGCAGCAGCGCAAGCGGTGCGCCGGCCAGGAAGGTGCGGCTGAGGTTCTCGAGAGCTTCGTGGCGGTCATCGGTCGAGGCGCCCGCAACGACGATGTAGGTGCGACCGCGAGCGTCGTGGGCAATCTCGCCGAGGCTGCGGGCCTCGCCCTCGATGCCGCGGACGGTGCCGTGGAAGATCGTCGGCCGGCGGAGCGCCGCCCGCACCTGCTGATGAGTCAACGCGGCCCCCGCCGATGCCTGCAGGGTCGTGGAGATCGGCTTGCCGGCCGCCGTCAGGATCTGGAAGAACCCCTCCTCGATGCTGCTGGCGCCGCCGGCGAGCTCGCCGGCGGTTAGCGGCGGCGGACCGGAGTCGGAGCTCTGCACCAGCGTCGAGAGGTCGTCCGCCCGCGCCTGGAGAGCGTCGTCGATGATGTCGTTGAGATCCGCCGAGACGCGCAGGTAGACGAAGATCCCGGCGAGCAGCACGATCAGGAACATCGCCGCCGCGAAGGCGATCGTCAGACGGACTCGGATCGGCATCCGCGCCGTCACGGCGCCGCGCTGAGCCTGTAGCCGGCGCCGCGCACGGTCTCGATGCTCTCGGCCCCAAAGGGTCGGTCGATCTTCTCGCGCAGATAGTGGATGTAGACGTCGACCACGTTGGAGCCCTCGTCGTAGGCGCCTTCGAAGGTCTGCTCGAAGAGCTCCCGCCGCGACAGCAGCTCGCCCGGTCGTCGCATCAGCGCCTCGAGCAGGACGAACTCCCGCGCCGAGAGCTCGATCTGGGTGTCGCCGCGCTGGGCGCGACGGTTGCCGGCGTCGAGGCGGAGGTCGCCCACCTCCAGCATCGGCGCGCGCTCGATCGGGCCGCGCCGGCCGAGCGCCCGGATCCTGGCGAGAAGCTCGGCTACAGAGAAGGGCTTGGTGACGTAGTCGTCGGCGCCGCCGTCGAGGCCGGCAACCCGATCCTCGACACCATCGAGGGCCGTCAGCAGCAGAACGGGGGAGCGGACGCCGTCGCGCCTCAATCGCCGGCAGGTCTCGAATCCGTCGATGCCCGGCAGCAGGACGTCGAGGACGATGACGTCGTAGTCGGTCTCGGCGGCGAGCGCCAGCGCATCCTCGCCGCGCTCCGCCAGGTCAGCCGGCATTCCCTCCTCGCGCATGGCCCGCCTCAGCAGCTGAGCCATCTTTGCCTCGTCTTCGACGATCAGGACCCTCATCGCAGCCACCAGCTTTCCACGTTGCGCCCAGATGTATTAGGGTCGAGTTAGAGATTAGAAGTTGATTAGAGCACGGCTAAACGGGAGGGTTGGCATCGACGCGGCCAGGGGTGCGCAGGCGTGACCCGCTGGCTCGTCGGCTGGGGCCTGCGCGCCCGGGTCGCGATCGCACTGCTCGCTGCCGCGCTGCTCGTGGCGGGCCTGGTCCAGCTGAGCCGGCTGCCGGCCGACACGCTGCCCGAGTTCACGCCGCCCTACGTCGAGGTCAAGACCGAGGCGCTCGGCCTTTCGGCGGAAGAGGTCGAGCAGCTGATCACCGTGCCGCTTGAGGCCGATCTGCTCAACGGCGTCCGCGGCGTGTCGACGATCCGCTCGGAGTCGGTCCCCGGGCTCTCGTCGATAACGCTCGTCTTCGAGACCGGGACGGACCTGCTGACGGCGCGCCAGTACACGCAGGAGAAGCTGACCGAGGCGATCGGCGCGCTTCCCAACGTCTCCAAGCCCCACGAGCTCGTTCAGCCGCTCTCCTCGCAGAGCCGGGTGATGATGATCGGCCTCGACTCGACCAAGCTCTCCGAGATCGAGCAGGGCGTGCTCGCCCGCTGGACGATCAGGCCGCGGCTGATGGGGGTGCCGGGAGTCGCCAACGTCGAGATCTGGGGCCAGCGCGAGCGCCAGCTACAGGTGCTCGTCGATCCGCAGCAGCTCAAGCAGCGCAATGTCTCGCTGCTGCAGGTGATCAAGACCGCCGGCAACGCCCAACTCGTCTCGCCGCTGAGCTTCCTCGAGGGCTCGACTCCCGGCACCGGCGGCTTCTTCGACACGCCGAACCAGCGGCTCGGCATCCGCCACGTCTTCCCGATCGCCCGGCCCCAGGACCTCTCGCGGGTCAAGCTCGAGGAGGCCGGTCAGCTCCAGCTCGGCGACGTCGCCAAGGTCGTCGAGGGCCACCAGCCGCTGATCGGCGACGGCATCGTCAACGATGGCTCGGGGCTGATGCTCGTCGTCGAGAAGACGCCGGGCGCCAACACGCGCGAGGTGACCGAGGGGGTCGACAGGGCGCTGGACGATCTCCAGCCCGGGCTCTCGGGGCTCGAGCTCGATCGCGGAGTCTTCCGCCCAGCCGACTTCGTCGACGACGCCGTCGCCAACGCGACCGTGGCGCTGCTGATCGGCCTGCTGCTGGCGGCGATCGCCCTCGGCCTTCTGCTGCTCGACTGGCGCGCCGCGCTCGTCGGCCTCGCCTCGATCGGCGTCGCGATCGCCGCGGCCGCCCTCGTCCTCGCGATCGTCGGCGCGACGATCAACGAGCTCGTCCTCGCCGGCCTCGTCCTGGCGCTGGCGCTCGCCGTCCATTCGACGCTGCTCGATCTCGGCGTTCGCGAGCGCTTCAGCGGTGGAGGCCGGGATGCCGGCCTGCTCGAAGCGCTGCTGGTCGCCCGCGGGCCGCTGCACTACACGATCCTGATCGCGCTGCTGGCCGTGGTCCCGCTGCTGCTGGTCGAGGGCGCCGCCGGCGCGATCCTGCGCCCCTTCGTTCTCTCCTATGCCCTCGCCCTGGTCGTCTCGCTGCTCGTCGCGCTGGCAATGGCGCCGGCCCTCAGCTCGCTTCTCTACGGTTCGCGCCGCTCGCCGGCCCGGCACTCGGTCGCCCTCGCCTGGCTGCGGCCTCGCTATAGCGCCGCCCTGACGCGACTCTCGGCAGCGCCGCGCCCGCTCTATCTGGCCACTGCAGTGCTCGTCGCCGCCGGCATCGCCGTCCTGCCGACGCTCGAGCAGCCGGCCCTGCCGGCCCTTCTGCCCAATTTCCAGGAGCGTCAGCTGCTCGTCCGCTTCGACGCCAGGGCCGGAACCTCGCAGCCGGAGATGACACGGATCACCGAGCGGGCGACGCATGAGCTGCGATCGCTGCCTGGCGTCCGCGACGTCGGCGGACACGTCGGCCGCGCCGTCAGCGGGGACGTCGTCGGCGGCATCGACAGGGGCGAGATCTGGGTCACCGTCGGCGAGGACGCCGATTACGGGCAGACCGTCGCCGATGTCCGCGAGCTGGTCGCCGGCTATCCGGGCATCCACCACGAGCTCACCACCTACAGCGCCGACCGGGCCACCGCGATCGGCCGCATGGAGGACGGCCGCGACGACGAGCGTAACTTCAAGGACGACGACGTCCTCAAGCGGGTCGGCGGCGACTTCGCGGTCCGCGTCTACGGCCAGAGCTCGGAGATCCTCGCCGCCAAGGCCGCCGAGGTCGAGCGGATGGCGACAGCGGTCGATGGCGTTCGCGCCGCCACTGTCGACGCGCAGATCCTCGAGCCGAACGTCGAGGTCGTCCCCAAGCTCGCCGCCGCAGAGCGGGTCGGCATCAAGCCGGGCGAGATCCGCCGCGCCGCCGCGGGGCTGCTCTCGGGGATCACGGTTGGCAGCCTCTTCGAGAACCAGAAGGTCTTCGACGTGATCGTCTGGGGAACGCCGCGGGTCCGTCGCAGCGTCGGCGACATCAAGGAGCTCTTGCTCGAGGCCCCGGGCGGCCGCCACGTCCGGCTAGCCGACGTCGCCGACGTCCGCATCAAGGCGACGCCGGCGGACATCAGGCGCGAGGCGGTCGCCCGCTACGTCGACGTCGGCATCGACGTCGGCGGTCGCGACCGCGCGGACGTAGTCGACGACGTCAGGCGCGGCCTGCAGCGGGTCTCGTTCCCGCTCGAGTACCACGCCGAGCTGATCGGCGAGCGCGGCGAGCGCAGCGACGCCTTCAGGCGGACCCTTGCGCTCGCCGTCGCCGCGGCGCTCGGGGTCTTCCTGCTGATCCAGGCGCTGCTCGGCAGCTGGCGCCTGGCGGCCGTGCTCCTGCTGACCCTGCCGGCGACCCTCGCCGGTGGCCTGATCGCCCTCTTCCTCGATGGCGGCCTGCTCTCGATCGGCGCCGTTTTTGGCCTGCTGGCGCTGCTGCCGATCGCCGCTCACAACGGCATGGAGCTCTTTACCGCCGGCGGGCGGCTTGCCCGCGGCAACGCCGCCGCCACGAGCGTTGTGACCGAGGCGGCGGGCGAGCGCCTGGCCCCGGTGCTCGCCGCCGCGGTCGCTTCGATCGCAGCGTTGCTGCCGCTGGTGCTCGCCGGCGGCGTCGCCGGCCTCGAGATCCTCCATCCGATGGCCGTGGTGCTCGTCGGCGGTCTCGTCGCCTCCACGCTGGCCTCGCTCTTCCTCGTCCCAGCTCTCTACCGCCTCCGAGGAGGAACGACCAGATGACCCACCGCAGGCCGATCGGCGCCCTCGTACTCGTCACGGCGATCCTCATGCTCGCCGGCTGCAAGCAGGCAGGCGAGCCGGAGGGGGCCGGCGATCCGGCGCGGGTCGAGCCGATTCACAGCAGCGACGTCAGCCGAATCACGCTCGAGCCCGAAGCTGCGAGGCGAATCGACGTCCAGACGACGCCTGTCGAGCAGAGGGGCGGGCGTAAGCGGATTCCGTACTCGGCCGTCCTCTATACCGCCGACGGGGACACCTTCGTCTACGTCAGCCCGCGGCCGCTGAGCTACCAGCGCGAGGCAATCGAGGTCGACCGGATCGACGGTGACTGGGCGATCCTCACCAAGGGCCCGGCCGCCGGCGTGGAGGTCGTCGTGCGAGCGGCGCAGGAGGTGTACGGCACCGAGTTCGGGGTCGACGAGTGACGCCGGCCAAGCGCGCGCTCGGCGCGCGACCCCCCGGGGACTGAGCCAGCGACGTGATGCGCTCGATCGTCGGCGCCAGCCTGAGGTTCCGCTACCTGGTGGTGGCGGCAGCCGGCGTGCTGCTCTTCCTCGGCATCGGCCAGGTTCGCGACGCGCGGGTCGACGTCTTCCCCGAGTTCGCGCCGCCGCGGGTTCAGATCCAGACGGCCTGCCTCGGCCTCAGCGCCGAGGAGGTCGAGGAGTTCGTCAGCGTCCCTCTCGAGCAGGCGCTCAACGGGGTGCCCCAGCTGGAGACGATCCGCTCGGAGTCCGTCTCCCAGCTCTCCTCGATTCAACTGATCTTCAAGCGCGGCACCAGCCTGCGCCAGGCCCGCCTGCTGGTCGCCGAGCGGATGCGGACGATCGCCCCCAACCTGCCGACCTGGGCCGCCCCGCCGGTGCTGATGCCGGCGGTCTCGGCGACGAGCAGGGTGATGAAGATCGGCCTCTCGCCGGCGTCGTCGGAGATGTCGCTGCGCGACCTCTCGACGACCGCCTACTGGTACGTCCGCCAGCGCCTGCTGCGCGTTCCCGGCGTCGCCAACGTCGCGATCTGGGGCGAGCGGCTGCAGCAGCAGCACGTGCTCGCCGATCCCCGGCGAATGCGCCAGCACGGCGTCACCCTCAACGACCTGATGGAGACGACCGCCGACGCGCTCGAGGCGGGGCTGCTGAAGTTCTCGAGCGGCGCCGTCATCGGCACCGGCGGTTTCATCGACACGCCCAACCAGCGGCTGCAGGTCCGCAACGTCCTGCCGATCCGGGACTTCAACGACCTCGGCCAGGTGACGCTGAAGCACGAGGGCCCCGGCCGCGTCCAGATCAGTGACGTCGCCGACGTCAAGGAGGGCTCGCAGCCGCTCTTCGGCGATGCCGTCGTCAACGACAAGCCGGGCCTGCTGCTCGTCGTCGAGAAGTTCCAGGGCGCCAACACGCTCGACGTCACCCACGGCATCGACCAGGCGCTGGCGGACATCAAGCCGGGTCTCAAAGGCGTCGACGTCGACGCCAAGATCTTCCGTCCGGCCGAGTTCATCGACCTCGCGATCGACAACCTGACGACGGCGCTGCTGCTGGGGGTGGCGCTGGTCGTGCTGGTGCTCGTCCTCTTCCTCTTCGAGTGGCGGGCGGCGCTGATCAGCCTGGTCTCGATCCCGCTCTCGCTGCTGGCGGCGACGCTCGTCCTCTACCTGCAGGGACAGACGATCAACACGATGATCCTCGCCGGGCTGGTGATCGCCGTCGGCGTCGTCGTCGACGACGCGATCATCGACGTCGAAAACATGGTCAGGCGGCTGCGCGCCCGCCGCGGCCAGGCGAACGGCCTCTCGATCCGCGACGTGGTCCTGGAGGCGTCGTTGGAGGTTCGGCGGCCGATCATCTACGCGACGCTGATCAACGTCATCGCCGTCGTGCCGGTGTTCTTCCTGCAGAGCGTCTCCGGCTCGTTCTTCCAGCCGCTCGCCTATTCCTACGCGATCGCGGTATTCGCCTCGATGGTCGTCGCGCTCACGGTGACCCCGGCGCTCGGCCTGATCCTGCTCTCCCGCGCACGGCTCGGGCGCGGTGAGTCACCCGTCGTCCGCGCCCTCAAGCGCGGCTACGGCTCCCTGCTCGAGCGCGTGATCGGCACGCCGGTTCCCGCTTACGCGATCGTCGCCGTCACGCTGCTCGCCGGCCTGCTGGTTCTACCGACGCTCGGGCAGAGCCTCTTCCCGACCTTCAAGGAGCGCGACTTCCTCATGCACTGGGTCAGCGCCCCCGGCAGCTCGCACACCGAGAGCCAGCGGATCACCGAGCGGGCCAGCCGCGAGCTGCGCCAGATCCCCGGCGTGCGCAACTTCGGCTCCCACATCGGCCAGGCGCTGCAGGGCGAGGAGATCGCCGGCATCAACTTCTCCGAGAACTGGGTCAGCATCGACCGCGACGCCGACTACGACAAAACGCTGGCGAGGCTGGAGGAGGTCGTCGACGGCTATCCGGGGCTATTCCGCAACGTCGAGACCTACCTGCGCGAGCGCATCGACGAGGTGATCGTCGGCGACAGCGCGCCGATCATCGTCCGCGTCTTCGGCGACGACCTCGACGTGCTGCGACGCAAGGCGCGCGAGGTCAGGGATCACCTCGAGGACATCGAGGGGCTCGACGAGCTCCACGTCGAGCTCTCCCAGGATGTTCCCGAGGTCGCCGTCAGGGTCAAGCTCGGCGTCGCCGAGCGCTACGGCCTCAAGCCCGGCGACGTCCGGCGAGCGGCGGCGACGCTGATGGCGAGCGAGGAGGTCGGCGACATCTATCGCGGCGGCAAGGCCTACGACGTCCACGTCTGGAGCACGCCCGAGACGCGGAGCAACCTCGACGACGTCCGCGCCCTGCCGATCGACACTCCCGCCGGCGGCCGTGTGCCGCTGTCTCGCGTCGCCGACGTCGCCGTCAGACCGACGCCAAGCGGCATCAAGCGCGAGAACGTCTCGCGGCGGATCGACGTCATCGCCGAGCCCAAGGGCCGCAGCCTCAGCGCCGTCGTCGACGACGTCCAGGACCGCACCGACGAGGTCCGCTTCCCCGTCGGCTATCACGCCGAGGTCCTCGGCGAGGGGGCGGAGACCCACGCCGCCGGCGCCAAGCTGAGGAACCTCGGCCTGCTCGCCGCCGTGGCGATCTTCGGGCTGCTGGTGGCGGCGTTCCGCAGCCTGCGGCTCGCCCTGCTGCTGTTCGTGACCCTGCCGATGGCGCTGGTCGGCGGCGTCCTCGCCGCCTTCATCGGCGGCGGGGTGGTGGAGCTCGGCTCGCTCGTCGGCTTCCTGACCGTGCTCGGAATCGCCGCCCGCAACGGCATCCTGATGATCAACCACTGCCAGCACCTCGAGCAGGTCGAGGGCGTGCCTTTCGGCAGCGAGCTGGTCCTGCGCGGCGCCCGGGAGCGGCTCTCGCCGATCATGATGACCGCGCTGGCAACGGGCCTGGCGCTGGTGCCGCTGATCGCCCTCGGCACGATCCCCGGACACGAGATCGAGCACCCGATGGCGATCGTCATCGTCGGCGGCCTGATCACCTCGACGCTTCTGAACCTGCTCGTCGTGCCGGCGCTGTACCTGCGCTTCGCCAAGCCGACGAAGCGGTAGCTCTAACAGGCGTCTTTCGCGGGATACGTGGCGCCCGCGTGCGCCTGGCCCGCAGAGCATTGGCCGATGGCGCGGATCGACTGGCGCTTCGCGGCGCTCGGCGGCGCCGCGATCGGGGTGGCGCTATCGTCGCTTGGCGGTGGCGCGGACCTCGGCCTGACTGCACCGCTGCTCGCGATAGCCGCCGTCCTGCTCGTGATCACGCGGCCGGCGGGGCGTTCCGGGCTCGCCCTCTGGATGTCCCTCGTCGGAATCGTCGCCGCCGGCGCGGGGCTCGTCGAGGGCTCGGCGCGGCTCGCCGCGATCGATCGCGGGGCGCTGCGGGGAGGGGCCGGGGAAGGGGCGAGCGTCATCGGCTTCGTCGAGGGGGTGCCGCGGCGCAGCCATGGCACGGTCCGCGTCCGCGTCCGCGCGCCGCGGGGCCGGGTGCTGGTCGAAGCCCGCGAGCCGGTCGGCGAGCTGCCGATCGGGATCGAGGTGCGCGCCCGCGGACGGCTGCGGCCGCCACCGCCGGACTACGCCGGCTACCTGCGCCGCTTTGGCATTCGCCTGATCCTGGAGGGCTCGATTGAGCCGACGGGTCGCCGCCGCGGTGGCGCGCTCGGCCTGGTCGATGCGGTCAGGCAGCGAGCCGATCGCGCCCTCGGGCGCTCGGTCCCCGAGCGCGAGGCGGCGCTGGCGCGGGGGTTCGTCCTCGGCCAGGACGATCGCATCGACCAGGCGACCGTCGACGACTTCAAGCGCTCCGGGCTTGCTCATCTGCTGGCGGTGAGCGGCGAGAACGTGCTGCTGCTGGCGCTGCTGGCGACGCCGCTGCTGGCTCTGGCCGGGCTCGGGCTGCGCTCGCGGCTGGCCTGCATCCTCGTGCTGATCGCGCTCTACGTCGCCGTCACCGGCGCCTCGCCGTCGATCCAGCGGGCGGGGGTGATGGGCGCCGCCGGCGTCGTCGCCGCCCTCGCCGGCCGACCGCGGTCGCGCGCATATGCGCTGCTGCTGGCCGCCTTCGTCACGCTGGCGGCCAACCCGCGCGCCAGCGGTGACCCCGGATGGCAGCTGAGCTTCGCCGCCGTGCTCGGCATCGTCCTCTGGGCGCCGCAGCTGCGCCAGCTGATCGAGCGGCGGCTGGCGCCATCGTCCCCCGGCTCGGTTCGCTCCGCCCTGATCGAGGGAGCCGCGGTGACGATCGCCGCGACCCTGGCGACGGCGCCGCTGATGGCGCACGACTTCGAGGCCGTGCCGGCGGCTTCGCTGCCGGCGAACCTGATGGCCCTGCCGGCCGTGGCGCCGGCGATGTGGCTGGGCATGCTCGCCTCGATCGCCGGTCAGGTCCCCGGACTGCCGGTGGAGCCGTTCAACTGGCTCGACTCGCTGCTGCTGGCCTACATCGCCCAGGTCGCCCACTGGTGGGCGGCGCCCAGCTGGGCGCTGGTGCCGCTGCGCCTGGGCAGCTGGCCCGCGGTCGCCGGCGCCTACGCCATGCTCGCGCTCGGCCTGGCAACGGCGAGCGCCCTCGTCCACCGCCGCGTCGCTCTGACGCCTGGCATTCCGCTCCGTCGCGGCCGCCGCGGAGCGGCCCTAGCGCTGGCTGCTTGCTGCTGCCTCGCGCTCGGCCTGCTGATCGCCGGCGGGGCGGCGGGCGCGGGCGCTCCGGCGCCCAGAACGGGCCTTCGGCTCGAGCTGCTCGACGTCGGCCAGGGCGACGCGATCCTGCTGCAGCCGGCCGACGGCCTGCCGATCCTCGTCGATGGCGGCCCGCACGGTGACGACCTGCGCGGAATTCTCGCCGGCCAGGGGGTCGACCGCCTCGCCGCGGCCGTCGTCACCCACGACCAGGCCGATCACGCCGGCGGCATCGAGGACATCCTCGGCGCAGTGCCGGTGCAGACGCTCGTCTACGGCGACCCGAGCCCGCCGCTGTTGCGGGCGGCCTCGGCGGCCGGCATCGGCGCCGTCCACGTCGCCGAGGGGAGCGAGGTTCGCTCGGGGTCGCTGCGCGTCGAGGTTCTCTGGCCACCGCGTGGCGAGCCCGCCGTGCCGGGCGCCGACCCCAACCTGCACGCGATCGTCGCCGTCGCTCGCTGGCAGGGATTCTCGGCGCTGCTGACCGCCGACGCCGAGGCCGAGAGCGTGCCGGTGGACCCCGGGCCGGTCGACGTCCTCAAGGTCGCCCACCACGGCAGCGCCGACGCAGGGCTCGACGGCCTGCTCGACCGCAGCGGGCCGCGCCTGGCGCTGATCTCGGTCGGCGCCGGCAACAGCTACGGCCACCCGACCGCCGAGACGCTGGCCAAGCTCGCCCGCCACCACGTGCCGGTTGCCCGAACCGATCTCGACGGCACCGTCGAGATCGACGTCGGCGATGGCGGCTGGACCGTCAAGCGGAGCCATTAGAGATGGCGTCGGCGGCGCCAATACACTCGCCCGATGGCCGACGTGAAGCCCGCCTACCTGATCGCCGGCACCGACATCGCCAAGATCGAGGCGACTCGCGCACGCCTGCGCGCCCGCGCCGAGGGTGACGGCGACGGCACCGGATCGCTGGAGGTGTTCGAGCCGCACGAGGGCCGCTCCGCGCCCGACGCCGAGGGTGTCGTCGCGGCGCTGCCGGCGATGTCGTTGACGCCTGGGCGTCGCTACGTCCTCGCCGACGGGGTCGAGCGCTGGAAACCCGCCGACTGCGAGACCGTCGCCGCCGCGCTGGCGGCGCTGCCTCCGGAGACGACGCTGGTCCTGATCGCCCGCGACAAGCCGCCGCCGCGCTTGGCCAAGGCGGTCGAGGCCGCCGGCGGCGAGGTTCTCACCTACGACGCCCCGCGCGAGCGCGACCTGCCGGCGCGGCTGGTCGCCGAGGCCGCCAAGCGCGGCTACCGCCTCGAGATCGAAGCCGCTCGCCTGCTCGTCGACCGCATGGGCAGCTCGAGCGTTCGCCTCGCCAACGAGCTCGACCGGCTTGCCCTCTGGGCGGGCAACGGCGGCGAGGTCAGCGCTGCGGACCTCGAGGCGATGATCGCCGACACCTCGGAGGCGGCCCTCTGGGCGCTCTCGGATGCCCTGATCGAGGGCGACTCTGCGCGGGCGATGGCGATCGGCGAGCGCCTGATCGCTCAGGGCGAGCCGTTGCCGCGGCTGGTCTACGGCCTCGCCGGCCGCCTGCGCCAGGCCCAGCAGGTCGTCGCCCAGCTCGAGGCCGGCCGCTCGCCGGCCGACGCCGCCGCGGGGCTGAAGATGCATCCCTACGCGGCGAAGATGCTCGTCAGACGCCTGCGCGACGCCTCCAGCGACGACCTTCGCCAGGCGACGATCGCGCTCGCCGACCTCGAGGTCGCGACGCGCGGCGGTTCTGACCACTCCGAGCAGGTGTCGCTGACCCTCTCGCTGCGGCGCGCGCTGGGGGCGGCGGCTTGAGCGCTACTTCAAGAGGCGCGCGGCGCGCGCCTTCTTGCGGGCGCCGGTGTTCGCGTGCAGGGCGCCCTTCTGGACCGCCTTGTCGATGCGCGAGACCAGCGCCTTGTGCTCGGCGGCGAGGGTGTCCGCGTCGCCAGCTTCCTTGGCCGTCTCGAGGCGGCGGAAGTGCGTCTTGACGGCGCTCGTCAGGCGCCGGTTCTCCAGCCGCTCGCGCTCGGAGCGCTGGATCCGCTTCTTCTGTGAGGCGATGTTTGCCACGGGGCGACTATAACGATGGCTGAGCCGACCCAGATGGCCGACTCGCCGGAGATGGCCGAGCAGCCCCAGCGCTCCGGCAGGCTCGCCCGCTCGACGGCTTTCTTCTCGATCGCCACCGGGGCCTCACGCGTGGCGGGGCTCGTCCGTGAGGTCGTCGCCGCGAGCTACTTCGGCGTCAAGGGACCGATGTCGGCGTTCACGATCGCCTTCCAGGTCCCGAACCTCGTCCGCAGCCTCTTCGCCGACGCGGCGATCCAGGCGGCCTTCGTCCCCGTTTTCACCGAGCAGCTTGAGAAGGGCAACAAGCGCGAGGCCTTCCGCCTGGCCTCGACGCTGATCTTCGTCGTCACGCTGCTGCTGGGGGCGATCACGGCGCTGTTCATCCTGGCGGCGCCGATCGTCATCCCGATCTTCGCCCCCGGCTTCCACGGCCACATCGAGGACCTGACGATCGCCCTCTCGCGGCTGCTCTTCCCGATCCTGATCCTGCTGGGCACGACCGGGCTGATCGTCGGCGTCCTCAACAGCTACGAGCGCTTCGCCGCCTTCGCGATCTCACCGCTGTTCTGGAATGTCGCGATCATCGCCGTGCTCGTCGGCCTGGCGCCCGCCTTCCCGAAGGGCAAGCAGATCTACGCCTACGCGATCGGCGTCCTCGTCGGCACGGTGATCCAGCTGGCGATCCCCGCCTGGGACCTGCGCCACACGCCGTTTCGCTTCACGCGATCGTTCGACTGGCGCCACCCGAACGTCCGCCGCGTGCTGATCCTGATGCTGCCGGTGACGATCAGCCTCGGCCTGATCAACTTCAACCTCGTCATCAACAGCTTCTTCGGCACGCTCGTCGACGACCGCGCGCCGGCGGCGATCGACAAGGCCTTCCGCATCTACATGCTGCCGCAGGGGATCTTCTCGGTCGCCGTCGCGACCGTGCTCTTCCCGACGCTCGCCCGCTTCGCCGCCCGCGGCGCCTACGGCGACCTGCGGGCGACGATGGCCAACGGCATGCGCCAGATCGTCCTGCTGCTGGTGCCGGCGGCGGCGGCGATCCTCGTCCTCGCCGAGCCGATGATCCGGCTGGTCTACCAGCGCGGCGAGTTCGACGCCTCGCAGACCCACATCGTCGCCGTCGCCCTCTTCTGGTTCAGCTTCTCGCTGCCGTTCAACGGCCTCTTCCTGCTGCTGACGCGCACGTTCTTCAGCCTCCAGCGGCCCTGGGTGCCGTCGGCGATCTCCGCCGCCAACCTCGCCGTGACGGCGCTGGCGGCGCTGGCGCTCTACCACCTGGGCGTCGGCGGCATCGTCGCCTCGACGGCGATCGCCACGGCGGCGAGCGTGCTTGCCCAGACGATCGTCCTCCGTCGCCAGCTCGGGTCGCTCGAGCTGACCAAGCTGATCTCGACCTCGAGCCGGGTCCTGATCGGGTCGGCGGCGCTGGCGGGCATCAGCTACGCGGTCTGGCACGGCCTCGACTCGGCGCTGGGCCGCTCGTTCAGCGGCCAGCTGATCTCGCTGACCGCAGCGCTGGCAGCGGGCGCACTCGTCTACTTCGGCGCGATCTGGGCGATGCGCGTGCCCGAGCTGACGCAGCTGCTGCGCATAGTCCGCCGCTGAGCGGCCGCGGCCGCGCTGCTTGAGCGGCTCGCCATACTCCTCGATCCATGGCTGACCACCCCCACGAGCGGAGCCCGGCGTGATCGAGCAGATCAGGAACTTCTCGATCATCGCCCACATCGACCACGGCAAGTCGACGCTCGCCGATCGCATTCTCGAGGTCACCCACAGCGTCGACCCCAAGAAGATGCGGGCGCAGGTGCTCGACTCGATGGACCTCGAACGTGAGCGCGGGATCACGATCAAGGCGCAGGCGGTGCGGGTCGCCTACGAGGCGAACGACGGTCAGACCTACCACCTGCATCTGATCGACACGCCGGGCCACGTCGATTTCTCCTACGAGGTCTCGCGCAGCCTCGCCGCCTGCGAGGGGGCGCTGCTGGTCGTCGACGCCGCCCAGGGGGTCGAGGCGCAGACCGTCGCCAACACCTACGCGGCGATCGACGCCGGGCTCGAGCTGATTCCGGTGCTCAACAAGGTTGACCTGCCGAGCGCCGACCCCGACCGCGTCGCCGCCGAGATCGTCGACCTGATCGGCGGCAACCCCGACGACGTCCTGCGGATGTCGGCCAAGACCGGCGAGGGGGTCGTCGAGGTCCTCGAGTCGATCGTCGAGCGAATCCCCTCGCCCGAAGGCGATCCGGCGGCGCCGCCGCGGGCGCTGATCTTCGACTCCGAGTTCGACCAGTACCGCGGCGTCGTCGCCTATGTGCGGATGGTCGATGGCCGCTTCGCCAAGAACGAGCCGATCGTCGCGATGCAGACCGGCACCAAGGCCGAGATCGACGAGATCGGCTTCTTCACCCCGGAGATGCGGGCCGTCGACGCGATGGACGCGGGCGAGGTCGGCTACGTCATCACCGGCCTCAAGGACGTCGCCAAGCTGCGCGTCGGCGACACGCTCACCAGCCAGGCCCGGCCGGCGACGGAGGCCCTGCCCGGCTACCGCGAGGTCAAGCCGATGGTCTTCTGCGGTCTCTTCCCCGTCGACACCGACCAGTACGAGGACCTGCGCGACGCTCTCGAGCGGCTGGCGCTAAACGACGCCGCGCTCTCCTGGGAGCCGGAGACCTCGCAGGCGCTCGGCTTCGGCTTCCGCTGCGGCTTTCTCGGCCTGCTGCACATGGACATCGTCCGCGAGCGGCTCGAGCGCGAGTACGACCTCGAGCTGCTGGCGACGACCCCGAACGTTCGCTACCTCGTCCATCTGGTCGGCGGCGAGAAGGTCGAGGTCCGCAGCCCGGCCGACATGCCCGACCCCGGCTCGATCGAGGCGATCGAGGAGCCGTTCATCCGCGCCACGATCATCACGCCGACGGAGTTCGTCGGCGCGATCATGGACCTCTGCCAGGACCGGCGTGGCACCCACGTCGATCTCCACTATCTGTCTCCCCAGCGGGTGCAGATCCGCTACGAGCTGCCGCTGGCCGAGGTCGTCCTCGACTTCTTCGATCAGCTCAAGTCGCAGAGCCGCGGCTATGCCTCGCTCGACTACGAGCCGATCGAGGGGCGGGTCTCCGACCTGGTCAAGCTCGACGTGCTGCTCGCCGGCGATCGGGTCGACGCGCTCTCGATCGTCGTCCATCGCGACAAGGCTTTCGCGGCCGGCAAGATCCTCGTCGAGCGGCTGCAGAAGACGATTCCACGGCAGCTGTTCGACATTCCGGTGCAGGCGGCCGTCGGGGCGCGGGTGATCGCCCGGGAGACGGTCAAGGCGCTGCGCAAGGACGTTACGGCGAAGCTCTATGGGGGGGATGTGACTCGCAAGCGGAAGCTGCTCGAGAAGCAGAAGAAGGGGAAGAAGCGGATGAAGCAGGTTGGGGCGGTCGAGGTGCCGCAGGAGGCGTTTCTTGCGGTGTTGCAGTTCGACGAGTGAGGGTCGGGGGCGTGGGCGCCTCCTTTTTTCGCCGCGGGTCCTTTCTTGATTTGCGGCGCTTTGGCCCCGACTGGACTCACCCGCGAGCAAGCTCGCGCGCGAGCCCAGCTCGGGGACAGAGAACCGCAGCGGTTGATGGAGCCGGGTCTAGTCCGTACTGACGGCGGACCCGCTGATTGGAGCTGCGCTTGCGCTTGGCGGGGCTGCGCTGATTTGAGCGAGGCGCTGGTCGTCCAGCTAGGCAGGAGGAGTGCGGTGGTGGGGTGCTGCCCTTATTGCGCTTTTGGCCGCGGGCGCTGGTTGACGGGGTGGTGCGTAGAATCGCCGCGCTATGGCGGTCAAGCTCGATGCGATTGGGAAGACCTATCCGCCCGCTTCTTATGAGGTTGGGCGCGAGAAGGTTCGGGAGTACTCGAATGCGGTGGGGGCTTCGAATCCGGTTCATCACGCTCCGGAGGCTGCCGTGGCGGCTGGGTTTCGAGGGGTCGTGGCGCCGCCGATGTTCTGCGTCGTCTATCAGTGGCCGGCGATCGCCGTTGCCGGGATC
>JAWVFK010000033.1:0-36404 GCA_033856175.1 Solirubrobacterales bacterium | reverse complement strand
CGGATCGCCCAGGCGCCGCCGGATCCGGCCCGCGCCTGGGCGATCCGGCGCCAGGCTCCGCCGCGGGCGACCTCGAGCGCTACCGCCGTGCCGCTCGGCGTCCCCTCGCGACCCAGCAGCTGCCCCTTCAGCCTGCCGTCGCGCTGCCAGGCGTGGCTGGTCGCCGCCAACGTCCGCACGCTGCCGCCGGTCTCGCTGCCGCGCCGCTCGGCATCGCCGGCGTAGCCGCAGCCGATCGCTCTGCTCGGTCCAGCCGGCAGCGTCGCTTCGACCCTGCCGGCCGGATCGCTGAGCGCGCGGCGCCTCAGCTCGGGCGCATCGGGAAGATCGGCGCGGACCGTCACCTCGACCTCTGCGCCGGCAACCGGGCCACGTGAATCCGCGAGCCGGCATGCGATCGACGCCGGAGCACCGAAGGCGATCGCGACCGCTGGCGTCTCCACCGTCATCCGGGTCGGGTAGCGAACGAACGTCTGCGCCGGGCCTCCGCCCGCGAGAGTGGAGATCGTTGTTTCGTTGCCGGCGACGTCGGTGGCGGTTGCGCGAAGCGCATAGGCGCCTGGGGCGAAGCGCGAGTCTCCGAGCCGGCCGTGGCAGTCGCCGCCGACGGCATCGAAGCCCGGCTCGTCGACCGGCTCGAAGGTGGCCCTGCCCTGGAGCTGGGCCTCGATCCGGCAGCTAACCAGCCCGCTGCCCTCCCCCGGATCGCGGAGGTGGAGGCTGAGCTCGCGCTCGCGCGGCGGCGAAAACGCTCCTCGCGGCGCCGTCGCGTCGTAGACGAGCCGGATCGGGTTCGAGGCCGCTGTCGGGTTGGCGTTGCCGTAGCGATCCTCGAGCCAGATGCGGACGGTGTAGCGGCCCTCGGCTGGCAGTGCCAGGCGCTCGAGGGACGTCTGGCCGGCCGCCACCTCGGCCGTCACTTCGGAGCAGCGCGCGGTGTCGGCCTCGGCGCATAGCCGCAGATGGGCGACGCTTGGCTGCTCCGTGGCCGGCTCCCAGCCGAGCGTGAACTCATTGCGCCGCAGGACCTGATCGCCGCGTAGCGCGACCGGCGCCGGCGCCGTCAGGTCCACGGTCAACGTCACGGGGTCGTCGAAGCCGTAGCGAAGCGCGTTGCCCGCCAGGTCGCGCGCGGTCAGGCGAACCCGGATCGTGCCCTCTCCCAGAGCCGCCGGCAGGTCGCCGCCAAGGGTCCCGGTCGCCGCGTCCAACGCCGCTCCGTCGAGCGCCAGCCAGGGGCCGTCGTCGCGCGAGGCCTCGGCGAGCAGCGAGGACGGGTCGATGCCAGAGCCCTCGTCGACCAAGCGGAAGCGGACCGCGCGCGAGCCGTCCGCCTCGTCTCGCAAGAGCGCCGCCGTCGGCACCGTGTGGTCGATGCCGCCGCCGTCGCCCGGATCCGGCGCCGGTACACCACCTGAGTTGATCCGCGGCGCCCTGCCGCCCTTGAACAGCTTGTCCATCGGCTCGGTGCAGGCGCAGCCCGCCATCCGCAGGTGTCCGACGCCGAAGACGTCCTCGATCGTCCGCAGCAGCGAGTAGAGCGTGTAGGGACGGCTGACCGCGCCGCGCTGGACGGGCGGGCCGGCGATCACCGTGGCGATGTGGCCGCCGTGGGCGTGGCCGCAGCAGCCGGCGCTCGAGCTCCCCTCGTCGTAGGTGACGACGACGAACCCCTTCGGCCCGGTTCGCGTCAGCAGCCGCGGCACCAGCCGCGCCAGATAGCGATCCCCCACGCCGACGCCGCAGTCGTGGGTGTCGTTGCAGAGGTCGGGGGTGATCCAGTTGAACTCGGCAAGCCTGCCGCTGCCCAGCAGTCCGCCGAGCCGCGACGCCGGCAGGACGCTGCGGCAGGCGCCGGCGCCGTAGCTCTCGCGAAAGTAAGCGAAGGGGTTGTGCTTCTTCGCGTAGCCGCCGGCGCCGGCGCCGCGAAAGCAGGCGCTCGGCATCCCCTCCATGAAGGCCTGCCAGCCGATCCGCTTTGCGTCGAGCTGGCCGGTGAGCGTGCGCCCGGGGATGCCGTCACAGTCGGTGCAGTCCGACGAGATCCCGAAGGTCGAGCCGCCGAGCATCGCCAGATAGTTGGGCAGCGAGGGATGCGAGATCGCGTACATCCGCGTCGCTGAGGCGTAGCGCTTTGCCAGGCGATTGAGGAAGGGCGCCTGGCCGCTGCCGATCACCTCGCCGTACTCGTGGTTCTCCATGACGACGACGAAGACGTGCGAGCCGCGCGGCGGTGCCGCCCCCGCCGGGTCCGCAGCCGCCCCGGCAAGCGAGAGAGCGGCCAGGAGGGTCGCGATCGGCAGGAAGCGGCGCATATGGGCTTAAGGGCCGGTGGCCGAAAAATCTCCCCCCGCTACCGTTGCCGGCGATGGAAGCCGCCGATCCAGCAGCCGGAGTCGGAGTCCTCGCGGCGCTCGCCGCCGGACTCGTCAGCTTCCTCTCCCCCTGCGTCCTGCCGCTGGTGCCGGGCTACCTCTCAGCCGTCACCGGGGTCAGCGCGGCGGACCTCGAGCAGGCGAGCTGGCGCCGGGTCCTCGGCCCCAGCCTGCTGTTCGTCCTCAGCTTCTCGGCGATCTTCGTCATCCTCGGGCTGACCGCGACCGGCCTCGGCAGCTTCCTGCGCGACAACCAGACGCTGCTGCGAAAGCTCTCGGGCCTGGTGATCATCGCCATGGGCTGCATCTTCGTCGCCGCCCTCTTCGTCGATCGCCTCAACCGCGAGTGGCACGTCGACGGCCTGCTCGAGCGCGCCGGCAGCGGCGGCCCGGTCGTCGCCGGCGCCGCTTTCGCGATCGCCTGGACGCCGTGCATCGGCCCGACGCTGAGCGCGATCCTCTCCGCCGCCGCCCTGTCGGGGTCCGCCGGCCATGGCGCCCTGCTGCTCGCCTTCTACTCGGCCGGGCTGGCGATCCCCTTTCTCCTCACGGCGCTGGCGTTCTCGCGGATGAGTACCGCCTTCGCGGTCATCAAGCGCCACTACCGGGCGATCGTCGCCAGCGGTGGGGTCGTGCTGATCGCGATGGGGGTCCTGATCTACACCAACGAGCTCTTCCAGCTCAACCTACGTGCGCAGGACCTCCTCGAAAACCTCGGCATCAACGTCTTCAACCTCTGAGCCCTCGCCCTGGCCGACTGCGCCGACCGTCTCCTCAGCTGGGCGCATTGCGGGGACGGTCGGCGCTAAAACATCTGCCTCCTCCGCTTCGCGTCCGGGGGCAGACGAATCACGGGAGCAGACGATCCGGAAGCGGCCGGTGCCCACCTCGGGGTCGGGCACGATCGGCAGGCCGCGGATCTCCTCCCAGCCGAGGCGCTCGGCCTCGAACGGGTTCATCCGCACCTCGGCGGCCGGGAACGGGCAGCCGCGGTTGTGCTGGTCGATCGCCCGCGATATCGCCTCGAGGTTCTTGGGCTCGGCCCCGGATGCCATCGGCAAAGCCTAGCCCGAACGCGCGTGCGGAAATGACGTCGCATGCCACACCTACCATCGCCTCGTGGAGTCGCGCGTCATCGCCCACGTCGACATGGATGCGTTCTATGTCTCCTGCGAGGTCCTGCGACGCCCGGAGCTCCGCGGCAAGCCGGTCATAGTCGCGACCGGCACGGATCCGCGCGCCCGCGGCGTCGTCATGGCCGCTTCCTATGAGGCGCGGCGATTCGGCGTCCACTCCGCCCTGCCGCTCTCGCTCGCCAACCAGCGCTGTCCCGACGCGATCCTCGTGCCCCGCGACATGGGCCACTACCGCGAGGCCTCGGCGCAGGTCTTTCGCGTTCTCGGCCACTACAGCGACACGATCGAGGTGGCGGGCCTCGACGAGGCGTATCTGGACCTCTCCTCCTCGCCGGCGCCGAAGACCCGCGCTCGCGCGCTCAAGCACGAGGTCCGCAACGAGACCGGCCTCGTCATCAGCGTCGGCCTGGCACCAAACAAGCTGCTGGCAAAGATCGCCAGCGACCTCGACAAGCCCGACGGCTTCTGCGTTCTCGACCCCGAGCGCCTGCTCGAGGCGGTCGGCGACCGGCCCGCGTCGATCATTCCCGGCGTCGGCCCGAAGACGGCCGAGCGCCTGGCGGCGGCGGGCATCGCCAGCGTGGCCGACCTCGCCACGGCCGAGCCCGAGCGGCTGGCCCGCACGCTCGGCCCGACGCTTGGCAGCCGCCTGCGGGCGCTCGCCAACGGCCGGGACGATCGCCCCGTCCTCAGCGAGCGCGAGCCCAAGTCGGAGAGCCGCGAGACCACCTTTGCCGACGACGTCGACGACGAGCTGACGCTGCGGCGGACGCTCGCCGAGCTGACGCGCTCGGTCTGCCAGGGCCTGCAGGCCGGTGGCTATCAGGGCCGGACGGTGACCCTGAAGATCCGGCTGCGGCCATTCCGCACCCATACGCGCTCGCGAACGCTGCCGCGTCCGACAGCCGATCCCGTCGTCGTCGGCGAGGTGGCGGCGCAGCTGCTCGCCGGCTTCGACCGCGACGCGCCGGTGCGCCTCGTCGGCGTCGGCGTCGCCGGCCTGCGGCGCACCGACGAGACGCGCCAGCCCGAGCCGGGCGAGGCGCTGACGCTGCCGATAGCCGTCTGAACACATCGAAGTTGCCGCGGCGGGGTATGTTGAGCCCATGTCCAGCCCCGACCGCCTGACCGGACTCGACGTCTCCTTCCTCCAGCTCGAGGGCGACGACGCCCACATGCACGTCGCCTCGACGATCATCTTCGAGGGCCCCGCCCCCGGCTACGTCGAATTTCGCGACCACATCGAATCGCGCCTGCACCTCGTCCCCCGCTTTCGCCAGAAGCTGCGCTTCGTCCCCTTCAACCTCGGCCGGCCGATCTGGGTCGACGACCCCCAGCTCAACCTCTCCTACCACGTCCGCCACACCTCCCTGCCGGAGCCGGGCAGCGACGAGCAGCTGAAGCTGCTGGCGGCGCGGATCTTTTCGCAGCAGCTCGACCGCTCGAAGCCGCTGTGGGAGCTCTGGCTCGTCGAGGGGCTCCACGACGGCCGCTTCGCGATCATCGGCAAGAGCCACCACTGCCTCGTCGACGGCGTCTCCGGGGTTGACATAACAACGGTCCTCTTCGACCTCGAGCGCGAGCCCGCGGTGCCGCCCAACGACCCGCCGAGCTGGCTCCCCCGCCCCGAGCCGAGCGACCCCCAGATCCTCGCCTCGACGCTGCTCGAGCGCGCCACTCAGCCTGCCGAGGCGATCCGGACCGCCCGCAGGCTCGTCGCCGGCCCGAGGCAGCTGAGCCGCCGTGTCTCGGGCACGCTCGGCGCCGTGGGCTCCTTCGCCGGCTCCAGCTTCTCGGCGCCGCCCAGCCCCTTCAACGTCGAAATCGGTCCCCACCGCCGGCTCGCCTGGGTGCTCGAGGACCTCGATCGCTTCAAGCAGGTCAAGGCCCAGCTCGGCGGCACGGTCAACGACGTCGTCATCGCCGCCGTCAGCGGTGCCCTCGGCCGCTACCTGCGCAGCCGCGGCCACTCGACCCGGGGCCTCGAGCTGCGGGCGATGGTGCCGGTCTCCGTGCGCGAGGACGAGGAGCACGGAGCTCTGGGCAACAAGGTCGCGGCGATGATGGCGCCGCTGCCGGTCTGGTGCGAGGACCCGGTCGAGCGGATGCGCGTCGTGACGATGGCGATGGGCGACCTCAAGTCCTCGAAGCAGGCCGTCGGCGCGACGCTGCTGACCCAGCTCGCCGACTTCGCGCCGACGACGATCGTCGGCCAGGCGGCGCGGCTCCAGCCCCGCCAGCGGGCCTTCAACCTCGTGATCACGAACATTCCCGGCCCCCAGTTCCCGCTCTACGTCCTCGGCCGCCAGATGCAGACCGTGGTGCCGATGGTGCCGCTGGCCAAGCGCCAGGCCCTCTGCGTCGGGATCATGAGCTACAACGGCCAGATCAACTTCGGCCTGATCGGCGACTACGACGCGATGTCGGACCTCGATCGCTTCGCCGAGGATCTCGAGCACTCGATCGAGGAGCTGGTCGCGGCCGCCTCCTCGGCGCCCGGTCGCTACGACCCGGTCGAGCCCGAGGCGGGCGCCTGGACCGAGGTCGGCGAGACCGTCTAGGCCCCTTCGCCGGCTGGGCCGGTTGGACCAGATGTACAAGCGGGTTTGGACATTCGTACAAACGGCGCTCGCGGATCCTGTACGGGTGGCCAATGCGCGCCTGGGCCGGCACGCCGAGAATTGCCCGCGGCGCGATCCGGATCGCGCCTGCGCCAGCCGCGCCCACCGTCGACCCGAAAGGACCCAGCCCGGATGGAACACCTGCTGTTCGAGACGATCAGCCCCCACCATCTGAAGGCGATCTCGACCGACCTCAGCGCTCGGATCGACACCCTCTGGGTCTTCATGGCCGGGGCGATGGTGATGCTGATGCAGGCCGGCTTCCTGCTGCTCGAGGCCGGCTTCTCGCGGATGAAGAACGCCGGCACGGTCGTCGCCAAGATCATCGCCAACCTCTCGATCGCGGCGCTCTGCTACTGGGCCGTTGGCTTCGCCCTCGCCTTCGGCGGAGCGGTGACGGCGAGCGGCACCGAGGTCACCGGCTGGTTCGCCGGCACGCACGGCTTCTTCCTCCAGCACACCAGCGACATCGTCACGCCGGCGATGTCGTTCTCCTCCGCCTCGGTCGGCGCCAAGTTCTTCTTCCAGTTCGCCTTCGCCGCGGTCTCGCTGGCGATCGTCTGGGGAACGACGCTAGAGCGGATCAAGTTCGGCGCCTTCCTGATCTACTCGATCTTCTTCTCGGCGCTGATCTATCCGCTCGGCAGCCACTGGATCTTCGGCGGCGGCTGGCTGCAGGCGAACTTCGGCATGCAGGACTTCGCCGGCTCGACGGTCATCCACCTGATCGGCGCCACCGGCGGCCTCGCGGCGCTGCTGCTGCTGGGCCCGCGTCAGGGCAAGTACGGGCCCGACAAGCGCCCCAACGTCATCCCCGGGCACTCGATGCCGCTCGTCGGCCTCGGCGTCGTGATCCTCTGGTTCGGCTGGTTCGGCTTCAACCCCGGCTCGACGCTGAGCACGCTCGACGGCCGCTTCGCCGACGTTGCGATCGTCACCTGGCTCGGCGGCGCCGGCGGCGTCCTCGGGGCGATGGCGACGATTTACACGATCACGCGCAGCTTCGACATCGGCATGACCGCCAACGGCGCCGTCGCCGGCCTGGTCGCGATCACCGCCCCCTCCGGCTACGTCGAGTTCTGGTTCGCGCCGCTGATCGGGCTGATCGCCGGGATCATCGTCGTCTGCGGCGTGATCCTGATCGACCGCGTCCTCGACGACCCGGTCGGGGCGCTGTCCTCGCACGGGCTGGCGGGAATCTGGGGGACGATCTCCTGCGGCCTGTTCACCTCGCCCCGCCTGGCCGAATACAACGCGATCGGCAAGGGTGGGCTCGTCTACGGCAAGGGATTCGAGCAGCTGGGAGTCCAGGCGCTAGGCGTGGCCGTCGCCTTCACCTCGGTCTTCGCGATCAGCTTCGCGATCTTCTTCGCGATCAAGGCGCTCTACGGCCTTCGCGTCAAGCCCGAGGAGGAGCGCTACGGGCTCGACATGGCCGAGCACGGCATGTGGGGCTATCCGGAGCAGTTCATGCCCGTTCCCGGCTACGAGTACCACCAGCCGACGCCGCCGGCGGGCCGGCCGACGCCCCGTCCGGCGCCGATCGGCATGGGCGGCGGCGCCCCCCCACCCCCGCCACATCAATGACGACCGATCAGCCCGGCCAAGGAGAGACAGCAGTGGAGACGACGATGAACAAGATCGAGGCGCTCGTCCGCTACGAGCGGCTGCAGCCGATCCAGGACGCCCTCGACGAGATCGGCGTCAGCGGCCTCAACGTCACCGAGGTCAAGGGCTGCGGCCGCCAGAAGGGCTACACCGAGCACTACCGCGGCTCGCGCGCGAACATCAGCCTGCTGCCGAAGCTGAAGATCGAGAGCGTCGTGCCGGCCGAGATAACCGATCGCGTCGTCGAGGCGATCGTCGCCGCCGCCTACACCGGCGAGACCGGCGACGGACTGCTCTTCGTCCTGCCGGTGACCCAGGCCGTGCGGATCCGGACCGGCGAGCGCGGCCTGCAGACGATCAGCCACCAGGCGCCGGTCGGCTGGGGTTACTAGCCGCGACTCGATCGCGTCAACGACGATGGGCATCTGGAGCTACTGCAAGCGCGTGATCACCGACACCGGTGACGGTGTCGAGCCCGTGTCGATCGCGCTCGAGCGCAACCCCGACGCCGAGGTCGAGATCGGCGCCGAGAACCCTCCCGATCTGCCGCTCTACACCTTCCGGATCGGCATGCGCTCTGGCTTCGGCGGCGCCGAGGCCGGCCTGCCCGTCTACCGGCGGCCGAACCCCTCGCCGCACCCGATCCTCAAGGAGATCTACCTCTGCGAGGTCGTCGGCCAGCGGCTCGAGGCGGCCAACATCTTCTCGCTCAAGGCGAAGGTCCAGCGGGCGCTGGAGACGATCGCCCCGGCCCGGACGCTGCCCCTCTGCTACTTCCGCGCCCAGCGCTACGACTACTCGCTGCCGGTCTACGAGGAGGGCTCGCACCTCGTCTGCCCCGTGCTGACGGGCCCGAAGATCAAGGGCGCCGAGCTGGCCGACATCCGCGAGCCAGTGACCCGCTGGCTGCACAGCGCCGGCTACCTGCTCGACGAGGAGGAGCCCGAGGTCCAGGTCGTGCGCCCATCGGACCTGCGCCTCGTCCCCCCCGCCGCCGTGATCCGCTGCCTCGACGATGACGGCCTCTGGATGCCGACGGTCGAAGGGGTCTCGGCCGAGGGCCCGGTGATCGGGCTGCTCGTCCATCCGGCCGAGCTCAAGGCCGAGGCCAGGGACGGCGGCTCGCCGCTGCCCGACGCTCCTCCGGCCGGGGCCGACGTCACGGCGCTGCTGCGCTACGTCGGCAACGAGCTGGCCCGGCGCGGGACGCTGACGAACCCCTGGGGCCTCTACGCCAGCGACATCCGTCCCGAGATCTGGGCACGCACCGAGGAGCTCACCGACACGACCTCGCGGACCCTCGGCTGCCACCTCGAGGGCGCCGGCGAGCTGCGGCTGCCGATCCGCCACACCGCGGCGGGCGAGGTGCTGGCGGCAATCCAGGAGCACGGCATCACCGTCTTTCTCGCCGGCGATGACGACGCCCTTGCGGCGGCCGTCGGCCGCTATCTCGTCGGGGCGGAGTTCCTCCGCCACGCCGGCGACGTCCGCGTCGAGGTCGATCGCGAGGCGCCGAGCGAGATGCTCGACCCCGCCGCGATCTGGACCGGCGGTGCCGGCAGCGCCGAGGAGCCTCTCGAAGCCTTCGCAGATCGAGCTCAGACAGCTGAAACCAATGACCAGGAGGTCGCACAAGCATGACCGTCGCGCTGATCGTCGCCGGCTCGGTTCTCGCCGGGCTGCTCATCCTCGCCTTCATCGTCTGGGCCCACCAGTACACGAAGGCCGGCCCCAACGAGGTGCTGATCATCTCCGGCCGGCGTGGCCGCAAGGAGCCGGGCGGAGCCGTGCTCGGCTACCGGATCGTCCGCGGCGGCGGCACCTACGTCAGGCCCTTCCGCGAGAAGGTCCAGCGGCTCTCGCTCGAGCTGATGCAGTTCGACGTGCGCACCTCCGAGACCTACTCGATGCACGGCGTGCCGGTCCAGGTCGACGGTGTCTGCATGGTCAAGGTCGATCCCTCCGACGAGGGCATCCAGCTCGCCGCCGAGCAGTTCCTCTCGCGCGGCCGCGACGACATCGTCCGCACCGCCCAGCAGGCGGTCGAGGGCCATCTGCGCGCCGCCGTCGGCGCCCACTCGATCGAGGACGTCTACCGCGAGCGCGCCAAGCTGATCTCGGCGACCAAGGACCAGGCCGAGCCCGACCTGCACGCGATGGGGCTCGAGGTCGTCTCGCTGACGATCCGCTCGATCACCGACAAGCAGGGCTATCTCGAGGCGCTCGGCCGGCCGCGCACGGCGCAGGTCAAGCGCGACGCCATCCAGGGCGAGGCCGAGGCCGAGCGCGAGGCGCGGGCCGCTCGCTACGCCGCCGACACGGCGATCGAGGAGTCGCGCCGCGACTACGAGCTGCGCAAGAGCTCCTTCAAGCAGGAGGGCGGTCAGGCGCTGGCCAAGGCCGACCTCGCCTACGACCTCCAGCGGGCGATCACCCAGCAGGAGGTCCGCGCCGCCGAGCTCCAGGTCGAGATCGTCGAGCGTCAGAAGGCGATCGAGCTGATGGAGGCCGAGGTCGCCCGCCGGATCAACGAGCTCGAGGCCGAGCTGATCGAGCCGGCGAAGGCCGAGGCCCGCAAGATCGAGGCCCTCGCCGAGGCGCGGCGCGAGGAGCTGGCCTCGCAGGGCGCCGGTGAGGCCGACGCGACCCGCCTGCGCGGGATGGCGGAGGCCGAGGCGATGGTCGCCAAGGCCGGCGCCTGGGCGCAGTACTCCGACGGGGCGATCGCCGATCGCCTGCTCGAGATCCTGCCGGCGCTCGCCGCGGCGGTCGCCGAGCCGCTGTCGAAGACCGAGAAGATCGTGATGATCGGCGGCGGCGACGGTGACGGCATCGGCGCCCACAAGATCACCCGCGACGTGATGAAGATCGTTGCCGAGATGCCAGAGGTGCTCGAGGCGCTGACCGGCAAGAAGCTCGGCGACATGGTCAAGGCGCTGCCCAAGGCCGGCGGCGGCAAGGAGGGCAGCTAGCCATGGCGGGCAGCTCGACGGCGGGCTCGCGGCCGCTGACGATCCAGGAGTACGTCGACCACGCCGAGGTCACGCCGAAGGACGTGATGGCGATGGCGCGCGAGCACGGCGTGCGGATGGTGGACTTCAAGTTCACCGACCTGCCGGGGACCTGGCAGCACATCGCGCTGTCGATAAACGGCATGGACGAGGCGGTGTTCGAGGAGGGGCTGGGCTTCGACGGCTCCTCGATCCGCGGCTTCCAGGAGATCGCCGCCTCGGACATGATCTTCATCCCCGACCCCTCGACGGCGGTGATCGACCCGTTCCACGAGCACAGGACGATCTCGCTGACCTGCAACATCTTCGACCCGATCACGCGCGAGCCGTACTCGCGCGACCCCCGCTTCATCGCCCAGAAGGCGGAGGGCTACCTGCTCGAGACCGGCATCGCCGACACCTGTTACGTCGGCCCCGAGGCGGAGTTCTTCGTCTTCGACCACGTCGCCTACGACCAGCGCGTCAACACCGCCTTCTACGAGGTCGACACCCACCAGGGCTTCTGGAACCGCGGCGCCGGCTTCGGCGCCAAGAACGGCGAGCGCGGCAACCTCGGCTACACGCTGCGAGCCCAGGAGGGCTACTTCCCGGCGCCGCCGGCGGACACCCACTCCGACCTGCGGGCGCGGATGGTCGTCGTCCTCGAGGAGATGGGCATCAGCTGCGAGTTCCACCATCACGAGGTCTCCTCCGGCGGCCAGGCGGAGATCGATCTCCGCTACCAGCCGTTGCTGCGGATGGCCGACCAGATGCAGACCTACAAGTACATCGTCAAGAACGTCGCCTACCAGGCGGGCAAGTCGGCGACCTTCATGCCGAAGCCGCTGTTCGAGGAGAACGGCTCGGGGATGCACGTCCACCAGTCGCTCTTCCTCGCCGGCGAGAACGTCATGTACGACTTCAACGGCTACGGGCTGATGTCGCGCGAGGCGCTCAACTACATCGGCGGCATCATCAGGCACGGCCGGGCGCTGATGGCCTTCTGCGCGCCGACGACCAACTCCTACCGGCGGCTGACGCCGGGCTACGAGGCGCCGGTCAACCTCTGCTACTCGCAGCGCAACCGCTCGGCGGCGGTGCGGATCCCCGTCTACTCGGCGGCGCCGAAGGCGAAGCGGATCGAGTTCCGGCCGCCCGATCCGACGGCCAACCCCTACCTGGCCTTCTCGGCGCTGATGATGGCGGGGCTCGACGGCATCCAGAACCGCATCGACCCGGGCGATCCGGTCGACGGCGACCTCTTCGAGATGTCGCCCGAGGAGCTGGCGAAGATCGCCAGCGTCCCGGCCAGCCTCGAAGACGCCCTCGACGCCCTCGAGGCCGACCACGAGTTCCTGCTCAAGGGTGGCGTCTTCACCGACGACCTGATCGAGACCTGGATCGCCTACAAGCGCCGCGAGGAGTGCGACGCGATCCGCCTGCGGCCCCACCCCTGGGAGTTCGCGCTCTACTACGACGTGTGAGCGACGACGGCGCGCCGAGCCCGGCGCCCTAGTCGACCTCGATCGGCCCGTATGGGTCGATCGCCATCGGGTCGCTGTGCCAGTCCCGCGGCAGCACCACCTCGACGTCGAGGGAGTCGCCGGGGGGCGGCGCCATGTCGCGGTGAGGCTCGCCGCCACTCTGCCAGGCAGCCAGGTAGCGGCCGGCGACCTTCTGGGGCGGCCACCAGAGGAAGTCGGCCGACGCGGCGCCTTCGCCGGTCCCACCAGTGAGGTCGTGCTGGAGGTTCAGCGATTCGTCGCCGAGGATCAGCTGACCGCGGATGATCGGATGAAAGCCGGCCGGCGTGATCTCGGCACCGGCGCGCGCGGCGATGTGCTCAGCGGCGGCATCCGCCTGCTGGGTGCCGAGGCCGCCATGCTTGATCGGGAAGTTGGCGCCATCCCCAGCCGCATAGACGTCGTCGACTCCCTTGACGCGGGCGTGCTCGTCGATCGGGATAAAGCCGGCGTCGTCTGCCGGGATGCCGTCGATACCGGGACCGGCGAGCTCCGGTAGCGCGATCACGCGGTCGGCCTCGAGCGGACGGTTACCGGGCATCAGCTCGATCTTCCCGTCGGCGGCAGCGGCGCGGGCAGCGGCAATGACCTCGATGCGCTGAGCTTCGAGGACCGTGGCAACGGCTGCGCTCGCCTTCGACCCGAACATGATCAGCGGCTCGGACTCCGGCGTGACTACGGTGAGGTGCGGGTCGCGGCCGAGCTTGGCAGCCCGCTTGCGGGTCATCAGCGCAAGCTCGTAGGCAGGCAGCGGCCAGCTACGTCCGGCCGGGATCACAAAGGCGATGCGCCCGGCGCCCGGCTCTGCTCCGAGGATCTCCTCGGTGCTCAGCGGCGGACCGCTGACGTTGAAGGTGATCTCAGCCGGCAGTGTTGCCTGCGGCCGCGCCCCGACGCAGAGGACGATGGCGTCGTAGGTTCGCCGCGTCCCGTCGCTGAGCTCCACCTCGTGATCGCCGGGCCGCACCTTTGCGATGCCGGCCTTGACGAAGGTCCCGCCGAGCTCGGCGACCAGCGGAGCGAGCTCGTGGCGCTCGGCGGGTGCCTGAGTGAACGGCTCCTCGACCAGCTGCGGCTTGTAGACGAAGTCCGGCTGCGGCGCGACCAACGTCACCGCCACCCGATCTCCGGCGAGGTCGCGCAACGCCATCAGGGCTTCGAGGCCCGCAATGCCGCCGCCGGCGATCAGGACGTCCATGCGGCCATCCTCCCTGATTGCCGTGGAGAGCGCCAGCGCGCTCTCGATGGACGAACGCTGGCAGTGCCGGCGACGCCGGCTCCTCCCTGCCCTACCCTGGAAGGGTGAGCGCCAGGGGAGGGGCCATATCGACGGTTGTCGTTTCGCTGCTGGCGCTCGCGCCGGGGGCTGCGGCGAGGACGCCCGAGCAGGCGCTGCGAGCGGCGCGAGCACCGGTCGCCGAGCTCCAGCGCACCGAGACGATCGGCCTGCGAAACGGGGCTCGGGTCTATCGCTACCGGCAGCTGATCGACGGCATCCCGGTGCTCGACGCGGCCGCGGCTGTCGTCGATCCGCCGGGCGCCGCCGCCGCAGTCGTCGCCGACAGCACGGCGAGGCGGATCGACCCTCCGGGGTCGGCGGCGATCGATCGCCGGCAGGCGCTGGCGGCGGCTCTGGCCGCTCTCGGGCCCAACCCTGCGCTGCGCCATCCGCCGAGGGCCGGGCTGACGGTTGTCCCGCAGGGCGGCGGGCGGCTTGCCTGGCGGGTGGACGTCGACTCGACGACCGCGGCCGGCGCCGAGGAGCTGCTCGTCGACGCCCGGTCGGGAGCGCTCTTCGCCCGCCGCTCGCTCAGCCGCGACGCAACCGGGCACGCTCGGCTCTACCTGCCGAGCCCGACGGTCGAGAACGGCGGCATCGCTGGCCTCGCCGACAACCATGATCGCGACAGTGCCCTGCTTACGGCCCTGCGCCGCAACGTCAGGCTGCAGCGGATCAAGCACGGCCAGAGCTGCCTCGTCGGCAGCTATGCCTACGCCCTGCTGCGCTCGAGCAGGGTCTGCAAGCGCCACCGCAACTTCTCCTCGATACGCCGCTCCGACGACCGCTTCGAGGCGCTGATGGCCTACTTCCACGTCGACCGCACGCAGGCGTACATAACCAGCCTCGGCTTCAGCGCCAACCACCGCCGCCAGCGCGTCAGCGCCAATGCGTTCTCGATCGACAACTCCGAGTACGACCCGTTCGACCGGACGATCCGGCTCGGCAGTGGCGGAGTCGACGACGGCGAGGACGGCGACGTCATCGTCCACGAGTACGGCCACGCGGTCCAGGACGCGCTCGTGCCCAACTTCGGCATCGGCACGATCGCCGGGTCGATCGGCGAGGGCTGGGGCGACTACCTGGCCGCGGTGATGTCGGTGCAAACCCCCGGCACCAACGAGGAGGACGCCGTCTGCGTCTTCGAGTGGGACGGCCTCGGCAGCTGCGAGCGGCGGATCCCCTTCGACAGCCTGATGACGATCAGCGCCGCGAACGCGAGCTGCGACGGCGACCCGCATTGCATCGGCGAGGTCTGGTCGAGCGCGCTCTGGAGCCTGCGCGACCAGCTCGGCGCCGACTCCGAGGGCTTCGATGTCATCGACTCGGACGCGATCGTCTCGAACGCGCTGATGACGGCGAAGCTGAAGAGCTGGAACGCCGCCGGCCAGACGCTGCTCGACGCCGACGCCGCCCTCTATTCCGGCTCCCATCTGCAGACGATTCAAGACGAACTCGTCGCCCACGAGATCTGCACCGACCAGGCCCCTGGCCCGGACCCCGACCCGACCACCTGCTGATGCCTGCAGCGACCCACGCAAGATCGAAAGGAAGTCCTGCATGAGCACCATTCGCGCCCGCTTGACCTACGCCAACGTCGTCGCCACGATCGCCCTTTTCATCGCCCTCGGCGGCGGCGCCGTCGCCGCCTCGACGCTGGGTCGCGACGCGGTCAAGTCACGGAACATCGCGCCCAACGCGGTCCACGGCTCGGACGTCAAGGAGTCCAGCCTCGGAACGGTGCCGGACGCCGACGCGCTCGGCGGCCTGCCGGGGTTCTACTTCCAGCTCGGCGTCGGCTATACCGACGAGGCCTCTGACATCGGCGTCGACCTGGGATCGACGGTGATCGGCGCCTACGACTTCGCCGGCGGTCAGGGGACGGGCTCGGGCAGCCTCGACTTCAGCTGCGACGCCGCCAACCCGGTCTTCACCTACCACAACGCCAGCGGCGCCGAGGCGGACCTCTGGATCAACGGCGACAAGGCCGCGGCCACCGATCCCCACTACCTGCTCCTCGACGGCTCCAGCCAGGCGCTGACGCTGAAGAACGGCGGCCTCGACCCGGGCAGCTCGGCCGAGCTGCAGATCTATCCCGACGACATCATCCACGCGAGCGTCAGCGCCGCATACGATCCGCTGAGTCAGAAATGCGCCTACGCGATCAGCGTCACCGAGCAGTTCGAGTCGCTGACCGCCCACCGCAAGCAGCGTGCCCAGAGGCTGCGCCTGGGCAGCGCTCCGCCGAAGAGCGCTCGCGGCTAGCTCGCGGCGGCCCGCGCCGCGGCCCGGGGCGGCGATACTTGGACGATGGCCGCTGACGGCACACTGCGCCTGGCGCTCGCCCAGATCAACCCGACGGTCGGCGACATCGAGGGCAACGCGGCGAAGATCCAGGACTGGATCGGCCGTGCCCGCGACGCCGGCGCCGACATCGTCCTCTTCCCCGAGCTCTGCCTGCCGGGCTATCCCGCCGAGGATCTCTACCTCAGGCCTCATTTCGTCGCCGAGAACGAGCGCGCGCTCAAGAAGCTGGCGACAGCGACGCGCGAGATCGTCGCCCTGGTCGGGTTCGCCGAAGCTGGCGACAGCGACGATGGCGCTGGCGCCGCAGTCCACAACTCGCTGGCGGTGCTCGAGGCCGGTCGCCTGCGCGAGGTCTACCGCAAGGTGCGGCTGCCCAACTACGGCGTCTTCGACGAGCAGCGCTACTTCGAGCCCGGCGAGAAGCCGCACGTCGTCCCGATCGCCGGCCACGAGATCGGCCTGACGATCTGCGAGGACATCTGGTTCCCGGGAGCGCCGGGGGCGACCGAGGCCGCGGCGGGGGCCCGGCTGATCGTCAACGCCTCGGCCTCGCCGTACCACCGCGGCAAGGGCCTCGACCGGGAGCGGATGGTCGCCGCCAGGGCGCGCGAGTACGGCACGGCGCTGGCGATGTGCAACACCGTCGGTGGCCAGGACGAGCTCGTCTTCGACGGCCACAGCGTCGTGGTCGGGCCAGACGGCTCGACGATTGCCAGGGCACCGCAATTCGAGGAGGCGCTGCTCGTCTGCGAGCTGCGCCCCGACGGCGTCGGCAGCGGCGAGCTAGCGGAGCCGCTGCAACCCGACGAGGCCGAGGTCTACGCGGCGCTGCGAGTCGGCCTGCGCGACTACGTCGAGAAGAACGGCTTCGAGCGAGTCGGCGTCGCCCTCTCGGGCGGCATCGACTCGGCGCTCGTCGTCGCCCTCGCCGTCGACGCCCTCGGGCCCGAGCGCGTCACCTGCGTCGTCATGCCCTCCCCCCACTCCAGCGACGAGACGCAGTCCGACGCCCGCCGGATCGCCGCCAACCTCGGCTGCGAGCTGATCGAGATCCCGATCGCCGAGGCGATGGGCGCCTACGACCGGGCGCTGGCGGCAAGCCTCGCCGGCGCCGACTCCGACCTCGCCCGCGAGAATCTGCAGGCACGGATCCGCGGCAACCTGATGATGGCGCTGTCCAACGCCCGCGGCATGCTCGTCCTGACGACCGGCAACAAGAGCGAGATGTCGGTCGGCTACGCCACTCTCTACGGCGACATGGCCGGCGGCTTCGCGGTGATCAAGGACGTGCCGAAGACGCTCGTCTACGACCTCGTCCGCTATCGCAACGGCCTCGGCGAGGTGATCCCGGCCTCGGTGCTCGAGCGGGCGCCGTCAGCGGAGCTGCGGCCGGGCCAGCGCGACACCGACTCGCTGCCTCCCTACGAGACTCTCGACCGCGTCCTCGAGGAGTACGTCGAGCGTGACCGCGGGCGCGACGAGATCGTCGCCCGCGGCATCCCACCCGACCTGGTCGACGACGTCGTCGCCAGGGTCGACGCCTCCGAGTACAAGCGCCGCCAGGCGCCGCCGGGGATCAAGATCACGCCGAAGGCCTTTGGCCGCGACCGCCGCCTGCCGATCACCAACGGCTTCGAGGGCTAACGCGGCGGGCGGACGGCGATCGTCAGCCGGGCGACGGCGCAGAGGCGCTGCTCGTCGTCTGAGATCTCGACGTCCCAGACCCAGGTCGTCCGGCCCTGGTGGCGGGGCCGGGCGCTGGCGTGGATCGTGCCGGCCGAGATCGGCCGCAGGAAGCTGATCGCGTTGCTCTGGCCGAAGGCGAGCAGGTCCTGGTCGCGCAGGGCGAGCCAGGTGGCTCGTGAGCAGACGCTCTCGGCGATCGCCGAGAGGACGCCGCCGTGGACGATCTCGAACGGCTGCAGCAGCTCGTCGCGAACGGCGAGCGACGCGGTCGCCGGGTCGGGGCCGTCGCTGGGGTACTCGATGCCGAGCAGCTCGTCGAGCGGAGCGATGCCGCGTTCCCGGGCGTCCATCGGCGCCACACTACCGCCGGCCTGCGCCAGGCCCAGGCCCCCGTCATCTAGGCTTGCGCCGTGCCAATGACCGCCGACCAGAGGGCGCTGCTCCAGCTTCTGCTCGAGCGCGGCCAGAGCTACGACGACATCGGCTCGCTGCTCGGGCTCTCGACGACCGAGGTCAGGGCCCGCGCCCGGGCCGTGCTGACCGAGATGGCCGGTGAGGACCCCGACGCCGAGGTCGGGCTGACCGACTACCTGCTCGGCCAGGCGGACCCGATCGGACGCGCCGACGCCGCCCGGCACCTGCAGAACGATCCCGGCGCGCTCGAGCTCGCGCGCGGGCTGGTTACCCAGCTCCAGCTGCTCGCCCCCGAGGCCCAGCTGCCGGAGCTGCCGCGCGGTCGCGCCGCTCGGGCGCAAAAGCCAGCCAGGGCAGCGGCAGGGACGCCGGCGCGCGCGGGCAGGGACGGCGCAGGATCGTCGGCCTCGACAGGCGACGGGCGACGGTTCGGCCGGCTCTCGGGCATCGTCGCCGACCGCCAGTCGCGGATCATCGCCGCCCTCGTCGCCTCGACGGTGCTCGTCATCGCCGTCGTTCTCGCGCTCAGCGGCGTCTTCGACGGCGGTGGCGGCAGCGGCAAGGGCGCCGCGAAGAGCTCGAAGAACGTCGACGAGGTGCCGATCACGCTGACCGCGCCCGGCGGCGGCAAGGCGGTTGGCCGCGCCGTCTTCACCAGCACCGGCGGCCGCACCGGTCAGATCGCCTTCCGCATCGTCGGCCAGGGCCTGAAGCCGTCGCCGAAGGACAACTCGGCGACCTACACGGTATGGCTCTACGTCGACCCCAAGGACGCCTACCCGCTGGCGCCGGTCGCCGTCGGCGCCGACGGCAAGCTCTCGGCAACGCGGCCGATCCCGGCGATCTTCACGACGACGCAGACCGGCCTCCAGGTGCTCGCCCGCTTCCAGACTGTCCGCCTGTCGCTGACGCCGACCAAGGAGCTCTCGGCACTGGTCACGGCCGCGGTCAAGAAGCAGCAGCCGCTATTGCCCTACGTCGGCCAGACCGTGCTCGAAGGGCCGATCCCGGGCCGGGTGGGGGCGTCGAGCGCGGCCGCCCAGGGTGGCGCCGGCGCAGGCGCCGGAGCGCAGGCGCCGACGGCCACGACGCCCTAGACCTGCCTCAGGGAGGCAGCTCGGTCAGGGCAGCAGCTTGCCGGGGTTCATGACACCGGCCGGGTCGAGGCGGTCCTTGATCGAGCGCAGCACGTCGATGCCGAGCTCGCCCACCTCGGCCGCCATGTAGGGCGCATGGTCGCGGCCGACCGCGTGGTGGTGGGTGATCGTGCCGCCGTGGGCGACGATCGCCTCGCAGGCGGCGCGCTTGGCCTCCGCCCACTGCTCGAGCTCCTCGCCGGGCCGCTGGCGCGCCATGAAGGTGTAGTACTGCGACGCCCCGTCGGCGTACGCATGCGAGAGGTGGCACATCACGAGGCCGGGCGTCCCCCCCGCTTCGAGCGCGCTCGAGATCGCGCCGCGGACGGCGTCGTTGAGCTCCTCGTAGCGCGACCAGGTGTGCGAGGTCTCGAGCGTCTCGACGAAGACGCCGCGGTCGAGCAGCTCGTCGCGCAGGTAGGGGCCGTGGTAGCGGCCGCGGTTCCAGGCCCGGCCGGGGCTCCTGCCCAGGGGCACGGCGCCGCCGCCGCGCAGGCCGCGCGCCGCCAGCTGGCGGCGGCGCGAGACCGTCTCGCCGTCGCCCTCGAAGCCGACGATTACGAGGGCGCCGTTGCGCCTGCGCCGCAGGCCGAGGTAGGCGTCGAGGGCACGGCGGCTGGCGCCGGCGAGGCCGGCCATGCGCAGATTGACCTGGGTCTCGGCCTCGTCGGAGACGCGGATGACGTCGGGCTGGTGACCGGCCTGGGCCAGCGCCTTCACGATCGTCGCTCCCTCGAGGAAGCTGGGCGCCATCCAGGCCTCGTAGAGCCGTTTGGCGGGCGCCGGGCGCGCGCGCACCGCGACCTCGGAGATCACGCCGAGCGTTCCCTCCGATCCGACGATCAGCTCACGCAGCGCCGGCCCGGCAGCCGTGTGCGGCGTCGCCAGCGTCTTCAGCTCACCGGCCGGGGCGACGAGGTCGATCGCGGTGACGAGGTCGTCGAAGCGCCCGTAGCCGCTCGACGCCTGGCCGGCCGAGCGCGTCGCGGCGAAGCCACCGATCGTGGCGTACTCGAACGACTGCGGGAAGTGGCCGAGCGTCAGGCCCTCCGCGGCGAGGGCCGCCTCGGCCTCGGGGCCGCGCAGGCCGGGCCCGAGACGCGCCGTCAGCGAGGCGCGGTCGAGCGCCACCCGGCGCATCCGCCCGAGGTCCAGCGAGATCAGGCGCTCGAAGCCACCACGGAGCGGCTCGACGCCGCCGACGACGCTGGTGCCGCCGCCGAACGGGACAACGGCGACGCCTTCGCCGGCGCAGATCTCGAGCACTCGCAGCAGCTCGGCGGCATCGCCGGGCAGGACCACCGCGTCGGGCGCGGCGTCGAGGCGCCCGCTGCGCCGGCGCAGCAGGTCGGGATAGCCCTGGCCGGCGGCGTGGCGAATCCGGTCCTCGGCCTCGGTGACGACGAACTCGGCGCCCACCGCGGCGGCGATGCCCGCGGGCAGCGGCGACGGGGGCGGCAGCTCGACCGCCGCCAGCGACGGCGCCGGCCGGCCGCCCTCGGCCCCGAGCAGCTCGCGCAGCATCGTCTCGGCGTCCTCGGAGAGATGGGCCGGGTGATCGGCGGCTCCCCAGCCCCACCACTTGGTGTCGCGGCGCGGCAGCGCCGGCGGCTGGCTCACTCGCCCGCCACCGCAGCGGGCGCGCTCAGCGCCGCCTGCAGGCCCTCGAGGGCGTCGTCGACGATCTGGCGCTGGGCCCGCCCCATCATCGGCGAGCCGAGCCGTGAGAGGCCGCGCAGCCGCTGCCTGTTGGTGATCCGCACCTCGGTGGCGTCCTCACGCGGCTCGAGGCCGATCTCGGTCACCGAGCTGCGCAGGACCTTCTCGAAGGGCGTGCCCTCGAGCTGCTGCTCGAAGATGTAGCGGTCGTCGGTGGCCGAGCTGAGGACGCGGTAGTCGGCGCGCACCGCCCTGCCGCTCTGGGTCTCGTAGACGGTCGTCCATTGAGACCGCCGGCCGCCCTTGACCTTGCGGACGTTCTCGACCCGGCGCGTCCGCGGCCACCAGCGCGGCAGGTGGTAGGGGTCGGAGACGATCGCCCAGACCTCGTCGACCGGGGCCTCTATCAGCCGCTTGCGGGAAACGCGAGGCACCGGGGAGGGCAGAGCCGAGAGCTCTGGTCCTCCTATTCGTCCGTGAAACGGCGAAGGTCTCGAACGAGGAGCAGGTGCTTGAGCTGGCTGATCACCGCGGCCATGCTCTCGAGGTTGTCGAGCGCCTCGCGGCGACGGGCCGGGTTGCGGGAGCGCAGCGTCGGCCCGAGCACCTGCTCGAGCAGCGCCGCCTCGCGGTCGGCCGAGGTGCGAAAGACCTTGAGGTTGCGGCCGGCGACGCCGAAGCGGGCGAGCTCGGCGGCGGCGCGGACGATCTCGCGGTCGGTCTCGTCGTAGGTGCGGACGTTGTCCTCGTTGAGCGTCGACTGGACGATGCCGAAGTCCTCGAGCTCCTTGATCAGGTCGGCGCCGGCGGCGGTCTCCTCCATCAGCTGCTCGATCGTCAGGTTGCTCGTCGAGGCGGCGACCGAGGTGACGCGGCGCATCGCGCCGGCGCTCGGAACGCCGCCCTCCTGCTGCTCGAGAGCGCCCGAGGCCAGCTCCTGGCGGATCACCCGCAGCGGCAGGAACTCGTCGCGCTGGAGGCGCAGGATCGTCCTCAACCGGTCGACGTCGGCCTGGCTGTAGAGGCGATAGCCGCCGGGGGTGCGCCGTGGCGCCAGCAGCTTCTGGTCCTCGAGGTAGCGGATCTTCGAGATCGAGAGGTCGTCGAACTCCTGGCTGAGGATCTTGCAGACGGCGCCGATCGTCAGCGCCTTGCGCGGCCGCGAGTCCGAGGACCGCTTCGCCGCCGCCCGTTCGGCGCCCGGCAGATGTCGCTCGCGCACGCCCATGCTCAACGCTCCAGGAAGCTGAGCTTGTATTTGCCGATCTGGATCTCGTCGCCGTCGTCGAGGCGGTGGGACTCGATCCGGCGTCGGTTGACGTAGGTGCCGTTGAGCGAGCCGAGGTCGTCGATGTGGAGGCCGTCGGCGCGGCGGACGATCAGCGCGTGGTTGCGCGAGACGGTGACGTCGTCGAGGAAGACGCCGGCGTCGGGGCTGCGGCCGATGCTCGTCTTCTCCTGCTCGATCGTGAAGCTCTCGCCGGCACGGCCGCCGCCGGAGCGGATGACCAGCGCGGCGCCGCTGCTCTGGACCTCCTGGTCGATGTCGACCGGATGCAGCTCGCCGGTGTCGTCGACCTTGTAGGTCATCGTCGTCGGCGGCTCACCGCTCTCGGGCCGCGAGAGGTAGGCGCCGCACTTCTGGCAGTAGTTGGCGCCCTCGCTGTTGACGAAGCCGCACTCAGGGCAGTGAACGCTCATCGGGCGCGGCTCAGGCTCACTTGCCGCCGTTGTCGCTCTCGGGCATTGCCTTGCCGGCGAGAATCTCGGTCAGCTTCTTGACGTCATCGCCGCTGATGACCGACTCCCCCGCCTCGCGCTTCTGGCGCAGGCGGTTGACGAGCTCGGCTCGGAGGATGTCGATCTTGCCGTGCAGCAGCCGGCGGCGGTAGGAGACCTCCCGCTCGTCGTTCGTGAGCTCGTCGATCAGCTGGCGCAGCTCTGCGTCGCTGAGTGCGCCGATATCGGGAAAGGTCTCTTCGTCCATGGGGCTCCTCCGGAGGGTTGGGCCATTATAGGTTCGCGCCAAAAAGGTTCAAGTTGAGCTTGAGCGTTCATGCACTGCCGCTTGCAGCCCGCGCCCCCCTGAGCCCGGCGCGAGCATAGAGAAAGGTCGCGAGGATCGAGATCGCCAGGCCGAGGTAGAGCAGCGCCGCCGGCACCCAGCCCTCGAGGACCATGGCGAAGAAGATCGCCGTCATGATCGGCCAGACGGCGATCCGGCCGAGCCAGTTGATCTCGAGCTCGAGGCCCCGGCGCAGCGCCAGCTCGGCGAGCACGATCGTCGCCAGCTCCCGAGCGGCCAGCACGGCGAGGCCCCAGCGCGGCAGCAGCTCGAAGTGCCAGCAGACCGCGGCGCCTGCGAGCACGGTCAGGCGGTCGACGACCGGGTCGAGCAGCGCCCCCATGCGGCTGTACTGGCCGGTGACGCGGGCGAGCATGCCGTCGAAGTAGTCGCCCCAGGAGACGCAGGCGTAGATGATCGTCGCCGCCGTATCGCGGCCGTCGCCGGAGCGGAAGGCGATATAGGTGAAGACCGGCAGCGCGGCCAGCCGGGCGTAGCCGATCGCGTTGGGGAGCGTCCAGGGGCGCAGCGGCTCGCCCGCTCGCGTCTGGCGGGGGTTCGGCCCGGAGCGGTCGAGACCGACGAGCCGGCGCCTGCTGAGTCGGCGTTCCTGCCTAGCCAACGGCCCTATTCAACGCCCTCGAGCAGCTCCAGCGCCGCGGCGGCGGCCTCGCCGGCGTCGAGCTTGCTGTCCTCCCCCGAGCGCCGCAGCTGGGCCTCGACCTTGCCTTCGGCGAGGGCCCGCCGTCCGACCGTCAGCCGCAGCGGGCAGCCGAGCAGCTCGGCGTCGGTGAGCTTCTGGCCCGTCCCGGCGTCGCGATCGTCGTAGAGGACCTCCACCCCCTGCGCGCGCAGATCGTCGTAGATCCGCTCGGCGGCGGCGTGCTCGTCGTCGCCCTCGCTGCCGAGGCCGACCAGGTGAATCTGCCACGGCGCGAGCGCGCGGGGCCAGACGATTCCCTTCTTGTCGGCGCCCTGCTCGATCGCCGCAGCGACGACGCGCGCCGGGCCGATCCCGTAGCAGCCCATGACGATCGGCCGCTCCTCGCCCTTCTCGTCGAGGAAGGTCGCGCCGAGCGGCTCCGAGTAGCGCGTCCCGAGCTTGAAGATGTTGGCGATCTCGATCGCCGGCTCGCCGTCGACCTCGTCCTCGCCGGCCGCGCATGGCGCCATGTACTCGTGCGCCTCCTTGCCGCCCATCATTCCGACGTCTGAGGCGACCCGCAGCCAGCGCAGCCCGCAGCGGTCGAAGATCCGGTCGTAGGCCTCGATCTGGCGCTGGTAGTTGCGCTCGAGCCCCGCCTCGTCGCGGTCGAAGCTGTAGGCGTCCTTCATCGCGAACTCGCGCGTCCGCAGGACGCCGGCGCGGGGTCGTGGCTCGTCGCGCTCCTTCGTCTGGATGTGGAAGAGGACGAGCGGCAGGTCGCGGTAGGAGCGGACCTCGCGAGCGACGTGGAAGGTGACCGCCTCCTCGTGCGTCATCGCCAGGACGAGATCCGACTCCTTGCGGTCGCGCAGCTTGAACATCTCCGGGATGTCGTAGCGGCCGGTGCGCTGCCAGAGCTCGGCCGGCTGCAGCACCGGCATCAGCATCTCCTGGGCCCCGGCCTCGACCATCTCCTCGCGGATGATCGCCTCGACCTTGCGCAGTACGCGCAGGCCTGCCGGCAGGTAGGTCCAGAGGCCGGCGCCGAGCTGGCGGATCAGCCCCGCCCTGACCATCAGGACGTGCGAAACCGCCTCGGCGTCGGCAGGCGCCTCCTTCAACGTCGGCAGGAACAGATTCGAAAGGCGGGTCATCGCGCGCGAGCTTAACCATCATCCGGCGGCTGCTCCGCTTCGCGTCCGCTAGCGCCGGGTGGCTGGGAGCGCTAGGCGCGGGTGAAGCGGCGACCGGCGACCGGCGAGGCTTCTTCGTCGAGCTCGACTCGCGGCTTGACCGGCGGCTTGACTGGCTTCAGGGTCGGCAGCGGCTCGGCGTCGCCCCCGTCGGCCTTCGCGGCGGCGGCCTCCATCTGGGCGATCCGCTCCGGCGTCAGCTCGTCGGCGTTCTCCTCCTCGATCTTCGCCAGCCACTCGGCGCCCTCGCGCACCTTGGCGGCGTCGGTCTCCACCTTGCCACGCTCGATCGACTTGTCGATCTCGTCGAACAGGGCCTCGACCAGCTCGGCCTGCGGCACCTTCCGCAGCGGCTTGCCATGGGCGAAGATCAGGCCCTCGTTGCGGGCCCCGGTGATGCCGAAGTCTGCGTGCGAGGCCTCGCCGATGCCGTTGACGGCACAGCCGAGCACCGCGACCTCGATCGGGTCCTCGTAGGACTCGAGCCGCTGCTCGATCTCGGCGACGACGGTGTCCATGTCGAACTGCAGCCGGCCGCAGGTCGGGCAGGCGATCAGCACCGGCCCGCGCTCACGCAGCTGCAGCGCCTTGAGGATCTCCCAGGCGACCTTGACCTCCTCCTCGGCGTGGAAGGTCGAGAGGCTTATTCGGATCGTGTCGCCGACGCCGTCGGCGAGCAGCGTTCCCAGGCCGACCGCCGACTTCAGCGACCCCGACCACTTCGTGCCGGCCTCGGTGATACCGAGGTGCAGCGGGTAGTCGATCTTCGCGGCGAGCAGGCGGTTGGCGGCGATCGTGTTCGGCACATTGGTCGACTTGATCGAGACCTTGAAGTTCTCGAAGCGCAGGCTCTCCATCAGCTCGACGAACTCGACCGCCGCGGCGACGAGCGCTTCGACCGGGCTCTCGCGCTCGAGCGCGTGCAGGTACTTGGGCAGCGAGCCCGAGTTGACGCCGATCCGCATCGGCACCCCCGCGGCCGTCGCCCTCTCGGCGACTTGGGCAACCTTGTCGGGGCCGCCGATGTTGCCGGGGTTGAGGCGAATGCAGTGGGCGCCGGCGTCGATCGCCTTCAGCGCCAGCGTGTAGTTGAAGTGGATGTCGGCGATCACCGGGATCGGCGACTCGACGACGACCGTCTTCAGCGCCTCGACGTCCTCGTCGCGGGGCACGGCGACGCGGACGAGATCCGCCCCGGCCTCGGCGACCTCGTGGATCTGCTTCATCGTCGCCGCCAGGTTGGCGGTCTCGGTCTTGGTCATCGTCTGCACGGCGACGGGAGCGCCGCCGCCGATCGGCACGCTGCCGACGAAGATCTGCCGCTTCGAGGCCATGCCCACAGGGTACCGGCGGGCCCGCTCGCGCCCGCAGGGACGACTGCCCGGACGTTGTTAGTGGACGCCGAAGCCCTGCCCGGTCAGCCTGCCGATGTCGTTCGAGAGGCCGACGAAGAAGAGCATCAGCACGAGCGCGAAGCCGACCGCGCCGGCCCGCTCCATCACCCTGAACGAGACCGGGCGGCCGCGAACCTTCTCGACCAAGCTCCAGAAGATATGGCCGCCATCGAGAGGCAGAAACGGGAACAGGTTGATGACGGCGAGCGAGAGGCTGATCACCGCGATCAGCGTCAGCGCCTGGCGGGCGTCGAACTGGATCGCCTGCCGCGTCGCCTCGTAGCCGCCGACGATCCCCGAGACCTGCTCGCGCTGCTTGGCGTCGAAGAGGCGGGCGATGACGCCTACCGTCTTCGTCGTCACGTCGCCCATGAACTGCGCAGAGATGCCGGCGGCGCGCAACGGCGAGGGATGAAGCGGCCGGCTGGCGAACTCGAAGCCGAGCCGCTGGCGCCCTGCGGCGGCGTCGAAGAAGGGCCGTATCTCGAGCGTCAGCCGGTGGCCTGCGCGCAGCAGCTCCACCTTCGCGGGGGTGGCCGCGCGGCAGCCGTCGCGCTGCGGGCCGGCGCAGCGATGGTGGCCGAGCTGCCTGGCGAGGGCGACCTGGTTGCCGCGGACGCCGTCGATCGCAATGACGCGGTCACCGGCTCTCAGCGCGCCTGCGGCGGGCGTGCCCGGAGTCACCCGGGCGACGCCGGTCGTCGCCTCGCGGACGCCGAAGGCGAGGACGAACAGGATGGCGAAGCAGACGAGCAGGTTCATCGCCGGGCCGGCGAGGATGACCGCGATCCGCTTCCAGACCGGCTGGTTGTAGTAGGCGCGGCTGGCGACCTCGGGCGTCAGCTCCTCGTCGGGGTTCATGCCGGTGATCTTCACGAAGCCCCCCGCCGGGATCGCGCCGATCCCGTACTCGGTCTCACCGCGCTGGACGCTCCAGAGCTTGGGCGGGAAGAAGAGGAAGAAGCGCTCGACCCGCATGCCGACCTTCTTGGCGACGATGAAGTGGCCGAGCTCGTGGAGGATGACGAGCGCCGAGAAGCCGGCGAAGGCCAGGAACCAGCTCATGCGGCTGCCTCGAGCCGGCCGCGGCAGTGCTCGCGGGCGGCGGCGTCGGCGGCAAAGAGATGGTCGAAGCTGGTCAGCTGCTCGAGGGGTATGGCTTCGAGGGCCTCCTCGACGAGGCGGGCGATCTCGGTGAAGCCGATCCTGCCCGCCAGGAACGCCTCGACGGCGACCTCGTCGGCAGCGTTGAGGACGCAGGGAGCCGTCCCCCCCGCCTGACCCGCCTCACGGGCCAGCCGCAGGCAGGGGAAGGCATCGAGGTCTGGCGCCTCGAAGCTGAGCTCGGCGATCTCGGCGAGGTTAAGGCGCGGCACCGGCACGTCGGCGCGCTCGGGGTAGTGGAGCGCGTAGGAGATCGGCACGCGCATGTCGGGATGGCCCATGTGCGCCAGCGTCGCACCGTCGTTGAGGTCGATCAGCGAGTGGACGATCGACTGCGGGTGGACGACGACCTCGATCCGCTCGTAGGGCACCCCGAAGAGGTGGTGGGCCTCGATCGTCTCGAAGCCCTTGTTCATCAGCGTCGCGCAGTCGATCGAGATCCGCCCGCCCATCTCCCAGGTCGGATGCGCCAGCGCCTCCTCGACCGTGACGCCGTCGAGGTCGTCGCGCCCGCGGAAGGGGCCGCCCGACGCGGTCAGCACCAGCCGGTCGACGGTCCCCGGCCGCTGCCCGGCGATCAGCTGGTGGAGCGCCGAGTGCTCCGAGTCGACGGGCAGCAGCCGCGCGCCGGTCGCCTCGGCGAGCTGGGTCACGAGCTCGCCGCCGATCACCAGCGACTCCTTGTTGGCCAGCGCGACGTCGATGCCCTCGCTGAGCGCGACGATCGTCGGGCCGAGGCCGGCTGAGCCGACGATGCCGTTGAGGACGAGGTCCGCGCCCGATGTTGCGACCAGCTCACGGATGCCTTCGCTGCCGTGGAGCACCTCGCCGTCGAAGCCCTCGGCCGCCGCGCCGACGGGCTCGCCGGCCAGGGCGACCCGCTTGACGCCGTGCTCGCGCGCCTGGGCAAGCAGGCCCTCGGCATCGGAACCGGCCGCGAGGCCGACCAGCTCGAGCTCGTCGGAGCGGCCGACGACATCGAGCGCCTGGCAGCCGACCGATCCGGTCGACCCGAGGATCAAGAGCTTTCTCATCGCCTGAGTCTAGGCATCGCGCCGAGCCGGCTGGCGCTAGTAGACGAGCGCCAGCGCCAGGTAGTAGCCGGCGACGATCGTGAAGAAGGCGGCGTCGAGGCGGTCGATCAGGCCGCCGTGGGGGCCGAAGATCCGGCCGGTGTCCTTGACGTCGAGGTCGCGCTTGATCATCGAGGCGAAGAGGTCGCCGATCGGCGCCAGCGCGGCGATGCAGGCGCCCATCGTCAGCGCGTCGATCCCCGAGAGCCAGTCCTGGTAGAGGCCCGCGAACCAGAAGGCGAAGGTGCCGCCGATCAGGCCGCCGATCAGGCCCTCGAGAGTCTTGTTCGGCGAGAGGCGCGGCGTGATCCTGCGGCTGCCGAACAGGCGGCCGGCGCCATAGGCGGCGGTGTCGCCGACGAAGGTGCCGATCAGGACGTCGATCAGCAGGGCGCCGCCGTGAAGAGGCAGGTCGCGCAGCAGGACCGTGTGGACGAGCGGCAGCCCGATCCAGGCGATGCCGAAGACGGTGACCGCGAGCGAGACCGTGATCCCCTCGCGCTCCCTGCGCCGGGCGGCCAGAACGAACATCAGCGGGAAGCCGAGCGCGGCGAAGAGCAGGATCTGGAACTGGTCGCCGAAATGCGCAGCGAGGATCATCGCCGCCAGCACGAGGTAGGCCGCCGGGGCGAGCGGGCGCAGGTGCTCGACCATCGCGAACAGCTCACGCAGGCCGATCACGCCGAGGGCGACGAGGGCGACGGCGAACGGCAGACCACCGGCGACCACGATCGCGATCGCGAAGGCGATCCAGGGCAGCGCCCAGAGGACCCGCCGCATCGTCTCGTGCTGGCGGCGGGACTCGCTCACACCCGGGCTCCGAAGCGGCGCTGGCGGGCGGCGTACTCCTCGAGGCACTCTTCGAACGCCTGGCGATCGAAGTCGGGCCAGAGCTCGTCGCGGAAGACGAACTCCGAGTAGGCGCACTGCCAGAGCAGGTAATTCGAGATCCGCATCTCGCCGCTCGTCCTGATCAGGAGATCGGGATCGTGCATCTCGGGGGCGTAGAGGTGGGCGCGGAACTCCTCCTCCGAGTCGCCCTCGAAGCGCCGCGCGGCGTCGAGGATCTCGGCCCTGCCGCCGTAGTTGAAGGCCACGAAGAGGGTGATCCTCTCGTTGCCGCGCGTGACCTGCTCGGCCCAGTCCATCCGCTCGGTCAGCTCCGGCGCGATGCCGTCGCGGCGGCCGATGAAGCGCATCCGCACGCCCTCGGCGTCGAGCTCGGGCGTCTCGCGGTCGATCCGCTCGCCGAACATCCGCATCAGCCCGTCGACCTCCTCGGCGGGACGTGACCAGTTCTCGGTCGAGAAGGAGAAGACGGTCAGCTCGGCGACGCCGAGCTCGGCGGCGTCGCGCAGGCGCGCCTTGACGGCGTCGGCGCCGGCGCTGTGGCCCTCGATAGGCGGCAGTCCCCGCTGCTCCGCCCAGCGACCGTTGCCGTCCGTGATGATCGCGACATACCGCGCCGCGGACGGCGGCGAGGTCATACCTCCAGGATCTCTTCCTCTTTGCTCTTGAGCAGCGTGTCGATCTCGGCGATGGCGGCGTCGGTGAGCTTCTGCAGCTCGGCCTCGGCGCGGCGCTCGTCGTCCTCGCCGGCCTCGCCCTCCTTCTTCAGCTCGCGGAGGTCGTGCATGACGTCGCGGCGGATGTTGCGGATCGCGATCCGGCCTTCCTCGGCGACGCCGTGGACGACGCGGACCATGTCCTTGCGGCGCTCCTCGGTCAGCTCGGGGATCTGCAGGCGGATCACGTTGCCGTCGTTGGTCGGCGTCAGGCCGACGTCCGACTCGAGGATCGCCTTCTCGATCGCCGCGACCGAGGACTTGTCGAACGGCGTCACCGTCAGCAGCCGGGCATCGGTCGTCGAGATCGTCGCCAGCTGCTTGAGCGGCGTCTGGGCGCCGTAGTAGTCGACGACGATGCGGTCGAGCAGGTGCGGCGAGGCCCGGCCCGTGCGCACGGTGCCGACCTCTGTGCGGGTCGACTCGACGGACTTGTTCATCCGCGTCTGGGCGTCGCTGAGGAAGTCGTCGATCAGGGCCACGGCGCCTAGCCTAAGAGACCGGCTGAGTCTCTGCCGAGACGAGGGTGCCGACGCGCTCGCCGGAGACGATCCGGTCGATGTTGCGCTCGTCGCCCATGTTGAAGACGTAGATCGGCAGGTCGTTGTCCATGCACAGCGACAGCGCCGTCGAGTCCATGATCCGCAGGCCGCGCTCGATCGCCTCGCGGTGGCTGATCTGCGGCAGGAACTGGGCGTCGGGCTCGACCCTCGGGTCGGCGTCGAAGACCCCCTCGACCCCGTTCTTTGCCATCAGGATCGCCTCGGCATGGATCTCCAGCGCCCGCAGCGCCGCCGCGGTGTCGGTGGTGAAGAACGGGTTGCCGTTGCCGGCGGCAAAGATGACGATGCGGCCCTTCTCGAGGTGGCGGATCGCCCGGCGGCGGATGTAGGGCTCGGCGACCTCGGTGACTGAGATCGCCGAGAGGACCCGGGTGTGGGCGCCGGCGTTCTCGAGCGCGTCCTGAAGCGCCAGGGCGTTGAGGACCGTCGCCAGCATCCCCATGTAGTCCGCCGTCGCCCGGTCCATGCCCGCGGCTGCGCCGGCGAGGCCGCGGTAGATGTTGCCGGCGCCGACGACGATCGCCACGGCGACCCCCCGCTCGCGAACGTCGGCGACCTGGCGGGCGATGCGCTCGAGCTGCTTGGGGTCGGTGCCGTACTCCAGGTCGCCCATCAGGGCCTCGCCGGAGAGCTTCAGCAGGACGCGTTGAAAGCGGGGCTCGGCCGCCGCCACGGAACTAGCCCTCCCCCACCTCGAAGCGGGCGAAACGGGCTATCTGCACGTTCTCGCCGGTCTTCGCGGCGACCTCGGTGCGCAGCTGCTCGATCGTCTTGCTCTCGTGCTTGTCGGCGTTGACGTGCTCCTGGTCGAGCAGGACGATCTCCTTCTGCCACTTCGCCAGCTGCCCCGCGACGATCTTCTCGACGACGTCGTCGGGCTTGCCCTCCTCGCGCGCCTTGGCCTCGAAGACCCGGCGCTCGGCCTCGCGCTCGTCCTCCGGGATCTCGTCGCCGCTGACGTAGCGCGGCGCGGCGGCGGCGATGTGGAGCGCGACGTCGCGGGCAAAATGCTGAAAGTCCTCGTTACGGGCGACGAAGTCGGTCTCACAGCGAACGTCGACGAGGGTGCCGATCTTGCCGGTCGCGTGGACGTAGGAGCTGACGACGCCCTCGCCGGTGCCGCGCTCGGCGCGCTTGGCGGCCGATGCGGCGCCCTTGACTCGCAGCAGCTCGATCGCGCGGTCGACGTCACCGTCGGCCTCGGCGAGGGCGGCCTTGCAGTCCATCATCCCGGCGCCGGTGCGGTCGCGCAGCGACTTGACGTCGGCCGCGGTGATCGCGCTCACGAGGCGGCCTCGGTCGGGGCGACGGGCGCCTGTGGCACGGCTGCGGCGCCCTCGGCGGGCGGCGCTCCCTCGGTCGCCGCGGCAGCGGCGGCCTCCTCAGCCTCGCGCTTGGCCTTCTCCTCGGCCTCGCGGCGCTGGCGCTCCTCCTCTTCCTTTCGCCGTCGCTCCTCTTCCTCGGCGCGGCGACGGGCTTCCTCCGCTCGCCAGCTGGTGGCGGCTGTCTCGATCGCGCCGCCGATCGTCGAGATGACCAGATCGCAGGAGCGGATCGCGTCGTCGTTGCCGGGGATCACGTAGTCGACGGGGTCCGGGTCGCAGTTCGTGTCGACGAGGCCGATGATCGGGATCCGCAGTCGCGCCGCTTCGCGCAGGGCGATCTCCTCGGTCTTGAGGTCGATGACGAAGACCGCCTGTGGCAGGCGGGGCATGTCGCGGACGCCGCCGAGGTTGTAGTCGAGCTTGCGCAGCTCGGCCTCCATCGACATCCGCTCCTTGGTCGGCAGCAGCGCCAGCTGGCCGCCGTCGGCGAGCGCGGTCAGCTCGTGCAGGCGCTTGATCCGCGCCGACATCGTCTGGAAGTTGGTCAGCAGGCCGCCCAGCCAGCGCTGGTTGACGTAGGGCATGCCGCAGCGCTCGGCCCACTCCTTGACGGAGTCGCGAGCCTGCTTCTTGGTGCCGACGAACAGCACCGAGCCGCCCTTGCCGGCGATTTCGGCGGCGAAGTCGCGTGCCTGGGTCAGCAGCCGCTCGGTCTGCAGCAGGTCGATGAGGTGGATGCCGTCGCTCTCGCCGTGGATGAAGCGGCGCATCCGCGGGTTCCATCGGCGCGTCTGGTGACCGAAGTGAATCCCGGCCTCCAGCAGCTCCTTGATGCCTACGTCGGGCATGAAGCTCCTTCGGTTGCTTGTGGGTGCTGCGTCTGTGCTGCAGCCCGCCGCCGCCCTGGGGACCCGGCCTTGGCCGGGCAGCTTCCCCACGACGTCTCGCCGGGGTTCGATTGGTTGGACCGCTGATTGTAGGGAACCGCTTCCGCTAGGCGCGCCTGCACCGCTCCAGCGCCGCCGTGAGGTCGGCCGGCAGCTCGGAGTGGAGCTCCAGCCGCTCGCCGCTCACCGGGTGGGCGAAGGTGAGCCGGCGGCTGTGGAGGAACTGGCGCTCGAGGCCGATCGAGCCGCTGGCCCCGTAGAGCGGGTCGCCGGCGACCGGATGCCCGATCGCCGCGAAGTGGGCCCGGATCTGGTGCGTGCGCCCGGTCTCGAGGCGGACCTCGATGAGGGTTGCGCTAGCAAGTCGCTCGAGGACGCGAAAGTGGGTCCTGGCCTGGCGCGCAGCGCGACCCGCGACCGCCATCCGCAGCGGGCGCCGCGGGTCGCGGCCGACCGGCGCGTCGATCGTGCCGCTGCGCGACTCGAGCGCGCCCTCCACCAGGGCGACGTATTCGCGCTCGACCTCGCGGCGGCGGATCTGGCCGCTGAGCGCACGATGGGCTACCTCGTCACGGGCGACGATCATCAGCCCGGAGGTGTCCTTGTCGAGCCTGTGGACGATGCCCGGCCGTCCCTGCTCGCCGCCGCGGGCAAAGCCGGCGAGCAGCTCCGAGAGCGTCTCGCCGGAATGGCTCGGCGCAGGATGGACGACGAGGCCGGCCGGCTTGTCGATCACGGCGAGGCTGTCGTCGACATGGACAATCCTGACTCCGGCGGCCTCGAGCCGCTTCATCGCTCTGGCGTGCTTGCCCGGCCGGGGAGGCCGAGAAGCAGCAGCGCGACCCCGGCGACGATCGCGACGTCGGCGAGGTTGAAGGCCGGCCACAGTGGTGGGTCGATGAAGTCGGTGACGGCGTCGATCCGCAGCCGGTCGGCGAGGTTGCCCAGCGCTCCGCCGACGACCAGCCCGGCGGCGAGCCAGAGCCCTGGCCGGCCGATGTTGCGGGCCAGGTAGACGCCGAGCAGGACGATCGCCAGCAGCGAGACCGCGATCACCGGCGTCTGGCCCCCGGCGAAGAGGCCGAAGGCGGCGCCGCGGTTGTGGACGTTGGCGATCTCGAAACCGAGGCCGACGTCGACGTGCTCGGCCGGCACCAGCTTCGACTGGACGAGGGCCTTCAGGCCCTGGTCGAGCGCGACGACGAGGCCGCACACGGCGAGCGTGCGGCCCCAGCGGTCGGCGGCGCTCAATTGATGATTGCCCCGACGACGAGGCTGCGGACGATCATCAGCAGGATGATCGCGATCATCGGGCTGACGTCGATCGCCATCCCGGCGCCGCCGATCGGCGGGATGATGCGGCGAAAGAGGTTCAGGTAGGGGTCGGTGACCTCGGCGAGGAAGCGCGTTACGGCTCCGACGCTGCGGTTGTAGGGCATCCGCGGGATCCAGGAGACGAGGATCCGGGCGAAGATCAGGATGAAGTAGACGAGGAATAGCGCCGAGACGTAGTCGGCGACGTCGCGGTTGCCGATCGCCAGCAGCGCGGTCATGCGGTCCTCATCTTCTGCAGCGAGGCTTGGACGGCGTCCTCGAAGCTCGCCCGCGCACCGCCGCGATCTAGCGCGGCGAGGCCTGCGGCCGTGCTGCCGCCGGGCGAGGTGACGGCGCGGCGGACGTTGAGTGGATCGTGCTTGCGCAGCAGCTCGGCCGTGCCGGCGAGCGTCTCGACGACGAGCTCGTAGGAGAGCCGCTCGTCGAGTCCCTCGCGGGCGCCGGCCTCGGCCAGGGTCTCGGCGATCAGGGCGACGTAGGCGGGCGAGCAGCTCATCACGGCCGTCGCCGCATCCATGCCGCGGTCCTCGATCCGGATCACCTCGCCGAGCGGTGCAAGCAGCTCGGTGACCTCGCGCAGGAGATCCTCGGCATCGTCCGGCGCGGCTAGGCAGATGACGCCGCGGCGGACCTCGACGCCGACGTTGGGCATCGCGCGGATGATCGCGGCGCCCGGCAGGGCCGCCTGAAGACGAGCGAGCGGCGTCGCCGCTAGCAGCGAGAGGACCCGTGGCGCCTCTCCCAGCTCGGCGGCGACGGCCTCGAGCTGGGCGGGCTTGACCGCGAGGATGATGAGGTCGGACTGGGCCGCCAGCTCGGCGTTGCCGGCGACGGCTCGGCCTCCGACCTCCTCGGCGAGGCGCGCCGCAGCGCCGGAGCCGGCGTCGGTGAAGAGCATCTCGGCGGCGCCGCCCTCGCCGGCATGCCACCCCCGCGCGATCGCAGCCGCCATGTTGCCCGCGCCTGCGAAGCCAACTCTCATCGTGCCGACAGCCTAGATGAGGAGTGAATCAGGACGAGGACTGAATCAGGACTGGTTGAAGAAGCCGCGCTCGAGGATGCGGGCCTTCTCGTCGGCGGAGACGTCGACGTTGCGCGGCGTCAGCAGGAAGACCTTGTCGGCGATCCGCTGCATGCCGCCGTTGAGCGCGTAGGTCAGGCCGGAGGCGAAGTCGATCAGCCGCTTCGAGAGCTCGGTGTTCGTCGACTGCAGGTTGAGGATCACCGGCTTCGAGCGCTTGAACTGGTCGGCCACCTGCTGGGCGTCGTTGAAGCTCGACGGGGTGACCATGTGGACCTGGACGTCGGCGCCGGTGTCGACCGGCTCGAGGACGCGGGTCGCCGCCCCGCCGCGTGACGGGGCGGGAAGGTCGTCGTCGCCGAAGATGTCGTCGATGTCGTCGTGGCGGCGCGGCGTGCGCGGCATCCGCCTGACCGAGGCCGGGGAAGCCTGCTCTTCGAAGACCTCCTCCGAGCCGGTCTCGGGCTCGTAGTAGTCCTCGATCTCGTCGTCGTAGTGGTCTTCGGCCAGGCCGAAGTAGACGAGGGCGCGATGCCATGTATCGCGGAGTGCCATAACTAATGAGCGGATTTCGGGCCGGCATGGCCGATTCCTCTTACCGCTCTCGATGAATTATTCCCTGCGCCCGGGCAGCGCGCCCAGACTCACGGGTCAGACGAACAAAGCGGTGCCAAGCCTGACGATCGTCGCGCCCTCCTCGACGGCGACGCGCCAGTCCTGGCTGGTCCCCATCGAGAGGCGCTCGAGCCCGTGCTCTCGGGCGAGCTCGGCGAGACGGGCGAAATAGGGCCGCGACGCCTCCGGGTCCTCGCTGAAGGGCGGCATCGTCATCAACCCGCCCACGGTGACCGGGCAGGCGGCGATGAAGCCGCCAAGCGCCTGCGGACCCACCCCGCCCTTCGAGCCCTCGCCGGCGAGGTTGACCTCGACGAGGACCTCGGTCTCCGCCGTGCCGTGGTGCTCGAGCTCGCCGAGGACCGACTCGGTACAGACCGAATGGATCAGCCGGCAGGCGGGCAGGATCCGCCTCAGCTTGCGGCTTTGGAGGTTGCCGATGAAGTCCCAGGCGAAGCTCTCGGCCCAGCGCGCCTGCTTGGCCTCGAGGTCCTGGAGGCGGTTCTCGCCGACGAGTGTGACCCCCGCCTCGGCCAGGGCGCCCATCTCCTCGGCCGGCACGTACTTGGTCGCGACGAGGATCTCGACCTCGGCGCCGGCGTCCTCGCGAACCCGGTCGAGGTTGGCGGCGATCCGCGACGGGTCGAGCCCGTGGATCAGGCCGGCAGCCACGCGACTCCTGCCTGGCGCCCGGTCCGGCCGGCGTCGCGGCGGTGGGAGAAGAACAGCTCGGGCTCGCAGCTCGTGCAGTGCCCGGCGACGGCGGTCTGCTCGATGCCGGCGGCGGCGAGCAGATCGCGGGCAATCGCCGGCAGGTCGAGCAT
>JAWVFK010000032.1:0-10750 GCA_033856175.1 Solirubrobacterales bacterium | reverse complement strand
TCGTACAGCGAGGGGACCACGCACAGGTCGGCGATCCGGTAGAGCGAGTGCAGCACGTCGTCGCCGATCCAGCCCAGGAACGTGCCGTGCTCCTCCAGCCCCAGCTCGGCGGCCTGGCGGCGCAGCTCCGCCTCGTGGGTGCCGGAACCGGCGACCAGGAAGCGCACGTTGCCCAGGCGCTCCACCAGGCCGGGCAGCGCCTCCAGGGCGAGCTGGAAGCCCTTCTCGTAAACCAGGCGGCCGACCAGCACGATCAGCCGCTCATCGGGCGCCGCGAACCGGGCGCGCAGGCGGTCGAGGTCGTCCACGGGCTGGAGGTCGAGCGGGTCGATCCCGTTGGGGATCACCCGGACCCGGGCCTCCTCGAGGTCGTAGATGTCGGACACGTGCTCGCGCATGTAGTGCGAGCAGGTGATGACGCGGTCGGCGCGGTTGGCCATCCACCTCTCGATGCCGTGGATGTGCGATTGCGGGTGCTTGTCGACCCACCCCTGGTGGCGCCCGTACTCGGTCGCGTGGATCGTCGTCAGCAGCGGCGTGCCGAAGCGCTTGGCGAGATGGTCGCCGGCGGCGGCGACGAGCCAGTCGAGGCCGTGGACGAGGTCGAACTCGTAGCGATCGCCCAGCTCGACCCCGGCGGCGAGCATGTCGGCGTTCATGTGCTCGACCCAGGCGACGAACTCGCCGAGCTCGGTCGGCCGGGTCGGCTCGCGGATGCGATGGACGTGGACGCCGTTGAAGACCTCCTCCGCCGGCGACTCCTCTCCCCCGCGCGTCAGCACGTGGACCTCGACGCCGAGCGGCACCAGTGCCTCGGAGAGCTTTCGCACATGCCGAGCCAGACCGCCTTCGATCAGCGGCGGGTACTCCCAAGAGAGGATCAGGACCCGGGTCATGGTGGGCTCACGGTCGTTATCTAGGGCTCGAGCAGCGGGACGAGGCTGAGATCGGGGGCCAGGTTGCGCATACGCGGGCTTGGAGGCTCGTCGCAGTCTAGGGCGTCGAGCATCGCCGCCGCGTGATTGACCGCGCGCTGAAAGCCGTAGTCCCCCGCCTGGCCATGCTTGTCGATGAACGCCCAGTCGCTCGCCTGGCAGGCCAGCAGTTCACGGGTGGCGCGCTCGGCCACCGGCTGGGACAACCCGTTGCCTGCCACGGCACGCAGCAGGCGCAGCTCCAGCCGGCGCGACGCCCAGGCCAGGTCGGAGACCTCAGGCGAATCCCAGGTCGAGAGATCCTTGTTCTCGCCCCAGCTCGAGGGAAGCAGCGCTCGTTCGGCGGCGTCGTGCTCGGCGAGGGCCTGGGGCAGGGTGACGAGCGAGATTCCGTGGTCAGCGGCAATGCTCAATAGCTCGGCGAGCCAGATCGGGCCCTCCGACCACCAGTCGCCCAGCAGTTCGGTGTCGATCGCGAAGACGAGCAGGCCGCGGTGGCCGCGGCGCTCGCGGTGGGCGGCGAGCCGCTCGGCGACCGCGGCGGCGAACTCGGCGGCCTGCTCGCGGGCGCGTGCCGCCGCCGCGCCCGGGTCGTAGGGCTGCTTGGCGATTGACCAGAGATGCGTTCCCTGCTGAGAGCGCGAGTGGTGCTCGGCGTAGACGGGGTCGGAGGGATAGCCGTCCCAGGACCAGACGCGGCGCACCGTCGGCCAGTCGATCGGCATCGCCACGGGCCCGGCGGCGGTGGCGATCGGCGCCAGCGGCGGGTCGTCAGCGGCACTCTGGGCGGCGCTCTGGTCGCTGCAGAAGTAGGAGATCGAGCGCTCGGCCAGCAGCCGCTCCAGCCCGGGCTCGTAGGCGCACTCGGGCAGCCAGAAGCCGGCGGCGGGGCCGAAACGGCGGCGGTGCGAGCGCAGGCCGGCATCGATCTGCAGCCGCCGCCCGGCCTCCGTGGCCACCAGCGGCAGCACGGCGTGGCTGGCGGCCGAGGCCATCAGCGCGATCCGCCCCTCGTCCTGGGCCGCCGCGAAGGCACTGACGACGTTTCCCTCGCACGAATCGAGGCGGTCGACGACCCGGGCGTAGCGCTCGGCCCAGGCGCGCGCGGCAGGCTGGAGCTCGGCGGCCGCGTCGCGGGCGTCGATCTCGGCGCCGCCGAGGCGGTGGCGGGCGACGAACTCGCGCAGCCGGGCGGCGACGCCGGGGTCCTCGAGCTGGTCGGCGAGGACCGGGGTCACGGTCATCGTCAGCCGGTCGGCAACTTCGAGGATGGGCAGGTAGGAGCGACACGCCGCGTCGAAGAGCCACTCCTCGCCGAATGGGTAGGTGCCGAAGCCCTCGACGTAGGGCATGTGCGAGTGGAGGACGATCGCCAGATCGCCGTGGGTCTCGTCAGGCATGGCAGACGGCGATGAAGTCCAGCGCCCGCTCGAGACCCGTCTGCCGCAGCTGGAAGTCGCTCGCTGCGATCGCCGGGACGAAGCGGTCGTAGAAGGGCTTCGTGATGCGCAGCGCCGGGTGGAGGCGGTCCCAGCCGGCCTTGATCGCCAGCTCGTGGAGGCGCAGCTTGCGGGCGTGGAAGAGGCCGAAGATCTCGACGTGGGAGAAGCAGGGGTCGAGCAGGGCGCGGTACTCCTCGATCGTGTACTCGCGCAGGTGCCAGGGGTTGTCGGACTTCTCGGCGCCCTGCGGCGCCAGCGTCAACCGGTTGGGGGTCGAGACGTAGGAGACCGGCGCCAGGCCGGCGAAGCGCCGCAGCAGCTCGGCCGGCTCGACAATGTGCTCGATCGTCTGCAGGAAGACGATCGCGTCACGGGGCTCGTCGAACTGCTCGACCAGCGTGCGCTGGAAGCGCAGGTTGGGACGGCGGTAGCGCGCCCTGGCGTGCTCGTGCGCCTCGGGGTTGGCATCGACGCCGATGACGTCCGCCGCCGTCGTGGCGAGCACGTCGGAGCCGTAGCCCTCGCCGCAGGCCAGGTCGGCGACGCGCTGGCCGTCGACGCGAGCGGCGATCCACTCGTAGACGGCCAGGTGGCGGCGGAACCAGTAGTTCTCCTCAGGCACGTCGGGCAGCGTGCGCTCACCGGTCAGCGCCAGCGGCGGCACTCCTTCAGGCTGGTTCTCCTGGACGTGGTGCATGGGGCCGGAACTCTCCCATGCGCCTGGGCAGGCGGGTCCGGTGACGGCGCGGGGAGGTCAATAGTGTGCGGCCATGCCCGCCGCCCCGGACGCCAGCCCCGGCCACATCAAGGACGTCAATACGCGCTACCACGACGCCGCGGCGATGGAGTACGACAGCAAGTGGGGAATCGATTTCGGCGAGATCGGCCAGGAGCAGGTGACGGCCAAGCTCGGCAAGGCGCTGCCGGAGGCCGAGACGCCCTCGTTCGGCGACGCGCTCGAGATCGGCGCCGGCACCGGCTACTTCGGCCTCAACCTGTTGCAGGCGGGCACGATCCAGCGGCTGACGGCGACCGACATCTCGCCGGGGATGCTGAAGACGCTGCGCGGCACGGCGAAGCGGCTGGGGCTGCGGGCGAAGACCGTGCGCACCGAGGCCGAGCAGCTGCCCTTCAAGGACTCCAGCTTCGATCTCGTCTTCGGCCACGCGGTGCTGCATCACATCCCCGACCTCGAGCGGGCGTTCGGCGAGTTCGCCCGCGTGCTGCGGCCCGGCGGCACGATCGCCTTCTGCGGCGAGCCGTCGCAATACGGCGACTGGTTGGCGGCGCTGCCCAAGCGCGGCGGCCTGGCGATCGCGCCGCTATGGCGCCGGCTGGTCGGCGCCTCGGAGCGCAGCCACAACGGCGGCGGCGCCTACGACGGCCACGGGCTCGAGGCCGAGGTTGACGTCCACGCCTTCAGCCCCGCCCAGATCGAGAGCGTTCTCGCCGCTGCCGGCTTCGAGGGCGTCCACATCCGCGGCGAGGAGCTGCTCGCCAACATCCACGGCTGGATGACGCGGACGATGGAGTCGACCGCCGAGCCCGACGAGGTCCCCTGGGGCTGGCGCAACTTCGCCTTCCGCAGCTACCTCGCCTTGCAGCGGGTCGACTCGGCCCTGCTCGAGCCCTACCTGCCGCCGCAGCTCTTCTACAACCTCGTTCTGTCGGCGCGCAAGCCGAGCTGAGCTAGGCGGCGGTTCGGTCGGTCAGGCGGCGGGCCCGGTAGAGGCGCGCCGAGCCCTCGACGCCCTTCAGCCGCTTCGGGCTGGTCCGCGACCAGCGATAGTCGCCGTCGATCGTCTCGTGGACCTCCTCGCTGACGAGGACGCTCGCCGGCAGGGCGATCGAGGTGATGCGGCTGGCAAGGTTGACGGGACGGCCGTACCAGTCGCCGCCGCGGTTGAGCGCGGCCCCCATCGCGATGCCGGCATGGAGGCTCGGAAAGCCCTCGCCCTCGCCCTCGGCGGCCTCGACGAGGTCGAGCGCAGCCTCCAGCAGCGCCCCCGGGTCGGGTGAGACGAGCATCGCCGCGTCGCCGATCAGCTTGATCAGGCGGACCGGCTGCCTGGCGACCTCGCCGGCAAGCTCACCGAGGCGGCCGGCGACGAAGCCGAGCTCCTCGGGCGGCAGCTGCTCGCCGAGCTTGGTGAAGCCGACCATGTCGCAGAAGCAGACCGCGATCTCGGCCGAGCCGGGCATGCCGCCGGCCTTGACGTCGGCGTGGGCGATCGTGTCCTGGCGGACCTGCTCGCGCTGATGGCGGCCGAGCGCATAGAGCAGCAGCTCGCCGACCGGCGGCATCATCTGCTCGGCGGCGGCGGCGAAGCGCAGGCCGACATCGCGCTCGGTGTCGCCGGGGCTCATCAGCGCTTTGAAGAAGAGGGCCCTGTTGGCGGCGGCGAGCTGGGCCATGTTCATGCCGATCACCCGCGCAACCTCGAGCATGTCGGGCTCGGGTAGGCCGGCGTCGCGGAAGAGCTTCGCCAGATGGGCGGCCTTGACGTCGTCCTCGCCGTAGATCGCCTCCTCGCGGCCGGGAACAGGGAGGCCCAGAGCCTGCTGCATGCGCTCGAGGAACTCGACCTCGACGCCGGCCGTCTCGGCGACCTCGAGGGCGCTGTAGGCCTCACCCTCGCCGGCGAGGACGCGCTCGACCGGCAGGATCGCCAGCCGGTCCTCGGCGACGGCGCGCTTGAGCTCCTCGAGCGATACGCCCTCGGAGGCGAGCTGCTCCAGCAGCTTGCAGCGTGCCTCACGAGCCTTGCCGCGCAGGCCCTTGAGCAGCCCCTCCGCCTCGAAGTCGATCGCCACGGCTGCCATTCTGGCGCGGTGCGGCGCCAGCCGCCGCCCCGTGCCGAGCGCGGCCCGTCGCCGCTTACTCGACGACGAGCGCCACGCCGCCGCGGCGGGGGTCACCGCCACCACTGAGCCTGCCGGTCGCCGGATCCCGCGCAACCGCCTGAACGCCGCCGAAGAAGAGGTTTCGCCGCTCCCAGCGGACGACCGGCAGGCCATGCTCCTCGAGCCGCGCCAGGCCCTCCTCGTCCACTCCCGGCTCGGCCTGAACCGTGTCGGCCTCGAAGTGCAGCCGCCCCGCCTCGATCGCGTCAGCGGCGCTCATGCCGTCGTCCAGCATCCTCAGGATCGTCTGCAGCACCGCCGAGCGAATGCGGTTGGAGCCGGCGCTGCCGAGGCCGGCGAGGACCTCGCCGTCGCGGAGGACGATCGTCGGCGCCATCATCGAGGTGATCCGGCGTCCCGCCGGCGTGCGATGGAAGCCGAGCGGGTTGAGGTCCTCCTCGCCGAGCATGTTGTTGACGTGGACGCCGCTGCCCGGGACGAGCACCCCGGAGCCGGTGCCGTTCGAGCAGGTGACGCTGGCGCAGTTGCCGTTGGCGTCGAGGACGGAGAGGTGGGTGGTCGAGCCGAGGCCATCAGCGGGGAAGGCGCCTCCCCCGCCCCGGCTTCGCGCCGCTCGGATCTCCTCGGCCGCGGCGGCCATCCGCTCGTCGCCGAGGAAGCGCTCTAGATAGCCCTCCTCGTAGAGGCCGTCGTGGAAGTCGGCGCCGCGAGCGTCGTTGGCCGAGCGCATCACGGCGACGACGTCCTCGACCTCGCTCGACCCGAGGCGCTCGAGCAGGTCGAGGCAGTAGGTGATCAGCACGCCGCCCGAGGACGGCGGCGGGTTGGTGAAGACCTCGGTGCCGCGGTAGCAGGCGCGGGCGGGGCGCCGCTCGATCGCCTCGTAGGTGGCCATGTCGGCCGGCCCTAGGGTGCCGCCCAGCTCGCAGACGTGCTCGGCGACGGCACGGCCGATGTCGCCGTCGTAGAACGGCCCGGCGCCGTCGCGGCCGAAGCGCTCGAGGGCGTCGGCCAGCTCGGGGAAGCGGAAGATCTCACCCTCGCGGAGGATCTGCCCCTCGGGGGCGTAGAGGCGGCGCGTCCCCTCGAGCCGCGTGACAATCCGCTCGAGAATGTGGATGACGTAGGCCTGCTGGGCGTTGAGCGGCGCCCCCTCGCGGGCGTGGCGGATGCCCGGCCCGGTGAGGTCGGCGATCGGCATCGTGCCGAAGCGCTCGGCGGCCAGCGCGAGCCCCGCCGCGCAGCCGGGCACGCCGCAGGAGGCGGCGCCGACGTTGAAGGTCTGCGGCGTCTGGTCGAAGTAGACCTGGATCGGGACGAGCTCCTCGCGGCGCTCGATGCCGTCGGCGCCCGGCGCGGCGACGAAGAAGTCGATCAGCGTCGTCTCGCCGCCGATGTCGACGAGCATGAACCCGCCGGCGCCAAAGCCGGTGAGCAGGCTCTCGACAGCGAACGAGGTCAGGACGGCGCAGATGGCGGCGTCGACGGCGTTGCCACCGGCGCGCAGCACCTCGGCTCCGGCCTCGGCGGTAAGCGGATGACCCGCCGCGATGACGCCCTTGGCCTCGCTCATCGCCGCGAGCCTAGCCTGGGGTCAAGGCCGGTGGGCTGCTATTGCCAGTCGAGGAACTCGGGAACGTCGACGCCGAGCTCGCCCGTGGTGACCTCGCGGGCCTTGCTCGGGCCCGACGAGCGGGTATGGCTCTGGCGGACCGGCTCGGCCAGCGTGCCACGGCGCGCCTTGCCGCCGTCGAAGCGGGTGGCGACGACGGTGACCCAGACCTGCTCGTTGAGCTCGTCGTCGATGTTGGCGCCGAAGATGATGTTGGCCTCGGGGTGGGCGTGCTCCTGGATGACCTTGGCGGCCTCGCTGACCTCGATCAGCGAGAGGTCGCGGCCGCCGGTGATCGACAGCAGCAGCGAGCGCGCGCCGTCCATCGAGACCTCGAGCAGCGGTGAGGAGACGGCCTTGGTCGCCGCCTCGACAGCGCGGTTCTCGCCGATGCCCATGCCGATGCCGAGCAGCGCCCGGCCGCCGTCGCTCATGATCGTGCGAACGTCGGCGAAGTCGAGGTTGATCAGGCCCGGAAGCGTGACCAGGTCGGAGATGCCCTGGACGCCTTGGCGCAGGACGTCGTCGGCGACACGGAAGGCCTCGACCATCGAGGTGTTGCGCTCGAGGATCGAGATCAGCTTCTGGTTGGGGACGACGATCAGCGTGTCGACCTGGCCGGCGAGCTCGCGGATCCCCGCCTCGGCCTGCTCGGCGCGGCGCGATCCCTCGAAGGCGAACGGCTTGGTGACGATGCCGACGGTCAGGGCGCCGATGTCGCGCGCCAGCTTGGCGACAAGCGGCGCTGCGCCCGTGCCGGTGCCGCCGCCGGCGCCGGCGGTGATGAAGACCATGTCCGAGCCCTTCAGCAGCCGCTTGATCTTGTCCTGCTCGGCGAAGGCGGAGCGGTAGCCGAGGTCGGGGTCCGAGCCTGAGCCGAGGCCGCGGGTCGCCTCGACGCCGATGTGGACGGTGACATCGGCGCTCGAGCGCTGCAGCGACTGAAGATCGGTGTTGATCGCCATGAACTCGACGCCGGGGACGCCGGCCTCGATCATCCGGTTGACGGCGTTGACGCCGGCGCCGCCGACGCCGATCACGCGGATAGTGGCGCGGTGGATCTTCGGCGCCGTGCCGAAGCGGCGCGGGTCGGGCTCGTCGCCGGAGACGCTGCGGCTCATCTCGTCGCCGAAGAACTGGCGCAGCCGGTCCTTGGGCTCACGCGTGCTGTGGGGCGGCTCCTGGGGCGCGGCGGGCTCTGGTTCGGGCTCGGAGGGCTCGGGCTCGCCGGGAATCTCGGCGACGAGCGAGTCGGCCCGTGAGGGCGCCTCGTTGCCGCGGTAGACCTCGATCTGGCCGTGCGCGGGCTCCTCGATCAGCGAAGAGTCGGCGATCATCGGCTCGACCGGCTCGGGCTGAGCCGGCGCCGGTGGCGGAGGCGGCGGCGCAGCCGGGCGCTCGACGGGTGCAGGCGGCTGGGCCGGGTGCGAGCCGGTGTCGGCCGGCTCGACGGCCCGATCGCTCAGGCCGTCGTCGATGGTGGACCGGAAGAGGTCGGCGAGGGGGCCCTCGCGCATGCTGGCCCGCTTACGCTTTGCCACGGGCAAGAACCTCCTCGGCGAGCTCGCGGTAATAGCCGGCGGCGTTGCCGGCGGAGTCGTACTTGAGGACGGAGCTGCCGCGGACCGGTGCCTCGGCGAACTTGATCGCCTTGCGGATCCGGGTCTTGAAGACCATGTCGCCGAAGTTCTCCTCGAGGATCTCGACGGCCTCCTTGGCGTGAACCGTGCGCGCGTCCAGCATCGTCGGCAGGATGCCCTCGATCTCGACACCGGGATTGAGGTTCTCGCGGATCATCTCCAGCGTGTTCTGGAGCTGAACCAGACCACGCATCGAGAGATACTCGCACTGGACGGGGACGATCACTTTGCTTGCCGCCGTCAGGGCGTTGATCGTCAGCAGCCCCAGGCTGGGCGGCGTGTCGATGCAGACGAAGTCGTAGACGTCCTCGACGGCCGAGAGAGCCTTCTGCAGCGAGCGCTCACGCCCGATCTGCGTGCTCATCGCAATCTCGGCGCCGGCGAGGTCGATCGAGGAGACGGCGATGTCGATCTCACGCTCGGCGACGATGTCGAGGATCGGGATGTGATGGACGAGCACGTCGTACATGCTCGTCTCGATCTTGTCGGGGTCGATCCCCTGGCTCATCGTCAGGTTGCCCTGCGGGTCCATGTCGACGCAGAGGACGCGGTAGCCGAGCTCGGCGAAGGCGACGCCGAGGTTGAGCGTCGTCGTCGTCTTGGCCACGCCGCCCTTCTGGTTGGCGAAGGCGATCACGGTCGAGGTCTTGGTCTTGTCCTTCTTCGGCTTGCCGCGGCCGGCGGGCTTCTTGGCCCGCTCCGGCGCGACGAGGTCGTCAGGGCGGAAGCGCTCCTTGGAAGGGGCCGGCGGCGGGCTCGTGCGCACCGCGGCGTCGGGCGCGGGCTCGTCGCTGACGGCAGGCTCTGTGACGGCCGCTGCCTGCGGGGCCGGCTCGGTGACGACCTCGGGCTCAGCGACGGCGGCCTGCGGCTGCTCGTTGAGCGGCTCGGCGACCTGCGGCTGCTCGGCGGGAAGGGTCTCCTGAGCGGGCTGGGGCTCAGCTTGGGGCTCAGCTGGCATCTCGTTGGGCGCGCGATCGACATGGATCGCCGGGCTCGCCGCGGCGGGCGAGGCGTCGTGCGCGGTCGGCTCCACGGCCGGGCGCTCCGCGGTGGCGGTGCCCGCGTCGGATTGATCGTGCTTGGGGTTACGACCTAGAAAGCCCATATGAACAGGGCTATTCGCAGGCCGAGGGCGCTTTCCTTCCGCGCAACTCATTTGCGCCATTAGTTGCGCAGTGCGCAGATTCGCGACGTGAGCGGCGCTACCCTGGTCAGACCATGGAGCGAACGGCTTGGACCGACGACCGCATCGGCGATTTCTCGAATCGCGTCGACGCGCGCTTTGACGCCGTCGACCGCCGTTTCGACCAGGTGGATGCGCGCTTCGACCAAGTCGATTCACGATTCGAGCAGGTCGACAAGCGGTTTGACCGCATGGACGCGCGCTTCGATCGCCTGGAAGACAGTGTGGCCACCCTGCGGACCGAGCTCCACGGCGACATCAACAAGCTGAAGCTCGTCCTGGTCCAGGTCAGCGGCGGCATCGTCGCCGCCCTGCTCGGAATCATCGCCGCCATCCTGCTCAAGGGCTGAGCGCCCCGAGCGGAGGCGCCGTTAGGCGCCGTAGTCGAGGGATCTCGTCCCGCAACAACCTCAGCGGCGATCGCGTATCCGTGCGTACGCCGGGGCCGGCGTCTCCGGCTGCCGCCGCCTTGGCGTCGGCCTCACGGTGATCCAGCCGAACGCTAAGACCAGTGCCATGAGGGTCATTCCCCCACCCCACTCCAGGTCCCGCGCCCAGGCCGACGGCTGCGACCGATTGGCGGTTGCCGTGAAGTAGGTCGGGCCGGTCTCGCCGCGATGCCTGCTGAACGCGTTGGGATCGTGCCGGGTCATCTCGGCGCCGCGTGCCGCCGGCGGAGCGTTGGCCTGATCGCCGCCCATGTCCTGGGCCTGCGAGGCGCCGCCAGGCGCATCGGAATCCGACCCCGAGCTCTGAACCGCCGCCTTCTTGGCCTCCTGCCGTGGTCGCGCCGGAGTAGGCGGCGCGACGTTGATCACCGGCGGCGCCGGTGGGAAGAGCGAGAGCGAAGGAGCGACGCTGATCGAGGTCGGCGAGGTGAAGAGGTTGAGCGTGGGAGTCGAGTTAGAAGGCGGCAGCGGCACCGCAGGGGGAGCGGTCGGGGTCAGGTTGGCGCCCAGGGGTGGTGCCGGGGGAACGGGAGGCGTCGGGATGTTGGGCGGAGGCCCACCGGTTGGAGGCGTGGTCGCAGGCGGTGGCGGTGGAGGCGGCGGTGGAGGATTGATCGGCGG